>JAEXCS010000017.1 GCA_023402075.1 Bacillota bacterium | reverse complement strand
TTTTTTACGGCGACTTTCTTTCCGTTACCCCGCTGGACGAGCTGACAGAAGCGCTGAAGGGCTGTGCTTTCCGGAGGGAGGACGCTGCGGCGGTGCTGGACCGTTTTCCGCTGGCAGAGCTGTTCGGCGGGATTCATAAAGAGGAAATTCTGGATACAATGTTCCGCGCGGAATAAGTAAAGCTGTGTTTAGCAGCAATGCCTGCGTGGGTTTTTGGTTCAAATATGTCCTGAAAACGTCTTCACATGATTCGTTTTATGGGGACCAACATCTTCCACACAGCGCACAGATACATCAGCCAGATACATCTCGATCAGGGCTTCCTTAATTTGCCCCTCCATTACTTCCTCATTTAACTTTACAATTTTCTCGGACATGGTTTGCCGTCTTTTTTCAGAATGGTGTGTGGTAACTTCATTCTATGAAAGGCTGCAAGCCATGTCTCTTTTTATGCCTTTTTTAATTAAAAAATTTGGATTCTCTTCTGCAGGGCACGCTCAAAGAGGCCCTTTAGACATGTATAATTTATTACCTTTATAAAATAAGAATGCAGGTCAATAACCTGCATTCTCGGGTAATCGTATCAGCGTGTCAAAGGCAACCCAGCCTTTTTAGTCCCTTGCTATTTTTACATTAACTCCATTCACTTCGACCCCATCGTCAGCTGGAATGAGTATGTATTTTTTTCCGTCAATTATTTTTGTTTCAACCATATAACTGTATTCCGGATCAACGGAGATCTTTACTTGGGGTGTGACAAGCTCAAACTTGCTGCTGTCAATAATGTTGCGCGGGTTGAGCACGGCTTCGCTGCCAAATTCCTCTCCACACTTTTCTTGAAATGCCTGAATCTGCTCTTGCGGTACCCCATTGCTCTGCAAAATTTGTCCGACATCACGGGATGTAATGTCAAGCGAATCCGGGTCTTTGCGCTCCTTGTGCTGCTCAATGCGCTCGCGAATCTGTTCGTGCACAGCCTGAATCACATCATAGCTGCACCCGTCCGCCAGAGAGTCAGTAAGCACACTTTGAAATGTTTCTTTTTGCTCGTCAGCAGACATAGGAGGGGTCGTATGAAAAACAGCGTCGATGAATTCGTGGTGGATCTGCGCTGTGTCCTTGGAATAGAAAAGCGCATTATAAATATTTGGCGCGCGGTCATCAAAAGTCGGAAACATGAAGCCAAGTTCGGGCGGTGCGACAATTTGCTTCGTCGCATAGCCATGGAACTCATTTTCGCCGGAAAAGTAACCGAGTTCCGGTTTGCCATCTCTGACAGGACAGACGGCACAGATAATGTAGTTGAAAACGGTGTCAGACGCATCAGCCTGAATCTCATCATCTTTCCCGCGATGCGGCACGTCATAGGCATCGCTGGCAAGGAGAATCAGATAATTGCAGTCTTCCATATCCAGCGACTGTATTACCTTTTGGTAAAATTGTTCTCTGGCTCCTGCATCTTTGAGATCTGAGTTTGTCAGGCTTGTAAGCAACCGGTGTTCATCGCTGTCGTGCACCTGCTGCGTGGAAAAAACAATATCGACCAGATTTTTCCCAAGACTCCCGGACAAAGCCTTCTTTAGAAAAACCATATATTTTTCCGTTTCCAGTTGGGGCATCATTCCAAGAGATTCTTCCAGATATGAAATGATGGCTTTATTGCTATTGACGTAGCAGCCATAAATTTTGCTGATATTCGTCTTATTGGGAGTCATATGGCGGCGGATTTCATTCAATTCTTTTTGATTCATAACAGACCTCACAATTTTGAAAATAAACCATCGGCACGGCAAGGTCATGGCAATGGGAAATAAATTATATCACGTTTAAAATTTAAATTCTACAAATCTCAGACAAAGGCACGATCTTTTGTACCTTTGTCTGAGATTCAATGTGCGCACTACGCCAAATCTGGATATCACTCACTTTTAGAAAAACATTTGAACCATCGTTGCGTATGCCAAGTTATCCAGCTTCTTTTAGCAAATCTTCTGCTGAGATACCGTACAGATTTGCAAGAGCCAGAAGATTTGAAGTGCTTGGGTCAGAAGTGCCGCTTTCCCATTTTGATACAGCCTGCCGACTGACACCGATACTCTCCGCTACAAATTCCTGTGTCATTTTGCAGCGAGTACGATTTTCCTTCAGCGCTTCGCCAAGCGACCTTGTCACCCTTCTTTTTTCCTTTCGCACGCTGCCGGAATGGATATACTTCAGAAGTGCGCGGATAACCAGTACAACAAGCGTGACTATAACTGCCGCAATAGCAAGATAGATCACAAACCCTCCAAGTAAAAGTGGAATGCTCATATTCATTTTATATTCCTCCTTTGTGTTGGATCCATTTTAACAAAAATAGTTGATTGCCACTACCAACTATTAAGCAACTTTCGGTTGCATTTCGGTTGCACCGGTGAACATAGGCCTTTTTAGCAATATTATTAATAGCTTGAATCTCTCTTGATTTTAGAACAGGTAAAACAAAAAGTCATGTATAAGTTTAAATCCTCATACATGACTTTAATTTGGTGGGGGCTGGGAGACTCAAACGCTCAGCCTCCTGCGCGTGAAGTGAACCAGATAAAATAAAAGGCCCTGGAAATATGGTGTTTTAGGAAAGCCGGTCCTGCACCAGCTCATACAAATACGCGGCTCCATAGCGCAAGGCTGCTTCATCCATGAGGTATTTACTGTTATGATGCGGAACTGTGCAGCCTTCTTTTTCATTCCGAGCACCAAGTTCCACAAAAAAGCCGGGGCAAACATCCAAAAACGCGGAAAAATCCTCACCTGGCATCAAGGGATCAATTTCAAGAACCGCAGGCTTTCCAAAGGTCCTTTGAATAAGCTGCCGTCCATTGTCTGTGAGTGCCTGATCGTTTGTTACAGACGCATAACCGCGTGTAAATTGAAATTCGTACATTGCGCCCGCGGATTCACAGATTCCTCTCACAATCTGCTCCAACATGCCCGGCAACTCCTCCCGCGTTTTTCTGTCGAAGGTTCTGGTAGAGCCAGTGAGACTCACTTCCCCCGGAATAATGTTGTAGGCTTGTCCTGCCTGAAGCATACATACGGATATCACAGCTGGCTCAATCGCCTTTATTTTTCTGGCCACAACCGTCTGCAGCGCCACAATCGTCTGCGCTGCTGTCACGACAGGGTCGATACAGGTTTCTGGAAACGCCGAATGACCGCCCTTGCCAATGATTTTGATATCAAAGCGATCTGTCGCGCTGGTCAAAGCCCCTGACCGAACGCCAAACGTTCCCGTTGGAAAAGACGAGCTGAGATGCATTCCATAAATTTCTGAAACTCCGCGTATAACGCCGGCTTTCACCATTTCCTCTGCACCGCCGGGCGGCAGCTCCTCTGCGTGCTGAAACAGAAAACGAACCTCTCCATGAAGCTGTTCTCTTTTTTGAGACAGCAGCACTGCCGCGGCCATCTGCATAGCAGTGTGTCCATCATGCCCACAAGCGTGCATCACTCCGTCTGTTTCGGATGCAAATAGCAGACCAGTCTCCTCCTGAATGGGAAGCGCGTCAATATCTGCGCGCAATGCAATCACTCTGCCGGGCTGCGCGCCTTTGAGCGTGGCCACAACGCCTGTTTTGGTCGGTGTCGTAAGCTCCAGCCCCGGCACATCGCCCAGTTGTTCCAATATGTAGTCTGTCGTCTGCCGCTCCTGAAACGAGAGTTCAGGTTTCTTATGCAGATGGCGGCGCCACGCAATCATTTTTTCCTCTATCGCAAGTACTTCCGGTAAAAACACAGGCAAATTCCCCTTTCTTTAAAAAGCCGTTCAAATTTTTGTCTCCGTTTCCAGATCTGTCCCCAAATCCCATGTACGCTTCCTTTGTAAACTTCTGTGTATAGGTTTTTTCTGATCTTTTTTTATGGCTATAATTTTCCCTGCTGGCTTGAATACCGGTCAAGCACTTTGCTCGGCCTGTTCCTTTGTCATAATCTGCGCTCTCTATTTTCCGTTGAATTGTGAGAAGTGGAAAATGCTTTTTCACTTTGCTGCTATTTTACGGTAAATCGACAGTTTCAGCCAAGGATTATTGACAAGCAATTGATTAAAAGATAAAATATATTATATCAATTTTGTTGAAAATGTCAATTTTATTCTCTGTTTTGTGTTTGCGTGCCTTTAATTACCTGCACAACCAATTATTTTTCAATGACAGGAATGAACTTACCGAGCGCTAAATAGCTCGTGGCTCAGTATCTGGCAGATTGTCCTTCCGTCGGTCTAACTGGCGGGCATATTTTCATACGGTTCCGAAACCGTGACCCGTCCTGCGGGAAGTTTCCGTGAAATCAGGTCGTTATGATGGCTGAGATCATTCTTCGTATTGATTTGAGCGATTCTTAAGACCTTTTTCGTTTTCTTGAAAATGCCCATAATATAGCAGAGGAGGCGCCTGATCTGTGTTAAAAAAGCTGGTCGATGCCATACAGGGGAAAATTCCATTTGATCTTGTTATCCGAAACGTCAGGATTGTCAACGTATATCAGGACATGGTTTTACCCGGCAGCATCGGCATTGTGGACGGTCGCATTGCATTCACCGGCATAATGGATTTCCCTTATATGGCAAAAGAGGAATACGACGGTCACGGGCAGTATGCGCTGCCCGGCTTTGTTGATTCCCACATGCATCTTGAAAGCAGTATGCTTACTCCGGCATACTTTTCGGAAATTGCGGTTTCCTGCGGAACGACAACAGTGGCCGCAGACCCTCACGAAATTGGGAATGTGCTGGGACTGGAGGGTGTCCGGGCACTGGTCGCGCTGACTCGGGGACTGCCTCTGCGCGTTTTGATGATGGCGCCCTCCACCATTCCTTCTGCGCCCGGCTTTGAAGGTTCCGGCTGCGAAGTCGGTCCCGAAGAAGCGGCGGCGCTGCTGGATTTGCCGGGCATGTCCGGACTTGGGGAAGTTATGGACTTTAACGGCGTGGCAAACGGCGACGCCCGTATCCTTTCCGTCATTGAAACCGCAGCAGAGCGCGGGTGCATTCTGGATGGACATGCCTCCGTTCTAACCGGACGGAGGCTGCAGGCATTTCGCGCAACCGGCATTGACAGCGACCACACCACCTCCAGCGCCGAAAAGCTGCTGGAAGAGCTGTCTCTTGGATTTACGGTTCAGATACAGGAATGTATGCTCAGCGAGGAGCTTGTCCGCGCAATGAACACGGTTGCGATACAAAACCGAATCTGTTTGGTGACGGATGATGTCCCTCTGCCTCGTCTGATGCGTGAGGGACATCTTAACCATGTTGTGGAGAAGGCAATTTCCTTGGGACTGGACCCACTTCGTGCCATCCGCTATGCTTCAATCAATCCGGCAGACCGGCTGAGACTTTACCACGTGGGCGCAATTGCTCCCGGAATGACGGCGGACATTCAGCTGGTGAACGATCTTCTTCACCCGCATCCGTCGGCTGTGATCTGCGGGGGGAGCTTCGCGTTTGAAAACGGGAAATTTTTGCTTTCCTCTTCCCGCCCGCAAATACCGGATACGCTTTACGGAACCGTTCGCTGCGCCGCTGTGAAGCCAGAGGATTTCACGCCCACGCTGCACGTCTCCCCATCTTTTGAAAGCGGGACAGCTCTTGTAAACGTAATTCATCAGGACGGCGTTTCCATGCGAACTAAACGCATTCAAAGGTTGCTTCCGGTTTTGATGAAAAGCGGGCGTCCCACGCTGGACACCTCGTCGCTGTTTGAAATGGCCGTGTTTAACCGATATGGAAAAAATCAGCACGGCATTGCCTTTCTCGACGGGATGGAACATGTCCAAGGCGCAGTGGCTTTAACTTATGGGCATGATTCGCATAATGTTGCTGTTTTCGGAAACGGCGCAGCAGATATGGCGGTGGCTGCAAACGCTGTTATCAAAACGCAGGGGGGCATCTGCGCCGCCCGGGGCGGAAAAGTCACCACGCTGATTCCGCTTCCATTGGCAGGCCTTTTAAGTGAAGAGTCACCCGATATATTGCTCAGCAAGCTGGATGCCTTTCTTGCAGATTGCGAACAAATGGGGTTTCATCATGCAAATCTGATGTCGTTTTTCACGATTATGCCGCTTGCGGTGTCGCCCGAAATAAAATGCACCGACATGGGGCTTTTGGATGTTGTCAATAAACAGTTCCTTCCGCTGATTGAACGAATTGAGGAGGGGCGCAAATGACACAGAGAAAACGCGCGTTTCTGCTGGCGCTTCCCGCATCACTCGCTCTGCTGGTCTTTTTCTTGATTCCCATGATATTTATTCTGGCAAAAACACTTCTTACCAACGGCTTTTCCGATTTTACCGACTTTTTTACCGACTCATTTTACCTGAATATTCTATGGACGACGGTTCGTGTCTCGCTTGTGTCCACATTGATTTCCCTCCTGCTTGGATATCCCACCGCATATTATATGGCCCGGACTCATTCAAAGCTCAAAAACGTTATGATGGTGGTCATTCTGTTTCCCTTTTTGGTCAGCGCAGTGGTTCGCTCCTATGGATGGATGGTCATATTGGGCTCTAACGGTCTGCTGAACCAATTGCTGCAGGCACTTGGGCTGATTTCACAGCCTTTGAAAATCCTCAATACGGAAACCGCTGTCATCATTGGCATGATCCATCTGCTAATTCCTTATATGATACTATCTCTGGTGGGCATTTTGCAGAGCATTGATCCGAATGTCGAATATGCAGCCTATAGCCTGGGGGCAAATCCGGTTAAGACCTTTACCAAGGTTATCTTTCCCCTCAGCCTGCCCGGGATAATTTCCGGCTGCGTGCTGGTTTTTACGATGAGCATGACCTCCTATGTGACGCCTAAGCTGCTGGGTGGTTCCAAGTTCCGCATGATGGCAACTATGGTCGTACAGGAGATCAACGTCAACTTCGACTGGGGCGCGGCTTCGGCCATCAGCTATATTCTTCTTGCTGTGATACTGATCGTTCAAGTGGTCGTGGTCCTGTCCACATCCGGGTATATGAAACGAATGGGAGGCGGGAAAAATGCGTGAAAAAAGTGGAAACTGGCTTTGCCGGTTGATTGCTGTTCTGGTCATGCTGTTTTTGCTTGCTCCACTGGTGGTCATTGTGATCGCCTCTTTTACGCCAACAGCGCTGATAACATTTCCGCCGCAGGGTTTTTCTTTAAAGTGGTATTCTAATATTTTTCAATCGTCCACCCATTTTATGGACGGGCTTGCCAACAGTTTGAAAGTCGGCCTTCTGGCAACTGCACTGGACATTTTTCTGGGTGTCACCGCCGCTCTTTCCATCTGCCGGTATGATTTCAGAGGCAAAAATGCACTTTTAAATTACTTTTCCTCCCCCATGTATGTGCCCAGCGTGGCATTGGCATTCGTACTTCTCCAGGTCTACAGCCAGATCGGAGGAATTCCCGGTATGGCAAGGATTTTCATCGGACACTTTCTAATTATCCTTCCCTACATTGTTCGAAATACGGTTTCCGTTCTCCATGTGTTTAACTGGACGCTGGAGGATGCTGCCACCTCGTTGGGCGCAAATCCAGTTCAGGTTTTCTTCAAAATCACCATTCCCATTGCCAAGCCGGGCATTTTGGCCGGCGCGCTGCTGGCGTTTTTGTACTCGTTTGATGAGGTTGCTTTGAGCAGTCTGCTTTCCTCGCCGAAATTTATCACGCTGCCAATTCGGATTATGAACTATATGGAATTGACCTTTGACCCGACACTTGCGGCAATTTCGACCCTTCTGATACTGGTCTCTTTGATTCTCATTGTCTTGATGGAGAAATTTGTTGGGCTGGATATGTTTGTAAAATAAGACAGAAAGGCTGCGTTACGATGGCTACTTTGGAATTAAGAGATCTGACCAAGAAGTTCGGAGACTTTACAGCCGTTGATCAAATGAATCTACAGGTTGCTCAGGGAGAAATGATCGCGCTGCTTGGCGGAAGCGGCTGCGGAAAAACGACCACCCTGCGCATGATTGCCGGCTTTACCGAGCCATCTTCCGGGACGATCTATGTTGACGGAAAAGATATTGGTAAAACGCCTCCTTACAAGCGGAATGTAGGAATTTTCTTTCAAAATTATGCGCTGTTCCCCCATATGACAGTCTTTGAAAACGTCGCATTCGGCCTGAAGCTGCAAAAATTGAAAGCACCGGAAATCCGCGAACGGGTCGAAAACATTTTGTCCCTTGTAAAACTTACCAACCTTGATAAGCGCTATCCCCGGGAGCTGTCTGGCGGCCAGCAGCAGCGGGTTGCTCTTGCGCGCGCGCTGATCACGCAGCCCGCGATTTTGCTTCTGGATGAACCGCTCTCCAATCTGGATGCCAAACTCAGAGTGGAAATGCAGGTGGAAATCAAACGGATTCAAAAAGAACTCGACATTACCACCATCATCGTCACCCACGACCACGAAGAAGCCGTTTCCCTTGCAGACCGCGTTATCGTGATGAATATGGGGGAAATTTTGCAGATTGGAGCTCCCCAGGAAATATTTGATTATCCTTCCAGCCCTTTTGTTGCAGATTTCATGGGATTTTCTACTTTTCTGCACGGAACCGCAGTGCTTACCCCAGATGGAACGCGCGCAGTGGAGTGCAGCGGGCATATCATTTATGTCCCAAGCCAATCGGCTGATGCATTACAAATCGGTGCGTCATACATCCTTGCAATACGCTCGGAGAGCATGGAGCTCGTGTCTTCCGACGGTAATAACACTGTGTCCGGCAGAGTGAAAAATTCAACTTATAAAGGTCACTCCACCCGTTTGGAAATTGAAGGTTGCTTTTCCGAAACAATTTATCCGTCAGTCAATGAATATACGGAACCGGACAATGGAAAAAAGGTGCTGGTACACCTCCCATCGGAGCGGATCTGTGTATATAAAAGGGAAAGATAATAAGGAGGAACTCAAATGTCTAAGAAAGCAATCCCCGCCTTGGTCCTGGCCGGAGCCATGACGCTGGGCCTGGCGGCCTGCGGAAGCTCCGGAAGCGCCGGAAGCGCCGCGTCCGGCAGTTCTGCCTCTGCAAGCACACCCGCATCCGGAGATACGAAGGATTTCGGCGGTGCAGAGCTGGTCGTCGCAACCTGGGGTTGGGCCGAGGAGGGGTTGAAGACCCTGGCGGCAGATTTTGAATCAACCTATAACTGCACAATCGTCGTCGATCCCACCAGCGGAAACGGCGATCGCCTGAACAAGCTGATGGCGGAGAAAGGCGCTCCTACCGCCGATGTGGCTCTACTTACTAAGAGTTTTGCAGAAACCGGCAATCAGGAGGGCCTTTTTGAAACCATCGATCCCTCTATCGTGACTGATACGGACAACCTTTATGATTTTGCGGTCAGCGCCGATGGCTACGGGCCTTGCTATTCCGTCTGCCGGTATGGCATCATGTATAACGCCGACGCACTTACAAAGGCCGGTATGGTCGCTCCCACGTCTTATCAGGATTTGTTTGATGACAAATACGCCGGTATGGTCGCGCTGCCTGATATGACCTCCACCGCCGGACCCTATATGCTTGTGGCAATGGCCGAAGCCATGGGTGGCAGCCACGAGGATGTCTCCCCTGCAATGGAGCTGATGCAGCAGAAGAAAGACAATATTGATCTGTGGTACTCTACCTCCTCCGATGTTGTGAATGCCTTCACAACAGGTGAGGCCAACATTGCTGTTTTTATGGATATCAATATGCCCGGTCTGACGGAGAGCGGACTGAACATGGTTTGGGTTGATGCTTCTGAGGGTTCTTTTGCCGCTCCTGCCACCGTTAACATTGTAAAGGACTGCAAAAATCCCGAGCTTGCACAGCTGTTTGTGGAATATATGATCTCCGACACCACACAGGATAAAATGGCTGAGGTCTTGAATGAGGCTCCCGTGAGCAAAAATGCCACCATGCCCGATGAGCTGAAGTCTTATCTGGCGTTCGGCGCGGATTCAGTGAATGCCTTGAAGGAATTTGACGATTCCTATATCTCCACTGCCAAGACCGATTGGATTGATACCTTCCAGAGAACCGTGAACGTCCAGTAATCAAATTTGCGCAAAAGAGAAGCGGGGCAACGCACCACGAGCGAGAGGGGGG
>JAEXCS010000016.1 GCA_023402075.1 Bacillota bacterium | reverse complement strand
GATCTGCATTTGCACAAAAAACCGCAGGAACCGATCGGTTCCTGCGGTTTTCTTACTTTTATGCCGTCTCTCCTGCCTGCCCACTGCGTTCTAAAGCCCGGACCTTGCGGCTTATCGCAGCGCCTTGCGAATGGAGACTGCCTTTATCTCTTAATGCTGTAAAAGCTGTCTTTTCCTCTGAAAACAGCACTGCTGCCCAAAAGCTCCTCAATTCTCAGAAGCTGGTTGTACTTTGCGATTCTGTCAACCCGGCAGGGTGCGCCGCTTTTAATCTGGCCTGCGTTCAGCGCAACGGCCACATCCGCCAGAGTAGTATCCTCCGTCTCTCCCGACCGGTGGGAGACGACGGCGGTATAGCCCGCCTTCTGTGCCGTTTGAATTGTTTCCAGCGTTTCGGACAGCGTTCCAATCTGATTAAGCTTAATTAGAATGGAGTTTGCCACATGCTTTTGAATTCCCTCTTTGAGAATCTTCGGATTGGTGACAAAAATATCATCGCCCACCAACTGAATCTTGTCGCCAAGCCGTTTCGTCAAAGAGGCCCAGCCGTCCCAGTCGTCCTCGGCCAGCCCGTCCTCAAGGGAGATAATGGGATACTTGCGAATCCACTCGGCATAAAGGTCAATCATTTCTTCGGAGGTACGGCTGACTTTTTCTCCCGCAAAAACGTATTTCCCGTCAACACGGAATTCGGAAGAGGCAGGGTCAAGCGCAATAGACACGTCCTCTCCGGGCCGATAGCCGGCTTTTTCAATCGCCTCCACAATCAGCTTCAGCGCATCCTCGTTGGTTGCCAGATCCGGGGCAAAGCCGCCTTCGTCGCCCACCGCGGTGTTCATCCCCTTATCCTTCAGGACACCCCTCAGGGTCTGGTATACTTCGGCGCACGTCCGCAGGGCTTTGGCAAAGCTGTCTGCGCCCACGGGCATAATCATAAACTCCTGCACATCCACGGTATTATCCGCGTGCTTTCCTCCGTTGAGAATGTTCATCATGGGTACAGGCAGCTCGCAGGCACCCGCTCCGCCGATATACCGGAACAGGGGCAGATTCAAAGACGCGGCTGCGGCCCGTGCCGCGGCAAGAGACACGCCTAGAATTGCGTTGGCGCCAAGCCGCGATTTATTCTCCGTGCCGTCAAGTTCGATGAGCGTGCGGTCAAGCCTTCTTTGGTCCAGCGCGTCAAAACCGACGATTTGGGGCGCAATGATGGTCTTCACATTGTCCACAACCGTCTGAACGCCTTTCCCATAAAACCGCTTTTTATCATGATCCCGAAGCTCCACGGCCTCTCTCGTCCCGGTGGAGGCACCGGAAGGGACGGCCGCCCGGCCCATGGCTCCGCTCTCCAGCGCAACATCCACCTCAACTGTCGGGTTCCCTCTCGAATCCAGAATCTCTCTTGCTGTCACAGCAGTAATTTTCGACATCATTCCATCTCCTTTGTTTTATATATTCGGATATTTTGCAGGTTGTTATGTCTTTATATAGAGTATAGCAAATTTTGAGCATATTACCATGTACAATTTACCTTTCTTTTTCTGTCAAATTTGCATAAAAATTAAGGCGTAGCCCTGTTTTGTACCACCTTTGTACCACAATTTTTGATGCAAAACGTGGTACAATTCAATGAAAGCATAAATAAAAAGCGCTGAGTGTGTACTTTTATGTGTACCCATATAAAACCAGAAATCCCCAAAGCCCTAAGCTTTGGGGATTTCTGCATGGTACGCCCGGCTGGATTCGAACCAGTGGCCTTTAGAGTCGGAGTCTAACGCTCTATCCAACTGAGCTACGGGCGCATATCTGCAATTTGGAAA
The DNA here is from genome assembly GCA_023402075.1 of Bacillota bacterium. Classification (GTDB taxonomy): domain Bacteria; phylum Bacillota; class Clostridia; order Oscillospirales; family Oscillospiraceae; genus Oscillibacter. The sequence continues at coordinate 34,139 of JAEXCS010000016.1, read as the reverse complement.
CAACCAAACAGCAAAAATTAGTATAACAGGTAATTCCACAAAAGTAAATACCCGATTCAGAAAATTTTTTCACAAAAAGATTGTTAAAAAAATTGACATTATTCCCATTTTGGTCTAAACTAATATTTGAGAAATATTTAACGGATTTTGTCAAAGGAGGGGTATCCCTTTGAAAAAAGAAAACATCTCCGACGCCGTAATCCGGCGCCTCCCCCGATACTATCGCCAGCTAAACAGCCTGCACAACAGCGGCGTTGTGCGCATTTCCTCCCACTCTCTGGGGCAGGAGATGAACATTACCGCTTCTCAAATTCGGCAGGATTTCAGCTGCTTCGGCGAATTTGGACAGCAGGGCTACGGCTACAATGTAGAGGAGCTGCGGGCGGAAATCGGCCACATTCTGGGTGTGGACAAGAATCATCATCTTGTCATGATCGGCGCGGGCAATCTGGGCCATGCGCTTTTGCAAAACTTTCCCTTTTCTCAGACCGGCTTTACCGTGGACGCCGCTTTCGACGTGGACCCAAAGCTTGTAGGGACAAGCATCAACGGCGTTCCCGTCCGCTCTATGACCGAGCTGGACGAGTTTATCCAAGCCCATCGGGTGGACGTGGTGTCACTGACCATTCCGCAGCATGTGGCGCAGGAGATGGCCGACCGGTTGATTGCACTGGGCATTCGCGGCTTCTGGAATTTTACCAACACTGAGCTGTCCAGCACAGACCCCATGGTCCAGTTTGAAAACATTCACTTCGCAGACAGCCTGCTGACGCTGAGCTACCGCATCGCAAACCGCTGAGCGACGCTCCAGTGCGCGTGAAAGGAGTTCCTATGAAAAAACGGGCGTTGCTTCCCGCGCTCTTTTTGCTGCTGTCAGCTATGGTTGGCTGGTACGCCGCAGCAGCAGGCGGCGGGTCCGACGATCCGCTTGTCTCCCTGTCCTATTTGAATGGGACATTTTCCGATACGGTGCGCCAGAAGATCAGCGGACTGAGTTCAGGCTCGTCTGCTTCCCAAGCCCCCGGCGCGGCCGAGTGGACGGAAACCAGGCTGAAATCCGGTGACATTCTCTCCGGCTCCACGGGGACCTTTGTGTTGCCGCTGGCGGGAGACATTGGCGTCACCTTTTCTTCCGGCGCTGTGGTGGATGCAACCACCGGAACGGAGGTTTCCTCTGGTTCCGCCCTGCTTCCCCGGCACCGCTATCTGGTGGCGGAGAACACGTCGGCATCTTTCTCAGTAACAGGAAAAACCGCAGTGCTGTCCTATCAGGGACCGTACAGCATGTCTCTTTCCTCCGCCACAGACTATAATGCCATCGCATCGGCCCTGAAGGCAGTCCGTTTGTTCCGGGGCAGTCTCACCGGCTATGGCGAGGGCTTTGATCTGGAGGTATCCCCTACCCGGCTTCAGGCATTAATTATGTTTATCCGCCTGCTGGGCGAGGAGGACGCGGCCCTGGCCTATACCGGCTCCACCCCATTTACCGACATTGAGGCAGGGTCCGAACCTGCAAAATACGTGGGCTACGCCTACTCCAAAGGTTATAGCAACGGCTATACCAAAACCACCTTCCGCCCCGGGCAGAAGGTAAATTCCTACCAATACGTGGAATTTGTCCTCCGTGCGCTGGGCCACAGCTCCACCAGCACCACGGATCTGACCGGAACACTGGACCGTGCGGTAGATCGGGGCGTTTTGAACTCTGCGGAGCGAACCCTTCTTGCCAAAGGCCCCTTCCTGCGGGCAGATCTGGTCTACGTCTCTTGGTACGCGCTGGATGCGGAGGTTGCCGGTACGGGGGGAACCCTGTGTCAAACACTGCTGAACCGCGGTGTCTTCACCTCGGCAGAGCACTCCTTTTCCGAAGCAATGATTTCCTCTTCCCGTCTTTCGTAACACACAACGGGAGTCCGCATACTATGGATTGAGACTGATGCATGGTCGGTCTACGATTTCATAGGAGGTCCAATTATGTGTAATAACGGCTTCTTTGGCGGCGGGAACTGCTGCTGGATCATTATCCTCATCCTTCTGTTCTGCTTCTGCGGCAATGGCAACAACAACAGCTGCGGCTGTGGCTGCGGGAACAACTGCGGTGGCTGCGGGAACAACTGCGGCGGCTGCAACTCCACTCCCTGCTGCTAATTTAGCAACTCCCCCTTCATACTTGCCCCAAGGCCCCCGCACCTTAAGGTGCGGGGGCCTTAGAGCTTTTTTTGGTAGAGCCGTTATTTTGCGGATTTAAAAAATTTTAATTTTTCAGGCTGTGAAGCGGAGCCGGAATACGCCCGCCCCGGGTAATGAAGTCGGCAGCAGACTCTGTGTGAACCGGCATCACCGGCGCACTGCCCAGAAGGCCGCCCATCTCCACGGTGTCTCCCACCTTTCCGCCGGGCACAGGCAGAATGCGCACGGCGGTGGTCTTGCAGTTCACCATGCCGATGGCCGCCTCATCGGCGATGATGGCGGAAACAGTGTCCGCAGAGGTATCACCGGGGACGGCGATCATGTCAAGCCCCACGGAGCAAACGCAGGTCATGGCTTCCAGCTTGTCTATGGTCAGCGTCCCGGCCCGGGCGGCGGCAATCATGCCCTCATCCTCACTGACGGGGATAAATGCACCGGAAAGCCCACCCACAGAGGAGGACGCCATCACCCCGCCCTTTTTTACCGCGTCGTTCAGCAGAGCAAGTGCCGCCGTGGTGCCGTGGGTGCCGCAGGTTTCAAGCCCCATTTCCTCCAGAATCCGGGCCACGGAATCGCCCACGGCGGGAGTTGGCGCAAGACTTAAATCCACAATGCCAAAGGGAACGTCCAGCCGACGGGAAGCCTCCTGCGCCACCAGCTGACCCATACGGGTAATGCGGAAAGCAGTCTTTTTCACTGTCTCCGCCAACTCGTCAAAGGGCCGTCCCCGGACGGCTTTCAACGCGCTGCACACCACGCCCGGGCCGGAAACGCCCACATTAATCACACGCTCCGCCTCGCCCACGCCGTGAAACGCCCCGGCCATAAAGGGGTTGTCCTCCACTGCGTTGCAAAATACCACCAGCTTGGCGCAGCCAAGCCCGTCCCGGTCGGCGGTGCGTGCCGCCGTCTCTTTGACGATGCGGCCCATCAGGGCCACCGCATCCATATTGATACCCGCTTTTGTGGAACCAACATTCACGGAGGAACACACCAGCTCCGTAGATGCCAGCGCCTCGGGAATCGAGCGGATGAGTTTTTCGTCCGCCTTTGTCATTCCCTTTTGCACAAGCGCGGAATACCCACCGATGAAGTTTACACCGCAGGCCCCGGCCGCCCGGTCCATTGCCAGCGCAAAGGGCACGTAGTCCTGCGTGTCGGAAGCTCCGGCCACCAGCGCCATGGGCGTGACCGAAATCCGCTTATGAACGATGGGAATGCCAAACTCCCGCTCAATGTCTTCTCCGGTTTTCACCAGCTTTTCTGCTGATTTCGCAATTTTATCGTAAATTTTCTGGCAGGCGCGCACAGGGTCGGGGTCGCAGCAATCCAGAAGGGAAATACCCATGGTAATGGTGCGAATATCAAGATGCTGCTGATCAATCATTTCAATGGTGGATAAAATATCCTTTTGATTTAACATGGTTTCTCCCTCAAATGCGGTGCATGGCATCGAAAATTTCTTCCCGCTGAATGCGGATGGAAATTTCAAGCTGTTTGCCCAGAGAGTCCAGACGCGCGCCCAGCTCCCCGATGGGCACCTGGGCTTTGCCCACATCCACCGCCATGACCATGGTGAAGCTCCCCTGCATAATGGTCTGTGTGATGTCCAAAATGTTGACGTTATTCTCCGCCAGAAGGGTGCACACGCCTGCAATAATGCCGACCTTGTCCTCCCCTACCACCGTTACGATTGCATTCATTTGTATCTTCCTCTCTCTTGTTGTTACGCGGGCCACGCCGCGCCGTTCCTCTGTAAAATTCCATGGAAAGCAAGGAAAGGGCCGCCCACCGGCGCCCTTTCCCCCGCGTGCCGTCAGCACGGAATGGTTGCCATGGCCGCCACATCTGCCGGGTCCAAAAAAGGCCCGAAGGCAGGCGGCAGGAAAGTCAGCATGATGTATAAAATGCCCATTGCCACCGCCAAAACCAGCCAGATTGAGCGATCCCCTTTAGAAAGGATTCCCCGCTGGGCCAGCGCCAGCGCCAAGGCGGAAAGCACAATCCACACCAGCAGATACGCGCCCGGCCCCGGTCTGACGGCGGTCAGCACCCAGAAAACAAGGACGGCGGCCAGCGGCATCAGCGTAAGCCACGGAAGTCTTTCGGAAATTCTTCCGCCGTCCCGCAGAGGGATCACCGCAGCCAGCAGCAGCGGCCAGAACAGCAGCTTTCCCAGCTCCCAGGGACTTGCAAACCTAGGCGTCAGCACAGCAAAAACCGGGTTGCTCCCCACCGAGCGAAGCAGCAATAAAAACAGCCCCGCCAGCAGAACCGTCATAAAGCGGATGGAAAAATGTGCAAAACGATTTTTCATAGGACGACTCACCTCCCTGAGACTTTATGCGCCGCAGAGAGGAATCAGAACCGCTTGGTCCCTTTCATATTCCTGAGCTTGAAAAATCAGGTTTCGTCAAAAAATTTTGCGTGGATGGCGCGAACGGCCTTATCCACGTCCATCTCGTCCAGCAGAACCGAGACGCGAATTTCGGAGGTGTTAATCATCTGAATGTTGATGCCTGCCTCGTACAGTGCCTCAAACATTTTGGCGGCCACGCCGCAGTTGCTCATCAGCCCCATGCCCACGATGGACACCTTGCCGATATGCTCGTCGGTGTTGATATGGTCGAATTTTAGAGCCGTCTTGTGCTCTTCCAGAAGCTCCACAGCCTGCTCCACGTCCTTTTTGTGGACGGTGAAGGTGATGTCCTTTGTCTCTTCACGGCCGATGGACTGCAAAATCACGTCCACGTTGATGTTGCCCTTGCTCAAAAGATCAAAGACCTGAAACGCTACGCCGGGGTTGTTTTGCAGGCCCACCAGGGCAATGCGTGCAATGCTGGAATCCTTCACCACGCCTGCGATATTCGTCTTTTCCACTTTCGTAACCTCCTTGATGGTCGTGCCAGGCTTATCCTCCAGGCTGGACACGACCTGCAAATTCACATGAAATTTCTTTGCCAGCTCCACGCTTCGGTTGTGAAGCACCTGCGCTCCCTGACTTGCCAGCTCCAGCATCTCGTCATAGGTAATCTCGCTGAGCTTTTTCGCGTTTGGCACAAGGCGGGGGTCTGTGGTGTAAACGCCGTCCACATCCGTGAAGATCTGGCACAGCGACGCATGGAAGGTTGCCGCCAGCGCCACGGCGCTGGTATCCGACCCACCTCGGCCCAGCGTGGTGATATTTCCGGTGCGGTCAATTCCCTGAAAGCCCGCCACCAGAACGATGCGGCGCTGATCCAGCTCGGATTGAATCCGCTCCGCGTCTATCCGCTTGATGCGAGCCTCGCCGTACACTGCAGAGGTCTGCACCCCCGCCTGCCACCCGGCCAGAGACACGCAGCGAAGGCCGCGCCGCTCCAGCTCCATGGCGCACAGGGAAATAGAAATCTGCTCTCCCACGGACAGCAGCATGTCCATCTCCCGGTTGGAGGGGCGGGGATTGATCTCCTGCGCCCGCTCAATCAGGTCGTCCGTCGTGTCACCCTGAGCGGACAGCACCACAATTACGTCGTTCCCGGCCTGATACGTCCGCTCGATAATCTCGGCCACGTGGCGGATACGCTCGGCGTTTTTCACCGAGGTGCCGCCAAATTTCTGCACAATCAAACTCATTTGCTTTAACCCCTTCTCCTATGGATAACCGGTCAATCAGTCCCGGCTCAGCCCAGCACCCGCAGCCGGGCAAGCACATTCAGACGCTCGGATTTTTCCAACGCCTCCCGCAAAGTGATAGAATCCGTTAAAAAGCCGGTTTCTCCATCCTCGCTGAGCACCTCTACCTGACCGAAGGCCATTGCCGCATCCATCAGGCTGCCCTCAATGCGGAAATAGAAGCGGGTAGGCACCTCTGCGGGGTCCACAAACCCATCAGCGTCGCCGCTCCATCCAAGTCCTTCCTGCCGTGGACTGCGGCGCAGACTCTCCATCACGTCCGACACGCAGGCCGAAGCCGTGGGCAGCTCACCCGCGCCCCTGCCGTAAAACATCACCTCACCGACGGCGCTGCCGCGGATGGCCACGGCGTTGTACACGTCCTCCACGTTGGCCATAGGGTGCTCTTCCGGCACCAGATGGGGCGCCACATAAGCCGTGCGTCCCCCGCCGGGCATCCTCATGCACCGACCCAGCAGCTTGATGCGGTAACCCGCCCGCTGGGCCACCTTCACATCCCGAAGGGACAGCTTTGTAATTCCCTCCATGGGAACATCCTCCGGCCGCACCTGTGCGCCGAAGGCCAAATCCGCCAGAATGCAGATTTTCCGTCCCGCGTCGATGCCCTGCACGTCGGCGGTGGGGTCGGCCTCGGCATAGCCCTTTGCCTGTGCTTCCCGCAGTGCGTCGGAAAAAAAGGCCCCTGTACGGACCATACGGGTGAGAATGTAATTGGTGGTGCCGTTGAGAATTCCGAAAATCTCATCCACCCGGTTAGCACACAAGCACTCCGTCAGCGGGTGCAGCACCGGAATACCGCCACCCACGCTGGCTTCAAACAGGTAGTTCACGTTCTTCTTCTGGGCAAGCTCCATCAGCTCCCAGCCCTTTTCAGCCACCAACTGCTTGTTGGCGGTCACCACATGCTTCCCCGCCTCCAACGCCCGCTTTGTGTACTCATAGGCCGCCTCTGTCCCGCCGATTGTCTCCACCACCACGCGGATTTCATCGTCCCGCTCAATGCTTGCGAAATCGTCGGTCATCAGTTGGCGGTAGGGGCCATCCTTAAAATGTCGGACCAGAATGGACTTCACACTCAGCGGCTCCCCCAGCTTGCGCTCAATCTGCCGGGCATTTTCTGCCACCACCTTGGCAACGCCGGTCCCCACCGTGCCAAGGCCCAAAATTGCAATCTTACTCATGAATCGATCCTTTCGCTGCTTTTATCCGGCCAGCACCTCAAACCGGACCACGCCCTCAACACTGGAAACCTGCTCTAAAAATGCCTCCAGCGTCATCTCCATGTCCGAAATTTCCGCAGAGACGGTAACAGCGGCACAGCCGTTGGTAGGAATGCTCTGATTAATGGTCAGGATGTTGGCGCCTGCCCCGGCAAAGCCTGACAGGACGCGACTCAGCACGCCCGGTGCATCTTTCAGCATTCCGTAAAAGGTGATGATGTGCTCCGATTTCAAATCGTTGAAAGGCTGCACGGAATCCTTGTACTTATAAAACGCGCTGCGGCTGATGCCCGCCATCCGGGTAGCCGCGCCCACCGTGTTTACCTCGCCGGTTTGAATCATGCGCTTGGCTTCCGCCACCTTTACAAAAATTTCCGGCAGGGCGTCCGCCGCTACGATATAAAATTTGACCTCTCTGCCCATTTCGTCCGCCTCCCATGGTCATTTGTCCTCATACTTTGCCTAGTTTAACATAGAAGCCGACAGGTTGCAATGCAAAAACACAAGAATTTTTCCGACCTCCGGGGAAATTTTTCGGTGAAATGTCCATACTCGACAGCCTGATTCCGTAAAACCTCACAATTACCGGGTTTTGGCCGCTCCACTCGCTTTTATTGAAGAAACCATTTTCCCTCTTTTTGAACTTGCAGACTTTCGTTTCTCGCAAATGAAAAACCCGCCGCATAGCCGTGCGGCGGGTTTTTGGATACATCAGTTTCCCGTGTTCCAGACGTTGTTGATCCAATCGTCTATTCCGGTGGAAGGCTCAGTAGGCTCTGTGGGCAGCGTGGGTTCTGTTGGCGTAGTTGTTCCGCCGCCGGAGCCGCTGCCACCGGGTTCTGTTTTCGGCGTTTCGGGGGCAAGCCCCGTGTCTCCCCCATCGTCGGGATCCGTCGTCTGTCCCTGATCGTCTGGATCGGTGGGTAAAACACCGTCCTGATGAACCGGGCAAGGCGGCAGTACAACCGTTCCGTCCTCCAGCTTGGTCTGCAAGGAACTAATCAGATAGGCGTCGTCGTCTGCCTTGATGCTGGGGCCGTAGTCCACCCGGGTATAATCCAGCAGGGCCGCAGGCTTCACGCTGGAAGCAGGGCACAGCGGCGTGGCAAGAACCTTGCCCTCGGTGCAGTAGTCATAGAACTTGTGGAGATTGCATTCTTCCACAGGGGCGGTGCCCGCAGCCACCTCCACCTCGCGCACACGGCTGCCACGCAGATCCGACGCGCAGGCGTCCGTGGCCAGAAGTCCACTGTCGGCACACACAGTTACCTTAACAAGGCCGCTGGTGGGCTTGGTAAAGGACTTGTTCTCCTGCTCGTCCGCAATTTTCTGCATCACCTTCTGCCACATGGAGGCCGCCGGATTTCCTGAATAGCTGATGCGTTCAGGCTTGTCGTAACCGCACCAAACCGCCGCGGCGTAATAGGGCGTGTAGCCCACGAAGTATCGATCCTTATTGTCACTGGTGGTGCCGGTCTTACCGGCGCTGGCCATACCGGAGAGCTTATACCGGGAAGCGGTTCCGCCGTTCATCACGCCCTGAAGCAGCTGATTCATGAAATAGGCGGTCGTTTCCTTCACAGCAACATGCGTTTCCGTCTCGTTGTCCAGAATGACATTGCCGTTGCTGTCCTCCATCTTTGTATAAAGACGGGGTGAGTTGTACACGCCGCCGTTGGCAAACACCGCGAAGGCCGCTGCCATCTCCTCGGTGGAAACACCGTAGGTCAGGCCGCCCAGACCCAGCGCAGCCGTGTTGATATCGTCCGCCACCAGACCCAGATTCTCCTTCTCCGTTGCAAAGTCAAAGGAGTTTTTAACGCCCAGCTTTTCAATTACCTGAACGGCCACAGTATTGACAGAATTTGCAACACCGCTTGAAAGGGTTGTCCAACCCTTATAGCCCTGCGGGGAGTTTTTCGGCCATGGGTTGTCGTTCAGCAGGCGCACGGGATAGTCGTCAAAGGTAGATGCCATGGTGACCACTCCCGCGTCCAGTGCGGGGGCGTAAACCGTAATGGGCTTGATGGCAGAGCCGCACTGCCGCTTGCCCACGGCATAGTTCCAGCCCAGATTATCCAGCTTAGCGCCCACCTTGCCCACCATGGCCTTCACATTGCCGGTGGACGGGTCCACAATGGTGATGCCGGACTGAAGGTCCTGTCCGCTGGAGGAGGTCACGTCCAGATTGGCGCGCTCCTGATATACGGACTCGGCAATTTCCTGAATATGCGGATCCACCGTGCAGTAAATCGTATAGCCGCCATTGTAAAGCCGCTTGCGCGCCGCCCCGGTGGTAATGCCAAGCTGCTTGGCAAAGTCTTCAGAGACGTCCAGAATTACCTTGTCCACAAAATAGGAGTTGATACCGGTAGAGGTTCCGCCGCTTTTTTCAACGTTGTCGGCGGCAACCAGCTCCTGCGCGGAGACGGAGCCATCGGTAAACTTCAGCTCTTCGTTCGCCGCCTGGTCATATTCCTCCTGGCTCAGATATCCAAGCTCCAGCATTTTTTTCAGGATATTTTGCTGGCGGTCCCTGTTCATCTCCCGGGCCGTTTTCTTCACGCCGGTTTCCTTGTTGGTGATGACCACGGTGGACATAGGCCCATACAGCGAGGGATTGTTGGTAATGGCAATAATACTGGCGCACTCCGCAGTCGACAGCTCGGACACATCCTTGCCGAAGTAAAACTGCGCGGCGGTCTGCACACCGTAGCATTTCTGGCCCAGATAAATATGATTGAGATACAGCTCCAAAATCTCTTCCTTGGAGTAATTTTTCTCAAACTCCAGCGCCCGGAAAATTTCCCGTACCTTGCGGTTCACCGTGTTGTCGTCGTCATGAGTCATGTTTTTGAGCAGCTGCTGCGTAATGGTGGAGCCGCCGAATGTACTGCTGGTGCGGAAAAACAGATTTGTCGTGGCTCTGGCGGTTCTCAGCCAGTCCACCCCGTTGTGGCTGAAGAAGCGCTCGTCCTCGATGGACACTGCCGCCTCCCACATGGTTTTGGGAATTTGGTCGTAGTCCACCCAGATACGGTTCTCATCGCCGTAAATCATCTGAAGCTCTTCCCAGTTCCCTGTCTCGCTGTTCTCATACATAATGACAGAGCTGAGGTTCATGGTATAGTCGTCGGCATTGATGTCCAAAGCGGGCGTCAGCGTCGTTTTCACGTAATACATGAAAATACCGGCAATCATCGCGCCGGAGAGAATGCCAACCAGCAGCAGCGTTCGGACTACAAACCAAATTGTATCCATGGAATTTCTTCCGGGCCTGCGGCGGCGGCGGTGCTCACGGGGCTGGGACGATTCCCGGTGTCTGCCATGCTCTTCCATTGCAGAACACCTCCTTTTCCTTAGTTCAGGGGAGCAGCCGATTCACCCTCCCTCGGCAAAACGGCTGCACATAATACGCCATAGTATCTTTCATTTTAACATTCCTGTCAACACCAAAATTGTCGCTTTTTTATAAAGAAAAGTTCCGCAATTTAGGAGAAATTTTGATGTGCAGGAAAAATTACCTGCCTTGAAATTTCATTTTCCCACGATTTGCACACCTGATTCACTTGCATTTTTCCGATAGAGCGGGTACAATACATTCAACGAAACCAACCGTAAGGAGGCACCTCTATGAGCGAGGAATTCAGCCCCACTTTTGTCACCATTACCGACGAGGATGGAACCGATATTGAACTGGAACTCGTGGACGCGCTGGAGCACAACGGCCAGAAATACATGGCTTTCTTCCCTGCCGAAACGGAGGACTCCGACGAGGAGGATCCCGATACCGGTCTGGTGATTCTGAAGGTTCTGATGGAAAACGGCGAAGAGCTGCTCTCCACTCTGGACTCTGACGAAGAACTGGACGCCGTGTACGATCTGTTTATGGAAGCCCTGTTTGAAGACGAGGAGGACGAAGACTCCTGACATTTCTTCCCGTGCCCATGATGTAAATCCGCACAAGAAACCCTGCGCGGTGCGTGATAGACCTTTTTTAACCCACATTTCGTTATAAGGGATGCCGGATCAGTCCGTGGTTCGCAGGCCTCCCGGCTGCTGTCTGCGGCTGGATGTTGGAAGCGATAAAGCGTGCTGTAGGCAACCCACCTGTCCGTAAAGGTGCAGGTTATAACGGGGTCTACACGGCCGGGCGGGGTGCTTTTATTTCAAATTTTTTTCATTGAAGTTACGAAAAGAATTCTCTGCACTCCATATCAGGCTGCCCGTCAAAGATGGGCAGCCTGATATTTTCCTTGCAAGAAATATTTTCCACGGCCCACTCGCCGCCGTGAAAAGCAGAAACACTGCTGCATCGTAAACGATTCCGGCAGCGCCTAAAAAGGAACCGCAGTCCTTGCAGGCTGAAACCCGCCGATAGATTCTTATTTTTGTCTCTTGGGGGCAAAGCGTTGTAAGTTTTCTCGAAAAATGATTCAGCGCCCGGCCGCAGCGCGGTCGGGCGCTTTTTTACTTAGGAGTAGAGTCTTCCCCTTAAATTCCAATCAATGTAAAGCAAATTAATTTGTCATAAAATCTCTAACTTAGGCGGAGAATTTCCTTTTTCAGTCGCTGGATAATCCTTTTTTCCAAACGGGAGATATAAGACTGGGAGATACCCAGCCGGTCGGCTACCTCCTTTTGCGTCCGCTCCTGTCCTCCATTCAAGCCGAAGCGCAGGGTAATAATTTCTTTTTCCCGGGGAGAAAGAATTTTCAGGGCAGAGATCAAAAGGCTTCGATCCACGTCGTCCTCTATGGGGCGCATTACCACGTCCGCGTCGGTTCCCAGCACGTCGGAAAGAAGCAATTCATTGCCGTCCCAGTCGGTATTCAGCGGCTCATCAAACGAAACCTCCCCCTTCCGTCCGGCGTTTTTGCGCAGGTACATCAAAATCTCATTTTCAATGCAGCGGCTGGCATAAGTCGCCAGCTTAATATTTTTATTGGGGTTATACGTTTCCACGGCCTTAATTAAGCCGATTGCTCCAATGGAAATCAAATCCTCAATGTTAATTTTTGTATTTTCAAAGCGGCGGGCAATGTACACCACCAGGCGCAGATTGTGCTCAATCAGCTCCTGACGGGCCTCTGTCTCCTCAATGCGTGACAAAAGCTCTGTTTCCCGGTCCCGAGTCAGGGGCGGGGGCAGGGTGTCGCTGCCGCCGATATAGTGGACGGGCGTCCGGGGCAGCAGCCCCAAACGGCGGAGCAGTCTTTTGAATGATTCCAGCCAATGCGGCATGTTCTCGGTCCTCCCTTTCATCTTTATCGGCACGGTTTGTACCCCTCCAGCTCGCCCCAAAGAGCGTCGCACCCGTCTCCCACCGACGTGGGCGACAGCGCCAGCAGCAGCCGTTCCTGCCGTTTTCCGTTAACGCTGGCCCAGTCCAGACGAACCGCCAGCAGCAGGCCACTTTCCACCCCCACCGCGCTGTACGGCAGCAGGCGGAATCGCGCAATGTCAGCCCCCGCCCCCGCCAGCCGCTCCAGTGTCTGAGCGGGCGTACGAAGTGCGTGGGATGTCAGCAGCGGACCCAGTTCCGGCGGCCAGAGCGGCTTCAGCTTTTCCGCCGAGGCCACCAGCACCGGTCTTCCCGTCACGGGGTCACGCAGCGTGTTACCGGTGTCGCACAGGGCGGTCAGCGCGGCACGGGCGCCGCAAAACGCCACCGTCACAGGGACAAAAAAGCCCCCCGCCCCGCTGCGCCGGGCGCTGGCCCGGAAAACCACCGTCAGCACCAGATAGGCCGCTGCCGCCGAGATTAGCAGGACTCTCGCGTCCACATTTGTGTAGAACACCCCGTTTTCCATAGGCATGGCACGGCCGGCAGCCATTCCCAGCGCCAGCACACACCCGGCAAACCCGCATGACACCAGAAACAGCAGCAGTGTCAACCGTAAAAAACGCGGCTCGCCGCCATAGGCCGCCAACGCCATCAGCACCCCTGCCGCAATTTTTACCGGCGGAACAGTCAGCCATCCCATACCCGGCAGAAACACCGCCGCCGCATAAGCGCCCCCCAACAGCGCCGCCAACAGGAATCGCACTCTTCGCAGTCTGGCGCCCGCTAATTGGGCGGCGGAATATACCAGCAGATAATCCGCCAGCGCGTTTAGCGCGAACACGCTGTCTATGTACACCACCGTCATCTTTCGCCAATCCCTCCCTGCGTCACGTGGCTGTGTATTCCCCATTATAGGACAGCCGGTGCAAAAATCAGGTCGCAATCAAAGTAAAATTCAGGCTTGACAAGGGAAAAATATATGGCCGCGGCCGGGAGATTCCCGTGAAAAAAAGCGCGGAACAATTCGTTCCGCGCTCTTTTATCACATATTTAGGAAAATTCAACCGTTTTCTCTCTAAACGGAGGTACTTCCCAGCCCGTTTCTCCGGATCACCGGCGGCGCACTCAGCCTTCCTCGGCAATTTTCCTGCCCATGAGGGTTCCCATCACGGAAGCCATCATCAGTCCCCGCGTCCAGCCGGAAGAGTCGCCCAGGCAGTGCAGCCCCGTCAGGCTGGTGTTGAAGTCAGTGTCCATCTTCACCCGATTGGAATAAAATTTCAGCTCCGGAGAGTACAGCAGCGTCTCCGTAGATGCAAAGCCGGGGACCACATGGTCCATCGCCTGAATAAAGCCAATGATGTTTACCATGGAGCGATAGGGCATAGCAGCGGTAATGTCCCCCGCCACAGCGTCCGGCAGCGTGGGACGGATGTTGGACTGGGCCAGCTCCTTGGGCCATGTCCGCTTGCCGTCCAGAATGTCGCCGAAGCGCTGCACCATAATGTGCCCGTCGCCCAGCATGTTGGTCAGCTCGCCCACCTTCTGTGCATAGGCAATAGGCTGGTTGAAGGGGACGCTGAAATTGTGAGAGCAGAGAATTGCCAGATTGGTGTTGTCGGTTTTCAGGTTTTTGTAGCTGTGTCCGTTGACCACCGCCAAATTGTTGTCGTAATTCTCCTGCGAGACAAAACCGCCGGGATTCTGGCAGAAGGTGCGGACCTTGTTTTTAAAGGGCCGTGGATAACCCACCAGCTTGGACTCGTACAGCACCCGATTCACCATCTCCATGACCTCGTTGCGAACCTCCACCCGCACGCCGATGTCCACCGTGCCGGGAGCGTGGGCAATATTGTGCTCGGCGCACAGACGCTCCAGCCAGTCCGCACCCCGGCGTCCGGTGGCCACCACGGTATGTTTGGCCAAAATCTCCTGCTCCGTCTTTCCATTGGAGATAGAAACACCCTTGCACACGTCGTTCTCCAGTATGATGTTAGAGCACTCGTAGCCAAACAGGATCTCCACTCCATGCTCCTGCAAATACTGCTCGATCGCAAAATACAGGCTCTGGGCCTTCTCCGTGCCAAGGTGCCGGATGGGGCAGTCCACCAGTTTCAGCCCCGCCTGAATGGCGTGCTTTCGGATTTCCTTGCGCTCAAGGTCGTTGCCAAGGCCCTCGATATGCTCGTCCGCACCGAAGTCCAGGTAAATCTTGTCGGTGTAGTTGATTGTCTCCTGCGCCAAATCCTCTCCCACCAGCGTGGGCAGGTCGCCGCCCACCTCATAGGAGAGAGACAGCTTTCCGTCGGAAAAGGCCCCCGCACCGGAAAACCCGGTGGTAATGTGGCAATAGGGCTTGCAGTTCACGCAAAACCCGGTTTTGTCCTTGGGACAGTGGCGCTTTTCCACGCTCTGCCCCTTCTCCACCATCACAATTTTCTGTTTACTGCCCTTTTTCAGCATCTCCAGCGCGGTAAAAATACCGGCTGGGCCTGCGCCCACAATCACAACGTCTGCGTTCATCGTTTCTCTCCTTATTTTCCTGGCTGGCGTTTACTTACCTGAAAGCTCCACGGCGTGCCGCACTAAAGACAGCGGCGGCACGCTTTGGGGCAGCTTCATCTCAAATACGGCCTGAGGCGTTTTGATCTCCTGAACCGTGGACCCGTCCGAATTCCTCATCTCCGGTACGGTCATGGCAAAGGGCCGACAGTCGGGTCCCACTATCTCCACCTGTTCGCCGCAGGTCATCTTATTGCGCAGGGACAGCGTAGCGTTTCCCTCTTCGTCGCAGCGGGTGACAAGGGCTTGCACCTGCCACTCCCGAATGTATCGGGAGTCTTTCACATACTGCCCCGGCTGCCCGTAAAAAAAGCCGGTGGAATAGCGGCGATGGCTGACGTGGTCTACCTCATCACGCCACACAGGGTCTATCGGCTGTCCCGCGCCCACCGCGTCCAGACAGCGGCGGTATGCCCCGGTGACAATCGCCGCGTAATAGGCTGACTTTGCCCTGCCCTCGATTTTCAGGCTGTCAATCCCAGCATCGCACAAATCGTCCAGATGGTCAATCATGCACATGTCCCGGGAATTCATGATATAGGTTCCCTGCTCGTCCTCAAACACCGGGAAATATTCGCCGGGGCGCTTTTCCTCCATCAGTGCGTACTGATACCGGCAGGGCTGGGCGCAGGCGCCCCGGTTGGAATCCCGCCCGGTCATATAGTTGCTTAAAAGGCACCGCCCCGAATAGCTCACGCACATGGCCCCGTGGACAAAGCACTCCACCTCAAGGGACTGTGGCGTTTTGGCCCGAATTTCCCGAATCTCGTCCAAGCTCAGCTCCCGGGCCAGAATCACCCGCGCCGCACCCAGATCGTGCCACGCCCGGGCGCTTTCATAGTTTGCAATGCCCGCCTGCGTGGAAACGTGCCTTTGGCATCGTGGGGCATATTTTCCGGCCAGAGCAAACACACCCATATCCGCCGCAATCAGCGCATCCACCCCGGCGCTCTGGAGCGTTTCCAGATGCGCCGGGAGGCTGGCAACCTCGTCGTTACGGGGCACGGTGTTCACCGTGCAATGGACCTTTACGCCCCGGCTGTGGGCGTATTCCACCGCGGCGGGCAGCTCTCCGTCGGAAAAATTTCCGGCAAAGGAGCGCATTCCAAAGGTGGTGCCCGCCAGATATACCGCGTTCGCCCCGTAGGCCACGGCCATTTTCAGCCGCTCCATATCCCCTGCGGGGCAAAGCAGCTCAGGAAGCTTAATTTCCGACATACTGGTCACTGTTAATAAACTGATTGTGCTCCTGAAGCGTGGCAGAGAAGAAGTGGGTTCTGTCCTTGCCAAGAGCGTAGAAATAATAGCCGGTGGTTTCGGGGCTCAGCGCCGCCTGCAGCGATTTCAGGCCCGGGTTTGCGATGGGCGTGGGCGGCAGGCCCGCGTATTTGTACAGATTGTACGGAGAATCAACCTTTTTGTCGTCGTTGGTAATAATCCCCTCATGATCCGGAATGGCATACAGCAGCGACGCGTCCACCTGAAGCATTTTGTAGGTTCCGTGGCTTCCGGTGTCCGCCAGCCGGTTGTAAATGACAGAAGCAATCGTGGCCTGATCGCCGCCCGCCGTCTCTTTTTCAATGAGGGAGGCAATGGTGACAATCTCCTTGAGACTGTATCCGGAAGCCTCCACCTGTGCCATCATATCCTCGTCCATCTTCGCGGAGAAGTTGGAAATCAGGCGGCGCAAAGCGTTTTCCGGCTTTTCATTCACGTAAAAATCATAGGTGTCCGGGAAAAGATATCCCTCCAGCCGGGAAAGCTCCTTGGAGCTGTTGTCGATAAAATCATAACTAAACGTGCCGTTCTGTGCGGCCTCGGTGAGGGCCGCTTCCGTGTTGACATTATTTTTTGCCAGCAGGGCAATGATCTGCCGGACGGTGTACCCTTCCGGGATCGTGACGCGGACAGTATCCGTGTTCATGCCGCCGGAAGAATTGTGCATGGCGTTAATCAGCGCCATATAGTCCATCTCAGTACTCAGCTCGTAGTTGCCGATTCCAATCTTTTCATTGGCATCAGCAAAACCGCCGAAGAGCCGGAAGAACCACTTATACTGGATAAGTCCCGCATCCTTGAGCTTGTTGGAAACACTTCTCAAGTTGTCGTCTGCCGTAATTTCGACGGTGGCTGTGATATCCGGCTTGCTGAACGCGCAAAAATCGTTTACCAGCAGCCAGCCAAGACCTGCCACCAGCACAGAGGTCAGCAGCACGAACAGCGCGTATTTCCACCCGCTGAGAAACCGCCGGCGGCGACGGCGGCGGCGGGGTCCTTCCCCTCGCTCTCCACGGTCGGAAGAGGGACGGCCACCCTCCCGGCGCACTTGCTTAGAATCCCAGCTTGCGGTTTCCTGATTGTTATATTCGGACATAACCTGTCATACCTCCTGTGATTTTGGCGCGTTTAAAAAATTTTGATGGCCAAGTCTCCCTTTTGCAAAACTGTGCATAGACTATCACAAAGACTTTTAAGTGAGGTGAAAATCCATGTGCTTTAACTCGGGGAATGGCAACAACTCCTGCTGGTGGCTCATCATCATCCTTCTTTTCTTCTGCTGCTGCGGGAACGGATTCAATGGAAATAGCTGCGGAAACAGCTGTAACGACAACTGCTGCTGATCCACCTCTACTGGCGGACGGGACGCACTGCGTCCCGTTTTGCCAAACCGTAAGGCGGACAAGCTTTACAGATATTTCTGCACTCTCTTCCACACTTCTTCGTGAATCTCCCCCACAGGACGAATCCGACCTTCCCGGGCACAGTTCACCACCGTCCAGTCAAGGTCCCGGGCAATCTGTCGGGCATTCTCCCGACATTCCCGCAAATATGCATCGTCCTGCTCATGGATATCCGCACCGACACCGGTGCTGCGCTCCCTTTGACGGAGCATCTGCTCCGAAAGTTCCGTGGGCAAATCCAGATAGAGCACCAAGTCAGGCCTTGGAAGCCCCAGACGACAATACTCCAAATCAAACAGCCAATTTAAAAACTCCATTCGTTCGGCAGGCGGAAGCTTGGATGCCTGATGCACAGCGTTGGAGGTGGTGTACCGGTTGGCAAGAATCAGCCTTCCAGCCTCGTAGTCCGCGCCCCAGTCCTGCTTATAGGAGGCGTACCGGTCCACTGCAAACAGCGCGGACGCGGCATAGGCGCCCACATCACCGGGATTTTTTCCAAGCGCTCCGTCCAGATACAGTCTGGCAGGTTCGGCAAAGGGGTTTCCGTACCGGGGAAAGTCAATTTCCAAGAAGGGCACGCCCAAGTCCGTCAGCCTTGCTCCCATCAGCCGGGCCTGCGTGGCCTTGCCGGAACCGTCGGTTCCCTCGAATACAATCAGCTTTCCGCTCATTTCCGCCGTCCCCTCTCCGTATGCACATGAACCAGAAACAGGGGCAGCTTCATCATCCGTCCAAGGCGGCGCGGCTCTTTGCACAGCCTGTAAAACCACTCCAGCCCATGACGGGACCAAAATTCCGGGGCGCGCTCCACCCGGCCTGCGAACACGTCCAAGCTTCCGCCCAGACCACACAGCAGGCGCGCTCCGGTGGCCTCTCCATTTTTCGCCATCCAAAGCTCCTGCTTCGGCGCGCCAAGGCATACAAACACACAGTCAGCACCACTGCGGCGAATTTCTTCAACCACGGGACCGTCCTCTTTAAAATAACCGTCGTGGGTTCCGGCAATCCTCAGTCCGGGATAGCGGGCAGCAAGGCGGGCTCCCGCCTCCTCGGCAACACCCGGTTTCGCCCCCAGCAGGTAGAGGGACTTCCCTTCCTCCGAAAGTTTCCCCACCAAATGCTCCGCAAATTCAATTCCCGGCGTTTTTTCCTTTAAAGGAGTCCCCAGCATGGCCGCGCCCTTAATCACGCCGATGCCGTCCGGCAAAACCAGGGCCGCGCCATTCACGGCGCTAAGCGCCGCCGGATCCTCCCGGCAAAGCTCTATAATTTCGGGGTTGGGAGTCGCAACATAATGCGCTCCCTCCGCATTCAAAAGGCGCTGCCCTTCCGCCACGGCCTCCGCCATGGTCACATTGTCAAAGCCCACGCCCAGCACATCAATCCGCATGGAAACACCTCGTACATTTTTCGCACTCATACAGCTTGGCATTATATCATATCCGAGAACCTTTGTCCAACGCAAAAATTCCTGAATTTGTCGGTGCTTCCCGCTGGAGCAGCGAGTAAAACGCACCTTGGCTCAGAAAAAAAGAGCGGACGAAGCGTCCGCTCTTTCTCCTGTACTAATCAGGCGTCGATCCCCCGGGAGGTCAGGTATTTCTTGACCATCAGCGCCACCTTGAAGGTGATTGCGTCGTCAAATTCCCGAAGGTCCAGCCCCGTGAGCTTTTTGATTTTCTCCAGCCGGTACACCAGCGTGTTGCGGTGGACAAACAGCTTTCTGGCGGTTTCAGAGACGTTGAGGTTGTTCTCAAAGAACTTATGAATGGTGAACAGTGTCTCCTTGTCCAGCGCGTCGATGGGATTTTTCTTGAAAACTTCCTGTAGGAACATCTCGCACAGTGTGGTGGGAAGCTGATAAATCAGACGTCCAATGCCAAGGTTTTCATAATTGATGACGTATTTCTCCGTATCAAATACCTTGCCCACCTCAATGGCAATCTGCGCCTCCTTATAGGACTTGGCCAAATCACGCAGATGGGTCGCCACGGTACCGATACCCACCACTGCGGCGGGCTCGCCGCTTACCTGAAGCGACTCTTCAATGGAAGCCGCGATCTTGTTCAGCTCGCGGACACCGGCCCCCTCGGGAAGCTGGCAGATCAAAACCACATTTCCCTCGCCCACAGAAAGAACAAAATCGTTCTGCCGGTCGGGATACAGCGTCTGAATCGCGTCGGTGGGGACGGACTCCGTCTTTTTCAGCGAGCGAATTACAAACACGCCCCGGGCCACATCGCTGGAAACCCGCAGCTCCTTGGCACGCATATAAATGTCGCCCAGCATGATGTTGTCGGTAATAATATCTTTGATAAAGGAGCCACGGTCGTGCTTTTCCTCGTAATACGACTTGGCGGAATTCAGCGCCACGGCGGCAAGGGCGCAGACTGTCTTGCTGATGTCGTTGTCGCCGAAGGCAAACGCGGCATAGTCAAACTGCGCCCCCCAGCCGTTCAGTGCCTTGAACGTCTTTCCGGAGGAAACCACCATGCTCCCCCCCGCGGTATTGATCGCGGGGACAAACTCAGCCCACCGCTGTCCGATCATGGAAAGCTCGCTGCACGCGATGACGATTCCCTCTCCGTCAATCACGCCCACCGTCCGATCCGCGTTCTCCTTGAGCTGCAGGACTACATTCTGAAAAATTCTTCCCGACATTGCCGGCCCTCCTAGCGCACATTCTGCGTTTTTCTTTGTGCATTCTGTCAATGCCCATATTATATCGACATTTTTGTTAAAATGCAAGACTTTTTTTCTTTTTTCAACAAAATTTTAGACAGCTTTTTGTGTGATATTCAGCTTTCAACCGATTCCTCTTCCACCGTTTTGTAACATCTGCCGCTCCCCATCCGTCAGAAGCCGAAAACCACCGGACTCCAGCGCCGTATCCAGAGGCAATTTGCCCATGGACAGCCGTTTAAGATACAGCACAGGCTTCCCCCGGGACGCCAGCATCCGCTTTACCTGATGAAATTTCCCCTCCCGCACGGTCACAAGGCATTCACTGGTATCCCCCACAGACAGAATTTCAAGCCCCGCCGGAAGGCAGACAAGGCCGTCCTCCAGCGTGATGCCTGCCTCGAACGCATATCTGTCCGCTTCCTCCAGCCGCCCGGCTGTTCTGGCGTAATATACCTTATCCACATGATATTTTGGGGAAAGCAGTCTGTGGGCGGTCTGCCCGTCGTTCGTCAGCAGAAGAAGCCCCTCCGTATCCTTGTCCAGCCGTCCCACCGGAAACAGCCCCAGCCTTTGCATCTCCGGCGGCAGAAGCTCCAAAACCGTTTTGCCCCGCCCGTCCTCGGTTGCGGAGAGAACCCCTGCGGGCTTATTCAGCATCACCCATGTGTACCGGGACAGCACAACAGGCTCTCCGTCCACCGCCAAAACCGCAGTCTCGGGGTTGTACTTTGTCTCAGGGGAAGGCGCGGGCGCGCCGTCGGCTAACACCCGGCCCTGCTTGACCAGCAGCTTTACCTCCCGCCGGGACCATTTTCCCGTTCCGGAAAGCAGCTTGTCCAATCTTTGCATTTCCACGGCTCACACTCCTCTTCTTTGCGATTGTCCTTAATTTTAGCATATCCCGGCGGCGAATGGAATAAGGAAATGACGGAGGGGTTGGAGAGTTTGTCCGAAACGTTATGGTTTTGCGCGCGGCGGCTTACGGCGCGCGGGGAGAAAGGGATGGTTGGTTTATGTTCATCTGGACGGCGCATCTGCGAAAGAAACGGGTGCTTGCGGCAGTGGTATTGCTTGCCGCGCTGGCAATTGTGCTGGTGGTACTCGGCGGGATTCTCCGCAGTCCGGGGGAGGACTGCGCCGTGCGGCTGGACACGGAGGAAGCCCGCATCGGCTATTTAAAGGAATTGGGCTGGGAGGTTTCACCCGATCCCGTATCCACTCTGCAAATTCGCATTCCGGACCCATTGACGGAAGATTACGAAGACTACAACGATCTTCAAAGGGAACAGGGCTTTGATCTGGCGGAGCTGAAGGGGCAGCAGGTCACCCGCTATACATACAGTGTTCTGAATTATCCGGAGCACCCGGAGGGTGTGCAGGTAAATTTGTATCTCTGCGAGGGACTTCCGGCCGCGGGAGACGTAATTGTCACCGGGGCAAACGGATTTCAGGCGGGTCTCGAATTTCCAAAGTAAGTGCTCTTTAACGTTCCCGCTCCAGGCCGAAAAAATTTAAACCACCGCCGCCCGCCGTATTTTTACGGCGGGCGGCGGCATTTTCAGAGGGGATATGCGTTTAATTCTTGGTATGAATGGCTCGCTTTTCCACGTTCAGCGCCGCCTCGCGCATCGTCTCCGTGACGGTGGGGTGGCTGTGAATTGTGGAAATCAGCTCCTCCACCGTGGCCTCCAGCCGAATGGCCAATGCACCCTCGGCGATAAGGTCGGTGGCCCGTGGCCCGATGATGTGCATACCCAAAACCTCGCCGTATTTTTCGTCGGCAATAATTTTCACCAAACCCTCGCCGCCGTTGAGAATCAAAGCCTTGCCGTTGGCACTCATGGGGAATTTTCCTACCTTGTAGGCAATGCCCTTGGCCTTGCACTGCTCCTCGGTAAGGCCCACACCGGCGGCCTCCGGCTCCATATACACGCAGGTGGGGTTGGTCTTCTCGTCGTACACCGCAGGCACACCGCAGATGTTTTCCGCAGCCACCTCGCCCATGGCGGAAGCGGTGTGGGCAAGCTGGGCATAGCCCAGCACGCAGTCGCCGATGGCGTACACGCCGGGGACACTGGTTTCCATCTTTTCATTGACGACGATGCGGCCCCGGTCGTTGTTCAGCCCGGCGGCTTCCAGATTCAACGATGCGGTGTTGGCGCGGCGGCCAATGGCCACCAAAACCTTCTCCGCCTCGAAGCTGACGGTTTCTCCCGCCTTATTTTTGCAGACGACTTTCGCACCCACAGGGGAAACCTCTACGGCCTGCACGGGGCATTCCAAATGGAATTCCATGCCCATCTTCTTCATGTGGGCCACACCGATTTCGGTGAGATCGCCGTCCAGCATGGGCAGCATATGGCCCAGCGCCTCCACCACGGTGATCTTCGTGCCAAATGCAGCGTAAGCACAGGCCAGTTCCAGCCCGATCACGCCGCCGCCGATCACCACCATGCTCTCCGGCAGCTTCTCAAGGCTTAGTGCGCCAGTGGAGTCGATGCAGTTGGGATTTTCCTTCAAACCGGGAATGGGCGGTGCAAAGTTGACGGAGCCAGTGGCCACGATGATGGCATCGGCAGTCATGGTTTCGGAGGACCCGTCGGATTTTTTCACCAGCAGGGTCTTGGGCGCGGTGAAGGCAGCCTCGCCGTCAAGCTTTGTCACCTTGTTGAGCTTCAAAAGCCCTGCAACACCGGAGGTCAGTTTTTTGGAGATATCATTTTTGTGGGAAATCACCTGAGGGAAATCCACTGTAACTCCCTCTACCTTTACGCCAATTTCCGCACCCTGCTCTTTAATTTGGGAAATCAGCTCCGCACTGTGAAGCAGACACTTGGTGGGGATACAGCCAATATTCAGGCAAGTGCCACCCAAGTGCTCCCGCTCGATGAGCGTAACCTTTGCGCCCAGCTGCGCGGCCCGGATGGCGGCAACATAGCCGCCGGGACCACCGCCCACCACCAGAACGGTTCTTGCGCCGTTTGCAGGCGCGGTTGCCGTGGGGGCGGATGTGGGCACGGTTGCCGGGGCTGTTTCCGCTGCAGGGGCAGAGGATGCGGCGGTCGCTACGCCTGCGGCGGGCACGGCTTCGCCGGGCTGGCCGATGTAGGCCACCACGGTCTTGCAGGCCACCGTCTCTCCCTCACCCACCAGAATTTTCAGCAGCGTGCCGCTGGTGTCACACTCCACGTCGTTGGTCAGCTTATCGGTGGCCACGGAGTACAGGATATCCCCCGCTTTCACGGTGTCGCCTTCCTTTTTCTTCCACTCCTCGATGGTGCCCTCGGTCATCGTCAGGCCCATTTTCGGCATCAGAACTTCAGTTGCCATAATAAATGTCCTTCTTTCTTCAATCAGGCAGGGGGCCCGGCCTCAGCCAGGCCCCCCAACAGCTTTTCCGCACAGCGGAGAACTAACTTGAATGGTCCTTGTCACGCATGCACTCAGCAAGAATGCATTTCCAGCCGCTTTGGTCATACGTGCCAGTCCACAGACCGGATGGGGAGATTGAGGAGAAGCCCGATTCTCCTCGATCTCGTCAGACCAGCAGCATATACGGATTTTCCAGCAGCTCACAAATGCGCTGGAGGAACTTGGATGCCATCACGCCGTCCACCACCCGGTGGTCGGCGGTAAGACACAGGTTCATCATGGGACGAATCACAATTTCCCCATCCCGCACCACTGGGGTATCCACCATGTCGCACACACCCAGAATCGCCAGCTCCGGCTGGTTGATAATGGGCGAGAAATTGGTGATTCCATAAGGCCCCAGCGAGGAGATGGTAAACGTGCCGCCGGTCATATCCTCCATGGAGAGCTTCCCTTCCCGCGTGGCGGCAATCAAGCCCTCTGTCTCCTGCGCAATTTCAGAAAGAGACTTGGCCTCGGCACTTTTTACGTTGGGAACGATCAGCCCGGTTCCCTTGGCCACAGCGAGGCCAATGTTCACATGGGTGTGGTGGGTCAGCAGATTGTCTGCAAAGCTGGAATTGATATCCGGGAACTCCGTCAGCGCTTTGGACACCACCTTCATCAGAATGTGGTTGTAGGTCAGCTTGATTCCCCGCTCCTTCAGCCCATCCTTCAGTTTGGTGCGCAGGTCCTTCATGGCGGTGGCGTCCACCGGGCGGGTATAGGTCACGCGGGGTGAGGTCAGCCAGGAGGCAGTCATATTGGCGGCAATGCTGCGGCGCAGCGGGTCCACCTTTTTGGGCGCTTCGTCGTTGCTGCCCTGCACACCCGCAGGCACACTCCGCGTCTCGGCGGCGGCCTTTCCGGCGGCAGCCAGCACATCGGCCTTCATCACCCGGCCGTCGGCGCTCATGCCTGTCAAATCCACACCCAGCTCCGCCGCAAGCTTTGCAGCCATCGGGCTGGTCTTTGGGCCTGCGGTGAAGGATTCCACATCCCGTGCCACAAGGGTTCCCTTAGGGCCAGTCGCAGGAATTCGGGACAGGTCATAGCCCTTTTCATTGGCAAGTTTCCGGGCGTAGGGCGTTGCCAGAACAAATCCGCCGGGAATGTGTTCCACAGCCTGCACGGCGGTCTGTGGGGCTGCGGATACCACAGCGGGTGTGGCAGCAACCGGGGCGGCAGCAGGTGCAGCAGAAGCAGCAGGTGCGCCGGGAACTGCCTCGCCCTGCGCGCCAATCCATGCGATCACGGTTTTGCATTCCACCGTCTCGCCCTCGCCGAACAGAATTTTCAGCAGCGTGCCATTGGTATCTGCTTCCACGTCGTTGGTCAGCTTATCCGTAGCCACGGAAAACAGGATATCGCCCGCCTGAACGGCGTCGCCCTCCTTCTTCTTCCACGCTTCAATGGTGCCCTCGGTCATGGTCAGACCCATTTTCGGCATCAATACTTCAGTTGCCATCTTGAAAATCTCCTTTATCAGGCATTAAAACATGCCCTTGATGCCCTTGTACAGGTCCTCCGGATACACGCGCACCATCTTCTCCAGCGTAGGAGCGAACGGAATGGGGCAGAACGGAGCGCCATACCGCAGGATGGGCGCATCCAGGTATTCCATCGCCTCCTCAGCCACGGTGGCGGAAATCTCCGCACCGAAACCGCCCTGCTTGACGGCTTCGTGGACCACGCACAGCCGGTGGGTCTTCTTTACGGAGTTCAGCACCGTCTCCTTGTCCCAGGGGGACAAAGTGATGAGGTCGATGACCTCGGCCTTGACGCCGTCCTTGGCCAAAAGGTCCGCCGCACCCCGTGCGTTTTTCATGCCGATGGAGTAGGACACGATGGTTACATCGCTTCCCTCCCGCTCCACGCGGGCCTTGCCGATGGTGTAGGGTGTCTGGTCGGCGATTTCGGGCAGCTTTCCCTTTTCCTTGTAAAGAATCTTGTTCTCAAAATAGATGACGGGATCGTCGCTCTCGATTGCGGCGATCAGAACCATTTTCGCGTCATAGGGGTTGGAGGGCGCCACCACCCTGATGCCGGGAATATGGGGGAACCACGCCTCCACGCACTGGGAATGCTGGGCCGCGCCCTGAAAGGTCATGCCGTCCGGCGCACGGAGCACCAGAGGTACCTTCGCCTGCCCGCCGAACATATAGCGGGCCTTGGCCATCTGGTTAAACACCTCGTCCATCGCAACGCCGATGAAATCGGCGAAATGCATATCCACCACGGGCCGGGCCCCGGCCAGAGCCGCGCCCACGCCGCCGCCGATGATGAACGTTTCGGAGATAGGGGTATCAATAATCCGCCCGGGAAACTGCTCCGGCAGGCCCTTGAACTGACCGAAAATGCCGCCCTGTCGGGCGAGGTCCTCGCCCATTACAAAAATATTGTCATCCTTCGCCATAGTCTCGGCCATTGCTTCGCAAGTGGCCTGAGAAAACGTTAATTCACGCATTGTCGTCATCCTCCTCAGTTCTTAGTCCACGTAGACGTACTTCATAAACTCGCTGGAATCGGGGTATTCAGACTCCATGGCGAATTTCTTGGCAGCCTTGATTTTCTCCACGCAGTCCGCATCCACGGCTTCGCACTCCTCAGCGGTCATCAGCTTCATCTTCTCGGCTTTCTTGCGGAACATCTGGAGAGGATCGGTGTCGTGGAAGATTTTCTGCGTTTCCTCTCTGGTGCGGTACATCTCGGGGTCGCCCACGAAATGGCCCTCAATGCGGTAGGTTTTTGCCTCGATAAAGGTGGGGCCCTCCCCCTTCCGGGC
Organism: Bacillota bacterium; assembly: GCA_023402075.1. GTDB lineage: Bacteria > Bacillota > Clostridia > Oscillospirales > Oscillospiraceae > Oscillibacter. The sequence goes on along the minus strand of JAEXCS010000016.1, from coordinate 7,643 downwards.
GCGGGCCACGGCTTCCACCGCCGCGTCATACACGGCAAACACATCCTGTCCGTCCACAATCACGCCAGGGATGTGATAGCCCGCCGCGCGGTCGGAAATGTTTTCAAGGTTGCAGGTGGTGCGATAGGGCGTGGTGGAGGCCCAGCAGTTCATCTCGTTGACAAAGATGATGGGCAGCTTCCACGCGGAAGCCACGTTCATGGCTTCGTGAAAGGTTCCCCGGTTGGAAGCCCCGTCGCCAAAGAACACCACGGAAACCTTGTCGTTTTTCAAAATTGTTTTGTTGGCCAGTGCCGCGCCGGTGGCAAGGTTATACCCGCCGCCCACGACACCGTTGGCCCCCAGCATACCGACGGAGAAGTCCGCAATGTGCATCGAGCCGCCACGGCCCTCGCACAGCCCCGTCTTCTTGCCAAAGATCTCGGCCATCATCCGGTTTACGTCGGCGCCCTTGGCGATGCAGTGTCCATGGCCCCGGTGGGTGGACTCAATGGAGTCGTCGTTGCGCAGGGCGGCGCACACGCCGGTGGCAATGGCCTCCTCGCCGATATACAGATGCACAAAGCCGGGAATCTCGCCGGCCAGAGAGTCATGCTTGATACTCTCCTCAAAATGGCGGATCGTGGACATTGTCTCGTAAAATTTCCTGGCCTGGTCCTGGGTATATGCCGCCTTTGCGGCTTTTGTTGTTGCCATAGGAAAAACTCCCTTCTGCCGACAGTTGTCGGTTTTTTGTTAAAATTGTAAATTTATCCAAATGATTTTGACCAAACTGTCAAAGTTTTCACGGAAATGATTCTGAAAAAGCGTGGCGACAGACCACTGCAGCCACGCTTTCCCGGTGAACGCAACTTTAAAATCTTTTTGCTTTTCCGAAGAAGAGGTGCTTACTTTGTGAAGGCGGCGATCAGCTCGGGGGTCAGCTTATCGGCAAACTCATCGTACAAAGGCGCAGAGGCAGTCTTAAACTCCTCAACAGCTTCGGGAGTCAGCTCCGTGACAGTGACACCTGCGGCCTTCCATTTCTCCAGAATCTTCTGGTCCTCTTCCCGCTCACGCTTGCGCTGATTCTGAGCGGCCTTCTGCCCGCATTCGTCAACGATGGCCTGCAGCTCGGGAGACAGGGAGTTGTACAGCTCGCCGTTCATGGTGAAGAAAATGCAGTCATACACGCCGGTCCAATAGGTAACATTATTCTGAACCTCGGCAATGGAGGCGCCGTCGGCGGTGGGCAGGGGATTTTCCTGTCCGTCATAGGTCTTGGTCTGCAAGCCGGTATACACCTCAGACCAGTTGGCGTTGGCCCAGTTTGCGCCCCACTTGCCATAGGCGGCGCTCAGCAGCTCAGAACCTGCCACGCGGAGCTTCAGGCCCTTCATGTCGGCCAGAGAAGCAATGGGACGGACGCTGTTGGTGGGATGACGGAAGCCGTTTTCGCCGATGCCCAGCAGGTGCAGGCCCATGCTCTCAACAACTTCGCCCAGCGCCTTGCCGCCCTCGCCGTCCAGCTTCGCGTCAACATCCTCGAAGGAGTCGAACAGGAAGGGCAGGGAGACAACATTCAGCCGCTGGTCAAACGCGGAATAAATCAGGTTGGAGTGGGCGGACAGCTCGGTAGTGCCGTCGATGGCAGCCTGAATGCCCTCAGACTGGTTGCCGGCGGTCAGCTGATCGGCGGCATAAACCTGCACAGTAATGGCGCCGCCCGTGGCATCGGACACCATCTGTCCGAAATCGCGGCCCATATCGGCCCAAACGGTGTTCTCCGTGGCGGAGCAGGCAAACTTCCAGGTCGCCTTTTCAAAGGTGGTGTCGCCGCCAGCTGCGGAGCCGGATCCAGCGCCGGAAGAAGCGGGCTTGTCGCCGCCGCAGCCAGCCAGCAGCGTGGCGGTCATGGTCAGCGCCATGGCCAGTGCAAGAAACTTTTTCATAATGTTCCTCCTCAAATTTTGATGGCAGGTCAAGTTGCGTATCTGAAATCACTCCCGTGATGGCAGATCCTTTCAATCAGGTCGCAGCGCCAAGAAACGCGGTGGAGAAGAAAGGCACATAGGTGACTACCAGCAGCGCAATCACGCAGGCGATGATCATGGGCCACACAGCTTTGGACATGGACACAATGGTCACTCTGGTCTTGTCCTTGATATTTTTCAGCTTGTCGCTGACGCCGATGGCGACAAACAGATTCACGCCCACAGGCGGAGTTACCTGACCAATGGCCATATTCACGGTTGCAAGCACGCCGAAATGAATCGGGTTGATGCCCAGCTTCACCGCCACGGGAAACATGATGGGTATAAAAATATACATCGCGGAGTTTGCGTCCACAAAGCAGCCGGCAATCAGGAAAATCACGTTGACAATCATCAAAAATACATATTTGTTCGCGGAGATGTCCAAAAGCAGCGTTTGCGCCGCTCCCGCAATGCCATGAACCGTGCAGATATAGGAAAACAGAGTGGCTCCGCCAATAATCAGCATAATGCTGCCGGTGGTTTTACCGGAATCAACCAGCAAATCATACAGATCGCGCCATTTCACCTCGCGGTAGATGAACACACCCACAATCAAGCCGTACACCACGGAGACGGCGGCAGCCTCGGTAGGCGTGAAAATCCCGCCGTAAATGCCGCCCAGAATGATCACGGGCATCAGAAATCCCCAAAACGCGGAGCGGAAGGACTTCCAACGTGCGCCCCAGGATGCCTTTTCGCGGGATGCCTCCAACCCCTTTGCGCGTACCTCGATCATGATGATGACCACCAGCGCCAAACCCATCAGAACGCCGGGAAGAATCCCGCCCATAAACATGTCACCAACGGACACGCCGGTAATGGAGGCGTACACCACAAAGGAGATGGAGGGGGGAATTACAATGGCAATGGAGGAAGCCGCCGCCATCAGCGACGAGGAAAAGGGTGCAGAGAAGCCGCCGCGGTTAATCATGGCGGGAATCAGAATAATACCCAGCGCCGCAACGGTGGCAGGCCCGGAACCGGAAATTGCCCCGAAGAAGCATGCCACAATCACGCACACGATGGCGATACCGCCTCGGCGATGTCCGATACAGTCGTCAATAAACTCCACCAGACGGGTGGAAATTCCGGCCTTTGCCATGATGTTGCCGGAAAGAACAAAGAACGGAATTGCCAAAAGCAGAAACTTTGCCATGCCGTTATAAACGTTGGTGGGAACCACAGAGAGCTTATCCCCGGCGTAGACCATCGCCAGAATGGAGGAAAGGCCCAGCCCCACGCTGATGGGTATGTTCAAAAACAGCATGATGAAAAAGGTACCGAATAAAATCAGGTTGATCATCAGACTTTTCCTCCCTCATCCCCGGTGTTGATACAGGCCGCGTTATTGTTCATCACATCCACAAAGAACTCTATGGTGTGCAAAATCAAAAACACGCAGCCGATGGGCAGGAAAATGGTGAATACCCACTCGGGCCAGCCCAGAGAGAAGGTGCGCTTTCCGTTGGCAAGCTGAACAGCCACCTTGTCAAAGCCCGTCTTCATCAGCACCAGATAAAACGCAATGTTGGCCACCGTAATAATAGAGACGAAAATTTTCTTCCCCCGATTTTTCAGCATATCAAACACCAGCGAAAGACTGATGAGACTTCCCTCTCTGGCACAGAGCGCACAGCCCAGCATGACCAGAAGAATGAAAATATTGATCACCATTTCCTCGGTCCAGGCAAACTGGCTGTCCGTCATTTTGCGCACCACCACGTTTGCAAAGGTGATGCCCGTGATGAACGCCAGACCCACACAGAGAACCAGCTTCTCAACGGTGGCGACGACATCCATGATCTTTTTGTAGACATTCATTCAATTAATCCCTCCTGTTAATACCGCGGTCCTTCCTTCCGGAACTTCCCTCACCGCCGCCAAAGCATCATCCATGCCCTCAGGCGGCGGCACAAAAGTTCTCCTCCGTCGGGTTCCGCTCCACAGAAAATTTTAGTTTCTGCAAATGTGGATACATTTATTAAAGACACACAAAACGCAATTTTTATAGGCTGCCATCCCGTTCAGTATTCCATCTTTTGCGCAAAGTAAAAAGGACATTTATTATGAATCGCGCCATTATGAAAAGACACGGAATTTTATTTGGCTTTTTTCAGCCGTCGTGCTATACTCAAACCCAGTTCTGCCCGTGAAATCGGGAAACTCAGCCCAACGCTTTTCTGCAAAGGAGTCCTGCGCCATGCCGTTACGCCAAATCACATTCAGCGCCAACGCCGGGGTTGCTCTGCGTTTGGGGAGCGTCCGTCTATGGGTAGACGCTGTGCACGAAAATCCGGTATCCGGATTTTCAACCCTCTCTCCCGCGTTTCAGGGCACCGTGATGAATCACCCCGACTTTCAGAAGCCCAATCTGATTTTTTTCACCCACTGTCATCCGGATCACTTCTCCCGCCGCCTGCTGGAGCAGGCGATGGAACGTTGGCCCCTTGCGGAAGTAATTCTGCCGGAGCGACAGTGTGCACGTCAGCTTCTGCTCTCCCAGCCCCGGGAACGGCTGATCCTTCCGGAGCTGTCCGCCCAATTCATCCGCCTGCCCCACGAGGGGAAGGAATACGCTGCCATGGCGCATTACGGCTGTCTTTTGGACCACGAGGGCTTTCGAATATTGATTCCGGGAGACTGCGCCGTGGCCAGCCCCGTCCTGCGGGAGTTCTTACAGGAAACCGGCCCGGTGGATTTGGCACTTCTCAACTTTCCGTGGATTACCCTGAGTAAGGGACGGCGGTTTATTGAAGAGTTCATCCGCCCACGGCATCTGGCCGTGTACCACCTCCCCTTTGAGCAGGACGATGTTTACGCTTACCGCCGTGCGGCTCTCAGGGCCGCGGAGCAGGTTCCTGCAAAGGATGTGCGGCTGTTTCTCAATCCGCTTCAGCAGGAACGCTTTTGATTTGCCTTAGGAACGCGCTTTGCGCGTTCCTTTTTCACTATAAAAGCATGGTCAGCGGCTTCTCCAAAAAGTCCTTCATGGAACGCAGGAGGTCTGCCGCCGCCTCGCCGCTCAACGCCGCAGGGGCATAGGTCAGATGGATATGCACGGTTTCGTCCACCGCCACATCCCCCACCGCCAAAACGGCAGTTTCACTGGGGCGCAGCGCGGGCATCGCACCCTCCACGCCGCGTTCCACCGGACGGAGAGACACGCTCAATCGGCTCGCCGCTCGCTCCGCAAATTCGGGAAAGGTCAGTGCCCCGTCCAGTGTGTTCAGCGCCACCAAAAGCTCCCCCACGTCTGCTGTGGCGTAATACCCGGCAACCGGCTCCGGGAAAGTCCCTGCCGGGGTTTTAGCCGCCGATATTGCCGCAGTCTCTACATCCCGCCGGATAATCCGTCCACTAGGGCCAGTGCCTTTCAGCGTTTCCAGCGCCACACCCAGCTCCCGCGCACCTTTGCGGGCATAGGGCGACGCATGAAGCCTTGTTTTCTCAGCCATACGTACCCTCCCTCAACGGCCCAGGGTCTTTTTCACGCCGGCCACAATATCCTCGGGATGAGGAAACTGCGCATCCTCCAGCACGGGGGAAAAGGGAGAGACGACGTTCATCCCCGCCACGCGGCAAACGGGGGAATCCAGCTCGTCAAACAGCTCCTCCGTAATCTGGGCGGACAGCTCCGCGCCCACACCGCCGCGCTTCACGCCCTCCTCCACAACCACTGCGTTGTGAGTTTTACACACAGAGGTGCGCACCGCCTCCCAGTCCAGCGGAACCAACGTCCGAAGATCCACGACCTCTGCGTCGATTCCCTCCGCCGCCAGAGTCTCAGCGGCTTCCAGTGCAAACAGCACCTGCCGGGACCATGTGAGGATGGTAACATCCTTCCCTGTGCGCTTGATATCCGCTTTTCCCAAGGGAATTACATACTCGCCGTCGGGAATCTCTTCCTTTCTGGCGTAAAGAAGCTTGTGCTCCAGAAAAACCACTGGGTCATCGTCCCGGATGGCGGCCTTCAGCAGTCCCTTGGCATCTGCCGCCGTGGAGGGGCAAACCACCTTCAATCCCGGAATGTGGGTAAACAGCGCTTCCAGACACTGGGAGTGCTGCCCGGCGTTGCGCCGCCCCGCGCCCATAGGCGCCCGGAACACCACAGGGATTTTCACCTGTCCGCCGGTCATATAGCGCAGCTTTGCCGCCTGATTCATCACCGGGTCCAGACACACGGAAATAAAATCGTCGTACATCCACTCCACCACGGGCCGCAGGCCGCGCATGGCCGCACCCACGGCAATGCCTGTAAAGCCCGACTCGCTGATGGGCGTGTCAATCACGCGGTCGGGGCCGAACTCATCCCGGAAGCCCGCAGTGATGGCGAATACATTGCCCATGACGCCTACATCCTCGCCAAGAAGAATCACAGTTTCATCCCGGGCCATCTCCTCATGAAGCGCCTGCCCGATGGCCTTGCTCACAGTGAGCTTCATCGCAGCACGCTCCTTTCGTTGTCGACGGAATACACGTTGTCAATCACCGCCGACGGATCCGGGTCGGGAGAACTCTTTGCAAACTGATAGGCGCTTTCAATTTCTTCCGCAACGCCCCGGTCGATGTCCGCAAGCTCCGTCTCCGTGGCGCCCAGCGCCAAAAGCCGCATGCGTGCATTGTTAAGGGGATCTTTTGACTTTCCCTCCGTCAAATATTCCTTGGGCCGGTATGCAGCGGGGTCGCCGCAGTAATGGCCCTGATATCGGTAAACCATTGTCTCCACAAGAGAGGGGCCGCCGCCGGAACGGGCGCGTTCCACCGCTTCGGCGGCGGCATGGAAGACCGTCTCCACGTCCGTGCCGTCCACGGTGACGCCGGGAACACCGTAGGCCGCTGCGCGGACTGATAGACGCTCGGTATTGGTAATGCGGTGAATCTCGGTGGAAACGCCGTATTGGTTGTTTTCAAGCAAGAACACCATGGGCAATTTCCACGCTGCGGCCATATTCAGCGTCTCGTGAAAGGTTCCCTGATTGGAGGCCCCGTCCCCAAAAAACGCCATGGTCACTCCGTCGTCACCTTTGATCTTCGACGCAAGGGCGCTGCCCGCCGCCAGCGGGATGCCCGCGCCCACAATGCCGTTGGCCCCAAGAATTCCAAGGCTCACGTCCACAATGTGCATGGACCCGCCCCTGCCCCGGCAATAACCGGTTTCCTTGCCGAACAGCTCTGCCATAGAAAGGTCTGTCCGGGCACCCTTTGCAAGGCAGTGCCCGTGTCCCCGGTGGGTGGAGGTGATATAGTCCGATGCCCGCAGGGCAAGGCACGCGCCCACGCCGCTGGCCTCCTGTCCCATGTAGAGATGGATGTTGCCCGCCAGCTCACTGCGGGTAAAGCAGTCGGCGGCCTTGGTTTCAAACGCCCGAATCAACGCCATCCTCCGATACGCCTCGCGGTACCAGTCCGCTCCGCAACCCGTTTCCTTTGCTTTCAAGGAACCGCCCCCTTTTTATTCCGCGCGGAACATTGTATCCAGAATTTCCTCTTTATGAATCCCACCGAACAGCTCTGCCAGCGGAAAACGGTCCAGCACCGCCGCAGCGTCCTCCCTCCGGAAAGCACAGCCCTTCAGCGCTTCTGTCAGCTCGTCCAGCGGGGTAACGGAAAGAAAGTCGCCGTAAAAAA
>JAEXCS010000044.1 GCA_023402075.1 Bacillota bacterium | reverse complement strand
GTCACCAGGGGCGCGAACAGGACATGCCGACGCGCCCGGCCATATCACTTGTCCGGGAGTACAGCATTCGCCCACAGCGGAAATTGCCCCGCAGCAGTCTTTGAAACAGCGTCGTCATCTTGCTCACCTCTTTCACAAATTTATATTACCAACTTAATTAGTAGGTATGTTGGAATTATATCTTGCCATTTCCATTTTGTCAAGACTTTTTAATCTGAAAATTATGACAGGATATTGGATAATCTTGCAGAATTGCACAAAAAGGGAAGACTGAAATAATAGTTTTCGTATTCCGGCTTTGGCGTGCAATTTGTACAAGTGTGAAGGCAATAGCCGCAATACCATTGTCGCCAAATACCTGTTAAAAAGCAAAAAAATCCTTAGAACCATTACGGTTCTAAGGATTTTTGGTGGACGATACAGGACTCGAACCTGTGACCCCCTGCACGTCAAGCAGGTGCTCTAGCCAGCTGAGCTAATCGTCCGAAGCGAACGAATGAATAATACACGAAAACGACGGGTTTGTCAACAGCTTTTGAAAAATTGGCATAATAAAAATAAAAAGGAACCATAGAGTAGGAAACCGCCTCTTTTCATCTGTAAAATAAAGGCCGGAAAAGACCAAAAATTACCCGTCGGAGAGTACTGTAACTTTTCGACGTAATTTGTCATTATTTTTAACCGGATTGTCTTCACTTTTTTCTTCTTTGGCGCGTCCTTTTTGTATACAATGGAGTACACAAACAGGTTAAAGGAGAGAGCGGCGTGGCGGGAAGACGAAAAAAGCAAGAAAAGGAAAGAATGCATAAGGGGGCTTTGCTGGCGCTGATTTTAACAGTGGGCCTTACGGTGAACACGCCCCTGACTCCCACGATGGATGCCTCGCTGGCTTCCGTGGCTGCGGCGGCCTCCCCTGCCGTCCCCCCGACGCAGACGCCGCCCAAAGCGTGGGCGGATTTTGTGGACGGGCCTTCCGGCACTGCCGCCCCCGGCAGTGTGGAATCCGGGACAGGCTCCGCGGGTGCTTTTGAAGAGAACTCCGGGGCATTCTACGGAGAGGACGGAGCGACGGGCGCTCTGCCGGACTCTGAATCAGACGCGGACGGCGCTCTTGTGCAAGAGGGCTATTTTACAGACGCGGCCTTTGTGGGAGACTCCCGAACCGAGGGGTTTCAGCTATACAGCGGCCTGAAAGAGGGTACATATTTCTGCGGTGTGGGCGCAACTGTTCAGACGGTGATGGATAAGGAGACGCAGGAAGGACCGTCGGGGCCGGAGACGATCTTAGATGCGCTTTCACGGGGAAGCTACGGAAAAATTTACATGATGCTGGGTATTAACGAACTGGGCTGGTATCGTACCGAAGAATTTACGGAGCAGTATGCAAAGGTAATCGCCCGGATGCGGGCGGATCACCCCGAAGCCGTGATTATCATTCAGTCTCTGCCGCCTGTCAGTGCAAAGCAGGATGCCAAGCACAGCTATGTGAAAAACGAACGAATTGTCTTGTTTAACGGCCTGCTTGAAGAACTGGCCAAGGAGGAAGACTGCATATTTTTGGACGTGGCTTCAGCTGTGACGGATGAAAACGGAACGCTTCCCACGGAACTGACCACTGACGGAGTGCATCTCAATACCGCCGGGTGCAAGAAATGGCTGGAATATCTGCGCAGACATTCCGTGTAATAACAGAGACAGGTGAAATGGCCGCTGCATTGTCGCGGAAAGCGAAAAATGCGGCGGCCTTTCGGTATTTTGCCTTAAATATAAGAAAAACAGCAGGAAATTAAGATGAAGCGTTGAAATTTCCATATTATAATTATATAATAAAAACACCTATCATTATTTCATCCACCGTGCGCCAAAACTCAACCGCCGCTTTTCGGGCCACCGTTTGCGGCGGGACCGGCAAGGGCGGATACGCACGCTGGGAGAGAACGGGGGAAAAAGCGGGATGAATACGCGGCGCAAAATCCTGGTGGTGGACGACAGTATTGCCAACCGACTGACGCTCTGTAAAATTCTCTCCCGAGAATACGAAACGCTGGAAGCTGCCCACGGGCAGGAGGCGCTGGAGATTCTGAGCCGGGAGTCACTGGGGATTTCTCTAATTTTTCTGGACATCAGGATGCCCGTGATGGACGGCTATGCGTTTTTGGAAAGCGTGCAGACGGACAAGCTTCTGTCTGCTATCCCCGTGATTGTTGTGACCCAAAGCGGCGGCGAAGAGGACGAGGTGGAGGCGCTGACCCGCGGGGCCATGGACTTTATTACCAAGCCGTACAAGCCCGGCGTGGTGCTGCATCGGGCCGCCAACATCATTTCCCTGCGGGAGACGGCTGCGCTGGTGAACCAGATGGAGCACGACCGGCTGACCGGATTGCACACTCAGGCATTTTTCTATCAACGGGTGCGCCAGACGCTGCGTCAGAATCCGGATGAGCAGTATGATCTCCTGTGCTCCAACGTGAAGAATTTCAAGTTTATCAACGAGGTGTTCGGGCTTGCGGTGGGAGATCAGATTTTGCGCCTGATTGCCCGAGAGCTGCGGGACGGGCTGCCGGGAGAGCACCTGTGCGGGCGGCTGCAGGCGGATATTTTTGCGTGTATGATCCGGCGGGACTCCATGGATTTGGAGGCTGCGCTGAACCGGGCAACGGAGCGCATCCGGGGGGAGTCCGGTGTGAAAAGCTTCTCCATGAAATGGGGAGTCTATCCCATTACGGACGTACTCATTCCTGTGGAGCAGATGTGCGACCGGGCGCTTTTGGCCTGCAACTCCATTCGGGGGGAATACGGACGTCTGCTGGCCGTTTACAACGACGAGCTGCGCCAGACGCGGCTGTGGGAAAAAACGCTGGAGGACGGGATGGAAGCCGCTTTGGCGGCCCGTCAATTTGAAATTTATTATCAGCCCAAGTTCAGCCTGCGCAGCAACCGGGTTTGCGGAGCGGAGGCGCTTGTCCGCTGGAACCACCCCACTCTGGGGTTTTTGCTGCCCGAAAGCTTTATGCCGCTGTTCGAGCGCAACGGATTTATTACCCGCCTGGATCAATACATCTGGGAGGAAACCGCTGCTGCCCTGCGGGAGTGGGAGATGCGGGGAATGCCGCTGGTGCCTGTTTCCGTCAACGTTTCAAGGGCCGATATCTATAATGCCAATCTTGAATGCGTGCTGCTGGGGATTCGCCAGCGGTATGGCATTAAGCCGTCGCTCCTCCATCTGGAGATTACGGAGACGGCCTATACCGAGGATCACCGCCAGCTTTGCGAGGAGGTGGCAAAGCTTCGCAACGCCGGGTTTACCATTGAGATGGACGATTTTGGCAGCGGCTATTCCTCGCTCAACATGCTCAATGAGCTGCCCATCGATATTTTGAAGCTGGACATGAAGTTTTTGAAAGAGGATCAGGAGCGGAGCAAGCGCCGTGGGATTCTCAGCTTCGTGGTCAGCCTTGCCCGCTGGCTGGACCTTCAGGTTACCGCCGAGGGTGTGGAATCTGCCGAGCAGGTGGAAAAGCTGAGAAGCATGGGCTGCAACTATGCACAGGGATATTATTATGCACCCCCTCTTCCCCGGGCGGAGTTTGAGCAGTTCCTTAAGGATGTGGATGATTCGCAGGAGGAAAATTCTCTGAAGGATGCCGATATCTTGGAAAAAACCCATCTTCTGGAGATGGCCGCCTATCAGGACTACCTGACCGGCCTTTTGAACCGCCGGGGACTGGACGACTCCATGGCGCGGCTGGATTTCAGCCAGACCAGCGTGTCGGTTTTTGTGTTCGACATGGACAACCTGAAGGACTGCAACGATTCCAAGGGTCACGCGGGGGGCGATGAGATGCTTCGGCGGTTCAGCACCGTACTCCGCTCCCACACCCGGGGCGGGGATATTCTCGCCCGTATCGGTGGAGACGAGTTTGTTGCCGTGATGCCGCGCATGCGCTCGGCGGAGTCTGCCATGAAGAAGGGGCAGGAGATTTGTCAGGCATTCCGGGACAGCAGCCCGGCGTTGCCCGGGGGATTTTGCGCCTCCTGCTCGGCAGGTATGGCCCTGATGGGAGAGGGCGAGTCCTTTGCGTCTGCATTTTCACGGGCAGACCAGGCGCTCTACCGCGCAAAACGGAATCAAAAGGGCGTTTGCTTTGCCTGAGACGCTGCCGCAGGGCAGACGAAAAGAGACGAAAGCTTCTTTGGAAAAGGAGGTGCTGTCAATGAAAGAATGTACCGGCGCCATGGGACAGGCGCAGGAATTTCTGCGGGTTTGGTTTTGCCATCGTGATGCGGAAACCGCATCCCGGTATCTGTCCGACGAGATCGGCTTTGTAGGTCCCGGCGGCGGAGAAGATGTTTTGGGCGCCGCCGCCATGAAGGAGTATCTTTTACAAGACTGCCGGGAGGAGCCGGGCCGGTTTCACATTGTATTCCTCCACCCTTGGGAGCAACAGGTGGCAGAGGACTGTGCCTGCGTGAAGCTGGAGGTGCTCCTGCAAAATAAAGAGTATAGCTGGCGGCTGCGCTTTTCTTTCCTGCTTCGCAAGGAGAAGGAATTTTGGCGCGCCTGCCATATCCATATTTCCGAGGCCACAGGCAATCAGCGCGGAGGGGAGCACTATCCACAGACATTGGTGATGGAAAGCCTGAACCGCCAGCGCAGCGACCTTTTGAACGAGGCCATTGCCGGTGGGATGATCGGCGGGTATCAGGAGCCGGGCTTTCCGTTTTATTTTGTCAACCAGCGGATGCTGGACTATCTGGGTTATGGCGGAGAAACGGAGTTTGTGGCCGATATCGGGGGCCTTATATCAAACGGGATTCATCCCGAGGAGCGGGCCGAGGTGGCCCGCCGGATCACCGGGCAGATTGCCAAAAGCGGCGAATATACGGTGGAGTACCGGATGCGGAGGAAAACCGGCGAGTACATTTGGGTGCACGACATTGGCCGCAGTGTCACGGCGGAAAATGGGAAGCCCGCGATTATGTCCGTGTGCGTGGATATCACCGCCCTGCATACGGCGCAGGAGGACCGCCGCCAGCTTCTCAATACCATTCCCGGGGCGGTGCTGCGCTGCCGCTATGCCGAGGGGCTAGAGGTGCTGGACACCAGCGATGTACTGTACGGCATCACCGGCTACGGGCCTGAAGAGCTGGCGCTGGCGGGAAACCGTCTGACCGCCCTGCTGGAGCCCGAAGATGCTGAAAAGGTTCTCCCTGCCTTTCACGCACAGTTGGCCGCAGGCGCCAAAAGCGTGTATACCGAGTGCCGCCTAATTCGGCAGGACGGCGAGGTCATCTGGATTGCGCTGCGGGGACATATTACAGTGGGAACAGAGGGCGACGAACCGGTTCTGTTTTGTATGCTTACCAACGTGACGGAGCAGGTGGAAGAGCGGGCCAGAGTCCGCAGACGTTTTCAGCGGGAATCGGACCATGCCACAGAGCTGGCGGCCCCGAACCTGATTGCAAAGGCGCAGGCTGATTTGACGGGGGATTCCTTTGAGTCTTATTTTGGGCTGGGTGGCTCCGCCACGGCGGCCTACTTTGCCGCTGCCACCGTGGACGAGGCGATGGGCTACATTGCCGACAGCGCTGCTTCCGGAGAGGACGCGGCCCGTTTTCGGGAGCGGTTTTCCCGTCGCCGCCTGATGGAGGCCTATGCCGGCGGAGAGACGGACCACAGCGTGGAATATCGTCGTCGGCGGGCGGATGGGAAAATGATTTGGTGCCGCACGGTGGGCCGCACCTACCTTACTCCGGAAACCAGCCACCTGACGTTATTTATTTACAGCTTTGATATTACTGAAGAGTGGCTTTCCCGCAGACTTCTGGAGCAGGCGTCCATCATGGATTATGATTTCCTGATGGACGTTGACATTGAAAACAACCGCTATCACGTTGCCGCCCGCGGCGAGGGAAACATGATGGACCTTCCCGACACGGGCGAGTTTTACGTGGAGTTTCGCAGGGCATCTGCCGCCGCGATTCCGGAGGGGGCGCGCGGGGAATATTTTAAACAGCTGGACTTTGACAACATCCGCGCCCGGCTGGAGGGGAACCCGTCCTATTCCTTCACGGTGCCCAATCAGGAAACCGGGCAGCTGCGTTATAAGAAATACAGCCTTTCATATATTGACAAAATTACCGGGCATGTCTGCCTTAACAGGGTGGATATCACCGATATTATCGAAAACGAACAGCGCCAGCAGGAGGCCCTGCTTACCGCCCTTCAGGCGGCAAAGCAGGCCAATCTGGCCAAGAGCGACTTTCTTTCCCGCATGAGCCACGAGATCCGCACGCCGCTCAACGCCATCATCGTCATGGCGTCCATTGCCGCCTCTGCCGGGGACAACCGACGGGAAATTTCGGACTGCCTTTCCAAAATTGGCGTTTCCTCCCGGTTTTTGCTGTCCCTCATCAACGACATTTTGGACATGAGCCGGATTGAAAGCGGAAAGCTGCTGCTGAAAAATCAACTTTTTTCCCTCAAGGAAATGATCTGTAACACCGCTGACATCATCCGCGCGCAGGCGGGGCAGAAGGGTGTGGAGTTTGAGCGTGTACTGTACCCCGGACTGGGGGAGTGTTATATCGGCGACGAGATGAAGCTTCAGCAGGTGTTGGTGAATATCCTGACCAATGCTGTGAAGTTTACCGCCAGAGGCGGAAAAGTCACCTTCTCAGCCGAGGAGGTGAATCGCGGCAGGAACGACGCCACACTGCGCTTTGTCATCCGGGATACCGGCATTGGTATTGATCCGGGCTTTTTGCCCCGGGTGTTCGATGCGTTTGCGCAGGAGAGCGGCGGCTCCACCACCGCATATGGCGGGACGGGGCTGGGTCTGGCCATCTCAAAAAATATTGTGGACATGATGAACGGACATATCACCGTCCGCTCCATTCCCGAGGTGGGGTCTGAGTTTACGGTGGATGTGCGGCTGGGCGCAGGTATGGAGGAGGAAGTGCCGCAAAAGGAGACTTCCCTTCCGTATAAGGGAATGCGCTGTCTGGTGGTGGACGACGATGCCGCCGTATGCCAAAGCACGGTGCAGATGCTGCGGGAGATGGGCGCCGCCGCAGAGGGCGTGGACAGCGGCCCGCGGGCCATCGCCCGGACAAAGACGCTGATAGAATGCCGCGAAGGCTTTTCCGCAGTCTTTTTGGATTGGAAAATGCCGGAGATGGACGGGGTGGAAACGGCACGGCGGCTGCGCGCCTTGGTGGGCAGTGAAACCATGATTTTTCTCATGACCGCCTATGACTGGGGCAGTATTGAGGAGCAGGCCCGCGCAGCCGGTGTGGATGTGCTGCTGGAAAAACCGCTGTTTCGCTCTACGCTGGAGTCCGCCTTTGCACGGGCTTGCTCTGGCAAGGTGCAGCCCAAGGTCAGGGCTGCCCAGACCCACAATTTTGAAGGGTGCCATATTTTGCTGGCGGAAGACCATCCGTTGAATGTTGAGATTGCTGTGAAGCTGCTGGAGCGGGTGGGCTTTGAGGTGGATACCGCCGTGAACGGGCTGAGGGCGCTGGAGTTGTTTAAAAAATCTCCGGAGGGACATTACGACGCGGTGCTGATGGATATCCGTATGCCGCTGATGGATGGGTTGACCGCCGCCGGCGCGATTCGCGGAATGAACCGGCCGGACGCGGCCCAAATCCCAATTTTGGCCATGACAGCCAATGCCTTCGAGGATGATGTGGAAAAAAGCTTGGCAGCGGGTATGAATGCCCATCTCGCCAAGCCCATCGAGCCGGAGGCGCTGTATCGTGCGCTGCATGGATTTATTTACCCGGAAGATGATAACCTGTAAAAAAGGCCCCGGCGTGTGAAAGCGATTGTGTCACAAGGGACAACTAAGAATTGTAAACTGAATACGAGAAAATCCACGCTGTTGGTTAGGTCGGTGTTGACAAGGATTATTCATGAACCGACTATTTGTGGGGCATATCAGGCGGACAGTTTCGGCGTCCGCCTTTTGTGATCTTTAAAATTGCAGCTTGTAACTCATTATCACATTCTAATATTACAATAGTAAATCCCAATATTATGTGGTGCATTGCTTGAGTATCTTTAACTTTTCGCCTACCTTAATCCTATTAATGAACACAAAAGTTATTTTTGCTCCCCGTCATTGTGTGCGCACGATTTAGGGTCAGTGGTTTGCCACAATCAGTACAAAATTTTGATAAATATTGACCTTTGATGCCATAAATGTTATACTTCTATATAATAAAAAATACAGCAAACTATTTAAAAGAATAGGACGCAAAGCTAAAGGGCCTAAGGGTAATAAACCTATGGTAGCCAGTTGCTCAATTTAAATTAAAAGTTAGTGTATTACTACTATTGGAATACTTTTAAGATGAAAGCAGTAACGATGCCAAGTTACTGCTTTTTTGTTTTTTATTGAACAAGCAGTCCGGAATTATACCTTTATAAAAGGGAGGGTGATCTGTGAAGTGTAGTAATTGTATATGCAATATAGTTCAAGTAAAAAAGCAATACGAACTTTTTCTTGATGATATAAGGGAGTATACATTATATGCTCAAAAAAGTTTGAATGTTTCTTTAATTGTTTTATTCGGTTTATATGTGTTATTGTCTGTTATGATAGGCGATGTATCTGATGAACCAGTTAGCTTTGGGTTGTGGATTTGTTGTTATGAGATTATATTTTCTGCTGTAATTGTATCCATATTAAAGAGCACATGCATCAAAAAATCATTTGTAATTCCCTTGGCTTATCTCAATATTTTTCAACTCATTGCAATATTGACATTCAGTATATCATTTATCCGGATTTTGTTTCTAATACAATTGTAGTTTGTATTGTTATGTGTACTGCACTTTCCATAATAGGAAAGCCTCACGTATTTGGTCTTGTATTATGTACTATTTTCATTACCGATTCCATCTTTACTATTTACATGTATCTCAACAAAGCAACGGTATTTTCTTTGTTAACTTATCTTACTGATAATATTGTTATTGTTGTATTCGCAATAACAATCAATAGTTTTTTAACTTATATGAAACTTAAAGAATTCCAAATGAAACGTGATTTAAGACGATTGAGCGAGATAGATACTTTAACACATTTGTTGAATAGGCAAGGTGTTGAAACATTTATAGAAAAACATTTCAACGAAAAGGATCTTTGTGCACTTATTATGATAGATGTTGATAACTTTAAATTAATTAACGATACATTGGGTCATAAAAAAGGAGATGAAGCTCTTATTAAAGTTAGCTCAATAATTAAATCAAGTTATCATTCAAAAGATTGTATTGCAAGATTTGGTGGAGATGAATTTTTGGTGTTTTGCCCTGAAGTAAAAGACAAATCTTCTATCATAAACGTTACCGAAAAATTATTAGAGAATTTCCCAATTTATATATCAAACCGCTTTAAAAGTATAAAAGTTACTTGCAGCGTCGGCATAGGATTTTCTCGCGGGATTGATAAATCTTTGTATAGTTATTTATACGACAATGCAGACAAAGCACTGTACATCGCTAAAGGACAAGGGAAGAATACCATGCATATTTTTGAAACTTCTTAGTGAAATTACCGATTGCACCAATTTATAAACACTGAATTTGTGTTAGACTTGAAAATCAGGGGGGCAGTAGATTGAATTTGATAAGCAAACTGAAAAGAAATCATAATTAATTATTGTAGGAATATGGGGAGGTAAATTATGAAAAGTATAAAGACAAAAATGATTGTAACAATTTGTACAATGCTGCTTATTTCAGTAGGGCTATTAGGAGGTATCGTATCTTTTTTAATGTATTTCAGTTCTATTGACACATTAAAGGAAACTCTTGCGGAAACATCAAAGGTTGCACAGTCATTGGTGGCAACTTCTTTGGATGAGGTCACAGCAACTGCTAAGGAAACTGGTTTAATACCAAGTTTAAGCGATTCTAATGTTGATATCACACAGAAAAAAGAGATTTGCAATAGCAGAGTGCAGCAATATGGTTTTTTAATGGGCAATATTGTAGATGTTAACGGACGAGGGATTCTTAGTGAGGTGGACGTTTCCGACCGAGATTATTTTCAAACAGCGCTAAAAGGAGAGGTTGCCATATCCAATGTTTTACTTAGTAGATCTCTTAACCAATATGTTATAACTATTGCTGCTCCACTATGGGAAAATGGGCAATTCAATAGTAAAGTAGTAGGTGTAGTGTATTATTTAGTCGATGCAAATGTTTTGTCTGATATTGTAAAGCCAATACAAGTTGGACAACATGGCATAGCTTATATTTTGGATAAGGACAACTATACTATTGCCCATCCAACGATCACAGTGGACAAACGAGACAATACGCTTGAGTTAGTTGAGCAAAATCCAGAGCTAAAAAACTTAGCTGAAATAGAAAAGAAAATGACAAATGGGGAGTCTGGTACTGGCACATATAGTTATAACGGTACAAAAAAAATAGTTGCATATTCTCCTATAGATAATAATCTGGGGTGGTCGTTAGCCGTATGTACTAATATTGATGACTTTATGCAAGGCACGAAAACAACAGTGCTCATAACTGTACTTCTTATGATTTCAGTTGTTGCTATCGGAATTCTATTAGCTTTCAAACTGGCTAATTCAATTGCTAAACCAATTAAAGAGATTGAGAATGCGGCGAATCAAATGGCCATTGGGAACCTGAATGTGGATGTGAATTACCAGAGTAAGGACGAACTAGGACGTCTTGCAGACAGTATGAGACAATCTATTAGCGCATTAAAACAATATATTTCGGATATAGCATATGTAACCACAGAGATGGCAGAAGGAAATTTTGCAGTATCTATTTCACATGAATTTGAAGGCGATTTTAAACAGATACAAACATCTATTTTAAAAATGATTCAAGAGGTTTCAACCACATTAAGGCAAATTAATATTGCTGCTGACCAAGTGTCCAGTGGTTCCGGGCAGGTGTCCTCTGGTGCACAATCACTGGCTCAAGGTGCAACTGAACAAGCAAGCAGTGTGGAGGAGCTTTCTGCAACGATGACAGAGCTTTCCCAGCAAATTAAGAGAACTGCTAATAATGCAAACCTTGCAAATACCGAAGCCCTGTCAGCTGGTGATGAAGTTGAAAATAGCAATGCGCAGATGCATGAAATGAAAATTGCAATGAACAATATTAATGCAAAATCAGTGGAAATCAGCAAGATCATTAAAACAATCGAGGATATTGCATTTCAAACAAATATTCTGGCTCTCAATGCTGCTGTCGAGGCTGCGCGTGCGGGTACTGCCGGAAAAGGATTTGCTGTTGTTGCTGATGAGGTTAGAAACTTAGCACAAAAATCAGCAGAGGCTGCAAAAAATACGACTATTCTTATAGAAGAAACGGTACAAGCTGTAGAGCATGGAGCAAAGATTACAGAGCTTGCAGAGCAATCAATGCAAAATGTTGTTGAGTCTTCCAGTAAAGTACTTAAGCTTATTCATGAAATATCCAACGCTTCTGAGGAGCAAGCATCTGCTATTTCTCAAATAACAATAGGTGTTGACCAAATTTCTTCTGTAGTGCAGCATAATAGTGCTACAGCAGAAGAAAGTGCAGCAGCAAGTGAGGAATTAAGTGGACAAGCTCAGTTATTAAAGGATCAAATTAGCCAATTCAAGTTAAAATCAGGCGAAAGTACCTATATAGATAATTCTATAAACATGGATGAGATGTCTACCGATTCGATTAATTACAATATCTATGGAGAAAGCAAATACTAAGTGAGTTTGACATCAAAAATCATGATAAAACTGGACAGTTATCATAGTTAAGTAAAAAGCATAACCACAAAGGTTGTATCCTCTGTGGTTATGTTTTTTCATATACAGTTTATCTTGCCTCTCGGCTCAGATCATGGATAAAAGTGATGGTGACATCAACAAGATTGTTGGTATCATGGATTGAACGTTAAAACAAGTAACAAGCAAGGTGACGGTATGGTCGATACCGTCACCTTGCTCTATTTTTTAATTTCCGACAAATATTCCATAAGAGAAATTTCATCGTTTTCTGCTTTTGTACGCCATTGGATTGCCCAGCTTGCCCACTGCTCAAATTGAGAAACGGTCATTTTCTTTTTCATATATCTTGCATAATGTGCCTTGTATGCTCGGTTGTAACCCCGCCATACCGGGTCATTTTTGCATTTATCATCATATCGCTTTCTTGCACCAACCTCTCGGCAGGTTTTGGTATTGTCCTGTGGTGCAGTGCGTTCGCAGTAGTCGGTGTACTTTCCAGATTGAATAAGGAAATACTGACCGCAGTTCTCGCATCTCTTTGGCAGGTAGTTGGTTTCGATGCCACTAAATAAATCGTAATATAAAAATGCACCCAGTGACTTGAACTTGTATGTTTTGCAAAGAATGGATTTTCCTTTCGCATCTGTCAAAACAGAATGAGAAAACATACCGTATCCCGAAGTGAAATTCAAATATGGTGTTGCTTTTAAACTATCATATTTTTTTAGAAAAGCGGTAAAGCGTTCTGCTAAAACACTATTATCCAAGAATTTATGCTCTGCATTTAAGTAGTTGTCGATAAAATCAACATACACTTCCTTTACACGCAAAACATCGTCAATGAAAGTGATATATCTTTCAAACAGATTTTTTATATCTGTATTCAGTGTCTCCAAATCAGCAGACATTTCATAGTCAAAAAGCTCCTCTTTTAAATCCCAAGGCTCAAATTTTGTAATGTAAAAATGATGTCTATCCTCTCCGCAATCTGAATCTACATAATAATTAAATCCATATTCGTTGGAAAAATCATCGCTGTATAAAAGCTCGTCTTCTACTTCATCAGTATCGCCGGTTTCCCATATCCATGGCTTCGTATTTAAGACGTCAACTAATTTTTCTGCGTGTAGCTGACTACTGCTTGCAATATGGCCGGCAATGGATAGCTGATTAAAATATTGATCTATGAGTCGCATCGCTCCCTGTGCTTTCTGCACATGGGAGTTGTATTGTTCTATTCTGAAAATTTCCATATTCCCAAACAGATCAAGCTGAGGCAGTTCCCTTACTAAAGTTTCTCTGCAGCCTTTCAAATTAGGTACTTTGGAGTTCAGTATCTCTATTAAAACTTCATTGGTCACAAATGCTTTTTTACCTTCTAAATAGATATTGTTGCCCTTAAAATTTGCTGTAAAAGTAAACATATAAGCTCACTCCTTTAAACATGAAATAGATGATGCGAAACACAAAAATAGAAAGTGTTTTTGTAATAGACAATAGCATTATAAAATTAGAGAGTTTACTAAAATAGATAATGCAAACTCTCGAAATAGAGAATTTATAGTTTATTGTATCACATCTATTTACAACTTTCAATAGTTGCTGTATGATTTTGATAGATGATAGCTGTCAATCTTACAACATCTATTTCGAAAGGAGAGCAAATGAAGAAGTTTAACACCATTACCGGCAAAGAATTATTATCAAAAGAAGTTCGAGAAATCCCATTCATTGTTAAAGATTTAATCCCTATTGGACTTACGCTTATTGCAGGTTCAGCAAAGGTGGGAAAAAGCTGGCTCGCACTGTGGCTGAGTATCGCTGTTGCCAAGGGTGAAACTGTTTGGGGATATGAAACCACAAGGTGCACCACGCTCTATCTCTGTTATGAAGATAATGAGATTCGTATTCAAAACAGGCTACTGGAGATTACAGACGAAGCCCCAAGCAATGTTCATTTCTGTACGGAGGTTTCAAAATTAGGTGGCGAGCTTGAAATACGTATTCGAAATTTTATTTCAGAACATCAAGACACAAAACTGATTATCATTGATACCCTACAGACAATTCGCAGTCCCAATACCGAAAGCACCTACTCCAATGATTATTCCGATTTGACCATTCTCAAAAATCTTGCTGACGAATACAAGATTGCAATTTTACTCATTCACCATTTTAGAAAACAAAAAGATGGTGATGTATTCAATCAGATTACAGGCTCAACGGGTTTGCAGGGAGCCGTGGATACCATGTTTACGTTAAGCCAAAGTAAGCGTGGTGAAAAAACAGCAACGCTTTCTTGTGTCGGCAGAGATATCGAGAGTCGAGAATTGGAGCTGGAACGCAGCGAAGATAATATCTGGATTAAGATTTCAGACAGTCTCTCAGAAAGCAATCTAAAGGATTTAAGTTTTATCAAAGCAGTAGAAATTTTTATGTGTGATAAGGATTGCTACATTGGAAATGCAACGGAATTATCGACCCTGTTCAGTGAGATAAGTGACGATAATTTTTCAAACAAATCCATCTCTAAAAATATCAAGAGGTTATCAAAAAGCCTTGAAAAGCTTGGAATACTGGGCTCTGCGCGACGTAGCAACGGGAAACGAATTATAGAAATCGTTAGGATTGGTGACGATAGTGCCGACCAAAAGCGTGTGTCATAAGTCTCGACCCTATCGGCACTTCATGGGGACAAGCCATTCGCCACTGTTCCCCCCTGTTTGCCCCTGTGTGGCGAGATTAACGATGGGATGGCATAACAAACACCACCCTATCTTCAAAAACAGCCACCAAGCGAGCAAGTGCTGAAATTTTTGTTCTCTGTCGGTTTTCTCTTGAACCACAAAGATTACCGTTACCACTTTCTCTCCTCGGAGAGAGCCAGCATCGCAAACGGCTTGTCGGTGGCGTTGCCCCCGACCGCCGATGCAGCTGGCTGGGCAGAAGCCCAGACCCACTTTAAGAACGGAGGTACATCGTATATGGATACAAAAAAGCGAAGATTAAGTATTAAACTAACCCAAGAGAATTTTGACAAAATCCACCGTAAAGCGGAACAAGCCAATAAGAATATTACCGACTATGTTACCACCACCTGTCTCGGCAAGGAAATTGTAATCATCAACGACCTTGCAGAGGTACTTAAGGAGCTGAAAGCCGTGGGCAGAAACCTCAATCAGCTTTCCACCCTTGCCAATATGGGCAGAGTGCAAGCTGTAAATTTAACAGAAACACTGGAGTGTTTTACCCAAATCAATCAGAGCCTGCAAGAGATTTTAGAGCGTAGGAGGTGGTCAGCATAGCCATTGTCAGCTTTGCAAAGTTCAAGAAAAAGCAGTCACGAGCCAGTATGTCTGCAGTGATGAACTATGCCATGAAAACCGAAAAGACCTTGTTCGAGGGAGAGCGTTTGGTGTCTGGGCTGAACTGTTCTCCCCAAACAGTCTACCATGAATTTATCAACACCAAGCTGTACCACGGCAAGGACAGCGGAAGAATGTACTACCACATGGTGCAGTCCTTCCCCAAGGGTGAAGATGTTCACCCTAAGATTGCCCACGAAATGGCGGTCAAGCTTGCCGAACATTTCAAAGATTATGAGGTGCTAATCTGCACCCACACCGACCGTGACCATATACATTCCCACTTTATTATCAACTCAGTTGCCATCCACTCGGGCAGAAAATTTCACATCAGCACCCCTGAGATAGAGCCGATACGACAGCTCAATGACCGGCTGTGCATGGAGTATGGCTTTGAGATTTGCAAGCCAAAACCGAAGCACGAGCGAACCAAGTCCATGAGCATTGCCGAATATCACGCAGCAGCCAAGGGCGAAAGTTGGAAAATGCGACTGGTGAATACCATCGATGAGTGCATGAAATATGCTGTCAGCAAGGAGCAATTTATCGAGCTGATGGAGTTTGAGGGCTATGGTGTGAAGTGGACGGACAGCCGTAAAAACATCACCTACACCACTCCAAAGGGCATGAAATGCCGAGATGACCGCCTGCATGAAACAAAATATTTAAAGGAGAGGATGGAGCTTGAGCTACGAATCAGACAGGAAATTATCACTGGAAGAACTCAAACAGAGGAACAAATCAGCACCACCATCACCGCCACCGACAGCCAATCCCTGTCCTCTGACGCAGGAGAAACTGGACAATCTGTTTCACAACCAAACCGTGATTTGGGATGGGATAGAGGATTTGCAGAGCCAGCTGAAAGCCTTGCAACAGCAGACCCACAGCATCAAATCACAGATGAGCAATCTACCGAAACAGATAGACTTGGAGAAAATCAGCAAGAGTCTGTCACAGATACAGCAGACCTTGTCACAGGTTGGGAAAAAGAAAGAGCGTTCCTTTTCTCTACCCAAGCTGAGATTACCACAAATAGAATGGACGGTTTGGCTTTGGATACTAATCAGCTTGCTGCCCTTGGGAGTGATATTGTCAGCCTTGGTAGGTCTGTGGAATCTCTTAGCCAGCCTGTTCCTGTAAGGGACAGCACCACTCAAAAGGTGGTTCACGAACACAAAAAGAGTGTTGGTCAAAAGCAGGATGACCACAGTGGACACGATTTTGATATGACGATGTCAGGAGGATTTTAATGGATAAAAATATTGGTTTTTATGGTGAGGTAATGCCGCTAACAAGGCTGCAAGATGGAAAAGCAATGCCGATCTATCGTGATGCGGGAGTGTATTTTGATGAAGATTGTATACGCACCGAACGGCAGATGAGGATTAATGGTCGCACATTTTTTGTCACCTCTGTCTTTCCAACTGTAGCAGCATCTACACCCACAGAAAAAATAATCAAGCTTATTGATTTAGACTCAATGAAAAAAGCTGAATAGTTTCAGATATTCAGTAGACTTTGGCAAATCGTTTGGGTATGATGTGGTTGCGGTTCTACCGCACACATCGTATTCAGTTTGCCAGAAGAAAGGAGCCGTAAAAATGGCAAACGATAAGTACACAATTTTATATGCAAGGCTAAGTCAAGATGATGGCAGTCAAGGAGAGTCCAACAGTATTAATAACCAAAGGTTGATTTTAGAAAAATACGCAAAGGAAAATGGCTTTGAAAATCTAAAGTTTATGGCGGATGACGGTTACTCGGGTACGAATTTTAACAGACCATCATTCAAGGAGCTAATGTTGCTCGTGGAAAATGGCCAGGTCGAAACCATAATCGTAAAAGACATGAGCCGATTTGGTCGTGAGTATTTAGAAGTGGGGCGATACACGGAAATCGTATTTCCAAACTACGATGTTAGGTTTATCGCTATCGGTGACGGCATTGACAGTTTGTATGGCAATGATGATTTTACCCCTTTTAAAAATATAATTAACGAGCTTTATGCAAAAGACTGTAGCCGTAAAATCCGTGCAGCTAAGCGTGCCAAAGCTGAAACAGGTGCTTGGCTTGGTGGCAAGCCTCCCTATGGGTACATGCGTGACCCCGAAAATCCCAAAAGTCATCTTGTTCCCGATGAAGAATCCGCCGAGGTTGTAAAGCTGATATTTTCTCTCTGTGTTGGTGGCAAAGGTCCCAATCAGATTGCGAGAGAACTGAAAAAGCGTGAGATACTCACTCCTGCACATTACTATTATCGCAAAGAGGGAAAGAAGAATGCCAAGCTGAATTTGGAACAGCCATACAAATGGCACTCTGAAAATGTGATTCGAGTTTTGGAAAATGAAGTCTATCTTGGGCACACCATCAGCCTTGTCAATACCACTAAGTCATACAAAAACAAAAAGCGTGTGGTTCGTCCAACGGATGAGCAGGTGCGCTTTGAAAATACTCACGAAGCTCTTGTGGACAAAGAAACTTGGGATATCGTCCAAAAGCTTAGAGAAAGCAAAATTAAACCAACACCTATGGATAATCCCAACATTTTCTCAGGGCTACTGTACTGTCTGGACTGTGGTGACAAGCTTGACCTATATCGCACCCACACCAAAGGCGAGAATTACAATAACTTTAAATGCCGAACCTACAACAAAAACGGTAAAGACTTTTGTACATCTCACTACATCAGAGAGGATGCTTTAAAGGCAATCGTGCTGGATGATTTAAGACGTGTCACACACCTTGCTCGGACGCATGAAAGCTTGTTTGGAAAGTATCTCAACAAGAAAAATACCGTGCAGGTGCAAAGTGATATTTCAAATTCGCAGCAAAAAGTAGTAAAACTCAAGCATCGTGAGGAAGAACTAAAGGCACTTTTCAAACGGCTCTATGAAGATAATGTGTTGGGTAAAATTCCGAATGAAGTATTCCGAGCCTTAAGCCAAGACTACCTTGACGAGCAAAAAGAAGTAGCCATTGCTATCCCAGAGAAAGAACAAGAGCTTGAAAAACTCAAAAGCAGCATCGCCAATGTAGATTTATTTATAGCCAAAGCCAAGCAGTATCCTGAAATTCCTGAACTGACTTCAGAAATACTACATCTGTTCATTGATAAGATTGTAGTTGGCGAAAAGTCCGAACGATACTCAAGAACTGCATTTCAACAGGTAACTATCTACTATCGTGATGTGGGATTACTGGATTTAGCAGATACACAGGTACTGCAAAAGGAATTAGGCGTGGCATAAGAATAGCAAAAGGCAGACAGCTCGGTGAAAGCTGTCTGCCAAATGCAACAAAACTATTGAATTAAAAATCTTTCCCTATAACACGGTGGTTAATACGCCGGGGCCTTTTTTGCGGAGTGCATTGTAAAACGAGACTCAGGCGAAAAGGTACACGTCCGAGGGATGAAGGAAAAAGCGGGTCATCCCAAAATGCCGATGCTGAGTGCGGGAACAAACGTCAGCAGCATTAAAACGAAGATCATTACTAAAATCATGGGCAAAATTTTGGCCGCAATTTTTGTAACCGGCACACCGGAG
Organism: Bacillota bacterium; assembly: GCA_023402075.1. Taxonomy (GTDB): domain Bacteria; phylum Bacillota; class Clostridia; order Oscillospirales; family Oscillospiraceae; genus Oscillibacter. The sequence continues at coordinate 97,710 of JAEXCS010000044.1, read as the reverse complement.
ATGGCCGAGGCAAAAAACAGATTGCAGCCGTAAGGCGGGGTAATAAATCCAATGGCCAGATTTACGGTCATTACAATACCAAACTGAATGGGACTCATCCCGATGCCGGTGACAATGGGAAGCAGAATGGGCGTTAAAATAACGCAGGAGGAAATATTGTCGATGAAGCAGCCCACAATCAGTAAAAACACGTTGATGACCAGCAGAATTAAAATGGGATTGCTGATATTCAGAATGCTGCTGGCGATGCTGGTGGGAACCTGCGACATGGTCAGAAACCGGGCAAAGGCCATGGAGATGCCCACAAGAAAGGTGGTCTGCCCATTGATCAGCACAGTGTCGCGCAGGGCCTCGTAAATAGCTTTTCCGTCGATCTCTTTGTACACAAATATGCCTATGATCAGAGAATAGATAATCGCCACCACGGCGGATTCGGTGGGGGTAAAAATACCGCCGTAAATTCCGCCAAGAATAATCACAGGCACCAGCAGTGCCCAGATGGAGGTGCGGAAGGTTGCAAGAAGCTTTCTAAATTGAAATGTTTTTTTAGTGCCGTAATGCTGGCTTTTTGAGGTAAAATAGTTAATCCCCATCAACACCAGACCAATCATAATGCCGGGAATAATGCCGGCCAAAAACAGGTCGGAAATAGAGCACTGGGCCGCCACGCCATAGATCACGAAGGGGATGCTGGGAGGAATGATTACACCGATGGTTCCTGAAGCGGCGGCCAAGGCGGTGGCATAGGCGGGGTCATAACCCTCTTTTTTCATTTCGGGAATGGTGATGCCGCCAATGGCGGTGACGGTGGCGGGGGAGGAACCGGACAGGGCTGCAAAAAACATGGATGCAACCACGGTGACCATGCCCGTGCTGCCGGTAACAGACCCCACCAGCGCGTCGGCAAAATCAAGAATCCGTCGCGAGATGCCGCCCGATCGCATGAGGTTTCCGGCCAGAATAAAGAAGGGAATTGCCATCAGCGGGAAGGAATCCAGCCCGCTGAAGCAGGCGGTGGCGATGGAGGTCAACCCGATGTTGGTGGTGGCCACCATGGTGGTGATGGTTGCAATACCCAGAGAAACGGCAATCGGCGCGCCGATAATCATGAGGATAAACATCACGCCGAACAAAATCAAAATCTTGAGAATCATGTGGTTTCACCGCCTTCCAGGTCTGCCTGCGCTCTGGCCCGCAGGTCATGAACGCAGTTTTGAAGCAGGCGGAACAGCATAAGGGTCATGCCGGTGGGGATAGATGCGTAAGGAATCCACATGGGAATCCCGCTGCCAATGGCAATCTGTCCGCCGCTGGCGACGCTGAACGTCAGTTTAAAGGAAAGATAGGCCATAATGCAGACAAACACAATCCAGATCAGCGTGGAAAGAACTGTGCAGAGTTTCTTTCCCGCCTGAGGAAGCAGCTGGTATACAACGTCGATATTGACATGCCTGCGCTCTTTTGTGGCAAAAGATGCGCCAACCCATGTCAGCCAGAGAAACATGTAGCGGGCAATTTCTTCACTCCAGGGCAAAGGAATTCTTAGAATATACCGGGTGAAAACCTGTGCAAAAACCAGAATGGTTGCTGCGGACAACAGGATAACCAGGAAAACTTCCTCCAGCTTTGTATTTAAAAATCTCAATACACTCATGAAAGACAGGCGCTCCTCTCTCTGATAGCTATATTGGGGCCGAAGGCCCCAATATAGCTATCTCGCTGTTTACTTTGGCAAGGGGTTACTTGTTGTGCGCTGCAGCCATTTCAATGAAGTCCTGACCAAAATCGGAGGCCGCGGTTTTGTAAACGGAGTCCTCCGCAATTTTCTTAAAGGCTTCTTTTTCATCGTTGGTCAGGGTGGTGACCTGCACGCCTGCCGCCGCAATTTCAGAGGCAAGGTCGGCGTTTTCCTTTGTAATCAGCTCCCGCTGATAGGAGATGGTGGCTGCCGCCGCTTCCTTAATCAGCTCCTGATAGTCGGTGGGCAGGCCATTGAAGAAATTCGCTGCAATGGTCAGCGGGCAGCTGGTCCAGACATGCTCGGAAATGGTCATGTACTTTTGCACTTCGTAAATGGCGTTGTTATAAACCAGCGCGGTGGGGTTTTCCTGCCCGTCCACGGTTTTCTGTTGCAAGGCGGTGAACAGCTCGCTGAAGGACATGGGCGTGGGGATGGCGCCCAGCGCCGTAAAATACTCCACGTGCAGAGGGTTGGTCATAGTGCGGATTTTCAGGCCCTTCAAATCGCCGGGAGTCTTGATTTCCTGCTTGCTGTTGGTAATGTTGCGGAAGCCTACGTCCGCATAGCCCAGATTGATAATGTTGCAGTCTTCCAGCAGCTTCTGGTTCAGATATTCACCAAAGTCACCGTCCAGTGCCTCGTGGGCCGCGTCAATCGAGGTCCAAAGGTACGGAAGGCCCACCACACTGAACTCGGGGACGGAAGCGGAGATGGTGCCGTCGTTCAGATAGGCCATTTCCAAATCGCCAATGCGCATGGACTCCATGTTTTCGGACAAGGAGCCAAGCTGGGAGTTGGGATACAGCTCCACGGTGATGTTGCCGCCGGAGCCTTGCTCCAGCATTGCCTTAAATTTTTCAACGGTGGCTGTATGCGAGGGGTGGGATTCGGCCACATCGTACGCGACGCGGATGGTCACCTTGTCGGTGGAGGTCACCTGCGTGTTTACCTCCACGGGAACGGCCGGGGAAGATGACGCACCGCTGCCTGTGCCAGAGCCGCCAGAGCTGCTGGTGCCGCCGCAGCCGGACAGGATCGCGGCGGACATTACCAGGGAAAGAAGCAAGCAAACTATCTTCTTCATCATAATTCTCCTTACAAATTCCATTACTCAAGATTGTCGTCAAATACGCCGGTGTATCCGGGAGGAGTTATTCGCGGGAGTATACAAGCTTTCCGCCCAGATAGGTTTTCACAATACCAATCTCTTTGATTTTTTCAGGGTCTGTCTGAAAAACATCCGCATCCAGCAGCACGAAGTCCGCAAGCTTGCCGGATTCAATGGTGCCCTTGCGGTCTTCCTCATAGGAGACAAAGGCGGCGTTGCGGGTGTACATGGAGACAGCTTCGTAAACCGTAACCCGTTCCTCGGGGAACCAGCCACCGGACGGCCAGCCGTCCATTCCCTTGCGGGTGGTGATCGCGTAGATTCCGTCCATGGGGGCAAAAGACTCGCAGGGAGAGTCGGACCCAGCTGTCAGAATCACGCCGCTGTCAAGCAGGGTTCTCCAGCAATAGTGATATCTGGCCCGCTGATGGCCCACCCGTGTTTCCGACCAGCGGACATTGGTGGATACAAACATGGGCTGAATGTCTACCACCACCGGAAGCTTGGCAATGCGCTCCACCACATCCTGATTTAAAAGAGACATATGTATCATGCGGAAGCTTCTGGGGTCTTTGCCGGGCCTGTCAGCCACGGCGTGCTCAATGGCGGTGGTCAGCATTTCGGCGGCTTTGTCCCCGATCACGTGGGCCCCCACTTGAATGTTCTGGTCGTAAGCCAGCTTCACCTGGCGGTCCAGCTCCTCCTGCGTGTAGTTAGGCACACCGCAGGTGGAGGGGTCGTCTTCATAGGGCTGCGTCAGCAGTGCGGTGCGTCCGCCCATGTTTCCGTCCACATAGAGCTTGTAAAATCCAAACTTCACTATGTCGTCTCCCAGCCCTGTTCGGATAGAGCAGCCGGGCAGCCGGTCGAAACCCAGAAAAACCCGGGCGCTCAGGCGGCCCTCGTCCGCCAAATCCTGATAGACGCTGGTAAACTCCGGAAGGTTGCAGTGAAGCCCCTGAATGGCGTGTACGCCGGTTAATCCGTAGCGGTTCAACTCTCGGCAGGCGGCTTCCACAGCGTCCTTGCGGCCCTCCTGCGTGGAAAGGGCATCGGGAATCAAAGCGGCAAGGTCTGCACCTGCCGCATCCAGCAGGGTGCCGGTGGGCTGGCCATCGGGCCGAAACTCCACCGTGCCCTCCACCTTGGGGCGGAAGCCGGGGCCAATCCCTCCGGCCTTCAGCGCAAGAGAGTTGGCAACATTTACGTGGAGACAGTAGCGGGTGATGAGCAGGGGATGGTTGGGACAGACCCGATCCAGTTCCTCCTTGGAGGGAAGCGCCCTACGGTCGGAAAATTTTTCATGGTCGAAGCCAACGCCGAGAATCCATTGTCCATCGGGTGTTTCCTGCGCCCGCTGGTGAATCAGATTCAAAAGCTGCTCAAAGGATTCCGCCTTTTTAAGATTCAGCTTCAGCCGATCTCTTGCGTAAGCAAACAAATGCTGGTGGGTATCGATCATGCCGGGCAGCACAGTGGCCCCTGCTAAGTCAACCACATTTTCGCCGGACAGCCGCCGTGCCTCCGCTTCCGTTCCGCAGTAAAGAAACCTGCCGTCTTCCACCACAAAGGCGTCGCAGCGGTCGCCCTCCGCCTGCATGGTGTAAATCGTTCCGTTGATGTAAGCTGTGGCCATACTTCACCTCCCTTTTCATTCGGGCGGCGCAAAAGCGGGCCGCCCGTGCCTGCGCCAACGGCGCGGGCACCAGTCTGAGAAATCCTGAAAATATACGGGTGCAATTTAACTGATTACATTATTACATTTTTTTGCGAATTGTACCACAACCAAATGGTCAGGTTTGACCCATCCAAATTTCGGTCAATCTTCACAAAGGAGAGAATGAAATCTGCCGTATCCGCAAAGAACCTGATAATAACCCCGCAGTTCCCGACAGAGTTCGGGCTTGTCGCAGTCCACGTGCAGCCGATGGCGGGGCAGGGAAAGCAGCTTGGCTTCTCCCGCAACAACCAGCAGATTCTCTCTTCCCACGGCGTGCAGAACGCGGGCGCTGAACTGATGGTTTCCCCGCCCAAAGAGAAAACCCTGCCCGCCGATGGGTGAGACAATAATTTTCATCTTGCCCGTTTGAGCGTAAGACCAAAGCTGCTCCTCCGTCAAGTCTTTTTCCACCAGCGCTCCGCCATGAATGAGATCCACGCCCAAAAGCTCATACTCCAGCCCCAGCAGGCGGGAAATACACTTGGCGGTGGAGCCGGAGCCAACGGCGTAAAAAATGTCCGGTTCCATGTGCTCCCTGAGGTAAAGAGCCGCGCCCCGGAGCTGGTCCTCTTCAGAGGAAAAGCCCCCCTGCTTCATGGATTGCAGTGCGTCGGGCTGATCGGGTACCAGCATAGAACCAAACAATGCGGCACGGACGCTGCCGGTGCGGTAAGCGTCCTCGTCCAAATCCACCACCTCCCGCAAAAGCATGGACACGGGAAGGCCCTGCACAATTTTGGCGGCGATGGCACCGGCCGATTCCGGATGCAGTGCAAACACGGCGGACTGAATTTTCACGCCTGCGGGAATGCCCAGTACGGGAAAGCTACTTCCCACGGCTTCGCAGATGTTGCGGGCGGTTCCGTCTCCTCCTGCGAATAAAAGCAGGGCTGCTCCCGTTGCGCGGATTGCTGCCGCTGCGGCAATTGTGTCGGCCGGGGCGGTAGGCGCATCGGCCCGGTAAACTACCTCGCACCGCAGACCAAGCTTTCGGCACAAGTCCTCTCCCATGGGGCCGGATGCGGTTCGAATCAAAATTCTTTCACGGAAGGGAACCAAAAGCCCCATGGCCCGCTCTGCTTTTTCCCCGGATTCCGGGATTGCTCCCTTGGCCCGGGCGGCAGCGAGAATATTCTCACCGTCGGTTCCTTTCAAAGCAACCTTTCCGCCCATGCCCGCGATGGGATTGACAATCAGCCCCAGTACCTTAGTGTCCGCCATGCTGTCTTTGGTATGCCCTCCACGTCACGGCCAGCTGGTCCACCGATTCCACGGTGTCCTTTTCCAGAGGGGAAATCGGGCCGTTGTGCGGGGCGGTGAGCACAACCTCCGGTGTGGTATATGCCTCGTCGCTGATCTTTTTCAGTGCGGAGACATATTCGTCAATGTCGTCCTTGGAATAGGATTCTGTCGGCTCCGGCGTGTAAGGCTCGGGCACCACAAGGGGGTGATGGCTGGGGAAAAAGCGCTGGAAGCCAAAGTCCAGCATGTGGCGGTTCACGTGCTCCGCGCCCACGCCGGTTTCCTTCAAAAGCGTTTCAAAGCTGTACCGCACCTGCTCCAGCCGGTTGGGGGCCTCCTCGGCCCAAGGCATGGTGATGCCCCGCACCTCGCCCAGCAGGCGCTTCATCATATAATTGTTGTTCAGAATCGCGGTTTCGCCCACGGACTTGAGTCCGTCGCGGCCCAGGCTCATCACCCAGGAATAGGCCCGCAGCACCGCTGCCAGAGAGCCTTGGAACTGCCGCACCTTTCCGATGGAGGCGGGGCCGTCGTAATCCGTGGAATAGCGCTGCCCGTCAAAGCGGACGCGGGGACGGGGCAGATATTGTTCAAGCTCCGCGCTTACGCACTGGGCGGCACAGCCGGGTCCCATGCAGCCGTGGGGAGAGGAAAAGGCCTTGTGAAGGTTAAAGTGGCACATATCCGCACCCAGCTCCTTGGCGCGAACCAGACCGAACAGGCCGTTATAGTCCGCCATGTCGCACACGCACAGTCCCCCGGCTTCGTGAACCACGTCCACAAACTGGCGGACAATGGGGTTGAATACGCCGGTGTCCTCGGGGTTGGTGATAAAAATACCCGCCGTCTTTTCGGAAACCACTGCCTTTAGATTTTCAAGGCTGGGATAGCCGCTGTCGTCGGGATAAAGGCTGATGACCTCAAACCCCTTGGTGGCGGGCGCGGCGCTGTTTAATGGGTGAGAGAGAATGGTGGTGATGATCTGGGTGCGCTGTGTCTCCTCGCCCCGGTCGCGGAAATACTGCTTTAAAACCGCCGCGTTGGCAAAGATGCCCTGCCCGCCGCCGCCGGCCTGAAAGGAGACGGCGTCCAGCCCCGAAATCTCCTTCATCATCTGCTCGAACTCATAAATAATTTTTAGAATGCCCTGGGCGGTGCTGTCCTCCTGATAGGGATGAAGCTCTGCAAACTTGGGAGAGCGGACAAACTGCTCGTTAATTTTGGGGCTGTATTTCATGGTGCAGGTGCCAAGGCCGATGTCAATGTTGATATCCTGACCAATCGTCTCCTGAGAAAGGCGCAGGTAATGGCGAAGCACCTGCGGCTGCGCCATTTCCGGAAGGGCGGGCTTTTGCGCGCGCCGCAGCCCAGCGGGCAGCAGGTCTTTTCCGGAGGGAATCCCAGTCTCCTTAGATACGTCCGGAAGCAGGATGCCCCGGCTGCCGGGTACGCTCTGCTCGAAAATAATGGGCTCATCCCACTGTGCTTCATGGAAATTCCGCAGTTTTGAATAAGACACGTCGGTTCCTCCTTACAGAATCTTTTTGAGTGCGTCGGCCAGCGCGTCAATGTCGGAAAGCTCGGTTTTCTCCGTGACGCATACCAGCATGGACTGTCCAAGCTCCGGCAGCTCCCGGCTCAGGTCATAGCCGCCGAAAATCGAAGACTCCAGCAGCGCCTGGTTAATTTCGGACACGGTTTTTCCGCAGCCGTCAAAATTTACCACCAGCTCCATAAAGCTGGGGCTTTGGGCATAGGGGAGCCGCACGCCCTTTAAAGAGGACAGGGTTTTCTGGGCGTAATTGCTTTTGCACAGGATATTTTCCCCCAGCTCCCGCATCCCCTCTGGCCCCATCACCGCCAGATACACCGCCGCGGTCACGGCCCACAGGCCCACGCACGTGCCAAGATATTCCACGGCCTTTTCCCGTACATAGTAGCTGGTGCGCTCCGGCAGGGCGCGGGCATAGCCAAACTGGCCCTTGGAGTTTTGAAAAATGCTGTACAAATGGTGGGGATAGTTCATGACATACTTTTCTTCCTGCCGGGTGGCCAGATAGCCCCCCAAGCCCCCGCCATAGCTCATGTGGATGCCAAGGGGCTGGATGTCGCCGCAGGCGATGTCCGCGCCATAATCCGCAGGAGGCAGAGCCACACCCAGCGCGGAAGGGTCGGCATAAACGATGTACTCCGCGCCGACGGAATGGGCCAGCTTGCCGATTTCTTCGCACTGCTCTTCAAAAAAGCCCAAGAAGGCAGGGTTCTGAATGAAAATGCAGGATACATCGTTATGGAGCTTAGCCTTGAGGTCTTCCAAATCCACTTGTCCGTCGGGGCGGGAAGCCACCTTCACCAGCTTCATTCCCTCGCAGTAGCAGGAAAGCTGGGAATACAGGCCGGGATTCATGGCTGCGGGCACCAGAACGGTGCTTCGGCCATTGATGCGGCGGGCCATCATCACGGCGGTGGAAGCCGCCTGCCCGCCATCGTAGGTGGGGAAGCCCACCACGTCCATGTTCAAAAGCGCGCCCATCATGCTGGTGAACTCGAAAAAGGTCTGCAGCTTGCCGTGGTCGGCGTAGGTATCGCCGCTGTAAGCGGTGAGGAATTCCGACCGGCCGTTGATTTCGTCGCATACGGCGGGAACGTGGTGGTTATAGCAGCCCGCGCCCAAAAAGCTGATGTTTTCGTCGCAGGAGCTGTTTTTCTCCAAAATTCCGTTCACATGCTTTTTCAGGGCCATCTCGGAGACGAGAGGCTCCGGCAGGTTCAAAGGCTGCTTCATCCGAACCTCGTCCGGAATAAACGCATAAAGCTCTTCCACGGATTGTGCGCCGATAAAATCCAGCATCTCCCTGCGCACAGCCTGATTGCTGTTGGGGATGTATGGATACTGCATCATGTTGTCTGCCTCCTAATCGGTCTGCGGCCAATGGCCGCGTTTTTAAGGGACGGGATAAAACCATGCGCCTGAAACTGCCGCCCGGCTCAGGCGTGGAGAATGTCAAACGTTTCGGGCAGGGTGCTGCCGCCGTCAATGACCATTTCCGTGCCGGTGATGTACGTGGCCTCGTCGGACGCGAGAAAAGACACCAAATCGCCGATCTCCTCAATGTCGCACAGCCGCTTGAGGGGAATGAAGCCGGCCATATCCCGCAGCGCGCTCTCCGGGTCTTCGGGGCGGCTGTCAGCGGCCACCTGCTCCACCTTGGGGGTGCGCACCCAGCCGGGAAGCACCGCGTTGACGGTGATGCCATAAGGCCCGGCCTCATAGGCCAGTGCCTTGGTGAAGGACAGCACCGCACCCTTGGTCATGGAATAGGTGGTCTGGCCCTCATCCACCACCTTCACGCCGGTGACGGAGGAGGTGTTGATGATGCGGCCATACTTTGCTTCCAGCATGTACGGATACACCGCCCGGGCCATATTCCAAACGCCGATGATGTTTACGCCGAAAATGAAGTCGCGGGTCTTCGTGTCCAAATCCTCGAAGCGGACACGACGGTTGACCCCGGCATTGTTGAAAAGAATATCAATTTTGCCATATTCGGCCACAACCTCATCCACCGCCCGCTGCACGTCCTCCAAATTGCTGACGTCCACGCGCTTTGCCGCGGCCCGGTATCCCATGCCGCGAATCTCCTCCGCGGCTGTTTCCACCGATTCTGCAAAATCCATAAGAATTACGGTGGCGCCGTGCTTTGCAAGCACCTTGGCGCTTCCGTTGCCAATTCCCTGCGCGGCGCCGGTGACAATGGCAACTCTGTTGTCCAGCTTTCCCATAGTTGTTCTCTCCTTATCAAAAGTCTGCGTTTCAAACGCAATGCGAAAATTCCGAGTGTGGAATTGCCCCCATTATATCGGGGCTTTCCCCGCTTGTATCCGACCAAGCGGCACAAATTAAAGCAACCAAACTTTTGAAGTGGCAAAAGCCCCGGGCCGTAAACCTACGGCCCGGGGCTTTTTCTTGCAGGAGAGCGGAAAGCTTGTAAACAAATATGACGGGTAGCCGTCCTCCATTGGCGCTTAGAGCAGCGCGCGCACAATCTTCGACAGGCGGCGAATGCCGCTCTCCATCTCGTTCATGGAGAGGTATCCGTAGGTCAGCCGCATATGGGAGGTATACAGCGGGTCATAAATACTGCCCGGCGGAACCAGAAGCTTTTCCTTCAGTGCAAGGTTAAAAATCCGCTCGGCAGAAAGCTGGTGCTTTAGCTTCACCCAAACGAAAAAGCCGCCGGTTGGCAGGTTCCACTCCGCCAAATCGCCGAAAAACTCTTCCAACAGGCGCAGCATAAAGTCCCGCCGCTCCCGAAGCTGCGCTCTGGTGGCGTTGATGCCCTCGTAATAAAGGCCGCTGTTCAATAGCTCCTCCGTCACCTGCTGCGTGAGAACGCTGACGCCGTAGTCCATCTGCATTTTAATGTCCGCCAGCCGGTCCACCACCGGCTCCGGCCCCACCAGCCAGCCCAGCCGCAGTCCGGGAGAGAAGCACTTGGACAGGCTTCCGATATATACCACGCCGCCGCTTTTATCCAGCGCCTTCAGGGGCGGCGGCGGCGGGTCATCCAGCCACAAGTCGCAGAATACGTCGTCTTCAATAATCGGCATGTGCTGCTCCGCGCAGTATTTCAGCACCTCCAGCCGCCGTTCCTCGGGCATGACGATTCCTGTGGGGTTTTGAAACGTGGGAATGGTATACAGGAGAGAGCATACACCCTCCCGGGGCTGATTGTGTATCATCCACGGCAAAATTCCGTCTTTATCCATGGGTACGCCCGTCAGTGTGGCTCCCGCAGACTGGAGAATATTCAAGGACTTGAGGTAGGAGGGCGACTCCATGTACACAGCAGAGCGGGGCTGGACAATCCCGCTGGAAATCAGCTGAAGCGCCTGAAGCGCGCCGGAGACAATCAGGATACAGGAGATGGGGACGTTGATACCGCTGCGCTTCAAATGGGCCTGCACGGCCCGCCGCAGCCCCGGCATCCCCAAGGGGTCCGGGTAATTCATAAACAGCTTGCGCTCTGAAAGGCTGGCCAGCGCCTTTTTCGCCAAATCCATCTGCACCAGTTCCGGGGAAAGCTCTCCCGTGCTCAGGCGGACAATCCCCTCTTCAAATTCCAGATGGTTAATGGTCTGCACGGTGGGAATGTTGGAGCGAAAGCTCCCCGCCGTGATATATCGCTTCCAGTTGGGGGACTTGGCGTGCATCAGCGCGGCCCAGCTGTCGCTGGCAATCCGGGTGCCGCCGCCGTAGTGCCGCTCAATCAGGCCCATGGAAGCCAGCTCGTCCATGGCCTCCACAATGGTGCTGCGGTTTACGCCAAAAAGCTCGGAAAGCTTTCGCTGAGAGGAAATGCTTTGGCCGCTGACCCACTCTCCCCGCGAAATTTTTCCGCTGAAATAGCTGACAATCTGACTGTACAGAGGGACGCCGGAAGTGCGGTCCGGCGTCCAGTTAATCCAAATTGGCTTGTCCTGATTTTCGTGTGTGTCAGACATATGGCACCGCTCCCTTTCTGCAAACGCGGTCCGGAACGCCCGGCGGCGGTTCTCCGGAACGGGATTGCCGCTCCAATATGTTTTGCTCATCTTAGCAGAGGAGCGGGAGAAAAGCAAGGCGCGTATTGCCAATTATGGCGCGGATACGCAGTAAATGCCACCGGCATTTACTGCGTATCCGCGTAACAGGACTGCCTTAAAAGACTTGCTGCAAGAAGCTGTTTTTATCTCTGGACACGGCCGGAAGCGTTACCGCTGGCCAGACTTTCCACTTCGGAAGTGGAAACAAGGTTGAAATCATGCTCGATGGTGTGTTTCAGACAGGAGGCTGCGATGGCAAAGTCGATGGCCTTCTGGCTTTCATAACCGTTCATCAGCGCATAGATCAGGCCGCCGCCAAAGCTGTCGCCGCCGCCCACGCGATCCACGATATCAATGCGATAGGTGTTGGAAAAAACGGCCTTTTCGTCGCTGTACAGCATACCGGCCCAGTCGTTCACGGAAGCCGAGAGACTTCCCCGCAGAGTGATAGCCACCTTCTTGAAGCCAAATCGTTCGCTCAGCTGCTTGGCTACGCTGATGTAGCCCTCGTGGCTGATCTTGCCGGTATTCAAATCGGTGTCAGCCGCGGCAATACCGAATACATCCTTGGCATCCTCTTCGTTGGCGATGCAGACATCCACATAGGGCATCAGCTTGGCCATAGTCTCTCCGGCCTGCTCTCTGCTCCACAGCTTTTTACGGAAGTTCAGATCGCAGCTGACGGTGATGCCCATCTCTTTAGCAGCCTTGCATGCTTCCATGCAGATTTCAGGCAGTTTGCCGCCCAGTGCCGGTGTAATCCCGGTAAAGTGGAACCAATCAACACCCTGAAAAATGTTGTTCCAATCAAAATCAGAAGACTGGGCCTGAGAAATGGCGGAATTGGCGCGGTCATAGATGACCTTGGAGGGACGCTGAGAAGCGCCCTTCTCCACAAAATAAATGCCCAGACGGTCGCCGCCGCGCGCAATCATGCCGGTATCAACACCATAGCGGCGCAGTTCATTGATGGCGCACTGGCCGATCTCGTGAGCAGGGACCTTGGTTACAAATGCGGCATCAACGCCATAGTTGGCCAGCGACACAGCGACGTTGGCCTCCCCGCCCGCATAGGTGGCCTCGAATTTTTCAGACTGGACAAAGCGCTGATACCCCTCAGGGTTCAGGCGCATCATAATTTCACCAAAGGTAACGATTTTCATAGCGATGCACTCCTTATTTTAAACAAGTAATTGGCGGCCTCAGGCGTTGTGTGCAATTTCCACCAGCTGCCGGGCCACCTCGGTAATCTTCTGGTACTCTCCGGCTTCAATCCATGCCTTGTTGGCCAAATTCCCGCCGACGCCTGCGCCGGACATTCCGACCTTCAGGAAATCAGCAAAATTCTTTTCACTGATACCGCCCACAGCCAGCAGCTTGATGTGGCTCAGGGGGGCACGGATAGCCTTGATGTAATCCACGCCCAAGTTTGAAGCGGGGAACAGTTTTACATACTCTGCGCCGCACTCGTGTGCGTATTCGATCTCGGTGGGGGTCATCGCGCCGGGCATTGCCACCATCCCCAGCTCAACTGCGCGGCGGATAACGTCGGCGTTGGTGTTGGGGGCGATGGCATAGCTGCCGCCTGCCTGAGCAGTCAGTTCAACCTGCTTTACGGTTAGAACAGTGCCAGAGCCAACCAGCATTCTCCCAGCGTACTTTTTGGCGATGGCAGCAATGCAATTTGCGGTTTCCTCGTCGGAAGAGGGATCCTTCGGATTGAAGGGGACTTCCATCAGGCGGATGCCGCCCTCGTAGAGAGCGTCTGCCACCTTCATGCACTGTTCTGTTTTGATACCGCGGACAATGGCAATGACTTTTTCCTGATCGACCTGTTCTTTGATTTCTGCAATCGTCATAATGAACCTCCTGTTTTATGTGTTATTAAAATATTGGTTGTAAATAAAAGAACGGAAGAACTATCTTTATGGCAATTCTGCCTTGGAAAACAAAAATTTATGACAAGGGAATGCGTGGAAGCGCTGCCGGTGCAGAGATTTTCGGTAAGGGAAAAGGCCGCTTTACAGCGACCTTTTCCTCAGCAGAGGACTTAACGAGACACAGAAGGTGTCTCCGCCGCGGCGATTCTTGATGCAGATGATTTAGAAAGAAATTACAGGTTCTCCAGCTTCTTCATATCCATGACAGCGCCCTCTGCACCGGAGCCTGCCAGCTTGCAGTACAGGCTCAGCCAGCCGCGGGTAAACTTGGGCGCGGGCGCTTTCCACGTAGCCTTGCGGGCGGCCAGTTCCTCATCGCTGACCAGAACGTTCAAAGAGCGCTCCTCGACATCAATGGCGATACGATCGCCGTCACGGACCAGAGCGATGGTGCCGCCCTCAGAAGCCTCGGGAGAGATATGACCGACAAAACAGCCGTTGTTGGTTCCGGAGAATCGGCCGTCTGTAATCAGGGCGGTGGTTTTTGACAGACCGCGGCCATAGAGATACTTCATAGCCTTGTACATCTCGCGCATGCCGGGGCCGCCCTTGGGGCCTTCGTAACGAATGACCACGACATGGCCATCGTGGACCTTGCCTGCCAGAATCGCCTCCTCGGCGGCTTCCTCGGAATCGAAGCAAATGGCTTCGCCCTGGAAGTGATGCAGGCTCTTGTCAAAAGCGCCGGGCTTGGTAATGCCGGTATTGGAAGCCAGATTGCCCCGCAGAACTGCGACGCCGCCGGTAAAACCGAAGGGATCGTCAAGGGTGCGGATGGTGTGGCCGGTATCGGGATAGAGATATTTGTGGGACGCAATGTTCTCGCCAATGGTATGTGCGGTAACGGTCATCTGCTCGTAATCCAGATGCTCGGAGGTCAGATTTTGCATCATGCGCATCACGCCGCCGTCCTTGAAGAAATCAATGACATTGTAGTTGCAGGCGGGATTCATTTTGGCAATCTGCGGAGTGGTGCGGGAGAGGGTGTCGAACTCGTCCAGAACGTCGATATCCAGCTCAGCCTCGTGTGCAATGGCGATCAGGTGCATAACGGCATTGGTAGAGCCGCTCATGGCCATGCAGGCCTTAATGGCGTTGCGGATGCTGCCGTTGGTAATAATCTTGCGGGAGGAGATCTCTTTTTCAACCAACTCCATAATCTTGATGCCGGCTTCCTCGGCCAGTGCGAGACGGCGGGCAGAGGTGGCAGGTGCTAAGCTGGCGTCCGGAAGCGTCATGCCCATGGCCTCAGCCAGAGAGCACATGGTGTTGGCGGTGCCCAGATAGGAGCAGGAACCGCATCCGGGGCAGGCGGTATCTTCCAGAGAGACGTATTCTTCCTCGGTGATCTTGCCAGCAGAGAGCATGCCGTAGGCCTCGGTGCTGGAGGTCTGATCGGACTCGCGGCCGTCAAACACCTTGCCGCCCTCCATGGGACCGCCGGGCAGCACAATGCAGGGAATATCCAGACGGGCGGCTGCCATCAGCATGCCGGGGACGATTTTATCGCAGGAGCCCAGCAGAACCAGTGCATCAAACTGATTGATCTGGGCCATGGTTTCAATAGAGTTGGCGATGAGTTCACGATGGGGAAGAATGTAGTGCATACCGGCATGGCCGTTTGCCATACCGTCGCAGCCGCCGATCACGCCAAATTCCACAGGGGTGCCGCCTGCACGGTAAATGCCGTCACGGACGCGCTGCGCAACCTGACGCAGGTTGAAGTGGCCGGGGACGGACTCACTCCAGGAGTTTGCAATACCAATGACAGGACGGGCCAGATCATCAGAGGTGAAGCCCATCGATTTGTAGGTGGCGCGATAATATTGATTGCCAAGACCGGTTAAGAATTTTTTGCTGCGTTCCATAAGTGTTCTCCTTATATCAATGTGTCAATTCAAAAGCGGGGCGAAGCCCGGAATTTTCAAATTTAATTCAACCCCTTCCGAAGTTTCGGAAGGGTATAAGATAAGAAATTACTAATTATCAATTGGGGGAAGCTGCTGCGCATACTGCTGCATGACGGGCAAAAGCTCGGTAAGTCTTTTGCTGAGTGCGTCAGTGCTTTCCTGCGACATTCCGACACAGATTGTATCGTTGGGCAGATGTATTTTGACAGTGCCGATAGAATCGTTATTATTAAAAGATAGATTCAAAACGGCGTTTAAGGGCATGATTTCTATACGAGAGCGCCGGAATGAACGCATCTGCGTCATCATAATGCGCTTGTTGGTAACTGCGTAGGCAAAATTCCGCTGGTGAGCGGACATGCTGTGGAATCGATGCAGGCCAATGAAAGTCAGGTAGGCAAATTCATCTTCATCCATGGCCTGCTCAGCCAAGCGAAAGCTGTTGATGCCCCATGCCCGGGTCAAGCCCTTGCCGAAGTTATGTTCACAACTGTATGCATACATATCCTCCGCTTTTTTCAAATGGATTTCCTGTCCCATAGGAAATGCCTCCTTACCCTGTCAGTTTTTTCATGACTGGCCCGGCAAATGCCGGGCCAGTCTGATTACGAGAGAACGGCTTCATGCGAAGCGGTGAAAATTAACCCTTAGCAGGATTCAAAAGGTCCATGATTTCGGGACCGGTATCCTTAGCGACCATATCCCGGATGTGGGCGGTCTTTTCAACAAACTCGGCCTTGGCCTCATCGGTCAGGTAAGTGACCTCGATGCCGTAATCGTCAATGCAGGACTGCAGGTTATCGGCAGCGGCCTGACGGTTGATGGCCTTCTCCTCTTCGCCGAAAGCCTTTGCAGCCTCGGTCAGGATGGCCTGCGTGTCAGCATCATAGGTGTCCCAAATCTTTTTGGACATGTCGAACAGGAAGGGGCTGTAAATGTGGTTGGACATGGTGATGTACTTCTGAACTTCCTGGAACTGATAGCTATAAAAGTTTGCAATGGGGTTCTCCTCGCCGTCAACAGTGCCCTGTTCCAGAGCGGTGTACAGCTCGGAGGAAGACATCGGAGTGGCAGCAGCGCCCAGGCTGTTCCACAGCTCCTGATGGAACTTGTTTTCCATGGTGCGGATCTTCAGACCGGCAACATCGGCAACAGAAGCAACAGCGTGCTTGCTGTTGGTCAGCTCACGGAAACCGTTTTCGTTCCATGCAAGATTGATGATGCCTTTTTCAGCCAGCTTGGCGTTCAGGTAGTCACCAACTACGGAAGCCAGAATCTTGTCGGCCTCGGCCTCGTCATTGAACAGGAAAGGAATGTCGAAGATACCCAGCTCGGGCACGTAGCCTACCAGCGGAGCGGTGGAGGTGTTGTTGATCTCCAACTGACCGGCAACCACCATCTCGGTAGCGGTGGTGTCGTCGCCCAACTGAGCGCCGGAGTAAACCTCAACACCGATGTTGCCCTTGGAGTTGTTCTCAACCATGGGAGCGAACACAGACAGCTGCGCCTTGACGCCGGGAGAGGTTTCGCCTGCACCGTTGGAAACCTTCACAACGATGGGGTTGGTTTTGCCCTGCGTCTCGGCAGAGGAGCCGTAAGGGCCAACCTCGGTGCTTTCACCGGTGGCGGGGGTGGAGGTGCTGGAGCCGGAGCTGCCCGCGGGGGCGTTGGTTGCAGCCAGGCCGCAACCAGCCAGAGATGCAGTCATGGACAGAGCCAGCAGCAGTGCAAAGACATTCTTTTTCATGGTGTTTCCTCCTAAGTAAAATATTTCATGAACGGGCAAATAAAAACCCGCGCATTTCAAAAGGGGGGTATCAGCCCAGATGCTTGGGCACGAACAGGATGAGTTCGGGGAACATGGTGATGCCCAGCAGGACCAGATACATCACGCCGATGAAGGGCAGGCTGGCCTTGATCAAATCAGCCAGCTTGATCTTGGACAGAGAGACGCCGCAGTACAGCACGTTGCCCACAGGGGGGGTAGCCAGACCAATGCACAGGTTGGCGACCATGACAACACCGAAGTAAACGGGGTCCAGCCCAAAATTTTTGGCGATAGGCAGCAGGATCGGCGTGAGAATCATGATGGCGGGGCCGGAGTCCATGACGCAGCCAACCAGAATGAGCAGCAGGTTTACCAGCAGCATAAAGGTTACAGGACTGTTGGTCATGGAGAGAATGACTTTAGCCAGCAGCTGGGGAATCGCGCAGGTGGTGACCATGTAAGCGGCTACCTGCGCAGAACCGACAACGAACATCATGACAGCGGTGGACTTCATGGCGTTGATCATCAGATGGGGCCACTCTTTAAACTTGAATTCACGATACACAAAGCCGGAGACGATCAGTGCGTACAGAACAGCCAGAGCGGCAGTTTCGGTAGCGGTAGCAATGCCGGTGGTGATGCACAGGATGATAAACACCGGCAGGCAGATCGCAAAGAAGGCTTCTTTGGTGGCCTTAAAAATACCGGTCAGGCTGGTCTTGGGGCCAACAGGATAGTTGCGCTTACGCACATGGAAGAACCATGCGGTCATCAGGCCGATACCGATCAAAATGCCGGGAACGATGCCGCCCAAAAACAAAGCGGAAACGGAAACCTCGGCGCAGACGCCGTAGAAAATCATCTGGGTGGACGGGGGAATGATGGGGCCGATACAGCCGGCGGCGCAGATGATGCCGGTGGATTTACCCTTATCATAGCCGGCGCCGTCCATAATCGGGAGCATCATGGAACCAACTGCAGTGGTGTCAGCCACTGCGGAGCCGGACACGCCTGCGAAGATCATAGATGCCAGAATGCCCACGTAACCCAGACCACCTTTGAAGCGGCCCAGCACGGAGTAAGCGAAATCAACGATGCGACGGGAAATGCCGCCGCGGGTCATGATCTCACCGGCAATCATAAAGAAGGGAATGGCCAGCAGGGGCACGCTGTCAGTGCCGTTGACAAATTTTTGGGCCAGCGTGAAAAAGGACCATGCGGAGGGACGGCTCATGGCCTGGGTGAGCATCATGAAAAAGCCGGTGCCTACCAGAGAGAACGCGATGGGAACGCCAATGATGACCAGGCCGAAAAGGGCGATCAAAAATACAGCTAACATTCTTATTCAGCCTCCGTATCTGCAGTTTGCAGCGCCTCGCTGCTGAGAGTAACGATTTTTACAAGCTTTACCAGAGTCTGAATAAACATATAGCCAAAACCGATGGGGGCGCAGAGATAAACTGCACCCTTGGGAATGCGGAGCGCAGAAGTCAGCATGGGCCATGTCCCCTGCACCAATTCAATGCCGCCTACGAACAGGATGGCAAGCATCACCAGCACCAGCAGCAGGGCGACGATCTCCACGATTTTGCGGGGAATTCCGTGGAACATTTCAACAACGAAGTCCATTCGCATATGCTCGCCGTGGAGCGCGGTATCGTTTGCCAGAATTGCGCCAAGGAACGTGACCCAGATGAAGAGAAAGCGGCAGGCCTCCTCAGACCAGGAAAGACCGGAATTGAAGACATAACGCAGGATCACGTTCATGATTACCAGTCCGGTCATCAAGGTACCGGCGCCAATCAAGACAGCCTTAATAAATGCCATCAGCCCATTGTTGATTTTTTTCAAAACACACATAATTTAAATAAAATCCTTTCTTTTGAGTTTATGACAGCCGCGGGAGCGGCGGATCACTGGAAAAAGTGAAGTTGCTTTTAGCCAGCGGCGTCGATTAGCTGCTGCATGGCTGACTGGCTGCATAGAAATGCGGGTTGGCCATTTACGGCAATACCGCAGCGGTTCCCTTCCAGAGGAAAGAAAGCATAGGCCATTTGCAAGGACGCATCGCTCTGCCCAATTTGCATAACCATCTCAAGCAGCGGTTCGCCTGCCTTGGGACCATTCCATTCCCCCTGAAGGGAGACGCGATTCAGGGCGGCATAAACGCCGTTTTGAAATTTCTCAAGAGATTGCTCCGCACCATTCAGCGTTACATCCAGCGCAGGAGCGGTTCCGGAAATCCGATAAATATAATTTCCGATCTGCAAGGAGGTAAGATCTCCCATAGATACCTCTACCAAATTCTGCCCCACGACTTGCAATGCAGTGTCGTAAAAGAAAGAGAGATTGGCGGTGGGCACTAGCATCACAAGACCGCTGTCCTCACAAAAAACGTAAGTCCCAGTGCCGACCTGCTTTCCCACCCGGATCACTGCGGAGGTGCCGTCCTGATAAGCCAGCGTGAAGCAGTTGCTACGATCTGACAGAGCATAGCTTGATAACTCCTCCGGCTGGGGGATGACATCCACACCGGCCAATGCAAGAAGCGGCGTCAAAATTTCATTCCGCGCCTGATTCATTCCTAAAATCAGAGAATAAGGCGATGTCATGGAGAGAATTACCGAGCCGCTGTCCTGAAAGTCCGAGGATACTTGAACCTCATAGGCAAGAGCCCCGCTGCGCTGTACAGAGAGCGTGCGCAGGGCACCAATGTTTTCCCCGTCGAGAGATGGGTACAAGCTCAGGTCAAAAAAGCGATCGACATTGTCCACAAGCACCTGCGCGTATGCGCGATCCATGACAAATACCCGCGCATCGCCGCTGAGACAGGCGTAATATCCCTCACCGTCCGGTGTGGCGCTGCCCACACGGAAAAGAATGCCGTTTTCCTCCGCATCCTGCAAAAGAATCTCCGCCTGAGGCGCTGTTAGCCCATACTGGGAATCAGAGGCATCTGCTCCTTCTAACAGGCGCTTCATCGGCAACCGGTACACGGTGTTAAAGAAGTCCGTAATCGCTTCGGCATCAGCGTCCAGATGAATATCCCCCTGCGCATAGCAGGTTCCGTTGACAGAGGCGAGCACCACACTGCCGGTGCTGTTTTCCACATTGGCCAGCACCACATTTTCCGGTGAAGCATAGGAAGTAAAGTAGTATGTGGCCTCTTGGTTGGACACCGCCTCACCGCGACCTGCAAAGGTCAGAAGAAGCGTGACCACAATACAAGCGGTCAGAGCAAAAATCAGGCCAAACAATGTTTTTTTCGTCGCTCTCATGAGTGTCTCCTTTTCAGAAACACCCAAACACCCGTCAGCATCAGGCTTATGGGCAGAAGAACCACAAAGAAGGCTCCAAACAGGATGATTGTCGTCCGCGTGAGGGACAAGCTGTCGGCTGTCAGGTTTTTTGTCGGGATGTTCAGTGTTACCTCGTTGTCCGTCATCTGGGCGAGGACTTGCAGCACGAGGTCGGCATTCCCGAGGCTTTCGGTTTTGAGGTAACTCTCCTGATAAAAGCCCGTGCAGGCTGTGGCGAATACATACTGTGTATCATTTTCGCCGTCACGACTGGTAAAGCTGCGCTCGCCGGTAGCTGCCACAGTAAAGGGCCCCGATGCATCCTCCGGGCTTTGTGTCAGCGAGCTCATGGACGAAAATTCTTTGGCGTAGGAGGCGGAAGTAGAGCGCAGCACGGCGTTGGTAATGCTGGCGTTGGCGTTGCTCAATTCCAGTGCCCGGCACTCCGGCAGCACCAAATATGTGGAATGCTCAGAGAAGTAGACATTGATCATGCTGACGCCGAAATTCGGGATGATGTTCAGCGGACTGTCCATTTGCTGCCGGGGTTCCAGTACAATTTGATCTGTGACGGCGATGCCCCAGTCAGCCAAATAGCTGTCCAGATTGGGCAGACTGTTTATTTCCGGATCACGGAATACACACAGATTGCCGCCCTGATCCATGAACGTCTTCAAAATTGCAAGCTCCGCTTCGGAGAAATCACGCTTGGCACCGGCGATGATGATTGCCTCAACAGTTTCATCAAGTTCATCCACGCCCAACACCGCCTGAGACACCTCGTAGTTACTGTTTGCCACCAGATTTCGCAGTGTCTCGCTGTCATCTTCCGAATGGCCTGCGGTAAAGGCCACACCGGGACGATCCTGCTGGCTGACAGCAACGATGGCGGAGGTAAGCATAGTCTCGGCTTTCAGACCGGTGATGGAATAGCCCTGGCTGTCGTCCCCGGCGGTGCGAATCTCATAAAGCTCGCTCCACGGAAGGAAGCGGGATTGGATGCCGCAGGTCACCAGAATTCCGTCAGAACTGAGCTGAATATCTTTTTGGCTATACGCCTCCACCATGGCGGGGGTGGCGTCCAAATCCACGTAGCTCACATCGATCATGGGGGAAGCGGCGGCATAGCGGCTAAGCACTTCTTTCAGATTGGTGTCTGCGGCCGAGCGATCATTACAGTAGGTAAATGTCACAGAATCATTTAACTCGGAAAGAACGCTCTTGGTCGTATCGGTCAGACGAAATACCTGATCTTCCGTCAGATCCAGTTTCCAGGAAAAGCGGTCTGCCGCTGCGCTGATCATGCTGTAAATACCAATGATTACGGCGATGGACAGAAGCAGGCAGGTGATCTGAAGCGCGTTTTCCTTCCGGGCCTTACGCTGCACCGCTTCAGGAATCACGCCGCGGTTGGCTCTTCTTTGATGTTCCACAGTGCTCACTCCCTCCTTCCCCGCACAACAGCGGTGGTCAAAAGCAGAAAGATCGCCGTAATTGCCAGATTCAGAGCGATGCCGGCAGGATTCAAAATCCCCAGAGCCAGTTCATAATACATTTGCATCAGGGACAGCTTATTGAAAAGAGCCAGCAGCACCGGGTTCTGGATAGCAGAACCAAGTCCATAGGAGTACCACAGAGCAAAAATCAGGACATAGGAAATAATCGCGGAAACAATCTGGTTCTCCGTCAATGCGGAAACGAAGATACCGATGGCGATAAATGTGCTCATCAGCAGGATAATACCGACATAGTTGCCCAGCGTGATCCAGATCTGCGCACTGCCGCACAGCCACAGAATGATAGGAAATGGCAGGGTTGCCGCCAGACCCAGCAATAACATGCTCTCGGCTGCCAGAAATTTTGCCAGCACCACATGCCGATAATCCACCGGCATGGTGTATAAGAGTAAGTCTGTTTTTTGCTTCTTTTCCTCTGAAAAGCTTCGCATCGTCAGCATGGGCATCAGAAACATTTCCAGCGTGATCGTCGCCTGAAAATAGTCTGTAATGTCACCGCTGCGGGGCAAAAGGTTTTGCAGCAAGAAATAGAAGGCGTTAATGAATAAGAAGATGGCGTGAAATACATATCCGATGACCGAATGAAAGTACTGGCGCATCTCCTTGTGATACACAGCACTCATAAGTTCGTCGTCTCCTGTTCATTTTCGGTAATGCGCAGATACAGGCTCTCCAGCGAGATCTCTTCCGGCTTCATCATCAGCAGCTCGTAATCAGTGGCGCGCAGTGTGCGGTACAAAGTGCTGCGGATATCCGTGCTGACCCGATGAGATACCTGATAAATTCCGGCGCCTTGGTCCTTTACCGCCAATACATCAGGAATATTGCCAAGCAGCGCAACGATGCCTTCGGTGTCGCCGCGGATTTCCACCTCCAACACCCGGCATTTGGATAGCTGCTCCTGCAGTTGCTGGGGCGGGCCGTCTGCAATGAGCATTCCCTCATAAAACACCAGAATGCGGCTGCAAATGGAACTGATTTCCGAGAGCACATGAGTGGAGAGAATAATGGTGTGCTCTCGGCTTAGGTCGCTCAATAAATCCCGAAACTCTCGGATTTGCCGGGGATCAAGTCCCACGGTAGGCTCGTCCAGAATGAGAATTTCCGGTTCGCCCACCAACAGCTGCGTCACAGCAACACGCTGCCGATAGCCCTTGGAAAGGTTTCGGATCAGGCGATCCCGGGTGTCCAAAACCTGCGTGCGGGAACAGAGATTATCAATATACGCACGCAGGAGAGACTTTTTCATCCCAAGACCCCGCAGCTCACAGGCAAACTCCAACTGCTCTGCCACAGTCATATCCATATACAGCGGCGGAATTTCCGGCAGATAGCCGATATGCCGCTTGGCCTCCAGTGGGGTTTCTGCCATGTCAACACCGGCGATTCGAACCTGCCCCCATGAGGGAGTCAGATACCCGCAGAGCAAATTCATTGTGGTGGATTTTCCAGCTCCGTTCGGGCCGAGAAATCCCACAATTTCACCCTTTCCAATGGTAAAGTTCGCATCAAATAGGGCGTTGACTGCACCATATTGTTTTGTCAGGTGTGTGGCTTCGATCATCATGTGAATCCGCCTCTGTATGCTACGCAATGAGCAAAATATTGAAGAAGAGTTACCATTCAGCCACAGAGCCGTCTGCATGGCGCCAGACGGGGTTCTTCCACTGATGGGGATGCTCGTTTTCTTCCAGAACCAATGCTTTGTTAACTTCAACACCCAGACCGGGCTTGGCAGGCATTTTCGCAAAACCGTTCTCAAACTGGAAGTCCTCACGATTAAGCGCATAATCCAGAACTTCCTTGCCGACATTGTAATGGATGCCGATGGACTGCTCCTGAATGACAGCGTTGTAGCTTGTGGCATCAACCTGCAGGCATGCGCTCAGTGCGATGGGCCCCAGGGGGCAGTGCGGAGCCAGTGCAACGTCATAGGCCTCGGCCATGGAGGCAATCTTCTTCACCTCGGTAATGCCGCCGGCATGGCTTAAATCTGGCTGGATGATATCTACACCGCCGGCTTGCAGGAGACGCTTGAAATCATATTTGGTGAACAGACGCTCGCCGGTTGCGATGGGGATGTTGCAGCAGGCGGCAATCTCCTTGAAGCACTCCATGTTTTCACACAGGACAGGCTCCTCAAGAAACATGGGGTCAAATTCCTCAAGCTTTTTGGCCAGCACCTTTGCCATGGGCTTGTGCACGCGGCCGTGGAAATCGATCGCGATTCCAAAGTGCTTGCCGCAAGCCTCGCGGATGGCTGCCACACGCGCCAAAACAGCGTCGACCTTTTCGTATGAGTCAATCATCTGCAATTCTTCGGTGGCATTCATTTTGATGGCGCTGAAGCCGGCGTCCATGCGCTCCTTTGCCATTGCGCCGGTATCGCCGGGACGGTCGCCGCCGATCCAGGAATACACACGGATCTTGTCACGGCACTTGCCGCCCATCAGCTCGTAAACAGGGGCGTTGAAAAGCTTCCCCTTAATATCCCAGAGCGCCTGGTCAATTCCGGACAGTGCACTCATCAGAACGCCGCCGCCGCGGTAAAAGCCGGCACGATAGATGGTCGCATTCAAATCCTCGATGCGAGAGGGGTCCTGCCCGATTAAATAAGACTTGTACTCATTTACACAAGCCAGAACAGCGTCTGCGTGGCCCTCCAGAACGGCTTCACCCCAGCCGGTATAGCCTTCGTCAGTTTCAATTTCTACAAAGCCCCATCTGGGACGGACGTAGTAGGCGTTGACAGCAGTGATTTTCATATAATGACCACACTTTCCTTATTTCTCTCAGCAATGGGGAAGTCGTTGCATGACCGGGGTATGTACAGTTTCACTGGAATGCAGCCAATGATTTGGCGCATGTATTAGACTTTAATTATAAATTTCAAAAAAAGCCGACACAAGTTGTCTAAAATCATTTCTACTTTTTCATTAAATTTTTTACTCTCTTTGTGTGTTTCACCAAAAAAACAAATATTTTTTCCATTTTTTGCGTTTTTGAAGGCTCGGGTAAGCACTCTAACCCGAAAGTCATCGGACGACTTCTCTATATTTGAACACATGACGCACCGCGGCCATGGCTGCCTTGTATCCGCGAGAGCAGGCGCGCCGCCCCCAATTTTACGGCTGCCCTACAAAAATATGGGGCTTGACACAGCCATCTTTTTCGGGGATACTGTGTGGAAGATATCGATTAAGTCAGCCTGGCAGTATGATGCCGGACCGCGGCTTTTTGGAATTTGCCACACAATGTTGCGTTATTGAAAAGAATAAAGAATGCAGTTTGGGGTTGGAGGAGGATACTATGGGGGAGTTATCCAGCATTAAGACGCGGGCACTGACCGAGCGGACAGAAGAGAAGCTTTTTCAGTATATCCTTGATAAAAAGCTGCCGATCGGTGCGAAGCTTCCGAACGAATACCAGTTGGCGGAGCAGTTTGATGTTGGCCGCGGAACGATTCGCGAGGCAGTGAAGCTGTTGGTTTTCCGCGGTATTCTGCACGTTAAACACGGCTCCGGGACATATGTTTCTTCCACAACGCCGCTTCCGGAAGATCTGTTGGGACTGAAAGCAGTTGAGGATAAAATCCAACTGGCATTGGACCTCACAGATGTGCGGATGATGCTGGAGCCAACGATTGCCGAGATGGCTGCCCTTAATCGTACAGATGAGGAAGCTGCACTTTTGAAGGTGTATAGTGATGCTGTGCGCAAAAAGATTGAAGCAGGGCAGGATTATTTGAATGAGGACGTGCTGTTTCATTCCCAAATTGCAAAATGCTCTCACAATATGGTGGTGGCGCCGCTGATGCCCATTATTGATGCGGCAGTCATTTTGATTGCGAATATCACGCGCAAAGAACTGCTGGAGGCAACCATTGAAACCCACGATCAGGTGGTAAACAGCATCGCTGAATGTGATTCCATGGGGGCGCGGGCTGCCATGTCCATGCACTTGGCACTTAATCGGAATGTGATTAAGCAGGAATACAAAAAAGCGCACAAGCAGAAATCATCAAGCGAAAATCCTTGAGTCCTGCCGGGACGCTTTAAAACCGCTTCAAAAGCGCATGCTTTTGAAGCGGCTCTTTTTGTCTGCGATGCTGTGGGAATTTAAACCATTCGGTATTCGACCGCAAACAAACTACGCCCAGCAAATTGGTGACTAAACCAATTTGCTGGGCGAAATTTTATGCAAGAAATATTATGTTATGCTTTGTAATAGGCCGCCAGCAGGTCCACCACCATGCCGTAGCTCTTCATTCCGTTCTCATCGCCGTAGCCCTTTAAAAGCCCGTCATAGACTTTGTTGGAAACCTTTTTCACGGCAGTATCCCGGAATTGCGCCCAGTATGCGTTGTTGTATTCCAAATCGGCCCGAACAGTTTCGGGAAGCCCCTCGTAGACCGCACGCCAGCGGTCTGGGTCTGCCTGATAGAGGGCATTTCCGAGATGTACATAGCCCAAAAGCCACCCGGAATAGGTGTACTCCGGCAATCCTGAAGCGGTGCAGGCCAAAACCGCGATAAAGTTGCACTCCTGCTCTGAGGCAAAGCCCCGCTGATGGGCCAGCTCGTGGGCCACGGTGGAGGGGAGAAACACGGCGGGACTGTCCACATTCACATTGCTCTCTCCGGTAAGAGGGCAGTAAAACCCCGTGAAGTCCAGCATGCTCATCACGCGGGAGAAATAGACTGCCTTGGGGGGTTCATCGTCAAAAACCAGAAAGGGGAACTCCTTCGAAACCCGGTCGTAAACCCAGACGCTCTCTTTCAAAATTTCCTCCGTGGACATAGAAAACAGGCCGTTTTCGTCCCGGGGGACCTGCCCCGCCGTTTCTGCCAGCCGATCCGCAAAATACTGGGTGACGGCGGTCAAATCTTCCAGGGACACGTCCTGAGCAACAATGCCAGATTTGGCCTGAAAGCCGTCCGCCCGGTATTGTACGCCCCAAAGCCAGCAGAACGCCAGCCAGATAGTCAGCCCTGTGCACACCGCTCCAAGCACCGCGCCGTACGCCCGGTGGCCCCGCCCTTCCCGCGTCCGAAAGACAGCGATGGCCCCCAGAATGAGGTAGGCAGCGACAAACACCACCAGCGCCCCGCACAGCACTTCCATCACGGAAAAATCCACCAGATAGCTGAAAAAGCCAAGCAGGCGGCGGAAGGGATTTGTCACGCGCTCTGTCAGGGCGGTCATCCACGCGCCGTTCCATCGGATCGCAAAAAAAACTGCCAGAAGCAGCAAGTCCGCCGCCAGCCAAAGATGCAGTTTTTTATACCGCAGAAAAAATTGTCTCATATCCGTCACTCCGAAGTGAGAAGACGGCGGGTATAGTCCTCCTTGGGATTGCTAAACAGCTCTTCCACCGTCCCCTGCTCCACAATTCGTCCGTCCTTCATCACCAGCACCCGGTGGCAAAGCTGATACACCACGTTCAAGTCGTGGGAGATGAACAGATAGCCCAGCTCCAGCTCTTGATTCAGCTTTTTCAAAAGCCCCAGAATCTGGGCCTGTATGGTCACATCCAAGGCGGACACCGGCTCATCCGCCACCAGAAATTTCGGCCGCTGAATCAGCGCCGCCGCGATGGACACCCGCTGGCGCTGTCCGCCGGAAAGCTCCGCAGGCTTTGCGTCCAGCACCTCCTCGGGCAGCTCTACCCGTTGGAGAATGTCCCGCACCCGCTGTGCCCGCTCGGTCGCATTGTATTTGCCGAAAATTCGCAGCGGCTCCTCCAGAATCCACGCCACGGAATAGGCGGGGTTCAAAGAGCTGTACGGGTCCTGAAAAATCATTTGGGGACGTTTGGTATAGTGGACGATTTCGCCGGAGTCGGGCTTAATCATGCCGAGAATTGCCTTTGCCAGAGTGGATTTTCCCGTGCCGGATTCCCCCACCAGACCGAGAATTTCACCTTCCCGCACATCAAAGGTGACGTCGTGCAGCACTTCCCGCCGCTTTGCTTTTCCCAGCAGTCCGCCGCCGCTTTCATACCCGCAGGTGAGATGGCGGACAGACAGGGCCGACTGATCGGTCATTGTGAAAACCTCCCTCCGTCAATACAAAAAATTTATAACGAAATGAAATATAAAACTTAAAAAATTACGGATTGGAATCAGAAATAGGCTTATTCCGGGAGGGAATAGCCGCCACCAGCTTTTTCGTGTAAGGGTGCTGGGGATTGGAGTAGACCTCCTCTGTAAGCCCCGATTCCACAATTACCCCGGTCTGCATCACCGCCACCCGAGTGGTGATTTTGCGCACCACGTTCAAATTGTGGGAAATAAAGAGCATAGCCATGCCGTATTCCCGGTTCAGCCGTTTTAAAAGCTCCAGAATCTGGGACTGAATGGTCACGTCCAGCGCGGTGGTCGGCTCATCCAGCAACAAAAGCTTTGGATGAATCACGGCGGCGGCGGCAATCATTGCCCGCTGAAGCATACCCCCGGAAAGCTGGTGAGGGTATTTGTCATAAAGCGTTTCCGGCTCGGGCAGTTCTACCCGCGCCATGGCGGCAAGCGCACGGGCGCGGCGCTCCGCCGCGGACATATCCGTGTGGAGATACAGGCATTCTTCAATCTGCCGCCCAATTTTCATCAGTGGGTCCATGCTGGACTGTGGCTCCTGAAATACCACGCCGATGTCCCGACCCTGAATTTTCCGCAGGGCCGCGCGGTCCGCATGGAGTAAATCCAGCCCATCCAGCAGCACGTCACCGGAATAGCTGCATTGCTTGCGGGGCAAAAGCCCCGCCACCGACATGGCGGTGACGGATTTGCCGGAGCCGGACTCTCCTACAAGTCCCAAAATTTCTCCGTCGGCAATGGAAAGGGAGACGCCTGCCACCGCTTCCCGGCTGCGGGTGTGGAATTTCACATGAAGGTCCCGGATTTCAAGCATTCCGTTCCCCCCTTCCGTCCTGAAGGCCCTCGCCAATCAGGCCCACACCGAAAATCAGCGCCACAATCATTCCGCCGGAGCAAAGCGCGTACCACGGCGCGGTGACAAACATGCCCTGTGCCTCGGAGAGCAGCGCGCCAAGAGAAGCCTCCGGCGGCTGGCCACAAAGGCCCAGAAAGCTCATGGATGCCTCCGCCAGCACGGCGTTGTTAAACCCGATGGTCAGGGCGGGAAGTAAAATATGAAGTGTGTTTGGAAGCATATGGACAAAGAGAATCCGGGCGCTGCCTGCCCCCATCAGCCGGGCACTTTGCACAAAATTCGCGTCCCGCAGGGCGGCAAACGCCGTTCGGGATACCCGGGCAAAGCTTGGAATAAACACAACCCCCAGCACCAGCAAAACCTGATACTTTCCGGAGCCAAACACGGCCACGCACACCAGCGCTAGCAAGATGCTGGGAAATGCGGTAATCGTGTCGTTCAGGCGCATCAGAGACTCATCCACCGCGCCGCCGAAATACCCGGTCAGCGCCCCAATCAGGGTGCCGAAAATTCCGCCGATTGCCACCGTTCCTCCGGCCACCAGTGCCGTAACGCCCGCACCCTTGAGGACGCGGCTAAAAATGTCTCGCCCGAAGTTGTCTGTACCAAACAGGTGGGTAAAGGAAGGGCGCAGCAGCGTTTCACTGCCGCGCATGGCGGTGGGGTCATAGGGCGTCCACACCGCGCCCAGCAAAATCAGCACCAGCAGAATCCCCGTGATGATGCAGCCCGCCATAAAGCAGGCGTTTCGGTGGGCACGAACGGCCTTTTGCAGCGTTTTCATGTCCGCGCACCTCCAAGCCTTGGGTCAATAAAACGGTTAATTATATCTGCGGCGGTGTTTGCCAGCACCACCCACAGGGCCAGAATCACCACAATGGCCTGCACCGTAGGATAGTCCCGTCCGGAGATGGATGTAAGCAGCAGCCGCCCCAGTCCCGGCAGGTTGAACACCTGCTCCACCACAATGCTCCCTGCCACAATTTCTGCCATGGTCTGGGCCAAAAAGGTGACCACCGGCACCAGAGAGTTTTTCAGCACATGGCGATACAGCACCCCCGGCCGGTCGTTTCCCCGGGCAATGGCGGTGCGTACATAGTCCTTATCCATCTCCGTCAGCACGGTGCTGCGCAGCATCCGCACGGTTTGGGCTACGCGGGGGATGGTGAGGGCGACGGCGGGAAACAGCAGATACCACAGCGACCCGCCCACATCCGCCCCAAACCCGGGAAAGGCTCCGTGGCGAAACCAGTGCAGAAGAATGCTGAACAGCCATGTCAGCAAGATGCCGGTGAAAAACGGGGGCAGGGCCATCAAAAACTGGTTTGCCACCGTGTTCACCGCACCCTCAAGCCGCCCGCCCCGCCGCACGGAGCGAAGGCCTAAAGGCAAAGCCAGCGCCAGCGTCAGCGCAAAGGCCATCAGGCTGAGGGCCAGCGTTACCGGAAGCCGGGCGGAAAGCAGGTCTGCAACAGGCCCGCCGGAGTAGGACTGCCCGGGATCGCCGGTGACAAAGCCTCCAAGCCAGCTTCCATACTGCACCAGAAAGGGACGGTCCAGCCCCATTTCATGGCGCAGCTCCGCCACCCGCTGGGGCGTGGCTTCTGTTCCCAGCCGGTCGGTGGCGGGATCCCCCACCACCACCTGAAACGCTGCGAAGGCCAGAAAGGAGACGGCCAGCATGGTTGCTGCCAGCGCCGCCAGCTTTTTTGCCGCGTATTTCAAGGCTTCCGCCTCCTTTCCGTCTCCGGATGTGTGCAAGCTTGCACAATTATCCAGCCTTTACGCCGGAAAGGTCCATCACGTAGATGGGATAAAACCGATATCCGTCAAGCCCTGTGCGGATGGCGACCAAATCGCCCAAATCCTGAAGATAGACGTTGGCAGCGTTGGCCGCCAGATTTTCCTGCATCTGCTTGTAAAGATTCACCAGCTCCGCATCGTCGCCTGCGGCGGAAACCAACTGGGCCTGCTGAAACAGGGCGTCGTATTCCGCATTGCTGTAATTCACGAAGTTTTTGCCATAGTCGGAGGTAAACCGCTCCAGCATGGCCCGACCGGTCATGCTGCTGGCGTCCACGCCCACCACGGTGGACTGGTAATTCCGGTCGGTGTAGACCCGGCTGACCCACGTGCTCCAGTCCACCAGCTCGATTTTGGCATTAATTCCCACTGCTTTGAGTTGCTCCACCAGCACCTGCGCGGTGTCTACATGAGGCTGATAGTTGGAAGGAACGGTAATGGTGAGGTCAAACCCGTTTGGATATCCGGCCTCTGTCAGCAGGGACTTGGCCTTTTCAATGTTTTGGGTATAATAGTCGGTGAGAGAGTCGTCAAAATACTTTGCAAACGCGGGATACATGCTGGAACCAAGGGGTTTGCCCGTCCCGTTGCCCGCAAGATCGATCACCTGCTGCTTATCCACTGCATAGCACAAAGCCTGCCGCACCTTCAGATCGTCCAGCGGTTTCACCGCGTTATTCAAATAAAGCGCCTGCACAAGATTCATAGTGCCGTTCAAAATCTGGAAGCCGTCTCCCAGCTGGGCGGCCTGCGTGGGGGTGAGATGGGCGCACAGGTCCAGCGCCCCGCTTTGCAGGGCAAGCACCATCGCGTCTCCGCTCTCAAAGATTTTAAAGGTCACGTTTTTCAGGGCCGGCTTCTCGCCCCAGTAGCCGTCAAACCGCTCAAGGGCAATGGAGTCGCCCGCGACCCGCTTGATAAATTTGAAAGGCCCGGTGCCCACGGGGGCCGTGGCCTGCGCGTCATAATCCTTGGGGAGAATGGCGGTGGTAAGCGCCGCCAAAAATTCGCTTTCCGCCGAATTCAGCGTGATGACCACGGTCTTCTCGTCCGTTGCCTTGACCGACTGAATAGCAGAAAACGCCTCCACCAGCGGGGCTTTCCCCTCACCGGCGTCGGCGCAGCGTTCGATGGACCAAACCACGTCGTCCACGCTCACCGCCGCGCCGTTGTGGAACGTCACGCCATCACGCAGGGTGAAGGTGTATACCGTTCCGTCGGCTGATACCTCATGGTGGCTGGCGACCGCGTCGATCAGATCCCCGTCGGGAGTGGGCTTTACCAGCCCCTCGAATACGTTGAACATGACTTCTCTGGTCCCTGCCGATACCGTAAGGTGCGGGTCAAGGCTTTCGTCTAAATCCTGGGAAATGCCCACGGTGACTGAATCCGCCGCCGGGGCTGGGCCGTTGCTGCCCGCGCTTTGTCCTCCTGCCGAATCGCTTGCGCTGCTGCCGCCCCCGCAACCGGAGAGTGCGGCGCAAAGAAGTGTCGCCAGGAATCCTGCCAAAATACGCTGTTTCATTGTTTTCTCCTTCCCCTGGCGGCCCGATGGGTCCGCCGGGTGTGAAAAATTTTTTGGCTCTTATTCAGTTTTATTCTAAAAAAGGGCCTTGCGGGCCGTTCAAAAAAACGTTCCGCAAGGCCGTATTTTACACGGTTTTGCCCATAATTGCAAGAATTTTTTACGGTTTGTCCCATTCCTCCGGGCTTTTTTCGGGGCTATCTGCGTCCTTGGCTTCGGAATGCTTCCCCGCAGAGGGAAACTCCCCCGCTTTGGGCGTTTCTCCCAAATAAGAAGAAGGGCTGATGGGCATCCCCCGTTTTTTCAGGCGGCTGTTCACCCAAAACTCCACAAAGGTGTTTAAGCACGCAAACACCGGCACGCCGAAAAACATCCCCGGCACGCCGAAGAAGCTGCCGCCCACCAGAATGGCAATGATGACCCAGAGACTGGAAAGCCCTGTCCGGTCGCCCAGGATTTTGGGGCCGATCACGTTGCCATCCAGCTGCTGGAGGGCCAGAACGAAGATCACGAAATACAGCGCCTTGATGGGAGAATCCAGCAGGATCAGGAAGGTGCTGGGGATCGCACCCAAGAAGGGGCCGAAGAAGGGAATGACATTGGTTGCACCCACGATGACGGACACCAGCGGCGCATAGGGAAACTTGAAAAGACTTGCGCAGATGAAGCAGAGGATGCCGATAATCAGAGAGTCCAGCAGCTTTCCCCGGACAAAGCCGCTGAAAATACGATCTGCCTTGCTCACGGCCCGAAAAATCCACACGGCCTGAGAGGGCCGGAAAATTCCGCAGGCCAGCTTACGAACGTATGCCCCGCAGCGCTCCTTGGTGGCCAGCAGATACACGGAGACGATGGCCCCCACCAGCAGGTTTTTCAGCAGATTCAGCGCGGACAGCACGCCGCCGCCCACGGCGGACATCAGGTTTCGGGCCTGCGGCAGCACCTGATCGGTGATCAGCGTGGACAAATCCTTGTAGTATACGTTCAGCTGGGCTGTGACCCAGGATTCCAAGGACGGGTTCTGCTCCAGCAATCCGGCAATCCAGACGTTAATAGTATTGTAGTAGTTTTCCATGTTCGCAATCAGGCGCACAATGCTTTTATAGACCTGCGGAAGCAAAAAGCTTAAAAGCAAGTAGGTAAACACGGTAATGACAATCCACGTCAAAAGCAGGCTGACTGCCCGCACGCCGGTGGCCCGAAGCGTGCCGTCCTTTTTTAAGATGGCACGCTGGCCCCGGGTAATGCGCCGGTCAAAGAAATCCACCACGGGGGCCAGAAGATAGGCCATCAAGGCCCCGTAAAGAATCGGTTCCAGCGCCGTGAACAGGCGCAGCAACAGCACCACGGCGGCCCGCTGTCCAAACAGCACGTCGTAAAACAGGAGAATCGCCGCCGCGGTCAAAAATACGGTGGCGCCCACCTTCCAATATCTGCTCTGCCGCACGCGGCTTCGCCTCCTTTGTTCCGGCCGCAAATTGCGAGCCATTTTTCATTATTGTAACACGGGGGGAAAGAGAATTGCAATACCGCGCGGGGCATGCTATACTGTTTCAGCCGGTTTAAAAACCCCTGTTTTTTAACTATTTACAAAATCTTAATGGCTTGCAGACAGGAGGCCCGCAATGAAGGATAAAAAGCTGCTTCTGATTGTGAATCCCCGGTCGGGCAAAACGCAGTCCCGGTCGCCGCTGTTTGACGCGCTGAGTGTTTTTTCCGACGCGGGCTACCTCGTGAAAATTCACAATACGGTTGGCTCCCGCGATGCCACGGAGACGGTGGCGGCCGAAGGTCCGAATTACGATGCGGTGGTTTGCGTGGGCGGGGACGGAACGCTGAATGAAATTGTCTCCGGGCTGATGTGCCTTGAAAACCCGCCCATTCTGGGCTATATTCCCCGGGGCAGCACCAACGACTTTGCCGCAAGCCTTGGCATTTCAAGCAACGCCGTGCAGGCGGCCCGCACCGCCATGGCCGCCGAGGCCCGCAGACTGGACATCGGGAAGTGGAACCGGCGATATTTTGTGTACGTGGCCTCCTTCGGGGCCTTTGTGCGCACGGCGTATACCGCGTCGCAGGACGCGAAGAACGCCTTGGGCCATTTTGCCTATATTCTGGAGGGGATGAAGGATTTAAACACGCTGCGGCCCTATCGGCTTCGCATCACCGCCGACAGGGAACGGCTTGACGGGGAATACCTGTTTGGCGCAGTGTGCAATTCCACCTCTATTGGCGGGCTGATGAAGCTGGACCCGGAGCGGGTGGTGCTGGATGACGGAAAGTTTGAAATGCTGCTTGTTCCCAGCCCCAAAACCCCCATCGAGCTGAACAATCTCATTCTGGCCTTGCTGAATCAGGAGTATGACCGGGGTGGGCTGGTGTTTCGGCATGTATCCGCCATCCGAATGGAGACGGAGGACGAGGTGCCGTGGTCCCTTGATGGGGAGTATGCCCCCGCCGTGCCTGCGGTAGACATCGAAAATCGGAAGCAGGCCCTCTCCTTTTTGCTGGGCTGAGGAATTTTGCGGAATAAAGGATTTGCCTGAATGAAGGAAATAAACGTAAATACGCTGAAGGCCCTGTGGCGGAATCGCACGCCGGGTCTTTTGGGGCGGAAAAATGAATTTGCGGTGCTGTGCCCGTTTGTGCAGCGGGAGGACGGACTGCACCTCCTGTTTGAGGTGCGCGCCGCCACACTGCGGCGGCAGGGCGGGCAGGTTTGCTTTCCCGGCGGACGGATGGAGCCGGGAGAGACGGCAGAGCAATGCGCCCTGCGGGAGACGGAGGAGGAACTGCACATCCCCCCAAGCAGCATCCAGCTGCTGGGCCGGTCGGACTATCTGTGCCAGCCGGGGCACTTTTTTCTTCAGCCCGTGCCGGGACTGGTGGACGAAGCGGGCTTTTGCGGCCTGCGTCCCTCTGCGGCGGAGGTGGGCGAGGTATTCACCGTGCCGCTGGAATTTTTCCGCAGCAACCCGCCTGAGATGTACTTTTACACGCTGGAGCCGGAAAGCCCGTCGGACTTTCCCTATGACGCGGTGGGCGTTTCCCCGCCCTATAACTGGGAGGGGGGCGAGGTGGACGTTCCCATCTGGCGCTGGGAGGGTCGGGCCGTATGGGGCATGACCGGCCGCATTGTGAAAAACCTGATTGAAACCATGGAGACTTTTTAGAGAGGGATTTTATTTCCCTCAGATATAAAACCGGCGCGGCCCAAAGGCCGCGCCGGTTTTGCCATTTCCCGCCGATGGAGGGGCGATGAGCCGTGGGATGGAGACTTAGATGTCGCCCGGGGCGCGGTTATTGCAGGGCCGCAATGCATTTGGCGCAAAGATATGTGCAGCCGTTGAGCTGCTTCAGATCTTCCGCAGAGCCGCACCGGACGCACGCCGCGGAGGTCTTTTGCAGAATAATTTGTCCGCCGTCTGTGTCTATCAGGATTTCAAGGCCGTCCTTTTCCTCAATGCCGAAGCGCTTTCTCGTCTCCACAGGCAGGACGACCCGACCCAGCTCATCCACCTTCCTGACAATGCCGGTTGACTGTATCATACGTTCTCTCTCCCGTTCTTTTTATAGTCTTACAACTGGGGGCTGAGTTTTCAGCTTTCATCGTAGCACATATTTTTGCCACGTTCAACCCCTATTTGGGGAAATTTCTACAAATAGAGGATTCTAGCTTTTCGCATAACATGTATGCTATTCATAGATACTATCCCCGAATAGACGAGAGGTGACGATATTGGATTCTAAAAGTCTTGGCAGAAAACTGAAAGCATACAGGGCTAAGGCCGGATGGAGCATTGAGGAATGTTCGGAGAGAATCGGTATCAGCGCCAGATATTTAGCTGATATTGAGCGCGGCGACAAGGTACCCAAGCTTGAGACGTTTATCCTCATTCTCAACACGCTGGCGGCCCCGGCGGACGATGTGCTTCAGGACAGCCTGGTGGCGGGCTATGAGGCCAAGAGCAACTATATTCTCAAAAGGCTGGAGGGTCTTGACGTGACCCGCCGTAAGCAGGCGCTGGATATTCTGGACGGTGTGATTTCTTCGCTGAAAAACGATTAAAAGCCTTTGAGCGTTACCGCTCAAAGGCTTTTTTATGGCGACTTGCGGCGGGGCGGGCTTCGAGTCAAGTATTTTAAAAGTTACTCGATCACCCGGACGCGGATGACCCCGTTCAGGGCCATTACATCGTCCACCAGACTCCGGCCGATTTTGGAATCCAGATCCACCACGGTATAGGCGTAAGCGCCTTGGGACTTGTTGCTCAGGTTTGCCACGTTGGCCCCGTCGGTGCTCAGAACCCTTGTGATATTGGCCAGCATGGCGGGAATGTTCCGGTGGATAACACACATGCGCAAACTGCCGCTGCGGGGGAAATTCACCGGGGGAAGATTTACGCTGTTGCGGACGTTGCCGGTTTCCAGATATTCCGTCAGCGCGTCCGCCGCCATCACCGCGCAGTTCTGCTCGCTCTCCGGGGTGGAGGCTCCCAGGTGAGGGAAGGAAATCACCCGCTTGCTTTGCAGGAGCCGGTTGTTGGGAAAATCGGTGACGTACCAGGAGAGCTTGCCGGTTTCCAGGGCGGCAAGCACCGCGTCGTCGTCCACAATCTCGCCCCGGGCCAGATTGATCAGCCGCGCACCCCGCTTCATATTGGCGATGGCTGCGGCATCGATGGTGTGATGGGTTTTCTCTGTGTAGTGAATATGGGGGGAGATGTAGTCCGCCCGGCGATACAGCTCGTTTACGTCCTTCACCACATGGATGTGGCGATCCAGCCGCAGGGCAGAGTCCACGCTGAGATAGGGGTCGTAGCCGTATACGTCCATGCCCAGAGACAGGCAGACGTTGGATACCAGCGCACCGATGGCCCCCAGACCGATGACGCCCATGGTCTTTTTATAAAGCTCCGGCCCGGCAAAGGCAGATTTTCCCTTCTCCACCACAGAGGCCACGTCCACCCCCGCGGCGGCCTGACCGCGCACCCAATTGCAGGAGCCGGACACGTCCCGGGAGGAGAGCAGCATGGCGCACAGCACCAGCTCCTTCACGGCGTTGGCATTGGCCCCCGGCGTGGAAAACACGGCAACGCCGTTCTCCGAGCAGCGGTCAATGGGAATGTTGTTCACCCCCACACCGGCGCGGGAGACGGCCAGCAGGCTTTTGGGAAAGTCCATATCCAAAAGCTTGGCGGAGCGAACCAAAATGCCCTCCGCGTCCTCCTCGCCGTCAGACACGGCGTAGCGTTCCGGGTTTAAACGGCTCAGCCCGACGGGGGAAATCTTGTTAAAGGTTCTAATGTGATACATGGCAATGCGCCTCCGGGGCGGCCCCAGCGGGCCGCGGTACTTGCGGAGGAACGTGCGGCGCTGGCGCCGCTTCCCCCGCAGCATCTTTAGTATAGGGCGGTGCAAAAGCCTCCGTCAATCAGCGAAAGGGCGAAATTTGACGGCTTTCCAGGAAAGTTTTTGTCCAAAAGGTGTTACCTGTTGAGCCGGCAAGAAAGTCGGCCCTTCGCCGCAAAAAATTTGGAGCATTTTAAAAGATTTGCCGTCCTTTTCAGCCATTTCAGGCCGTTTCAAAGGTTTTTCTTGCAAAAATGAGGAATTCAGCATATAATATAAGGCTGTGCAAAAAACTTGCAATACTTGCGTGCCCGGCAGGCGGGCGCGTGAAGCGGGGGACGCCCGGAACCCCGCCATACAATAAGGAGAAGAACAAAATATGCAGAATGAAAAACTGAGAAACGTCGCCATCATCGCCCACGTTGACCACGGCAAAACCACGCTGGTAGACCAGATGCTCAAGCAGGGCGGCGTGTACCGCGAAAATCAGGAGACGGTGGAGCGTGTGATGGACTCCGGCGATCTGGAGCGGGAGCGGGGCATCACGATTCTGGCGAAAAACACCGCCGTGCGCTACAAGGACACCAAGATCAACGTGGTGGACACCCCGGGCCACGCGGACTTCGGCGGCGAGGTGGAGCGCATTTTGAAAATGGTCAACGGCGTTATTTTGCTGGTGGACGCCGCTGAAGGCCCCATGCCTCAGACCCGCTTTGTTCTCAGCCGCGCATTGGAGCTGGGCCATCGCGTCATCGTGGTGGTGAACAAGATCGACCGCCCGGACCAGCGCATCCACGAGGTGGTGGACGAGGTGCTGGAGCTGTTGATGGATTTGGACGCCACCGCCGAGCAATTGGACAGCCCCATGCTGTTCTGCTCCGCCCGGCAGGGTATCTGCTCTTACACGCCGGAGAATCTGGGGACCGATCTGGACCCCCTGTTCGAAACCATTCTGCAATACATTCCCGCGCCGGAGGCGGACACCCAGCAGCCCTTCCAGATGCTGGTGTCCTCCATCGACTATAACGAGTTTGTGGGCCGCGTTGCCATCGGTCGCATTGAGCGGGGCGTTTTGAAGCAGAATCAGGAGATTGCGGTTTGCAACTATCACGCGCCGGAGGCCGCGCCCCGCAAGGCGAAGGCCACCGCCATCTATGAGTTTGAGGGCCTTGCCCGCAACGCCGTTACCGAGTCCACCGCCGGCAATATCATTGCCATGAGCGGTATTCCCGATGTGACCATTGGTGACACCATCTGCGAGCCTGGCACCGTGGAACCGCTGCCCTTTGTGGCTATTTCTGCCCCCACCATGGAGATGACCTTCTCTGTCAACGACTCGCCCTACGCGGGCCGGGAGGGAAAGTTCGTCACTTCCCGCCAGCTGCGGGATCGGCTGTATAAGGAGACGCTGAAGGACGTGTCCCTCCGGGTTTCCGACACGGATACTTCCGAGGCATTCAACGTGGCGGGCCGGGGTGAAATGTCCCTGAGCATTCTGATTGAAACCATGCGCCGGGAGGGCTATGAATTTCAGGTGTCTCCCCCCCGCGTGCTGTACAAAGAGATTGACGGCAAGGAATGCGAGCCCATCGAGCGGCTGGTGGTGGACGTGCCCAGCGAAAGCGTGGGCGCTGTGATTGAAAAGCTGGGCCAGCGCAAGGCAGACATGCTGGAGATGACCCCCGTGGGCAGCCGCATGAAAATTGAGTTTCTGATTCCCGCCCGTGGCCTGTTCGGCTATCGGAACGACTTTTTGACCGACACCAAGGGCGAGGGCATTATGGCCTCCATCTTTGAAACCTACGCCCCCTATAAGGGCGACATTCAGCGCCGAGGCAGCGGCTCTATGATTTCCTTTGAAACCGGCGAGTCCATCACCTACGGCCTGTACAACGCGCAGGAGCGGGGCGCTCTGTTCATCGGAGCCGGCGTACCGGTGTACGGCGGAATGATTATCGGCGTGAATCCCCGCAATGAGGACATGACGGTGAACATCTGCAAGAAAAAGCAGCTCACCAACACCCGGTCCTCCGGTTCGGACGAGGCGCTGCGTCTGGTTCCGCCCCGGCAGATGAGCCTGGAGCAGTGTCTGGAGTTTTTGGCGGACGACGAGCTTTTGGAAGTCACGCCTAAGAGCCTGCGGATGCGCAAGCGGATTCTGGACCACGAGCGGCGTATGAAGTCCCTTCACGGCAAGAAGTAAAAATTGAGACACGCGTTCCTCGACCCAAATAAATAAAAAAGCCCGCAGAGGAATTTCCTCTGCGGGCCTTTTAGCATAGAGTTCAGTTTCGCAGGAGCTTGACCACCTGCTCCGCGTCCTGCGGGGTCATGTCGGTCATAGGCCCTGCCAGACCGGTGGGAAGCTTGCAGATGACAAACACCCCCTTGATGTCCAACACACTGGTGTCCCCCTGTGTGTTCACTAGATAGGCGGTCATGTTGGGGGGAAGCTTCTTTTTCTCGCGGTTTCCATCCAGCAGGATGTAATAAAAGCCGCGATACAAAGAGAACGTGTTGATCTCAGTGGATTGCAGGCCGGCAATGCTGCTGTAAATTTTCTCAATCCGGTCGGTGGGAACCTGCATATAGCAAAGCGGCTGACCGGGAAATTTCACAAGCACAGTGATTTTTGCCATAAAGCTGCACTCCTTTCCGAATAGTACGGCGGGGCTTTTGAAGTTGAAGATATTTTAACGGATTTATCCGATGATGTCAATGTGCGGAAACTTTTTTGCCTGTTCAAGCGTCTCAAGATACAATAGCAGGCGTGGCGAGAGCCGCGAGGATTTTAAAAGGAGGAATATGCTGTGAAGAAAAAGAGAATGGGTGCGCTGCTGGGGTTTGTGCTGTGTGCCGCTTTGTTGGCGGTTCCCGCCGCCGGAGCGGAGGCAGAGCCGGTGGCTTCTGCCCCTCTGGGGCCAATCTTACTGGACGGCACGGTGAAGCAGACGGGTGAGAAGACTATGCTGCTGACCAAAGAAGACGGCAGTCAGGTAATCGTGGGCTATGACGAGACGACCTACATTGTGGATGCCACCGACGGCACGGCCGCAAACATGACCGGATTGAAGGACGGGGAGAGCGTACGGATGTACGTGGGACCAGTCATGGCTTTGAGCGAGCCGCCCCAGACCCACGCCGTAATCATTCTGCGCAATCTGCCGAAAAATGCAAAGGCCCCCACCTATCAGCAGGTGGCGGCGGTGGACACGGTGAACGAGAGCGGCGTGGCGCTTACCACACGGGAAGGGGAGCGGATGACGGTTCCCTTTGACGCGAAGACCTCTCCCTATCTGACGAAAAACCTTGTTACCTATCGGGACTTGATTCCCGGCACATGGTTTTTGGCTTGGAGCAGCGGCGCGGAAGTGACCCGGGCGGTGCTGTTTGCCTACGATGGCCTGCCCTTTACCGACGTGGAAAAAAGCTACTGGGCTTATGACAGCATTCTTGCCGTCACCTCCCGTGGCCTTCTGCGGTGCGACTCTACGCTGGCATTTCGCCCCGGCGACGCGCTGACCCGGGCGGAGCTGGTAAAGGCGCTTTACCAGCTGGCGGGCAGCCCCGTGGTGATTCAGTCCATTCCCGGGTTTGAGGATGTGCAGGACGGCGGTGACTATTTGAATGCACTGACCTGGGCTGTGGGCAACAAGCTGGTGAACGGCTATTCCGATAATACCTTCCGGCCCAACGAAGTGGTGTCCCGCCAGCAGCTTGCGGCGTTCCTCTACCGCTGGGAGCAGCACCGCGGTGGCGGCTTCCAGGGTGCGTGGATGTTCCTGCTGGATTATCCCGACCGGGACAGCGTTTCCCAGTATGCTTATGAGGGCGTTGCATGGTGCGTTACAAACAACATTCTCTCCGGTCGCTCTGACGGAACGTTAGCACCGGGCGCCTCTGTCACCCGGGCCGCCGCATCGGCAATGCTGGAGCGGTATCTAACCTATCAGGCCAATGCCCGCAGCAGCGGTTAACCTGCCCAAAGTTGAAGACGCTTCAATTCTAAAGTATTAATTAAAAAGTCCGCCGCGCAGCCTTTTTGGCCGCGCGGCGGACTTCTTTAGTGTCTGTTAAACAAGTGGCTAAACAACATACCGGGTTGTTGGTAAAATGCATGTCGGTAAAAAGCGGCGGGGACAAGCCCGCCGATGCGGGTCAGCGTTTTTGATCAGGCAAATACCGCCTGAATCAGCACCATATAAAGGGCGGTTCCCCCGGCAATGGACAGCAGCACGTTTCCCTTCCACCAATGAAGCAGGCCTACGGCAAGAATCGCCGCCGCTTCGGGAATCCCATGGGACGGGCCAAACAGGGAGACATTTCGCAGACAATATACCACCAGCAGCCCCATAACGGCGGGGGGGAGAAGCTTTCCGAGATATTCCACCGTTTTTGGGGTTTCTTTCCCCTCCGGCAGCAGCAAAAAGGGAAGCCACCGGGTAAGCTGGGCCCCGACGGCGACGGCCAGAATGAGTATCAGCGTTTGAGGTACGCTCAGGTACACAGCTTTTTCCTCCCAATCAGCAAAATTGCAACGATTGCAAGCATGGCGGGAATTACCAGATTGTTCGGCCCAAACGCCAGCAGACATGCCGCCGTTGCAACGATGCCAATGAGTCCGGCGGCCCGGTTTTCCCTCTTTTTCCACTGCTCCATAAACAGCACCACAAACAGCGCCGTCAGGGCAAAGTCCAGTCCCGCGGTGTCAAAGGGAATAAAATCCCCCAACAGGCCGCCCAAAGCCGTGCCTCCCACCCAGTATAAATAGTCCAGCAGGGAGATGGAGAGGTAAAAACGCTTTTTATCCACGCCCTCCGGCGGCTCTACCGTGGAGACAAGGGAAAACGTCTCGTCACACAAAACGTAGATAAGCGGAATGCGGGCCTTGCCCAGCCCCCGGTATTTTTCCAGCATGACAATGCCGTAAAACAGGTGGCGGGCGTTTACCATGAAGGACAGCAGCGCCGCCTGAACGGGATCGAACACCGTGGTCAGCAGGGTGATTGCCACAAACTGCATGCTTCCGCAAAAGGCCACGGCGCTCATCAGCGTGGACCATAGGGGGCCGTAGCCCTTGGCGTTCATCAAAACGCCGTAGGCAATGCCAAGGAAGAGAAAGCCGGTCAAAACCGGGATCGTATGGGGAAAGGCGGCGCGCAGGGCGGGG
The DNA here is from genome assembly GCA_023402075.1 of Bacillota bacterium. Lineage (GTDB taxonomy): Bacteria > Bacillota > Clostridia > Oscillospirales > Oscillospiraceae > Oscillibacter. Next base: position 55,079 of record JAEXCS010000044.1, on the reverse strand, counting down.
CCGAGGCGGCGCTCTGTGTTGTTCTGGGGTGCGTTCATGAAATTTAGATCTCCTGTTCCTGCTCCGCCCGCAGGCGATCCAGCTTTTTATTGCGGAAGTATAAGACGACGTCGGTTGCCACCATCAGGAAATTCAGGACGTACAGGTAAAACACCCAGTCAAACCGCACCAGAACCTTGTTCATCATCCCGCAGACATAGCCGATCTCCACAATGATGAGGAAAAACAGGCTCTTGCCCACGGCGGAGCGAGTTACCCAGGACTTGCGGATGTTCACCGGCCACGACAGGCCAAAGCAAACCAGCATCAGCGCTTCAAAAATACTCATGAAAGTTTTCCTCTTTTTCTTGAAATGAAGTCCGCGTCCGATGGGCGTGGGCAAGGGCTTTGCCGCCCGTTTTACATTTTCTCCGGCGCGTCCACGCCAAGCAGCTTCAATCCGCTGCGCAAAACCGCGCGCGCACAGTCTGCCAGCTTCAGTCGCGCCTGCGCCAGCTCCGGGGCTTCACCCTTGATGCGGCAGGCGGTGTAGAACCTGTGGAAGCAGGCCGCCAGCTCCTGTAAATACCGGTTGATGAAGGAGGGGTCATAGTCTCTGGCGGAAAGACGGATGATTTCGCAGAACTGGGCAAGCTGCTTGATCAGCGCCTGCTCCGCTTCGCCGCTCACCTGCGCCATGTCCACGTCCCCAGCGGCGGGAACGCGCAGCCCCTCGCTCTCCATGGCCCGCAGCAGCGAGCAGATGCGGGCGTGAGCGTATTCCACGTAGTACAGGGGGTTTTCGCTGTCTTCGCGGACGGCAAGTCCCAAGTCAAATTCCATCTGGGTGTCCGGCTTGGCGTTGAAAAACCATCTTGCCGCGTCCACGGGGACCTCGTCCAGCAAATCGCACAGGGAAATGGCCTTGCCCGTGCGCTTGCTCATGCGCACGGCTTCGCCGTCCCGCAGAAGCTTTACAAGCTGCATCAGCACAATGTCCAGCCGGTTCGCGCCGTCCAGACCCAGCGCGTCCAGCGCGCCCTTAAGCCGGGCAACGTGGCCGTGATGATCCGCGCCCCAGACGTTGATGACCTTGTCAAAGCCGCGGACAGCAAGCTTGTTGCGGTGATAGGCAATGTCGGCGGCAAAATAGGTGTAAAATCCGTTGGCCCGGCGCAGCACATCGTCCTTCAATTCAAGCTTTTCGATGTCTGCGTCCTTTTTTCCGTCCCGGCGGAGATTTTGGGCCATAATTTCGGCGGTTTTCAGCCACAGGGCTCCGTCTTTTTCATAGGTGAAGCCCGCCTCGGTCAGCTTGTCCACCGTCTCGGCCACATAGCCAGACTCGTGGAGGGCAGACTCGTAAAACCAGGTGTCGTACTGAATTTTGTACCGGGCCAGATCGGTTTTCATCTTGGGCAGGTTTATGCTCAGGCCAAACTCTGCCAGCGTGTCCCGCCGAACCGTCTCCTCCGCGTCCGCCAGCGCATCTCCGTGCGCTGCACGGTAGGCCTGCGCCAAGTCCCGGATGTCCTCGCCCTGATACCCGTCCTCCGGGAAGGGAACCGCGTCCTCGCCCCGGATGAGCTGGAGGTAACGGGCCTCAATGGACTGGGCGAATTTTTCAATCTGGTGTCCTGCGTCATTGACGTAAAATTCCCGGGAAACCTCTGCCCCGCAGAAGGAGAGGACGGAGGCCAGCGTATCTCCCAGCACGCCGCCCCGGGCGTTGCCCATGTGCATGGGGCCGGTGGGGTTGGCGGAGACGAACTCCACCATGATTTTTCGGCCCCCCAGCTCATCGTTCTGGCCGTACTGCTCCCCCTCGCTCTCCACGGCGGAAAGCACGTCGCCAAACCATGCCTGCCCCAGATGGAAGTTTAAAAAGCCAGGGCCGGCAATTTCGGCGGAGTCAAAATAGCTGCCCTCCAGCGCCAGACGCTCCAAAAGCGCCTGCGCAATGGCCCGGGGAGGCTGGCGCAGGGCCTTGGACGCGGCCAGCGCGAAGGTGGTGGTAAAGTCGCCGTTTTTTGTGTCCTTGGGGATTTCCACAGGGACGGAGGCAATCTCCGCCTGCGGAAGAGTCCCGTCGGAGACGGCGGCGCGATAGGCGTTTCTGGTCAGCTCCGCCGCCTGGTCCTTGGCTTTTTGAATCATATGCAGCATGGTTTATCCCTCGTTTTCATTGGTGTGGTGACGGTTGGAAATGCTCCCTCCGTCAGCTTTTGGGCCGTACGCGGATTTTAAACGCGTTTTTTCCCGTGGCGGTGTGGTCCACCGCGATGGAGTATCGGATTTCAAGAAGGCCGCCCCGCTCGGTCAGACTGTGGCGAAGATAGCTGGTGGAAATGTCCACGCTCAGCTCTCCCATGGGCGTTTCATACAGCGACGTGTGCTGCCGCCCCTCTTCGAAAATCATCTGGGAGTTTACCTTTCCCGCCCGGGTCAAAACAACTCTTTGCCCCCGCAGCTCAAAGGTGGTGACGGTGCCCTCCATCCCGGTGAGGGCGCTTTCCTCGTAGCGCAGCACCAGCCCGTCCGGGAGCGGATGCAATGTCCCCTCCGTAGTCAGCTCCGTGCCGTCGGGGTCGCAGCCGTCAAAATACTGCTCTCCCCGCACGGAGATAATGACCGGGAGGGGTGGGCTGTCAGTATCGGTCGATATCAATTTGATTGGCTCCATGGTGCAAATCCTCCCGCAGGAACCAGGAGGCGGTTTCCTCAAAGCTCTCCACCCGGTCGCTGACATAATATGTGGCGTCACCCTGACGCTGTTCGCTGTTCAGCAAATCTCCCGCCTTCAGCAGCCGCTTCAGCTCGAAGGCGGACTCTTCTCCGGCGGACACCAGCTCCACCTCCGAACCCATCACTCCGCCGATGATTTCCTCCAGCAGGGGATAGTGGGTGCAGCCCAGAATCAAGGTGTCCACCCCCGTCTCACGCATAGACGCAAGATACTCCCGGGCCACGGTTTCAATCACCATATCGCCCTTGCGAAAGCGCCCGTTTTCAACCAGCGGCACAAACAGGGGACAGGCCTTGGAAAACACCTGAATCTCCGGGTCCAGCTCCGCAAGGGTTTTTGCGTACGCCCCCGCCCGGACGCTGGCCTGCGTGGCAATCATGCCAACACGCTTGTTTTTTGTTACGGTGGCGGCCCGGCGGCAGGTGGGCTCTACCACGCCCACCATGGGCAAATCATTTTCCGCCCGAAGCGTGGGCAGGGATGTGGTGGATACGGTGCCGCAGGCAATTAAAATTGCCTTGAGGTCAAAGGAGCGCAGGAACCGCACGTCCTGCCGTGCGTATTTCAAAATCGTCTCCCGGGATCGGCCCCCGTAAGGGACACGGGAGGTGTCTCCAAAGTAAATCAGGTCCTCTTCCGGCAAAATCTCCCGCAGGGAGCGGATGGCGGTCAGCCCGCCAAGGCCGGAGTCGAACACGCCGATGGGTCGCTTATCCATGCAAAGTGCCTCCATATCTGTGGCTGAAAGGGCCATATTCCTATCATATAGCCCCAACTTGACCATTATACTATGTATGTGAATCCCGGGCAAGACAGATTTTAGGCTTTTTTCCCGGTTTTTGATGTGGAATTTCCAAATGGGATTTGATATAATGCTGAAAGGATCGGCTTTGCGGCCGAAAAATGGGATGAGGGAGGTGTTTGCCGTGAAGATCGAGCTGACGGAGCAGCAGTACCGCTATCTGCTGGATCTTGTGTACATTGGAAACTGGGTGATGAACTCCGCCCGGGAGGATGACCGCATTACGGAATATGACAAGGTGGAGAGTCAGATATTTTCCCACTGCCCCGCTCACGGAATGCACAAGCTTGTGGAGCATCTTGACGGGGAGATTATTCCTTCCCGCGCGTTTGCTGACGGCGGAATTCACGAGGCCATCGCAGATTATGAGGATGTGGTGTTCTATGAGATTCTGGCGGAGGAGCTGGCACTGCGGGACATGGACGGAGAGCCAATGACCAGAGAGAATTACAATGAGCTGATGGAGCGCATCGATACTTATATGGACGAGTTTGAAGAGCATGGGACAGACCACGTAAATGTGGAGATGGACGAGTAAGCAGAGAGAATTTTGGGAATAGAACAAAGAAAGAGCAGGAAAAGAACAGGAAGAAAAAACGGGGAGGAAAACTGAAGATGGCAGGAAAGGCAAAGGTTTATTTTGCGGATTTTCGCGCCCCAAGCTGGCGGGAAAATCTGCCCCAAAAGCTGGCGCGGCTGATGATGACCGCCGGTTTCGGCGACATCGATCTGGAGGGGAAATACGCGGCGATCAAAATGCATTTCGGCGAGCCGGGGAATTTGGCGTATCTCCGGCCCAACTGGGCCAAGGTAGTGGCGGACCTTGTGAAGTCCCAGGGTGGAAGACCTTATCTGACAGACTGCAACACCCTGTATATCGGCGGGCGGAAAAACGCGCTGGATCATATTGAGTCGGCCTATGTAAACGGATTTTCTCCCTTTTCAACTGGCTGTCACATCCTGATTGGCGACGGACTGAAGGGCACCGACGAGGTGCTGGTGCCGGTGGATGGCGGCGAATATGTGAAAGAGGCCAAAATTGGTCGGGCGGTGATGGACGCGGACGTGTTCATCTCTCTCACCCACTTTAAGGGCCACGAGCAGACGGGCATGGGCGGCACGCTGAAAAACATCGGCATGGGCTGCGGTTCCCGGGCCGGGAAGATGGAGATGCATAGCTCCGGCACGCCCTATGTCAAGCAGAAGCGGTGCATTGGCTGCGGCGCCTGCGTGAAAATCTGTGCCCACGACGCACCCTCTGTCACTGATAGAAAGGCGTTTATCGACCCGGACAAATGCGTGGGCTGCGGAAGGTGTCTTGGGGTTTGCCCCAAAGACGCTATTTTTGCCGCCAATGACGAAGCGCCCGCCATCCTGAACAAAAAAATTGCGGAGTATACCAAGGCGGTGGTGGACGGACGGCCCTGCTTCCATGTGTCGCTGGTGCTGGATATCTCGCCCAATTGCGACTGCCACGGGGAAAACGACGCACCCATCGCCCCGGACGTGGGAATGTTTGCCTCCTTTGACCCGGTGGCGCTGGATCAGGCCTGCGCGGATGCGGTAAATGCCCAGCCTGTGATGGCAGGCTCCGCCCTGTCCGACGGGGCGTGGAGCTGCGATTGCGGCGACCACTTTGTTGCGCTCCATCCCGACACCGACTGGCGGGTGTGTCTGGAGCACGGAGAAAAACTGGGCCTTGGAACCCGGGAATACGAGCTGATTAAGATTTAAGAAACAAAAGCGCGGGCTTCGGAATCCTCCGAAGCCCGCGCTCGTTTGTTAAAAACCTTCCGCGGCAACACGTTCTCTGATAAAGATGTAAAAGCCGTTTCCGTCCCGGCAAAATTTCCAGCCCTGTTCGCCCAGCTCGTTCCACTGCTTTTCCAACGCAAGGACTTTTTTATCATAGGAAAAGCCCGATTCAGAATCAAATTTCACAAATTTATATTCATATTTCTTCATAAAAATCCGTCCTTTCAGATTTGGGCATGATTGCTTCTGGAAACAAATTGCCCACCGATACGCCAAATACGGGAAACGAACATTATTTTAGCTGGTCCAGCGTCAGGGAGAAGCTGTCCATGAAGGTTTCGAGAAAATAGGTTACCTCGGGCAGGCCAAAGGAATCCAGCGCGGCGCGGGTCTGCCTTGCGGCGTCCCCAAACTCACCGTTTCCGGCCTTAACTTCCTCCACGCACTTGATATAGGCGGACAGCTTGTCCGCCGCCTTCACCAGCACCCGCAGCTCCGGGTCGGGAATTTCCAGCACCGGGGCATAGATATCTCGCAGCTCTGGGGGAAGCATTTCCAGCAGCTTCCGGTTGGCTTCCACTTCCACCTCCTGATAGGCGGAGCGGATAGAGGAGCTATAATATTTAATGGGGGTGGGCATGTCGCCGGTGAGAATTTCGGATGCGTCGTGATACAGCGCCGCCACCGCCGCCGCGCCGGGGTCCACGTGGCCCCCGAAGTGCTTGTTGCGGATGAGGGCCAGCGCATGGGCCAGCACCGCCGTCTGGTGGCTGTGCTCCTGCACGTTTTCCGGGGCGGTGTTGCGCATCAGCGCCCAGCGGGAGATGAACCGTAGCCGGGATATATACGCAAAAAAGTGGCTTTTCATGGCGTTTCCTCCAATTCTCCCAGCAGGGCAAATCCGTCGATGCCGGTGATGCGGGTGGCAAGCACCCGGTTGTGAAGATGTTCGCCGCCCGCAACCAAAACCTCCGTATAGTTAGGCGCGTGGCCGGAAAAACGATTTCCCTTGGCCTGCTCAAACAGCACGGGGTACACCTGCCCCACACAGCCCTCAAGGTATTCTTTGCGCATTTCATCCGCAAGGCTGGCGGCCCGGGCGGCCCGCTTCTCTTTCACGGCGGCGGGAATTTGCGCAAGCTCCGCAGCCGGGGTGCCGGGACGGATGGAATAGGGGAAAATGTGCATCCGGGCAAAGCCGCACCGTCGGATAAAGTCCAGTGACTGGGCAAATTCCTCCTCCGTTTCACCGGGGAAGCCCACGATCATGTCGGTGGTGACGGCGGGGCGGTCGAAGGATTCCTTCAGCAGTGACACGGAGCGGAAAAACCGGGCAGTGTCGTACTTCCGATTCATGCGCTTCAGGGTTTCATCGCAGCCGGACTGCATGGAGAGGTGGAACTGGGGGCAGAGGTTGGGCAGCTTTGCAGCCCGACGGCAAAAGTCCTCGTCAATGGTGCGGGGTTCCAGACTGCCCAGCCGCAGCCGAAGACCCGGTGCGGCCGCACTGAGAAGCTCCATCAAATCAATCAGGCTTTGTCCGGTTTTTAAATCCGCGCCCCAGGAGGAAATCTCAATGCCTGTAAGCACCATCTCCTGATATCCCGCGGCCGCAAGCTCCTTGGCCCGCGCCGCCGCTTCTTCCGGCGGCAGGGAGCGCACGGGGCCGCGAGCGTAAGGAATGATGCAGTAGGAACAGAAGTTGACGCAGCCGTCCTCCACCTTCAGCATGGCACGGGTGCGGCCCTCCAGTCCCCCGGCGGGGAGAATTTCAAAAGCACGGCGGTCAAACACCCGGTCCACAGACTCCATGGGCCTGCGGTCCTCCAGCTCCTGCTCCAAAAGGTCCAGAAAGCCCATCCGGTCCCCGGTTCCGGCAATCAGGTCCACGTCCAGCTTGCGCACGTCCTCGGGCCGGGTCTGGGGATAGCAGCCGCACACGGCCACCACGGCCTCGGGATGCTCCCGCCGGGCGCGGGAGAGCATCTGGCGGGATTTCTGGTCGCTGACGGCGGTGACGGAGCAGGTGTTTACCACATAGGCGTCCGCTGCGCCTGAAAAGGACACGATTTCGTGGCCACGGCGGGAAAGCTCCTGCTCCATGGCCTGCGTCTCATATTGATTCACCTTGCAGCCCAGGGTGTAAATAGCGATTTTCATGGATTCTCCTTGCTATTTCAGACGATTTTCTTTATAATAATACGATTGAGCCGCAATGGGCGGCACAACTCTATTATACGTGTATTTTACCGCTGGGGCAAGCCCCAATCAAAGGAGTGTTTTCATGATTTATCTCGACCACGCCGCCACCACGCCGGTGCCCAGGGCGGTGGCGGAGGAGATGGTGCGCGTGCTGACCGAGGAATACGGCAATCCCAGTTCCCAGTATGCCTATGGCCGCCGAGCCAAAAATCTGGTGGAGGACTGCCGTGGAACCGTGGCGCAGGCCCTTGACTGCGAGGCGGCACGGCTGTTTTTTACGGCCTGCGGAACCGAATCGGACAACTGGGCCTTCACCGCCGCCCTGTGGCAGAATCGGCGGGTGGGGCGGCATATTGTCACCACCGCCGTGGAACACAGCGCCGTGCTGGAGCGGTGCCGCTGGCTGGAACAGGACGGGTACGAGATCACCCGCATCCTCCCGGACAGGGACGGGAATATTTCAGCGGAAAAGGTGTTGGAAGCCGTTCGCACGGATACGGCGCTGGTGAGCGTGATGCTGGTGAACAACGAGACGGGGAACGTTTACCCCATTTCGGAGATTGCGGCCGGGCTGAAAGTGAAAAACGAAAAAACCCTGCTGCATACCGACGCGGTGCAGGGCTTTTTGAAAATCCCCTTCTCTGCCAAAACGCTGGGGGCGGACTTTATTGCCCTCTCCGCCCACAAAATCGGCGGGCCGAAGGGGATCGGCGCGCTGTATATCGGCGGGCGGGTGCGCGCGCCCCGGCCTCTGCTGCCGGGAGGGGGGCAGGAGTCCGGCTTTCGCGCCGGGACGGAGGCCACCGCGCAGATTGCGGGCTTTGCCAAGGCTGCGGCGCTGCGGCTTGAAGGGTTTGAGGAGAAACTGCGGCACATGGCGGACATGAAAGCCTACGCTGTGGAACGGCTGGGGGAAATCCCTGATTTGAAATTGATCGCAAAGGGAACTGCGCCCCACGTGCTGTCCGTCTCTATGCCGGGGTATCCCAGCCAGAACGTGGTGAATGAGCTGTCCGAGGCGGGCATCTGCATTTCTGCCGGGTCCGCCTGCCATCAGGGGAAGCCCAGTCAGGTGACGGCGGCGCTGGGCCTTGAAAAGCGGGTCGCCGCCGGAGTGGTGCGGCTAAGCTTTGGCCCAGAAACCACGAAAGAGGAAATTGACGCGGCTGTGAACGCCCTGCGCCAACATCACGACGCCCGCTTTCCCATGCTGTGATGCAAAACAGACCGGGCGCATTCGATGAAACGTCCGGATATAGTCTATATGAAATTTATTGAGAACGATTGAGGTAATTATGTTTTCCGTGCTTCGCCAAAAGCCCGGCTTTTACGGTCGGCTGTGGAAGCTGTCGCTTCCGATCATTTTACAAAATCTTATTACCACGTCCCTTGGCTTTGTGGACACCTTTATGGTGGGCCTGCTGGGAAACGATCCGCTTTCGGCGGTCACCGCTGCCAACACGCCTATTTTTCTGGTGCAGGTGGTCATTTTTGGTGTGATGAGCGGGCTGACGGTGCTGGTGTGCCAGTATTGGGGAAAGGGAGACACCATTTCCATCAATCGGGTGATGGGTGTTGCGGCGTATGCGGGGTTTGCCGTCTCCGGGCTTGCGGCGCTGGTGCTGTTTTTGTTTCCGGAGTGGGTGATGGGTCTTGTCACCAACAACGCCGGGCTGATTGTGCTGGGCGCGCCGTATGTGCGGATTGTGGGTGTGTCCTATGTGTTCAACGCCGTCAGCTCCGTGTACGTGGGGATGCAGCGCAGCACGGAGAATCCCGGCTTCGGCATGGTGGTATTTGCCATCTCCATGCTTCTGAATACATTTTTGAACTACTGCCTGATTTTTGGAAACTTTGGCGCGCCCCGGCTGGAAATTGCCGGTGCGGCGCTGGCCACGCTGACCGCCCGGGTGGTGGAATTTGTAATCGTATTTGTCTACGCCGTTACCAACCGGCGGATTCCGTTGGCGCCCAAGGCGCTGCTGCGTCCCGGAAAAGCGATCGCAAAAAGCGCGGTGGTCTATGCGGGGCCAATCATTGTGAACGAGACGCTGTGGGGCCTTGGCACCGCCGTGATGACCGCGATCATGGGGCATATGGCCATCAGTGCGGATATGCTGGCGGCCCATGCGATCATGGGCAATATTGACAAATTTGCCACGGTGGCCTGCTTTGGTCTGGCGGGTTCTACCGCCGTCATCGTGGGCAAGCGCATCGGGGAGCGGGCCTCCGAGGAGGAGGTTTACAACCTGAGCTATTGCCTTTTGCTGGTGTCCTTTATGCTGGGTGCGGCGGTTGCCTTGGTGCTTGCGGTGCTGCTGCCCACGTTGTTTATTCCGATTCTCTATCCGCTGTTCAGCCTGACGGAAACGGCGGTACAGGTTGCGGTGACCATGTGCACGGTTTATATTGTGATGATGCCCATGAAATCCTTTGACGTGTCAAATATTACCGGCGTGCTGCGCGCGGGCGGCGACGCGCGGGCCGCGGCGATTTTGGACCTAATTCCGCTGTGGATGGTGGCGGTGCCGCTGACGGCGCTGACGGGCTTGGTGCTGCACGCGCCCATTTGGCTGGTGTGCTTGTCCATTTACTCGGAAAACATCTGCAAAATGCCAGCCGGGTTTCTCCGGTTTAAAAGCCGGAAGTGGATTAATGACGTGACCATCCGCGAGGGGGCAGGGGAAGAATGACCAGCCTGCTTCACTGTCCCCTGTGCGGGGCCGCGCTGGAGCGGACGGAGCGGGTTTATACCTGCCACGGGGGCCACAGCTTTGATATCGCAAAAGAGGGTTACACCCATCTGCTCCCGGCTAATCAAAAGAACTCCGCCGCCCCGGGGGATGATTCCGGCATGGCCTCTGCCCGGCGGGACTTTCTCTCCCGAGGCTACTACCGTCCGCTGCTGGACGCGCTGTGTGCACTGGCTGTCTCCCACACGGGAGAGAAGCCTGCGGTTTTGGACGCGGGCTGCGGGGAAGGGTACTACACCGCCGGAATTTATCAGGTGCTGCGTGGGGCGGGGAAACGGCCTCGTATGGCGGGAACGGACATTTCCAAAGCTGCTGTGCGTCTGGCGGCGAAGCGGGAAAAGGCTGTGGAGTTTGCGGTGGCATCTTCTTTTCGGCTGCCGCTGGCGGACGGGTCGGTGGAGCTGCTGCTGAATTGCTTTTCCCCCTTGTGCCTTCCGGAATTTCGGCGGGTGCTGCAACCCGGCGGGAGTTTTTTGTATGTGGTTCCGTCGGCGATGCATCTGTGGGAGCTGAAGGAGATTCTCTATGACGCGCCCTATCCCAATGAGGAGAAGCGCACGCCCTACGAGGGTTTTTCCTATGAAGCAGTCGTCCCTGTGGAGGGGCGGATAGAGTTGGACTCGCAGGAGGAAATCCATGCGCTGTTTCAGATGACGCCCTATTACTGGAAAACACCAAAGGAGGGGGCGAAGCGGCTGGCAGCCGTGGAGCGGCTTACCGTCCGCACCGGATTTCACATTCATGTTTTTCGGGCAGAGTAGCCCAAAGCACTAAATAAAATTAAAAGCCGCCTGAAGATCATTCTTCAGGCGGCTTTTTGCGCGGTTTCAGAAAACTTTCGCAGAGAAAGCCAATCTGCGGCCCGGCCGGAATGACAAAGGGAGAAGAGAAAGCATAGACTGTATTGGGTTTCGCCAGCCTAAAATTATGAAAGGAACTTCGTATATGGCTTTCAGAAACTGTTCGCCTTCCAATTCGGGATGCGAAAATTCCTCTACAAATTCTGAGGATTGCAGGATGAAAACGCATTGTATCTCTTCCAGCAGTCCCTATTGCTGCAGTTGTGTTCCCGGCCCTCCGGGCCCTCCCGGCTGTCCCGGTCGACCCGGACCCGCGGGTCCCACCGGCCCGCAGGGCCCCGTAGGGCCTGCCGGGGCTAACGGAGCCACCGGCCCCGCTGGTCCCGCCGGTATTCAGGGTCCCGCAGGTCCGCAGGGGGCTGCTGGTCCACAGGGACCTGTCGGTCCCGCCGGAGCGCAGGGTCCCGCCGGTCCCGCCGGAGTTCAGGGCCCCATTGGTCCTCAGGGACCTTTTGGTCCTCAGGGACCCATCGGCCTCCCTGGCCCCACCGGTCCTACCGGGGCTAGCGGTGCAAACGGCGCGAACGGAGCTACCGGTGCCACCGGCCCTACCGGAGCGGGCACCACAGGTGCAACAGGTCCCACAGGCCCCACAGGGCCGCAGGGCGCAGTCGGCCCACAGGGCACTGTCGGCCCGCAGGGTGCTGCCGGTCCCACTGGGCCCATCGGCCCACAGGGCGCGATCGGTGCCACCGGCCCCGCTGGTCCTCAGGGTCCGATTGGTCCCGCAGGTCCACAGGGCGACGTTGGTCCCGTAGGCCCCCAGGGCCCCATTGGTCCTGAAGGCCCGCAAGGCGACGTTGGTCCCGCAGGCCCCCAGGGTGTAATCGGTCCTACTGGTCCACAGGGCCCGATCGGCCCCGCAGGTCCACAAGGCGACGTCGGCCCCGCAGGTCCGCAGGGCGTGATTGGTCCCACCGGCCCCTCAGGTCCGCAAGGCACAATTGGGCCTAGTGGAGCGACCGGCCCTGCCGGCCCCACCGGTCCCACAGGAGCAATTGGCCCCACCGGCCCTGCCGGTGCGGACAGCGATACCGGAGCCACCGGACCTACCGGCCCCGCCGGCCCCACCGGTCCCACAGGAGCAATTGGCCCCACCGGTCCTGCCGGTGCGGACAGCGATACCGGAGCCACCGGGCCTACCGGCCCCACCGGCCCCACAGGAGCAATTGGCCCCACCGGCTTGCAGGGTGCGATTGGTCCCAGCGGAGCCACCGGACCCAGCGGAGCGACCGGCCCCAGCGGAGCCACCGGCCCCAGCGGAGCGACCGGCCCCAGTGGAGCCACCGGCCCCAGCGGAGCCACCGGTCCCAGCGGAGCCACCGGCCCCAGCGGAGCGACCGGCCCCAGTGGAGCCACCGGCCCCAGCGGAGCCACCGGCCCCAGTGGAGCCACCGGCCCCAGCGGAGCGACCGGTCCCAGCGGAGCCACCGGCCCCAGTGGAGCCACCGGACCTACTGGTCCCGCCGCCGACGGTGCGATTGTTCCATTTGCATCCGGACTTCCTGTTGCCCCGACGACCCTCGCGACGGGCCTTGTAGGCGTGCCTGCGGTGGTGGGCTTCGGCAATAGCGCTGTTCTGCCAACTGTTTTGGGGGCTACCATCGACCTCACCGGCTCGGCAGGGCTATTAGCCAACATGGCATTTTCTATGCCCAGAGACGGGGTGATCACGGACATTACCGCGTATTTCAGCACTGTGCTTGCCCTGACATTGGTTGGTGGAGATGTGACCGTTACGGCCCAGCTCTATTCCTCAAGCACACCGGACAATACCTTCTCGCCCATTGCTGGGACAGCGGTGGCCTTGGCCCCCGCGTACAGCGGCTTGGTATCGATCGGAGACATTACCGCTGGATCACTCAGCGGTCTGAGCATTCCCGTCACGACAGGGACCAGACTGCTGCTGGTGTTCTCTGTCACTGGTACCGGAATTGCAATTGCCACCACAGTCACTGGATATGCCAGCGGTGGCATCAACATTGTCTGATTTTTAGAAACTGCCAAAGAAACGTACGTCACCCGGCAAATTATTGGATTTTTCGTTGGAAGCCTGCCGTCTATAAAAGTGTTGCCGGGCGGGGAGATAATATCTCCCCGCCCGGCGGTAATTTAAAGCTACCCGTTTCGGCTGGCAATGTCAAGGCGCTGAAGCTCCAGAATAGCGGCGCACAGCCGGTCCTCATCCCGAATGCTCATAGACTCGAAAAAGCAGCCAAACCGGGTTTCCACGGTGTTGACCGGCTGCGCCCAGCAAATTTGCGTAGTAAACACAAAGGGCTGTGGTTGGGATTCGTCCAGCCAAAGATTGGTCAGAAGCAAATGGTCGCCGGGATGATAGCGGTCCTGACTGCGCAGCTGCACGCCCCCCAGACTCACATCCACCACCTTGCACAATCGGGCGTAATACTGGGCGTCTCTCGGGTGAGTCTCGGGGTATAGGGCGTTAATGCACAGCGCATTGGCCCGCAGGGAAACCGGCTGACGAAAATTGACCCGCTGTTCACGGCGGTGACATTTGGACAGACTGCCCAGCTTCCAGAAGGAACGGGAGCTGCCGTGAATTTTTCCCAGCCACACCTGTGCCGACTTCCGGGGAATGTGCAGAATAATCTTGAATTCATCGTTGTAAATAACGGGGGGAGCCTCCCGTCCCCCGGCCGGAAAAATTGCCAGCGTGGCGGTATCCGTACCCTGTACGCGTCCTAGAAAGACCAGCATGTTATCGTTGGGCTTTCGCACCTCGCACAGGTGGCCCACCGCTTCACGAAGGTCCGCCGGAGTGGCCGCGCAGGGCCCCTCGTCCTCTTCTGAGACGGTTGTTTTGTATGCCATAGACAGCAACTCCTTCTAGAACTGAATTTACAGCGTGATGGCGCGGCAAAGAATCACCGCCATCTGCGCCCGGGTAAGAGAGGACTGGGGGTTCAGCTTTCCGTCGCTGCCACCCTGAAAAATGCCAAGGCGCACCATGGCGGCCAGATCAGATACCGCATAGTCGGATACGGCGGCGCTGTCGGCAAAGGCTGAGAGATCTGACCGGCTTCCCGCGGTAAGGCTCCAGCCGGAAGCCCGCATGGCCCGGGCCATAAATACAGCCGCCTGCTGGCGGGAAAGAGGCTGAGTCGGGTAAAAGTTAGAGCCGCTGCCCTGCGCGATGCCCAGCGCCTGCGCAACCTTCACGGCTTCGGCATAGACGCTGCCTGCGGGGAGGTCGGCAAAACCCGGGCCGCCGGAGGCAGTGAATTGAAACGCGCGGTTAAGCATCAGCATAAAGCTGCCCCGGGTAATGGACACGCCGGGAGAAAATGCGCCGCCGCCCGTGCCGTTTACCACTCCGGCGGAATAGAGATATTCCACGGAGGAGGAGGCCCAGGTATAGCTCCCCATGTCGGTAAAGGAGCTTGCTTTGGCGTCCGAGGTGACGGTGACGAGAACGGAGCCGGAATAAGAGTTTCCCTGACTGTCTTTCCCCGTATAGGGAATGGTGACCGTGCCGGTGTAGCCCACAGCTGGGACAAAGGACAGGCTGGAAACCAGCGGCGAGACGGAGGCAGAATAAGCCGAACCGGAGGTTGCGGCCGTGCCGGGCGCGGAGGAGGAGCTATACTGATACCGCAATTGCCCCGCGCTGAAGGAGCTCTGGGAAAAGGCAGCGCTGACAAAGGAACCTGCGCCCCGTGCGCTGCATGCCAGCTGGAACGAGGAAACGCTGAAATTTGCGGCCTTTCCGGACGAAACCGTGTAGTAAATCACGCCTGCGGACGCCGCCGGCTTTACCTCCACGCTTACAGAGCCGGTATAGCGCTGTCCGCCGGTGTCATAACCGGTGTAGGAAATCGCGGCCGTGCCGCTCCAGCCCGAGGCGGGGACGAAGGTGACGTTGCTGAGGTAGGGCGAGGAGGAGCGGTAATAGCTGGTGGAAGCGGAGACGGCGTTGCCGGTGCTGGAGGAAGAGCTGTAATTATAACGCAGCGTCCCCACAGAGGAGGAGGGCAGAGTAAAGCGGACATAATTCAGATTCCGGTCCGTCTCCTCCCGGCACACCGTGTCAAAATCGCTGGCCAAGAAATTTACGGGCGTATCCTGCTTTGTGGAATAGGACACGCCGCCCGCGGCAGAATCACTGACAGTGACCCGCACCGTGCCGGTAAAGCGCTGCCCGCCGGTGCTGTATCCGGTGAAGCTGATATCCACCGTGCCGCTCCACCCAGAGGCGGGAACAAAATACACATTGTCCAGATACGGCGAGGAGGAGCGGTAATAATTGGAGGAAGAGGAAACCGTGCTGCCAGTGCTGGAGGAAGAGCTGTAATTATACCGCAGCGTCCCGTAAGAGGACGAGGGCAGGGTGAACGTGACATAGTTCAGCCACTGGCCGGTTTCATTGTCGCAGCGGGTGTTGAAGTCGTCCACGTCAAATCGCACGGCTGTGTTTTTCCGGGTGGAATAGGACAGCGTCCCGGAGGAAGAGGTGGAATCCACATCCACGGTGACAATGCCGGTGAAGCTTTGACTGTTGCTTCCGTAGCCGGTGAAGGAGATGTCCGCCGTTCCGGTCCAGCCAGAAGCGGGAACGAAATACACGTTGTCCAGATACGGCGAGGAGGAGCGGTAGTAATTGGTGGAAGAAGAAACATAGCTTCCGGAACTGCTGGAGGAGCTGTAATTATACCGCAGAGACCCCACGGAGGAGGCGGGCAGGGTAAAGCGGACGTATTGCAGGCGAACGCCCAGCACATCCTCGCACAAACTGTTGAAATCGCTGGCGTTGAAGCGGGCGGACCGGTTTTTCGAAGTGGAATACTGGATATTCCCTCGGCTGCCCGCACTGGTGGAAACCGTGATGGAAACAGACCCGCCAAAGGAGTTTCCATTGGTGTCCCGGCCGGTATAAGAAATGGAAAGCGTACCGGAATACCCGTCGGCGGGTACAAAGCTTACGTCGGAAAGCAGGGGGGACTTGCTGCGGTAATAAGCCGTGCCGGAGGCGACCTTGTTGTCAAGATCGCTGCCGTTGTATTTGTAAAACAGCGTACCCTTGGAAGTGGAGGGGATGGAAAAGGTCACATATTGCAGCTCGTGGCCGGTGGCGGCCCGGCAGACCGCGCTGAAATCATCGTCGTTGAAATCCACCCGGCTTCGCCCTGTGGTGGAATAGCTGATGCCGGAAACGGCGGCCACGTTTACCTCAATGCTTCCTTGGAAGGAACGGGGGGTGGAGGAGGCATCGTAGCCGGTATAGCGGATGACGGCAGTGCCGGAAAAATCCGCCTTTGGGACAAAGGTCACGTCGGAGAGCCAGCGGGTTCCCCGGTTACCGGAGTAGGAATAATCCTCGTTGGCCCCCACGCCCGCGCCGGGAACGCCCTCGGAGACATAGCCGTAATACAGCGTTCCTGCGGAAGCGGGGACATATAGCCCCGTGACATAGGACAATGAGGAGCCCAGCACCCGGCTGCATTCTGTGTTGATTTTTCCGGCCACATAGGAAAAGGACAGGGGATTGTCGTTGCGGGCGGAATCTGTAATGACGTTTGCAACAGCGTCTTCCACCGTGACCTGACATGTGGCGGAATAACCGCCCGCCGTGGCGGTAATGACGGCGGTCCCGGCGCTTCCGGCGGTCACAAGCCCGCTGGAAGACACACGGGCAACCAGCTCGTTGCTGCTGCGCCACGTCACCGTTTCATCAATAACCATGGGGACAAATACCGAGGAGGTAAGCTGGCGGCTTTCTTGGGTTTTCATGGAAAGAGAGGCGCTGCTTAGGACGACGCCCGGAACAAGAACGCTCCGGCTGACAGTGGCGGACTTTGTGACGGCAGGGTCTGAAACCGACGTGGCGGTCACGGTGACGGAGACGTTGGCCCGTCCGGGCTGTCCGCTCTGAGAGATGGAAGCCGTCTCCTCTGTGTTGCTGACCCGGGCCACGGCGGTATTGCCGCTGGTCCAGACATACGTATAGGTCAGATCCGCGCCCGTCGGCGCGCCAGAGACAATCGCACTTACGGTTTTGCTGCTCTCGTTGAGAAGCAGCTCGCCCGTACCGTCACTGAAGCTGACAGAAAGATTGTCAAGATTTGGTTCCGGCTCTGCCTCGTCCGCCGCCGCGGGAAGGATCAGGGAGAAGGACAGTACCGCCGAGAGCAGAAGGGCTGTCCCTCTGCGGAAAAGTTTGTTACTCATATCGTACTCCTTTGCAGATGATACGGAAGAAGCTGTCAGCGGCCGTCCCAGTCCTTGGCGACAACAAATTCAGGCGTATAGGTGCCGTCGCCATTGGCAACATATTTCAGTTGAATGTTCAGAGGAACGGTGTGCACGTTGCCGCTCTTGTCACCGACATTGGTTTCCGCCACGATGTAGGAGCCGTTTCGCCCTGCGGTGATGTCGAAGGTCGCGGAAGCGATGGCGGTGGTTCCCGTACCGGGGGAATAGCTGATGACTCCTCCGTAAGGAGTAAAGGCCGTTGAAGCAGCGTAGACGTTGGAAAGGGAGCCGGGCGAGGAGACAATGGGGATAACGGTTTGGTTCACGCCTGATTTTTCCACCCAGTATAGCGGCTCGTCAAACTGAATGGTCAGCGTTCCCTTGCAGATGCCGGTCAGAGAAGTAATGGGTGTGGTATTCGTCATGACAAAGTTGCACGCGGTGATCATGGGGGGTGTTGCATCTGTGTTGAACACAGGACGGATGGCCCGGAACGCATCGCCGGAGCCGGCGGTGCTCTTACCCACGGCGAGGAAGGTATACCACGTCGTGCCCACCATAGCAGAGGCACAGTTAATGGTTTTTGAGCTGTTGGCGGGGATTTCCGTGGCCGTACCGCTCATAACCACATCACCGCTGGTGGTGGTTTGAGAACGGATAAATTCCGCGAAATCGTCCTTGGCTTCCTGCGTGGCATATCGGTCGAACACAGAACCGGCCAATTTACCGTCCTTGTAGGCGCTGTTGCTCATTGCGTCCAGCACGGTGTAAACGCCGCTGGTGCCGGTGCCGGAAGCATAGGTCCCGCCAGACAGGAAAAGTGGCTTGTCCGTGCCCAGAACGTAATTGGACATGGGCTGGCGAAGGTTGCCCGGCTCGTTGCCGTTAACCGCCAGCAGGTAGTCCACATCCGAGGTGGCGTCCACTTTGATCGTGACGCTGGGGTTGCTGACCGTCAACTCAATGATGGGCCGGGAGGTTTCAGAGGTTTCAAAGCCAAAGAGATAGGGCTGCTTGGAATAAATGGTGGAGGCGCTGCCCTGAAGGACAAAATACGCCACATATTTCGTCTCCGGGCTAAGCCCCCGGAGGGAAATGTTCACATTGCTGCCAAAATAAGAGACACTGCCCTTTATAATTGAGGTGTCGTTATAGGGGGGCGTCATAATGTTTCCGCTGGTGGGCACGGAGGAGAACGCCAAAAGGCTGGTGTCCACGGTGGTGCTTTTGGGAAGCGTGTCCCAGTTGGCGGAGGTGAGAGGGACGTTGCCGCCCGGATCCTTGGAAAGCGTGGTGGTAATGGTGGACAAGGGGGCAATTACGTAAAAGATTTTTCCGGTGGTACGGGTGAGCTGGACGCTGATGGAGCCGCTCACGTCCAGTGCGTCAATCTTGGGATAGCCAGTGACAAATTCCGGAATCATCGTGTCGCTGAAAATGTGCTTCATGGTGTAGTCAGAAGGGCTGCCCACCTTTACGAGGCCGTCCTTGACGGCCTGCGTCAAATCCTCGTCCTGCATGGAGCCCACGGCCAGATTGTGAAGTGCGCTCTTATCCGACCCGGCCACGGCCTGCACCTGCATTTCAACCTTGCCGCTCCAGGTTTGCCGGCCCTCCTCGCCGTCCACGTTTTTAATGGAGGTAAAGCGGATGCCGTAATACCGGGTGGCGGTCACGTCCCGAAGCAGCTCTGCGTTCGTGGAGGAGCTGGTGTTTCCGGTGCGGAAATAGCGGGAATAGCTTGCGCCGTACATCGTCCCGTCAGTGGAGTTGATCTCGGCGGAATTGGTGTGCTTTATCCAATCCCCGCTGTCACCCACCTTTTCATAGAGTTCAAATTTGGCGGGAATGTTCATGCGGAACAGCAAGTCCCAGTATACGCCCTCCCCGGCGTTGCCGGTGGAAAGAGGGAGCGCCCGGAACGACATATCAAAGTCCACATTTTCAGTTCCTCCACCCTCAGTCTTCACCGTGGCGGAAACGTCTGTGCTGGAAAATTGAATCTGGGCGAACACAGTGGTAAAGGTGGACAGAGTGATGGGATTGGGCTTGATGATATTTTTGGCGGTGGAGGTATCGGCAATGTTCTGAATCTTGAAATAGTATTTCGCACCGCTTTTCAGTTTTATGGCCTGACCGGATTTGAAGGTGATGACGGTTTTTCCGTCCTCGGAAGTAATTTCCGCATTGCGGTAGTCAATGGCCCAATCAGCGTCGGAGCCGCTGGTGGCGGTCCGCTCCGCCACTCGCTCCGCAGGCGCAACATCGGCAGACCAGAGCTGGATATCGTCCCGCAGAAGGCCGACGAGAACATTTTTGGCTGTTTCCTGCTCTGGATCCGAAGCGTCCTTGGATTTCTGGTAAAGAGCCAAAAGCTGGTGGTTGGTCCCGGAATCCTGCACATTTTCACTGAAAACAATGCGGATATCAGTATCCGCCAGAGGAGAGGTACCCGTCGTGTCGTTGGTGCGGGTGAACTCCTGTGTGATGGACGGCGGGTTGGTATCCAATGTATGGACGGTGAGCTTGCCCACCGGGTCTGAGTAATTCCCGGCCTTGTCCTGCGCCACGTAATACACGTCGTAGGCCGATTCGGAGCTAAGCCCGGAGATATTGATCAGGGCCTCCTTATTGGCGGTGGCGGACACCTTGCCGGATTTCAGGCCGTTGATGCCGCTGGACACCTGAAGCTTGGCTTCGGGGCTGCTGAGGGAGGGCTTGGTGGTCTGGCCGTTCATGGGCTTGGGGTATTCGTCGCCCTCCTTCACCGCCACCCAGAAAATGGTGGCGGCTTCGTCCACCACGGCGGTCATCCCCACGGAAGTTTCCTTAATGGAGTTGACGGTGGGGCCGGAGACAAAGGTTGGCGGCGTGCCGTCCAGCGTCTTAAACGAAACTTTCTTTACGGCGGAGCTTTTTGCCCCGTCCGCGTCGGTGAGCCAGAGGAACAGGTCATAGTCCGTCAGTTCCTTCAAGGTTCCCTGCCGGTTGACCAGGAAGGTGTCGGTCACGTTTTTCACCATATTCCAAGAGCCGGAGCCAAGATTGCCGGACAGTGACCCGGACTTGAAATCGGCGGCGGTGGGTGCTGTGGCGCCCTTGGGCATCAGTGCGTAATACAGCCGGCAGGACTTGGTGGTCATCACCGTGACCTCGCCGGAGATGTTGGTAATCTTAGACATGTAGGGATAACCCGCGGCAAAGGCCGGAACGGTGTCGTCCGACGTTGCGAAGGACACGGATTTGACGGGGCTGCGCTGCTCCCGCTGGTCCACCAGCACGGCGGAGAAGTAGTAGGAACCGTCCGCGGTAAGCCCGCTGAGGGAGGCGGTATAGTCCGTGTTGGATTTATCGGCCTTGATATTGCCGCTTTTCAGGATGCGGGCGTTGTTGGTGGGCTTCAGCAGATCGGCCTCGCCCACGGACCCGTCGGTCACGGAGGTGACGGCCCAGTATAGCGTGCCGGACTTGTTGGTGCGCATCAATCCCTTGGCGGTGGTGGCGGCCACGTCGGTCATTTTGGGATAGCCCGCCAGAAGCCGGGGGTCGGCGGAGGATTCCGCCGCCAGCGTGGTGTCCATCTTCTGCCCGTGGATATCGGCGTTGACGCCGGGGCGGATATTAATGGTGTCCGGCAGCATGTCGGCCTTGGTGCCATTGGCGTTCACGTTAAGCTGTTCCACGTCGCCCCGGCCGGTGAGGGTGGTACCGGTGTCCAGATTCAAAACCTTGGCCACAGCCCCGTTGAGCACCGCCACGGAAGAACCTGTGGCTCGTTCGTCCACGGTCAGGGAGAGAACGGAACCCTTTGCCACGGTGACAACGGATTCGGGGGTGACGGTGACAATTTCTTTGAGATTGCCCGCTGCGGTGAGGGCGGTTCCGGCCTCACCCTCCACCCGGATAGAGGTGAAGCCGTAGTTGTTTTCGGTGGCATCCTCCACATAGGAGGGGGTGCGGATAAGGGTTTGGTCAATTTTCGTGCTGCCCTCCGCACGGACGGAGACAATGTTGTTGGCCAGGTTGTCCATCACCAGCGTGGGGGCGGTGACACCGCGGAGAATCACGCTGTTGTCGCCCTTTTCACTCTCACCCGCGCCGCACACCACGATTTTGCCCAGCACCGTCACGTTTTCAAGCGTCACGTTGCCAAGCCCCAGTCCGCCGGTAATGTAAAGGTTTCCGGCGATGGTGGTGTCCTTCAGCGTTACGCCGGAGGTGGAGATGGTGACGTTTCCGTACACACCGCCAAGCGTTTGGGTGCCTGATTTGTTGACGGGCGTGCCGATGGCGTTTACCAGCAGCACGGCCATCTGGCCCCGGGTGATGCTTTGCTTGGGACGGAAGGACCCGTCGCTGTAACCGCTGAGAATCCTTTCGGTCACGGCGCTGCGGATCAGCCCCCGGCTGTAATTGGAGAGTTTGCCGCTGTCGGTAAAGTCGATGCTGGCGCCCGGCTCGTCGTCCAGCACAAGATTGCGGCCCAGCAGAACAGCCGCCTGCTCCCGGGTGACGGAGTTTTTGGGCGCAGCGGTGGTTTTGCTGGTGCCGTTAAAATAACCGGTGGTGTAGCCGATATTGATATCGTCGTAATACCAGTCGGAGGCTTTCACGTCCCGGAACGGAACGGTGGCGCTTACGTCGTCGTAGCCGAAGGCGCGGTTGACCAGCACCACAAATTCGGCGCGGGTCAGCGTCCGGTCGGGGTGGAGGTTGCCGGAGGAGTCCCCCCGCATCACGCCCCAGCTTACCAGCTTTTCAAGATACGGCTCCATCCAGCCGGCGGCAGAGGCGGGAACCGCCAAACCGGGCAGCAGGGACAGAGCCATTGCAAGGCAAAGCACGGCGGACAGCAGCCGCGTTCCCACGCGGCCCTTTCGGATTCCGTTCAGTTTCATAGAGAGGCTTCCTTTCTGTATCTGTGTCTATATCTGAGTCTGCTCTTTCTGAGACAGCGCTATTTTCGCGCGTCGCGGTTTGTAATCTGCTGGGAAAAAACGGCCTCCCGCAGCAAAACCTCTTCGTCGTGAATCAGGTCCACAAATTTTGCGGCGTAGAGCGGGATGTTGGAGTTGGAAGGCCGCAGGCGCAGAATCTGCGACCGCAGGATCAGTGGCTGGGAAGTGATGGGCACCACCGCCTCCACAATCTCGGAGAGATTGAGGGGGAAGTTGCAGAAAAAGGCGATTCCCCCGCAGCTCAAATCGTGGCACACGATGGGCAGCCGCCCCGTCCACGAGCCGCTGACGGGATACACAAAGCTTTCAAACCGGACAGGAACCCGTAGATTCTGCCGCGGACTCTCCCCCGCTTCGTTCAGCGGATTTACTTCAATCATGTCCGCATGGTCGGTGGAGAGAATAATGCCGATCATGTTGGGACGGTCCCCGTCCATGGAGATCAGGTTAATAATTTCATGCTCCAGCACTTCGGGAAGGTCGGTTTCCTCCAGCCGAAGCCGCCAGGGCTTCTGTTCCGGCGGCGTGACAAGACGGGCGTGGGCCAGCGGCTCGTTCTGGCTGTCGGAGAGCAGATAGCGATCAAACTGTTCGGGCATCATTCAGCCTCCTTTTCTGGGGCGGAAGACGGCGCGCGGCGCCGCCTTGGTTTTTCGGGCTGTCTGGGGTCAAATTCCAGAAAGTACACGTAGATGTCTACGATGGCCTGATAAAGAGACGGGGGAATTTCCTGCCCCAGTTCCAACTGGGAGAGCATGGTGGCCAGAGAATTGTCCTCGTAGACGGGGACGCCGCTGTCCGCCGCCACCTCCACAATCTTCTCCGCCAGATATCCCATGCCCGAGGCCACCACCACCGGAGCCGCGTTGGCCCCGTATTGCAGCGCCACCGCCCTGCCGGCGGGTCTTTTTCTCTCAGGCTCTGACATTGACACTGTCCTTTCCACTGAAGATTTTAGGAAAAATTTCCGATACAGTCAAGGGCTTGACCATTTTTTCCACGTCTACCAGCCCGGCGGAAAAACCGTTGTCCGACAGGATTCCGCTTAAAGAGGCGCGGATAACGTCGGAGAAGGCAGCCACTGACTCGGGGCAGCGCACTGCCAAATCCACAGAGCCGCCGCGGCTGGTAATCACGATGTCGAACAGACCCAGAGATTCCACATCCGCCTTCAGGAGAAAGCGCAATGTGCGAGCCTCGTCCTCCTGCGTGCGGCTGTCCCGGTCTGCGTCCGGGTCTACCCATATCTCAGAATACATCATTCTCTCATTCCACACAAGCGGAAGAATGAAATGATTTAAAGGCATATACACGCTTTCGTTTACAAGCAGGGACGAAACCATGGCCCCAAACCGCTCCTGCGCTTCTGCGCCGGCAGAGCCGCGCAGGGCCATATCTGCGGCAGAAGCCAGACGGTCGGCAAAGGGATTGTTTCGGCCCATACGCTCAAAGGGGGTATTTTTCAGCATCCGAAGCAGCGCCGCATCCTCCGACCCCCGCAAATCCCCAAGCGCGCTGCGCAGAGACGGGTGGTCAAACAGGCGGCGCAGCGCATGAAGCATCCCCTCCTGCGAACCGCTTTCGTATCGGGCAATGTCCAGCGTCAGCATGGACAGGGCGGAGCGAACACGGCCCATGTCGTGAGAGCGGGAAATATAGTCCGACAAATACGGAATGATCTGGCCCTGCAAAAGCTTCAGCGCTCCGGCCCGGTCCCCGGCCAGCATGGTGTTTTGAAGCTGCCCGGTAAGGTCCGACACCTGCGCGCCCCAGCTTCGGGGAAGAGAGGAGATGATCCGGTTCAGGCCCCGCAGGAGGTTATCTTCGATGTGGGCGGTGGAGGAAAAGTCTCCATATTGCTTTAAAAACTGCAGAATATCGCTTCGCAGACCTTGGGAGTCAGCGGCGCGGTAGGCGGCACGCAGCGCGGCAAAAAATGCCCCGCCAAAGCGGCTGGCCGAGATCGACTGATCCTGAAAAAACTTCAAAAACTCTCTCTCGTTCATCCGCAGCAGGTCCAGAATCTGCGACAGGTCCCCGGCACTTCCCGCCCGCAGGCCGGAGGACACGGAGGTTCTTGCGCCCCCTGCCAGTGTGCGGAGCAGGTCGGCGGAGACGCTGTCGCCGCTTTCCGAAACCCGCTGGAGAAAAGACTGGAAGTTGGAGTCATACCGCAGGGGAAGAGAGCCGGATTCCTCTCCGGCGGCGTGCTGCTGTCCGCTGTTGGAGTCCGACCGGTTGACCCGTCCCGGATTGGGGACGTTCTGGATACCGGGGTCATAAGCCGAGTTGGGAATAGAACGGTTGGCCGCGGCTGGCTCCCGCGCGGGAACGGGATTGGTGACATTCATAATTTCCGCCATAGGTTCAGCTCCGTTTCGTTACTTCAAAAATTTCACAATTCTGCAACAAATTTCAAGGCAATTCGTTGACGCGGGACGTGGAAGACATTATAATGAAAAAATAGGAAACCTGTCGTTCTTTGCGGATACGCAAAAAACGACTTTTGGAATTATCTTTGCAAGGCGTTAACTTTTTTGCGAAACCGGTCGATAGATCAGGTGAATTGCTGAATATTTGGGAAGGGGGCAATGTGCCCCTTCCTTGGAAAAAGAGAGGGGCGGCTTTTTATGGACAACGGCGGAAATGAAAGCATTCTGGAAACTTATCTCTACGAGACAAACACCCTGCTGGAGCAGCTGGACAGCATTGTCCTGGCGGCGGAGCAGGCGGATACCTTCACTGAAAACGACGTGAACGAAATTTTCCGCATCATGCATACCATCAAGGGTGCTTCTGCCATGATGGAATACGAGTCCCTGACCACAGTGGCCCATCGGATTGAGGACATGTTCTTCATCATCCGGGAGCGGACCATGGATGTGATTCCCCATGCGGACCACGGGCTGTTGTTTGACATGATGTTCACGGCCATTGATTTTTTCCGTGGCGAGGTGGAGAAGATTCAGAGCGGCCAGCCTCTATCTGATGACATCGGCAAATTACTTGAAAAAATTAATAGCCTGATTGCCAAAATTCAGGACGGGGGAGAGACCGGCGGAGCCGCCGACTCCGCTAACGCTTCTGAAACTGCCGCCGCACCCGCCGCCGGGACGGAGTCCGGCTTCCCGTACGGGCTGCGCGTGTTTTTCGACGAGGGCGCGGGAATGGAGAATCTGCGGGCGTTTATGCTGGTGACGGAGCTGCGGGGCATCTGCGGTGAAGAAAATTTCGCCTTCTCCCCCGCCGACGTGGAGACGGATACCTCCACAACCGAGACGATTGTTGCACAGGGCTTTGTGCTTTCTTTCCGCATGGCGGCGGACCGTGCGGGCGCCATTCATGTGGTGTCCGGCTCCGGCTCTGTGCGGGGCTATCAGGCGTTTGACGGACCGGGGGCGTCTGCACAGGAGGAAACGAAGCCCACTGCACCTTCCGCTGCTGAAGCCACCCGTCACGCGGCACAGGAGAAAACCGTCTCCGCGCCGAAGGCGGCGCAGGAAAAAGCTTCCCCCATCAAGAGTGCGTCGGCCGCACCGGCTGCCGCACAGGCGGGCGGCGCCCATCCCAAGGAGAGCCTGATCAGCGTAAACCTCAGCAAGCTGAATCAGCTGATGGACGTAGTGGGCGAAATCGTCATCACCGAATCCATGGTGACCGCTTCTCCCGATCTAAAGGGAATGAAGCTGGACAATTTTACAAAGTCTGCCCGGCAGCTGCGCAAGCTGACCGACGAGCTGCAGGACGTTTCCATGTCTCTGCGGATGGTCCCGGTGCTGGGCACCTTCCAGAAAATGCAGCGCATTGTGCGGGATATGGGCAAAAAGCTGGGCAAGCGGGCGCGGCTGACGCTGGTGGGCGAGAACACCGAGGTGGACAAGACCATTGTGGACGGCATCGGCGATCCGTTGATGCACATTGTCCGCAATGCCATGGACCATGGCATCGAGGAGACGGAGGAGGAGCGCATCGCCGCGGGCAAGGACCCCGAGGGTGAAATCATCCTTTCTGCCAGCCACACCGGCGGCGAGGTCATCATTCAGGTGAAGGATGACGGCCGGGGCGTGGATTACGACCGGGTGCTGAAAAAGGCGGTGGACGCGGGCCTTGCCAGTCCTGACACGGAATACAGCCGCAAGGAGATTATCAATTTTCTGCTGATGCCCGGCTTTTCCACCAACACGGAGGTGACGGAGTTTTCCGGCCGGGGCGTGGGAATGGACGTGGTGAAGAAAAACGTGGAGGAAGTTGGCGGCGCCGTGGTGCTGACCAGCGAACCCGGCAAGGGCATGACCGCCACGCTGAAAATTCCCCTGACCATGGCGATTTTGGACGGGATGGAGGTTTCCGTTGGCTCCTCCATTTTCACCATTCCCATCAACAACATCCGCCAGTCCTTCAAAATGAGCGGCGCGGATATCATCCACGACGCGGCCCAAGGCGAGATGGTGAAAGTGATGAACAACTTCTATTCCGTCATCCGGGTGAAGGACGTATACGGACTGAGCACCGGATGCGACGAAATCGAAGACGGTATTTTGATGTGGGTGGAGTCCGGCGAGTGCACCTACTGCCTGTTTGTAGACGAACTGATGGGCGAGCAGCAGGTGGTGGTAAAACCGCTGCCCAATTATATTAATACCTTTAATATCAAGCAACACGGCATTACCGGCTGCACAATTCTGGGCGACGGGAATATCAGTGTGATTCTGGACGTGGCCAACCTTTACTCGGCCATCCAGTGAGCGCGGCGTCGATGCGGAAAGAGAGGGTTATGAAAGTATGAATAACCAAGTGATGAGTTTTATGGAGGACGGCACCTCCGCCCGGGCGGCTCTGACAGAGGAAATGGAGCAGTTTCTGGTGTTTCAGTGCGACGCGCTGCGGATGGGTATCCGGGTGGACTGTGTGGTGGAGGCCCTGATTAATCAGAGCATTACGCCCCTGCCCATGCTGCCAAACTATGTGTGCGGCATTATCAACCTGCGGGGCGAGGTGGTTCCCGTTGTCAGCATCCGTTTGAGACTTGGCAAGCCTGCCGCAGACGAGCAGTCTGTGATTGTGCTGAGTATTAACGGCATGCAGCTTGGCATTCTGGTGGACCGGGTGGATCAGATGGTGAAGCTGCCCCGCAGCTCGCTGCTGCCCATGCCCTCTACCAACGGACAAAAGCTGATGTGCGGCATGAGCTCCCTGCCTGACGGCGGGACGATGCTGGAGATGGACGCGGCGGCACTGCTGGAGCACTGAATATGGGGGAAGAGCAGAAGAACACGGCGTCCTCCTTTGCGCCCATGGAAATCAGCGACGGGGACTTCCGGCGGCTGGTGAATTTCATTCAGCAGCATTATGGAATCGACCTGAGTAAAAAGCGGCAGCTGATTTCCGGGCGGCTTTCCTTTACCATTAAAGCAAAGGGGTATGCTGGCTTCGGCCCGTTTATTGATCAGGTTATTGAAAAGCAGGACCCGGGCGATATCGAGCTTGTCATCAACAAGCTTACCACCAACTATACGTTTTTCATGCGGGAGCAGGAGCATTTTAATTTTTTTCGCAACACCATTTTGCCGGATATAGTAAAGCGCCGTCAGGGCCAGCGAATGCTCTCCATCTGGAGCGCGGGCTGCGCCTCCGGTGAGGAGCCGTATACCATTTCCATGTACGTCAAGGACTTTTTGGGGCCGGAAGCTGCCCGCTGGGATACCCGCGTGCTGGCCACGGATATCTCTCAGCAGGCGCTGGACAAGGCGCAAAAGGGCGTTTACGCCCTGCCAGATACCATTCCGGCGGAATGGAAAACCAAATTCTTCGTTCCCTCCGGGGAGGAGGGCCAGTATCAGGTGGCCCCCGTTATTCGGGACAATGTGATTTTTCGCACCTTCAACCTGATGGACCCCATCCGTTTCCGGCTGAAATTTGACGTGATTTTCTGCCGCAACGTGATGATTTATTTTAATCAGCAGACAAAGGACGAGCTGCTTGCCCGCTTTTGCGAGGCGACGGAGCCCGGAGGATACCTTTTAATCGGCCATTCCGAGACGATGGGCCGCAATCCCGGATATCGCTATCTGGCACCGGCCACTTTCCAGAAGCGCTAGGGAATTCAAAGTATAAAACCTGACGCGGAAAAGGAGAGACTCTATGGCAATGTCGGGAAACATAATTCGTGTGATGGTGGTGGACGATTCCGCCGTGGCGCGGAGCTATATTATCAGCGGACTTTCCACCAAGCCGAATATCCAAATAGCGGGCTTTGCTGTGGATGCGGCAGACGCCCTGCAAAAGGTGGGAGAGCTGCGACCGGATGTGATTACCATGGATGTGGAGATGCCGGGTGTGGGCGGCATCGAGCTGATCCGCAAGCTGCTGCCTGCCTATCAGGTGCCGGTGATTCTGGTCTCTTCTCTCAATCTGCGGGTGTTTGACGCATTGGATGCCGGAGCGGTGGATTTTGTCCGGAAGCCGGACGGAACCCAGAGCAAAACGGAATTTATCAATACGCTGGCGCAGAAAATCGTGGTGTCCGCTTATGCAAAGGTTCGCCCGGGCCGCCCGGTAAGGACTTTGCGGGCGGAGGTCACGGCAGAGGCCGTGCCCTTGCTGGGTGCGCGTTCTGCTTTGGAGGGAACGGTGATTGGGCTGGGGGCCTCCACCGGCGGAACGGAGGCCACATTGGAGGTGCTGCGCCGTCTCCCGGCGGATATTCCGCCCATGGTCATCGTGCAGCATATGCCCCCGGGCTTTACAAAGATGTACGCCGAGCGGCTGAACAGAATCTGCGCCATGGAGGTGCGGGAGGCTGTGGATGGCGACGAGTTGCACCGCGGCCTTGCGTTGGTGGCCCCGGCAGACTTTCAGTGCCGCGTGGTGCGGACGGGGAACCGGTATCGGGTGACCTGCAAGCTGGGGGAAAAGGTCAGTGGACACCGCCCGTCGGTGGACGTGCTGTTCCGCTCCATGGCGGAGAATGTAAAAGGCCCCATGGCGGGGATCATTATGACGGGCATGGGCCGGGACGGTGCGGACGGGCTTTTGGATATGCGCAAGGCGGGGGCCTATACCATTGGGCAGGACAAAGAGTCTTGTGTGGTGTATGGGATGCCCATGGTGGCCTTTGACATCGGCGCGGTGCAAATTCAGGCGTCTTCCGAAAATATTGCAGGCGTATTGCTTCGCCGCCTGCGGGAGCTGTGACCAGCAGACGGCACAGCTGCTTATAAACTGCAAAACAGGGGGACCTCCGGCTATGTCGGAGGTCCCCCTTGCGTAAATCACCCGTAAAATATTAAAAAAACGAACTGTTTCACACTTTTTTTGTATTACCGTCTTATGTTTTTAACAGAGCTGCCGAAATAGAAGATAGATAAAGGGGAGTGCGCAGCAGTGCGAGACACGCCCCAAAAGCATTTAAACCACTTAAAAGCCGCTTCCCGATGCGGGGAAGGGATTCGCAGAAAACGGAGGAAATGCCGCATGATGAGGATAGTCAACGAAGCCGCCGGAGCGGCGGCATATGCGCAGACGGTGTCTGCGGCGCAGAACCTACAAAGCGCCAAGGCCGTACGGGGCGCTGAAAAGGGACGGGAGTCCGGCGGCGCGTTCGATCAGGTCGATATTTCCGGGGCGTCCTCCGGCGGGTCCCTGTTTCAAAAGGAGATGGCGGCCCGCCTTGTGCGGGATGTCCGCGCCTCTTCCAGCATCGGCGGTGTTCAGCAGGTGCGCCAGCAGGTTCAAAGCGGCACCTACCAGTTGGACCCCATTTCGATTGCCAAGGCCATGCTGTTGGAGAGATAAACTATGGACAGAAATGATTTTCGGGAATATCTTGGTTTCTTAAAGACGCTGGGCGACACGCTGGAGGAAATCACCCGCGTGGAGCAGGAGAAGGCGGAGTTTGTCCGCACAGATGATCTGAATGGGCTGAACGAGTGCATGAAGCGGGAGCAGGCGCTGTCTTTGACCATGCGGTCCCACGATCAGAAGCGGGAAACGGTTCTGCGGACGCTGGGGCTGGAGGGTGTTCCCCTGCGCAGTCTGATGGACCACGCTCCTGCGCAGGACTATGAGGAGACAAAGCAAACAGTGGAACAGCTCTGCCGCCAGTACGCGCTGTTTCGCGGGGCGTATGAGGTGGCGCGGGACACGCTGGAGTGCAACCTCCACCAGATTGAAAAGATGATTCAGGCGGAAGATCCGGATGCTGTGACATCCGGCGGCTATCAGGAGGCACCCGCCGAGCTTCCGCCCCGCATGAGGACGGATTTCAGGGCCTGACCCGGCCCACGGGCGAAAGAGAGGAAAGCACCATGCTGACGACAACCTTTGGAGCATTTACCACCGCGCGTCTGGGCATTTATGCGGCGCAGAAGGCCCTGGAAGTGACGGGACACAATATTTCCAATATCAATACCACCGGCTATACCCGCCAGAGGGTGGATCAGGTGAGCCTGCGGGTAGACGGCGTGGACCGTTATGCCTCGTCCTTCGGCGGCGCCAGCGGCTCCGGCGTTCTGATTACGGGCATGTCCCAGTTCCGGGACCCCTATCTGGATATCCGCTTCCGCAATGAGAACTCCAGCGTAGGTGCTATGGACACCAAGCTTGGCGGGCTGGAGGATCTGTCCGCGATTCTGGATGAGGTGGGCACGGGAGATGTCGGCGAGGAAGGCGAGGGAATTCTGGCCGCGTGTTTTCAGGACCTGCGGGAAATGCTGGCAAAGCTGACCGGGGACCAGACCACGGAGGAGGAAATGCTTTCGCTGGTGCGCACCTCCGCCAATTCACTGGTGGGAATCATGCGCAGCTATGCAGAGCGGATTGCCGGCGTAAAGGAAGATCAGGAGGATGGCCTAACGGACGATGTCAAAGCCGTTAACGACATTCTCAAAAGCATCCAGTCTTTGAATGAAAATATCCAGAAAAGCGAGCTGTACGGGGATAATTCTCTGGAGCTGCGGGACCAGCGGAATCTGCTGATCGACGAGCTGTCAGGCTACATGAAGATTGACGTGACCTATGAGCCGGTGAGCGTGGGCGCGGGAAAGACCGTGGACAAGCTGGTGATCAAAACCGCCAAGGTTGACGGCGGCCCTCAAACCACGCTGGTGGACGGCGCTTATATTGGCCAGCTCAGCGCTGGGAATGCGGACAGCCTACGGGCGAATCCGACCTATGACCCTGACGCGGATCCCTCGGTTACGGATCCCGCCATTATTCTTCCTTATCTGGACGCGGACGGGAACCCTGCCGATGCCGCTTCGGCGGCCGAGCTGCCCTACGCAATCACCGTCTCCGCCCCGGAAGACCGCAATGGCAACGTTTTGAAAGAAAAAGACGGCAGCGTCGTGGTTGCGCATCAGTTTGGAGATACCGAGCTGTACGGAAGTCTTCAGGCAAGGCGCGAGCTTTTGACCGAGGCGGGGGAATTTGCCAGCGACAATATGAAGGCGGCGGATTCGGCCGCCGCCACCAAGCGCGGCATTCCCTATTACCAAAGCGCGCTGGACTCTCTGGCGCAAAAGTTTGCCTCTGTGATGAATGCGGCCAACACCGGTTATCTGCAGGATTCCAACGGCAATATCATCACGCCGGGTTCAGACCCTGTGGAAAAGCTGATTACAAAGGATGCCGGCGGAACCTATTCCTACTATGACGCCGCAACCACCACCACCACCACGGGCAGCACGCTGGACGAGCTGGTGTCGGCCTTGTCGGGTAATGCCGATTTCAACACCAAGCTGGACCAATGCAAGATGGGTGGAAACCTGTTCAGCAGCAGCAGTACCAGCGATGACGCTTCCAACATTACCGCCGCCAATATCTCCATCTCCTCAAGCTGGAGTCTCAGCCCCAGTTTCCTGCAAAACTCTTTTGAGGCGCTGGATGGGAAGGCAACCGTGGGCAGCAGCGACAACCAAAACATTATTCATATTCTGGCAGAGTTTGACGGGACACAGGAATACAGGCCCGATGAAGCAGACTCCACCGGAAAGCCGTTTTTCCGCGGCACCTTTGAAGGGATGTTTACCAACATCGAGCGGACGCTGGCAGACGACGTGAAGAGTACCACCACCCTGCTGAACAACTATGCCGTTTCTGCCACGGGGCTGGAGACGAGCCGGGACAGTGTTTCCGGTGTGGACCTCAACGACGAGGCCATGAACATGATGCAGTATCAGAAGTCCTATGCCGCCGCCTGCCGCATGATGACGACCCTTGACGAGGTGCTGGACAAGCTGATTAACGGGACCGGCGTAGTCGGCCGGTAAAGGAGGGGATTTAAAATGATCCGTGTGACAACGAACGGAACACTGCGGGGATATCGGGCCAACCTGACGCGCTCGTCCGCCACGCTTGATAATGCGAGAAACAAGGTTTTGACCCAGAGCAACTACACCAGCTATGCCCAGGATCCGGCGGCGGCCACGCAGGCATTCAAGCTGCGCCGCTCCTTTTCCCGCGTCAGCTCTCAGCTGGAGAGCGCACAGAGCCTGAACAGCAAGTTTTCGGCCGCCTGTGACGCGCTGAGCAGCATCAAGAGTGACCTTGCGGACGGGCAGGCAAAAATTTCCGCACTGGCGGGCTTGAACGACGCCAACGCTTCCGGCCGTCAGCCGCTGGGCGAGGTAATCGGCAGCGCGGCGGAGTCCATTGTCCAGATTTTGAACTCTCAGTACGGCTCTTCCTTTATTTTCGGGGGAAAAGACTCTCTGGGCGATGCACCCTTCAAAATGGAGGAGATCGACGGAGAGAAGGTTCTCACCTTCCGGGGCGTCCGGGTAGACGCGGAAGAGGGAACGGACGAGTACGAACAGCTAAAGGCCATGGCCGGTGAAGAGAGCTATGTAGACATCGGCAGCGGACTGACGGAGGTGGACGGAAAGCTGGTTTCCACCAGCGCCTTCAACGGGGCGCTGAGCGGACTGAGCTTTGTAGGCTACGGCGTGGACGAGGACGGCGACCCCAAAAACATGGCCTCCGTCATGAATGAGCTGTCTGAAATTTTCAAGCGCTGCGACCCGGATACCGGCGCGTGGGCCTCGGATCAGGACAAGGAGGATGCCACCCGCCTGACGGAGAAGCTGAAAGGCGGTATCGACGAAATCACCAACCAGTGGACCGCGCTGGACGGGCGAACCACTTATCTTGAAACCAGCAGCACTCGCCTGTCCCTTCTGTCCACCAACCTCAACGAACAGATTTTGGGCATCGAGCAGGTTGATCTGGCCAGCGCCATCACGGATTTTTCCTGGGCGCAGTATTGCTATAACGCGGCGCTGAAGGTGGGCAACGGCATTTTGTCCCAGTCGCTGATCGACTATATGAATTAACGGGCGCTAAAGGGCTTCGAAACGTAGCCAACGTGCCTTTAAAGACTGAAAAGGAGTGAAGGCAATGACCTATCCACTAATCGAGATCAAATCGGTACCCATTGAACTTGAGATGCGGGTCACAGACGCGAAGCTTGAATACAGCCGCACCACGGTGGATATGGAGATTACCCGAAACGAGGGCGGACTGAGTATTCGGAGTAAGCCCATTCGCGTGAATCTGGACACATTCGAGGCGCGCAATTCCGTCACACCCACGCTGGCCACCCGCATGAGAGACAATGCGCAGGCCGGAAAGCAGGCTGCTTATGAGGCCACGGCGACCTATGCACGGCAGGGTCAGCTTCTGCTTCAGGCGAAAATCGGCGAGGAAATGGTGACCAAATTTGCTGCCGAGGCACAGACGCGGAACCTGAAAACCAACGTAGGGATTACATTTATTCCCACACAGGGACCGGATATCTCCTGGGACAAGGGCGAGTTGAACATCCGTTACGAGATGGACAAGGTGAACTTTGACTGGCGTAACCAGCAGGGAAACTTTGAATTTACGCCCGGGGACATTCAGTTTGAGGTGACGCAGCAGCCGGACGTTGTGATTAAATATGTGGGTGGGGCGTTGTATGTGCCCCCCTCCGCAGACCCGCAGTATGAACCTGTGGACTTGGAAGTCTGACGCGGGGGAAAGAAAGGAAAACTCCCATGGAGATTGCAACAAAATATTTTGGGCGAATTGCCTATGAAGCCGGGGATGTGCTCTATTTCCGGGACGGGCTGTTCGGCTTTGAAGAGGAAACGCAGTTTCTGCTGCTTCCCTTTGCCGACAGCGATGGAACGCTGCTGTGTTTTCAGAGCGTGACGACTCCGGGACTTGCCTTTGTGGCGATGAATCCCTTTTCTCTCAAGCCGGACTATGCGCCAAGGCTGCGCCCGGCAGAGCTGGAGGCCATGGGCGTGACCCAAAGCGAGGACTTGAGTTTTTATGCGCTGTGCGTGGCGCGTCAGCCCGTGTCGGAGAGCACGGTAAACCTGAAATGCCCTGTGGCGGTGAACGAGGATACTGGCACCGCCATGCAGACAATTCTGGAGGACGGCGGCTATGAAATGCGCCACCGTCTGTCGGAATTCCAGAAGGGGCTGTCGTCATGCTGATTTTGCAGAGAAAGCCCGGAGAGTCCGTGCTGATTGGAGACGAAATCGAGGTGACGGTGGTTTCTGTGGAAACCGGGGGACGTGTCCGGCTTGCCATCAGCGCGCCCAAAAGCCTGACCATCCTGCGCAACGAGCTGCGTGGCGCTATGGACGCCAACAGGGAAGCCGCGCAGGAGGAGGTATCTCCTTTGGCGCTTTTGGAGCTGCTGCCAAAACAGGATGGCGGAGAGACAAAGAAATAAACCAATGCGCCCTGACCTTTCGGTCAGGGCGCATTTCAGCTTGTCAAAGAAGTTTAACCGTTTTGCGGCGTTCATTGCGGCGGTGCAAAAATTTCACTTGCCTGCTTCGCCGCGCGCCGCATACGACGCTCCTGAAATCAATCTTTTAAGGAAGCGGGATATGCCCCGGCGGCGTGAAGAGCCTTCAGCTCCTCGGCCACCCGCTCCCGGTCCTCCCGATAAGTCATGCCGAACCAGCGGTCGGCGGAATGCAGCACGGAAATTTCCAGGCCCCCGTCCGTCAACTGACTGCCCACCATCAAAGGCAGAAGGCACTCTTTTTTCAGGTCATCCCCGGCTTCCGTGCGTAAAAAGTTTTCAAAATAGGCCCGCATTGGGGCGAAAATCCAAGGGGTGAAGCCCCAGAAGTTCATAGAAACCACTGTGTCCGGCGAGAGAACGATATCTTCCGCCAAATCCCGCAGAGTTCCGTCGGGATAGAGCTGAATTTTCAACGCCTCCCGCACAGAGAGGAGCTTTCCGTTCTCCGCGGTGCAGACCCCGCGGGACACCGTCCCGTGGAGACTGGCGGTGTTTTTCAGATAATAGCCTACCATGGCCCCGTGTCCCTGAGACGGGAGCGTTGTGAGCTGCTGATGCATGGCGCGGTAGGCGTCAATCCCATAGTAATCGTCGGCGTTAATCACACAAAACGGTTCTTGAATAAATTCCTCCGCGCACAACAGCGCGTGAACCGTGCCAAAGGGTTTGGTCCGCTCTTTGGGAATCGGGTAAAAATCAGGAACGGAAGAAAAATCCTGATATGCGTAAGCCACCTCCACGGGGGAACCGTCCTTCCCGGTGCGGCGGCGAAGATACTCGCCGCAGATGCGTTCCATCAGCGGCTCCATCTCCGGCTTAATAATAAAAACAATTTTGCCGAAGCCTGCCCGCAATGCATCGTGCACGGAATATTCCATCAAAATTTCGTTGTTGGGGCCGATGCCGTCCACCTGCTTATTTCCACCGTAGCGAGAGCCAAGCCCCGCCGCCATAATCACCAGTGCTGCCTTCATAAACCCTCCATACGTCCACCGTGCCGCCCCAAAGGGCCGCACCCCGGCGTAATTTCACGTAATACGCGGGCCGCTTTGCGGCCCTTTCCTTACCATACACTGTTGCGCCGCTCTTTGCAACCGCTAAACGATTTCCATTAAGAATTTTGCGTTCCTGCACATTAAAAAATAATTGCTGCTAAAAAACGGCGCATAATGCGTAGTGCAAAGCGGAGAAATGCTTAAAAAATGCGCCATGTCCGGTGACCTGAACCGGATTTCCGGAAATGAAACCGAGGGAGAAAGGATACCACTGTTTTTAATTATTTTTTAACGGCTTTTCTTTGCAAATTCCAAGAAAACACTTGATTTTGGGGTAAAAGCGTGCTATTCTAAACAAAGTAGTAATGGTAGTTGTGTGGAGTGGACCTTGTGTCCGCTTTTTTTGTCGGCCTTTTTAAGGGGCCGGAATTTCAAAAGACTGGAAGTTTGCCGGGAGCTGACGGCGTGAAAGAGAGGCGTTTCCATGAAAAAGATTGCGGAGCTCACTTTGGAGCTGGCGACCCCCGTGGCTGAGGAGCGGGGCTGTTCCATCTGGGATGTGGAATACGTAAAAGAGGCGGGAACCTGGTATCTCCGGGTTTTACTTGACAAAGAGGGCGGCGTGGACATTCTGGACTGCGAAGCCATTTCCCGCAAGCTTTCGGAATTGCTGGACGAGGCGGACCCCATTGAGGGGAGCTATACGCTGGAGGTCGGCTCTGCCGGTGCAGAGCGGGCGCTGAGGCGGCCCGGTGATTTTGTGCGCTTTATGGGCAGCCCTGTTGCCGTCCGGCTGTACCGCAATCGGGACGGGCGAAAGGAATTTGCCGGAACGCTTACGGGCTATGACGAGGGTACCGGGGCTGTCACCGTGCTGATCGGCGAAAATGAGACGACCTTTGAAAAGGCGGACACCGCGCTGGTGCGCCTGCGGGTGGAGTTCTCCTGAAAAGCGCCGCTGGGAACGCCGATTTTTCCAGCAAAATAAAACGAACGAAGAAGACGTATCATATCATAAAAGGAGTACAGGCAATGAGAGGCAAGAAGCAGAAGGAACTCGTCGGCATGAACTGCGATGAGATTTTTACCGCGCTTGAGATGATTGAAAAGGAGCGGAACATCCCCCAGTCCTTTATGCTGGAGAAAATTGTCCAGGCGCTGATCACCGCCTATAAACGGGATTGCAAGGATCAGGTGGATAATGTGATCGTGGACGTGGATGTGGAGCGCCGGACGCTTCAGATGTTTGTCCAAAAGAACGTGGTGGACGAGGAAGACTACGTGGATCCCTTCAACGAAATGCCCTTGGAAGAGGCCAAAAAGCTTTCCGCGAAATACGAGATCGGCGACGTGATCAACGTTGCCGTGAACAACACGGACTTTGGCCGCATCGCCGCCGGAAACGGCAAGCAGGTGATTATTCAGGGCCTGCGTGAGGCCGAGCGGGGCATGGTATATGAGGAGTTCAACTCCAAGCAGCACGAGATTCTCACCGGTGTGGTTACCCGGCTGGACCCGAGAAACGGAAACGTCTCTTTGCGCATCGGCACCGGGACCGAGTCTACCGAGGCGCTGTTGATGTCCGGCGAGCAGGTCCCCGGCGAAGAGCTGGTGGAGGGGATGCACGTTAAGGTCTATGTAGTGGAAGTGCGCCGGTCCACCAGAGGGCCGCAGGTGCTGATTTCCCGGACGCATCCGGGCCTTGTCAAGCGCCTGTTCGAGCTGGAGGTTCCCGAGATTTTCGACGGGATCGTGGAGGTTCGCTCCATCGCCCGGGAGGCAGGCAGCCGCACGAAGATGGCCGTCTGGTCCAACGATGACAATGTGGACCCCATCGGCGCCTGCGTAGGCCCCAAGGGCCAGCGGGTGGAGAGCATCGTGGCGGAGCTGCGGGGCGAGAAAATCGACATCGTGAAATTCAGCGAAGACCCTGCCGAGTTTATTGCCGCCGCGCTGGCCCCCGCCGATGTGGTGGATGTTTGGATGGCGGACGAGGGGAAGGCCTGCCGCGTGCTGGTGCCGGACGATCAACTGTCTCTGGCCATCGGCAAGGAGGGACAGAACGCCCGTCTGGCTGCCCGGCTCACCGGCTATAAAATTGACATTAAGCCCGAGAGCTTCCGGGAGGAAGCGGCGGAGGAAAGCGCCCCCGCGGATGAGAAGCCTGCGGAGGACGATTTGTCCGCGGACGACGCGGAATAAGCGCGCGGAAACGGGGGAAACGCCATGCCGAAGGTGAAAAAAATTCCGCAGCGGCAGTGTGTAGGCTGCCGGGAGATGAAGGATAAAAAAACGCTGATCCGGGTGGTCAAGTCCCCTGAGGGGGAAGTCAGTCTGGATGACAAGGGCCGCAAGCCCGGCCGGGGCGCGTATGTGTGCCGGGATGTGGAGTGTCTGCGCAAGGCGCGCAAGTCCCGGGCGCTGGAGCGGGCCTTTGAGACCCAGATTCCCCCGGAGGTATATGACGCCATGGAGCGTCAGTTGGGAGGGACCGATGAGTAAAGAACTGTTGTCCACCCTGGGCCTGTGCAAGCGGGCCGGGCTGTTGGAAGTGGGCGAGGAGCCGGTGGAGGCTGCGGCCCGTGCACGGGACGTGCGATTGCTGCTGCTGGCATCCGATGCGGCAGAAAATACCGCCCGTCGGGCCGATCACTTCTCAGAAATGGGACAGTGCATGAAAATTCGCCTTCCCTTTACAAAGGAAGAGCTGGGGCAGGCTGTGGGCCGGGCTGAGTGCGCGATTTTGGGCGTGACCGATGTGGGCTTTGCCGCCGCGATTGCCCGCCGTCTGGCGGATGAGGACGCGGAAACCTATGGTGACGCGGCAGGTCGGCTGGAAGTTAAGGCTCAGCGGGCGTCCCTGCGTAAAACTGAAGAGGCGCTTCACGAAAAGAACCTGCGCCGTGGTAAAAAGCGCAAGCCTGGTGAAGCAAAAGCTGCGGAGAAGCCGCCAGAGCCGACGCCTCCGGCAAAGCCTTTGCGGCAAGCTCGTGGCGGCGGTAAGCCACCTTCCGGGAAAAGCTTTGAAAGAAAGCCCTTTGAACGGAGTGCACCCAGCGGTGACCGGAAGCCTTACGGCAAACGCGGCGCACCCAGTGGTGACCGGAAACCCTACGGCAAGCCGGGCGCACCCAGCGGCGACCGCAAGCCCTACGGAAAGCCAGGTTTTGGCGGTAAGGGGCCGAAGCAGCCTTTTGCCCACAGCCATCCCGTGAAGCGCGGGAAAGGCTCTTTTTCCAAGTAATACGACTGAGCATACTCCCCCGTTCCGGGGGGTTAGCAGAGGGCGACGCTCCCTTTGCTTCGCCGCACGGCGGCGAAAGATATATTGCGTTTTCGGCGGCAATCCTCCGGAGACGTGCCCTGACCCACCCGCCAAGGAAGGCGGTACGGGCCGCAGAGAGGAGACGGCGTCCCCCCTCGCAAGCGAACGATGGAGGTGGCTTTATTGAGTACGAGTGCAGCGAATAAATACAGAGTCCGGGAGCTGGCCAAGGATTTTGGCCTGAGCAACAAGGACATCATCGAGATTTTGGGGAAGTATGGCGAGGCTCCCAAGAGCAATATGCAGTCATTGACCGACAAAGAGCTGTCGGTGGTGTTTGAGGCCCTGACCCAGACTCATCAGGTGTCCGGAATTCAGGAAATTTTTGCCGACACCTACCGGGAACCGGCAAAGCAGGAGCAAAGTGCCCCTGCCCCCGCACCTGCGCCTGCGCAGGCTGTTACGGAGAAGCCTGAACAGCAGCCTGCCGCGTCTGCGGCTCCGGTGCAGAAGGCGGCGGCTCCCGTTCCTCATGCCGCGCCCCGGCCTGTTAATCCCCAGCCTGCCGCAGGACAGGCGAAGCCTGTGCTTTCCCAGCCCGCTACCCGGGTCCCCCAGAAAAAGGTGGTGGACACCCGCAAGGGCGGCGACGTGAATCTGGCGAAGTATGACGAGCGGCTGGAGCAGATGGCGCCCGACAAGGCCCGGCGGATGCAGGCGCCCCCTGCGGGAAAGCAGAAGCTTCGCCCCAACAACAACCGCCGCCCCGGTCCCGGCATGACTTTTTCCAACAAGCGGCGGCAGGATGAGCAGGAGAAAATGCGCCGCCTTCAGTTGGAGATTGCCAAAAAGGCACCTCTGAAGGTTTCCATTCCCGATGAGATCAGCGTGGGTGAGCTTGCTTCCCGCATGAAGAAAACCGGTGCGGAAGTGGTTAAAGTGCTGATGAAAAGCGGCATTATGGCCTCTTTGCCCCAGATCATCGACTATGATACCGCCGCTTTGGTGGCGCTGGAATTTAACTGCAAGGTGGAGCACGAGGTCACCGTCACCATTGAGGAGCAGTTGATTGACACGCATCAGGACAAGGAAGAAGAGCTGATCTCCCGCGCCCCCGTTGTGGTGGTTATGGGACACGTGGACCATGGCAAGACCTCGCTGCTGGACGCCATCCGCGACACCTCCGTCGCCGAGGGCGAGGCAGGCGGAATCACCCAGCACATCGGCGCTTATCAGGTGCAGTTGGACGGAAAGCCCATCACCTTCCTGGATACGCCGGGCCACGAGGCGTTTACCTCCATGCGTGCCCGCGGCGCGATGATTACGGACATCGCCATTCTGGTGGTGGCGGCGGACGATGGCATCATGCCCCAGACCGTGGAGTCCATCAACCATGCCAAGGCCGCCGGAATCCCCATTGTGGTGGCGATCAACAAAATTGACAAGCCTGCTGCCAACCCCGAGAAAATTAAGCAGCAGCTGACGGAATACGGTCTTGTCACGGAGGACTGGGGCGGCGAAACCATCTGCTGTCCCATCTCCGCCAAAAAGCGTACCGGCATTGACAAGCTGCTGGAAATGGTGCTGCTTACCGCCGAGATGGCGGAGCTGAAGGCCAACCCCAACCGCGCCGCTTCCGGCACGGTGATTGAGGCCCGGCTGGATAAGGGCCGCGGCCCCGTGGCGACGCTTCTGGTTCAAAACGGAACGCTGCATCAGGGCGATACCATTATCGCCGGCACGGGCGTTGGCCGCGTGCGGACTATGACCAACTCTAAGGGCCAGCGCATCGAAGAGGCCGGCCCCTCCGTCCCCGTGGAAATTGCGGGCCTGTCCGAGGCCCCCGCCGCTGGCTGCACCTTCAACGTGGTGGCCGACGAGCGTATGGCACGAGAGCTGGTTGAGCAGCGCAAGGAAGAGGAAAAGTTCAAGTTTGCCGCGCCGGTGCAGAAGGTGTCTTTGGAGAACCTGTTTGACCAGATTCAGGCGGGTGAGCGGAAAGAGCTGGCCCTCATCGTCAAGGCCGACGTGCAGGGCAGCGTGGAGGCCGTTCGCGTGTCTCTTGAAAAGCTCAGCAACGCCGAGGTGGCCGTCCGGGTCATCCACGGCGGCGTGGGCGCCATCAGCGAGTCCGACGTGATGCTGGCTGCCTCCACAGGCGCCATCATCGTGGGCTTTAACGTCCGTCCCGACGCAGCTGCCAGAGACGGCGCAATCCGGCAGAACGTGGATATGCGGATGTACCGCGTGATTTACGACTGCATCGACGAGATCGAGTCGGCCATGAAGGGCATGCTGGCCCCCAAGTTCAAGGAAGTGGTTTTGGGCCATGCGGAGATCCGCCAGACCTACAAGGTGTCTTCCATCGGCACCGTGGCGGGCGCGTATGTGCAGGACGGCAAGCTGGTACGGGATTGCAGTGTGCGCGTGGTGCGGGACGGCATCGTGATTCACGAGGGCAAGCTTGGCTCCCTCCAGCGGTTTAAGGACACTGTCAAGGAGGTCACCACCAACTATGAGTGCGGCCTGACGGTGGATCGGTTCAACGACATCAGAGAGGGCGACATTATCGAGGGGTTCACTATGGAGGAAATTCCCCGGTAACCGGATAAAATAAGGGGGCGGCGGCATGGCCGCCGCCCCCCTGCTTTTGATACAGAGGATGGCGTTCTGACTGGGACGCCCATGGAAAGGAGCATATTATGGCCAGTAATCGCATCGGCCGCATCAACGAGGAAATCCAGCGGGAGCTGGCGGCCCAGCTTCGCGGACTGAAAGACCCCCGGGTCAGCGGCGTGGGCATGGTGAGCATTACCCGGGTGAACACCACACCGGATTTGCGCTATGCCCAGGTATTTGTCAGCGTGTTGGATAAGGAGCAGGAAAAGGATGTGCTCAAGGGTTTAAAATCCGCTGCGGGCTTTCTGCGGCGGGAGCTTGGCGGCGCGCTGCGCCTGCGCTATACGCCGGAGCTGCAATTTGTGGCGGACGATTCCATTGCCCACGGGGCGCATATTTTAGAGCTGCTCCGCAGCGTGGAACGCAGGGACGCGGAACAAAACGGGCAGGAGGAAAAGGAATGACGGACTTGACGGCTGCTCAGGCTGCGGCTTTGCTGCGGGAGTTTGACGACATTCTGATTCTGACGCATGTGCGCCCGGACGGGGACACGGTGGGCTGCGCGGCGGCCCTGTGCGCGGGTCTAAGGAAGATTGGAAAGCGGGCCTACCTGCTGGAAAACGACGGTAAAACCCGCACCACCGCGCCCTATATGCAGCCCTATGAAGCGCCGGAGGGATTTGCTCCCACCCATGTGGTGTCCACCGATATCGCGGTAATGGACCTGTTTCCCAAAAATGCCGAGCAATATAAAGGCAGGGTGGATTTGGCCATTGACCACCACCCTTCCTTTGGGCGCTTTGGTAAGGCGAACATGGTTCGCACCGAGGCCGGGGCCTGCGGCGAAATTATCTACGACATTTTAAAGGAGCTTGGCCCCGTCACGGCGGAGATGGCGCTGCCTTTGTATGTGGCGATTTCCACCGATACGGGCTGCTTTCAATACAGCAACACCACCGCCAATACCCATCGGGTGGCGGCGGAGCTGCTGGACACCGGCATCGACTACCGAACGGTGAATCAGGTGTTCTTCCGCACCAAAAGCCGGAAGCGTCTGGAGCTGGAAGGCGATATGCTGGCCAATATGGAGTTTTACGATGGCGGACGGATCGTGGTGATGAAGGTTCCCATCTCCCTGATGGAGCGGGTTGGCGCGGACGAGACGGATGCGGAGGATTTAAGCTCTCTGGGCGGGCAGATTGAGGGCAGCGACTGCGGCATTACCATGCGGGAGCTGCGGCCCGACGTGTGGAAGTTTTCCGTGC
This sequence comes from Bacillota bacterium, assembly GCA_023402075.1. Taxonomy (GTDB): domain Bacteria; phylum Bacillota; class Clostridia; order Oscillospirales; family Oscillospiraceae; genus Oscillibacter. Next base: position 11,862 of record JAEXCS010000044.1, on the reverse strand, counting down.
GCACCGGGTCCCGGATCAATGCCAGCGCCGTCTGTGCCCAGCTTGGCGGCGGCGGGCATGCGGCCGCTGCGGGCTGCACCGTGGAGGCTCCCATGGCGGTTGCCAGACGGCAAATGCTGGCGGCGGTAGAAAAGACGACCGGGAAATTTGCCGACTGACAGATTGCCAAATTTCAATGGGGAGGGCGCGATATGCCCAGCGGAATCATTATCATTGACAAGCCCATGGACTGGACCAGCATGGATGTATGCGCCAAGCTGCGGGGCATCCTGAAGGAGAAGCGGGTGGGCCATGGCGGGACACTGGACCCCATGGCAACCGGTGTGCTGCCTGTTTTTGTGGGACAGGCCACCCGGGCCGTGGAGTTTGCGGAAAAAGGAAAAAAGGAATATGTGGCGGGTTTGCGTCTGGGCCTTGTCACCGACACGCAGGACGTGACGGGAACAGCGCTTCAGCGCTGTGAGCCGTTGGTTTCCCGGGAAATGCTGGCGGCGGTGCTGCCCCGGTTTACGGGGGAGATTTTGCAGATCCCGCCCATGTATTCCGCCATCAAAATCGGCGGAAAAAAGCTGTATGAAATCGCCCGAAAGGGCGGCGAGGTGGAGCGCGCGCCCCGGCCGATCACCATTTATGAGCTGGAGCTTTTGGAGCAGACTGGCCCCGCCGAGTTTACCCTGCGGTGCCTGTGCTCCAAGGGGACCTACATCCGCACCCTCTGCCACGACATCGGGCAGGCCCTTGGCTGCGGGGGATGCATGTCCTCTCTGCGGCGGACCATGGCGGCGGGCTTTACCATCGGTCAGGCGGTCAGCCTTGCTGATGCGCAGGAGCGGGGCGCGGCGCTGCTGCTGCCCACGGACTCGTATTTTGCAGAGTACCCCGCCTTTCACCTCTCGACAGAGCGGCAGGAAAACCGATGCCGAAACGGAAACCCGGTTAATGCCCCGGACTGCCCCGACGGAACAGTCCGGGTATACGGACGGGCGGGAGACTTCCTTTGTCTCTCCCAAGCCAGAGACGGCGTGCTGACGTCCGTTAAAAACTTTTTTGGAGCGTAAGATATGAAAGAACGCGTGATTGCTCTGGGCTTTTTCGACGGGGTTCACCTGGGCCACGCCGCCCTGCTTCGCCGCGCGGTGGAAGAAGCTGCTCATCGCGGCTGTGTCCCCGCCGTATTCACCTTCAGCCGCCCGCCCAAAGAGGTGGTCACAGGGGTTCCCTGCCCGCTCATCAATTCTCCGGAGGATCGGCAGGGGCTGCTGCGGCGGCTGTTTGGCATTAAAGACGTTTTGATGGTGCCCTTTGACAAGGAGATGATGACCACTCCGTGGGATGCATTTGTGACGGAAATTCTGGTGAAGCGGTATCACGCCGTTCATCTGGTGGCGGGGCACGATCATCATTTCGGGCATAAGAATCAAGGCTCTCCCGAGCTTCTGCTGGAAAAATGCGCCCAGCTTGGCATTGGCTGCGATATTATTCCCAAGGTGGAACAGGGCGGCATCGAGGTCAGCTCCACCTATATCCGCCGACTGGTGGAGCTGGGGCAGATGGAGCGGGCGGCAGAATTTCTGGGACATCCCCACGTATTGTCTCAGGAGGTGAAGCACGGACGGCGCATTGGCCGCACCATCGGCATTCCAACCATCAACCTCACCGTGCCGCCCCACGTGCTGGTGCCCGGCCATGGGGTTTATGCCGCCAGGGCCTGCCTGGCGGACGGCAGAGAGCTGGCAGGCGTGACCAATGTAGGCACCCGGCCTACCGTGGGAAACGGGACGGACGTGACCGTGGAAACCTTTTTGCTGGACTTTGACGGCGATTTGTACGGCGAGACTGTTCGTCTGGAATTTTATAAGCGTCTGCGGGATGAAATCCGTTTTGACTCGCTGGAGGCCCTGAAAGCTCAGATTGCACGGGACGCGCAAGCGGTACGAGCTTTGCTTGAGATGTAGCAGGGGTTTACCCGAGGGGTTCACGCTCCGGGTGGCAATATTTGATTTGCAGATAAAACGCGGGGCCTCTCATTGAGAGGCCCCGCGTTGGCTCTATCATCGGAAAACACGGTCTGCCTTGGGTTTAGGCCAAAACCAACAGCTTCTTTAAAAATTCCACGCCCTTGGGCAGAATCCGTTCGTCGTCAAAGGAAAAGGTGCTTGCGTGAAGCTGGGGAACGTCTCCCGCGCCCAAAAAGAAAAACACGCCGGGGATTTGCTGCTGATAAAAAGCGAAATCCTCCGCCGCCAGCGCGGGGTGGGAAAGAAGAGAGACGCTGCCTTCTCCCAATCCAAGCCGCACCGCTTCAAACAGGCCCTCGTGGTTCCACACAGGGGGATAGCCCTCATTAAGGTGAAGCGACACCTCGCAACCGGTGGAGCGCTCCACCCGGCGGCAGGTATCCGCCAGCTCCCGGCGCAGCAGAGCGAAAGACGCGTCGGAAAAGGTGCGCAGGCAGCCTAAAAGCTCCGAGTGTCCGCTGACTACATTTCGGGCGTCCCCGGAGTGCAGCGTGCCAAACCGCAGAACGCGGGGATCCTCCGAGGGCAGGGCGCTTCGCTCTGTCTCCGTCACTTGGCGCACCAGCTCCACAGCGGCCAGCAGTGCATCCCGGCCCTGATCGGCCCGGGAGATGTGGACGCTTTCGCCGGTGATGTTCACGGTAATCTGGCTGGCCCGGGCCATCTGGGGGCCGGGCTTTGCCCACACCGTCCCCTCCGGAAGACCGGGCCACAGGTGCAGTCCAAAAATCCGGTGGACCTCCAGCCGCTCTAAAATCCCGGTTTCGCAGATCAGCCGCGCGCCGCCGGTGGTTTCCTCCGCAGGCTGAAAAATAAAAAGCACGTTCCGGGGCAAATTGTCCAGATGATTGTCGACGTATTCCGCCAAGGCCAAAGCCATGGCGGTGTGCCCGTCGTGACCGCAGGCGTGCATTTGGCCCGGATGCTCTGAGGTGAAGGAAAGGCCCGTCTCCTCCGTCTCCGGCAGGGCGTCCATATCCGCCCGAAAAGCCACTGTCTCTGGCCTTCCTGCGTCAAAAAACGCGCAGACGCTGCCCTTGATGGGCCATGAAAGCCGACAGCGCAGTTTCTCCAGCCGACTTTGCACAAAGGCCAGCGTTTTTGGAAGCTCGTTATCCAGCTCCGGGATGCGGTGCAGTGTTCGGCGATACGTGATGACGGAGTCCATGCCGTCACCTCCCTTTTTTTCGCTCAGTATAGCACTGCCCGGAGTAAAAAGACAGAGGGCAAAACCAAATTGTAAAAACCCCACAAGAACAAGGAGGGGTATTCCTGAAAATCAGGAAAAGATAACAAAAAGCGTTCGCCGCCAATTGGCGGCGAACGCTTTTAAAATCAAATACTTCCAAGACCTGCCCTGTCAGGAAACTGCCGCCACGCCCGCAAAGCTGAACCAGCCTCTCGGGTCCCGACACAGGCCGGACCAGCCCTCCCGCAGCTTCCACAGCGTGCCGGTGGTGTAGAGCGGAGAAACCGCTGCATCCTCCAGCAGGAGAACCTCCGCGTCGTGGAGACAGGCAATCCGGGCCGCCGGGTCAGAAGCGCTGTCAATGATTTTCAGCAGGGTGTCATAGGCGCCGCTGGAGTAGCGCGCCGTGTTAAGCGCGGACTTGCTGGAAAACGGAGCGAGAAATGTCTCCGCATCGTTGACGGATGCGGAGAGGTCCACATCGGCCAGCGCATATTCCCCGGTGCGCAAAGCATCGGACAGTTCCGCCCGGGTAACAGCCCGGGGCTGAATGCGCAGTCCCAGCACGGAGCGCCACTGCTCTGCCAGCGCGGCGGCAATGGCCGCGGCCGGACCTTCATCCACATAGAGATAGTCCAGAGCGCTGTTTCTGACATAGCTGCTGGCCCCGCTGTCATAGCCGCTGCCGGACAAAAGCTGCTTTGCCTTTTCGCAGTTGCTCTCATACTCCTCTGCCGAGGAGTTCAAAAGGTCGCCGCCCTCGGTGCGGAAGTCTTCCTCCGCGCTGCCGGGCACGCCGTAGGGCACCAGCCCAGTGGCGGCGGTGGCAAAGCCGCCTGCCAAGGCAGCCACGGCCTGTCGATCCACTGCAAGGGTCAGCGCCTGCCGAAAGGAGGGGTCGTCCAGCGGATACTGTGCCCCGTTAAACAGCACCGTGTGGGTGGTGAGCACCGGCGTGAGAGACTGGCCATGGGCAATCTGTGTGTCCGCCTGCTCATAGGGGAGGGCGTATGCCAGATCCACCGTCTCCTCGTCATACAGCGCCCAAGCAGCTTCCGGGCTGCCGGCAAAGAAAATACGCACGCCGTCGTTTCTCACCCGACCGTAATAGTGCTCGCTGCGGGTCAGCTCCAGCGTTTTCCCGGATTGATAGGCGGAAGCCTGATAGGCTCCATTGGTGACAAGCAAGGTGGGGTCGTACCACCATTTCAGGGGTGCGGCGCCCTCTTCGGTGGTTTCGGAAGCGGCCTGTGCCTGCTCTTTCAAGGTCTGCACCACATCCTGTCGCAGGGGAACGGTGGCTGGGGAAGAGCACACGCCGGTCAAAAACCAGTCGTACTTCCCGGATAAAACTACCTCCAGCGTGGTGTCGTTCTTCGCGGTGACGGCCAGCTCTTCCGGGGCTCCTCCGTTTCGCACAGCGTCGTAGCCCTGTACCACAGACAGCAGCGCCGCATTGGGAGACAGAGTCAGAGGATTTGCAAGGCGCTGCCAGGCGTATACAAAGTCCTGTGCGCTCACCTCCGTCCCGTCAGACCAGCGGGCGCTGCGCAGGCGGAAGGTATAGACCACGGTGCCGTCAAAATTCTCTGTCACATCCACGGATTTTGCCATGCCCTCCGTCACGGTGGTGCTGCCATCACCGTCGCAGGTCATGCGCATCAGCGGCTCGTAAAGGCTGAGCGCCACCGTGTTGTCCGCATCGGTGGATACATAGGCCGGGTCAAAGGTGGTCACTCCGTTTCCCACGGACACCGGCAGAATGGACGACGCTTCCTCCTCGCCACAGCCACTTAGAATTCCGGCGCACAGCGCGGCGGACAGGGCCAGAGCCGCCCATCGCTTTATTCGTCTCATGTGTAATTCTCCTTATGAAACACGGCGCGCCCTGCGGCACGCTCCGTTTTATATCATCAGTTGATGCAGGCGGTGCTTTTTTGAAGAAATGCGGGAAATACCAAATAGCATTATACGCGGCGTGACGGGTAATTGTAAAGCAAAAGAGAAAATTTAGTAACAAATATTTACAAAATTAAGAAAATTTTAATAAATATTAGTCTTCTGGAAAGAGCAAGGGAGGCTGCGGCACGCGAAAGACCCGCTGAAAAAGCACTTGCTTTTTCAGCGGGTCCGAATGGAAACGCAAAGGATGCACTGTTCGGTCAGTGGGCCAGAATGAACTGCTCCAGTTCCTCCGCCGAGCGCACCACAGCCACAGCCCCGGCCTCTTCTAGCTCGCCGGGGGCGGCATAGCCGAAAAACTCTACGCCCACGCAGTCAATGCCGCACTCCTTCGCGCCCAGCACATCATATTTCCGGTCGCCAACCATCAGAATGTGGGGCCGGTCTGTCTCGTGCAGATTCAGGCGGCGAAAGGTGTCCCGGATCACGTCGGCCTTCGTGTGATCACCGTGAAGCGGACTGCCCGCAATGACGCTGAGGGACGGTGTATAGCCAAACCGTCCGCAGATATCCACGCACAGTGTTTCCGGCTTGGAAGAAGATAAAGCCAGCACGTATCCCGCTTCCTTCAAACGCCCGCACAGCTCCGGCATTCCCTGAGTCGCCGCGTTTTCAAATTTTCCGATGGGTTCATACCGCTCACGAAACGCCTCCACAGCCGTAAAGGCCTGCTCCTTCGTAAAACCGCAAACGTCCATAAAGGTTTCCTGCAAGGGCGGACCGATAAACTTAATCAGCGTGTCCTCTCCGGGCACGGATTTGTCCAGCTTTTCAAACGCGTGGCGCAAGGAGTTCAGAATGCCCTCCTTTGAATCTGTCAGAGTTCCGTCCAAATCTAAAAAAATATAACGATACAAAAATTGCTCGCCTCCGTTCCACAAAATTCTACCATGTTTCACCGTTTCGTGCAAGACGGTATCAAGGTTTACGCCCGCCGTCCGCCGCAAAGGGAAAAAGCCGCCTCTTTCCGAAAGAAAAACGAATTCGGTTGCCAAATCGCCCCGCAGGGGGTATACTGTCGGCATCAAAACCGAAGGACGGAACTTTATGAAGATACTGGTATTCTCCGATTCCCACGGCAACGTAGAGCATATGCTTACCGCGATGGAGCGGGAGCGGCCCCAGCGTATTTTTCACTTGGGGGATGGCTGGCGGGATGCGGAGCACATTCGTGACATGTTTCCGGATATTCCGCTGGAGCAGGTACCCGGCAACTGCGACCTCCGCCCGGAGGAGCCGCCCATGAAGCTTTTGGAGCTGGAGGGCAAGCGAATCCTTCTTTGCCACGGACACACCTGCCGGGTAAAGGAGGGGCTGATGGACGTGAGTGATGCGGCCCGGGAGCACAAGGCGGATTTGCTATGCTTTGGGCATACCCATGTTCCCACGCAGGAGTGGGTGGGGGAGTCCCTTTTGTTAAATCCCGGCAGCATTGGCTATTGGGGCCGTCCCACCTATGCCGTGGTCAGAATTGACCGCGGCCGTCTTACGGCCGACCTGCGCAGGCTTTTATGACGAACGGGGCCGAACGGGGCCGCTTTGCCCCCTCCCCCAGCGGGCGGATGCATCTTGGAAATCTGTTTGCAAGCTTTTTGGCGTGGCTCTGTGCCAAATCCGCCGGAGGAAAGATCGTCCTGCGAATTGAGGACTTGGATACGGGGCGCTGCACCCGGGCCTTTGCAAACCAACTGGAGAAGGACTACCGCACGCTGGGCTTCCTATGGGACGAAGGGGGCAGCGCAGGCGGGCCGGACGAATCCTATTACCAGAGTGAGCGAGAAGAACGCTATGCCGCCGCGCTGGAAATGCTGAAAAAAAGGGGGCTGGTGTACCCTTGCTTTTGCACCCGCGCCCAGCTTCACGCTGCCTCCGCGCCCCACCGGGAGGATGGGCAGGCAATTTATCCCGGCACCTGCCGGGATTTGCCGACCGATCAGGCGGAGAAACGGGCCAAAATTCGTCCTTTCGCATATCGCCTGCGGGTTCCGGACCGGGAAATCCCATTTGAAGACGGGCATCTTGGCCCATACGCTGAAAATTTAGCCCGGGACTGCGGAGACTTTCTCCTCCGCCGGTCAGACGGACTTTGGGCCTATCAGCTTGCAGTGGTGGTGGACGATGCGGCGATGTCCATTACGCAGGTGGTGCGGGGCAGCGATTTGCTGTCCTCCACGCCCCGGCAATTGTATCTTTACGAGCTTCTGGGACTGAAGCCGCCGAAATTTTACCATGTACCCCTGCTGCTGTCGCCCGATGGGCGGCGGCTGAGCAAGCGGGATGGAGATTTAAGCTTAGACGCGCTGCTTTCGAAAAGAACGCCGGAGGAGCTTGTCGGAAAGCTTGGTTATCTTGCAGGGCTGAATCCCTCCGCCAAGCCCCGAACTCCGGAAAGTCTGCTGACGGAATTTGATTGGCAGCGAGTTCCCAAGAAAGATATTTTCGTGCCGCCGGGCCTGTTTTTCTGAACTCCGCATAAAAGCGCCCCCTTTGCGCAAGCTGGCACAAAGGGGGCGCTTTAGTTTATGGATTTAAAAAACAGCGAGACAAAAATCAGCCTGATGCGGGCTTTTGCAGGAGAAAGTCAGGCTCGCAACCGTTATACGTTTGCGGCATCACAGGCAAAAAAACAGGGGCTGCACGTCATTGAGGCGGCGTTTCTGTTTACGGCAAATCAGGAAAAGGAACACGCGGAGGTGTTTTACAAGCATCTGGGGGAGCTTTCCGGCGAGACGGTGCAGATCGACGGCGGCTACCCCGTAGACGCGGCGCAGGATATGGCGGCGCTTTTGCGGATGGCGCGGCACAACGAACTGGAGGAATTTGGAGACGCCTATCCCTCTTTTGCGGAGATTGCGAAAAAGGAAGGCTTTGCCCGCATTGCCGACTCTTTCTCCCGCATTGCGGCTATTGAAAAAACCCATGCCGACCGGTTTGAGCTGCTGGCAGACCTGCTGGAACAAAAGCGCCTGTTTGTGGCCGACGTGGAATGCGGCTGGATGTGCCTGAACTGTGGCTATGTCTTCACAGGGAAAGCTGCACCGGAAAAATGCCCCGCCTGCGACCACGACCGCGGCTATTTTATTCGCCTGACCATGGCTCCGTACACGGAGCTGTAACCAAAAAATGCCTGCATAAGAAGTCCTGCCGACAGAAAAGCCCGGACGCATGATAGCGTCCGGGCCTTTTTATATCCACTTATAAAATGATTTCCTCGGGAAACGCTTCCTTGCGGAGAATGCCCCACATTTTATCAATGTACGCCAGCGTGTAGTAGTTTTCATAATAGTGATAGTAAAACGCACCTTTCAGCGTCATGTGAAAGATTCCGTGTTCCTCCGTGGCAAAGCCCAGCTTTTTAGCAAGCCAAAGCTCAAAGCCATAGGCCTTGCTCAGCGGCACGCCAAAAAATTCTTCAAATCCCTTGGAGTCGACCTCCGTGCTGTAAGCCGTCCAAAACAGGTAGTAAAGCATCCGCTGGCGGGGTGTGAAGCGCAGGGTCAGCGAGGTGGGCAGCGTGTCGCTCTCAATTCTCCTGCGATATTCTTCAACGGAAAAGGTGTTAACCTTAAACTGATCGTTCAGCAGCGTCGTGGCGGAGCAGCCAAAGCCTAAGAAATTTTCCCGGGTCATGGAGGAATAGCTTGCTCCCGGCGTGCCGGAAAAGGTCCAGATGGACTCCCGCCGGTATCCCATGGTTTCGCAATACCGGGTGATGTCGTCCAGCAGACGCCGCTTTTCTTGTTTGACCATAGGTTTGACGGTAGAGCCGGTAAAGGCAAAGTCAATAAAGGGATAGATTGCCACATGGTTTGCCCCGATGGAAAAGGCCGTGGCAATATCTGCTTTCAAATCCTCCGCCGTCTGCCCCGGCAGGGCAAAAATAAAGTCCATGGACACAGTTTCAAAGGGAACAGCCCGCAGCGCGGCGGAGAGACGCTCTGGCTCAAAGCTCTTGCGTCCCAAAACTCCCAGAAATTTATCCCCAAAGGACTGAATCCCAATGCTGATTTTTGTAACGCCAGCCGCCCGCAGGGCCGAAAGTGTTTCTACGTTCACATTGTCCGGGTGAAGCTCCAGACCAATGCCTTCCGTGATGATAAAATGCTCTTGCAGAGCGGACACAATTTCCCTGATTCGCCGGACGGCAAGCGCGGGCGTCCCACCCCCGAAATACAGGCTGGTGGTTTGCGTTCTCTCCTGCGTTTGCCCACCCACCAGATGAATTTCCCGAAGCAGGCAGTCAATATACTCGTCGCACAGAGTCTCGTCGTACAGCTCCTTGCAATAGGGGCAGAAGGAGCAAAGCTGCCTGCAAAAAGGAATGTGGACATACAGGCCCAGCTTTCGGCTTTCAGCAAAGGACAGCGTTTCGTCATAATCATTTTGAAACCGAAACGGGCGAAGCGACCGGGTGAGAAATGCCCGGGTCAGTGTTGTCAAACAGCGCATCATTCACCTGCATTCACGCTTGTTGCGGTTTATCGGCACAAAAGGAGCCGGCAAGGCCGTGCTACCGCTATCTGCCCAGCTTGGGCAAAGGCTGTTTATGCATCATCACACGTCCAAAGGATACCAATGTCTGCCCGCTGTCAGCGGTAAGCACCACGTCCGCATCCGAGCGCGCCCGGTTCAGGGAGAACAGGTACACCGTTCCCATGCGATCCCGGTAATACTGCTTGCACACCATTTCCCCGTCCACGCAGAAGATGCCGATGTCCCCCGCTTGCAGCGGATCCCGATTTACATAGACCGTTGAGCCGTCAGCAATCCAGGGACTCATAGAGTCGCCCCGGATGCGCACGGCAAACTCCGCTGCGGGCGGAACGTCCCCACCCACGGAGACATAATCAAAATCTTCACCGAATACCGGCGCGGCAAAGCCCGCTGCCGCCGGGCTGCAATACAGAGGAATCCGCCGTTCCACAAGCTGAGGCCGGGCCAGTTCCAGCTCGTCCTGATACTGGCACAGCGCCCGCAGTACGGAGCGCACCGTGTCCCGCCCCACGGAGGAAAGACTTTGATACTGGTCCAAAACCTCCCGCTCGTCGTGGTTTAAAACGCTTTTCCCACCCCAGAAGTGGTCCCGGTACAGCGTGTTGGGGTCCACCCGCAGGCTGTCAAACAGGCGCAGGAGCACCTCTTCCTTGGGAAAGCTGATCCCTGTTTCATAATTGCCAATGGCGGAAACCGTCACACCCAGCGCCTCCGCCAGCTCTCGGCGGGACATATTCAACTGTTCTCTGCGCTCCCGCAGCCGTTCTCCAAACCCCATGTGGCGTGCCTCCCCGTAGTTTTCGGGCATAATCCGAATTTTCTTTATCCTATCTTTTTTTATTGGCTTTGTCAATTATAAAAAACAGGAAACTTGTAAAATATCCCTTGACAAAACAAAATACTTGTGATAAGTTGAAACTGTTCACAGAGTTCTTGTGAATCCAAAGGAATAACAGGCGGGAAAAAGCTATGGGACAAGCTTTGAAAGCGGTTGGCCTGCCGGAGTGTGGAAACCGGTGCAAAACTTCTTTAAAGCAAGATATCTGTGGAGCAGAGCTTTTTCCGGGAAAGAGGGCTTTTCCAAAATAATAGCGCTCACATGTTCCGAAAAACATGTGAGCGCAATGGTGGGGGAAGATGGATTCGAACCATCGAAGTCGTAGACAACAGATTTACAGTCTAAGCCTTACCCCAGCAATTGCAATGTTTATCGGAATTTTTTGAGCGTTTGACGGCAAGTTGACGGTACTCTAGAAATTAGAACTTTAATTTGCTGACATCGACCTTGCGCGATTTAATATCGCTGTGTGTATAAATTTCCGTAGTAGTAACTCGACTATGCCCCAATTGGTCTTGCACTGTGCGGAGATTGTGGCATCCCTCTAGCAAATAACTCCCATAAGTATGCCGACATTTATGAGGGGATAACTTGCGGACGTAGGGCGGCGCTTCATCCTCTTTGTGGTTGCCTTGCTGCACCCATTCAGCGGCTAGGCCTGCATTCAGACGATCAATAAAACGGTAATACCGGCGACGGTATAGATCAGGACTCATAAAATTGCTTCCATCACCCGCAAATATCCACTTCGAGGTACGGGGTAGCCGTTCGAAGAGTGCGACACCTGCGGGATCTAAGACGACTTCGCGGGGCTTTTTGCCTTTTGGACACTCTTTAATAAAATACTTCATCCCTTTTTCGTCTGTTCTGGCTGCATTGCGGTGCACTAACAGGGTGGCGCCGTCGTAGTCGTCCCATGTCAGCGCGCAAGCTTCTCCTATTCGCAGCCCAGTATAAAGCAGACCCTCGGCCAAATATCCATCTTTGTCACGAGGAATGAATTCAAGCAAATGTTCCATTTCCTCACGGCTGAAGTATTCGGGACTTTTGCTTGCATGCCAAACTGGGGCGGTATCTTCTGTGGGATCTTCTGTACAAAGGTGATTTTTCAACCCTGATTTAAAAATCCCACGGAGGCAGAGCTTAATATAGTTGAGGGCGCTGTTAGATAGCTTGGCCTCGGACCTATAAATCTGCTCGATATGGGCCTGCCGCACATCTCCCATCATTAAATTACCAATGTGCGGGACAATATGATTTTCCACGTATACGCAGTAGTTTTTATAGTTTCCACCAGAGGTCCCGCGCCCTTGCTTATAGGTGGTAAGCCACCGCTCGGCCCATGATGCGACAGTTTGATT
>JAEXCS010000036.1 GCA_023402075.1 Bacillota bacterium | reverse complement strand
CGCATTCTTGTGTCGCTCCTTTAGGCAAGCAAAGGAGGCAAAATATTATGGAACAACCTGTCTACATGGCAGATATTCAAAATAAGATTTATGAAGCAGGCTTAATTCGGCAAGAGGAACGCATTGTACTGACAGCCGAAAATTGCGTGCTTTTGGAATACTACACCGGAAAAACATACAACTACCGTATGGTGGAGCTTTCCACCTTAAAAGCAAAACGGCTTTTTTCCAAAATGGCGCCTTTGAATGAAAGCGGCTATCAAAAAGCAATGGACAAAATGCTTTCGCAGGCAGGATCAGAACCGGAAAGCACCTTTTCCATCAAGCCTGCCATAAGAGCAAGAAATCTGCTGGAACACATCTTTTCAAACATACTGCCGGAACATGGTATGGACTTTCGGGAAAATCAGGCGGCTCTTGCGTTGGAAATGCTGGAGTCCTTGCAGGAAAACCGGCTGGCGCTCTGTGAGGCCGAGGTGGGTACAGGCAAAACCCATGCCTACATACTGGCCGTAACGGTCCATAACCTGTTCAGCGCCAATAAGCTGCCGACAATTATCTCTACTTCCACTATTGCACTGCAAAAGGCATTGACGGAAGAATACATCCCTCAGATTTCCGATATTCTGATGGAACACCGTATCATTGACAAGCCCCTGTCCTTTGTGGTTCGCAAGGGGAAATCCCATTATGCCTGCGACAGCCGGGTAAAGGGATATCGTTCCTCTATCGCACACAATGACCGCCATGAGGATAAGGAATTACTTTCTGTCCTGACCGGGCTTTTCACCGGAGTCTGCCCCCTTGATTTGGATAAGCTCCCCTTAACAGATTATGTGAAATCCTGCATCAATGTGGAACGCTGCCATCTAAACTGCCCCCTTTCCTCAGTCTGCCGATACCGTGACTTTATCCGAAAGGCACAATCCCTTGGATATGACTTTCAGATTGCCAACCACAATCTTGTGCTGGCTGATGTGCTTGGCAGGAAGAATGGGAGAAGGTCCCTGTTCCCTCCCCGTGGAGTAGTGATTTTTGACGAGGCTCACAAGCTCCTTGATGCCGCCCGACAGATGTACGGCATGACATTGGAAAATGTGGAGCTGGAACGGTTGGTGGCAAGCATTTACCATGCCATAGGCGCGGGCAATCCCGACAAAGCGGAGATCGTCAGACTGTGTGAAACCATGCAGGAACAAAATGCCTTGCTCTTTGAAGCCCTGCGATATGCCGCAGGCACAGGCTATGATAAAAACTGCTATGCCGTACAGATCGACTTAAACTGCATACGGGCTCTGAAAACACTGATGGCTGTACTGCGCAGACTGTCGGTGCTTTTTTATACGACCTCCCGTGAGAAAAGGGAGCGTTACGATCGGCTGGTAAATCGCATGGAGCAACAGGGAACCAAGCTATCCATCCTGTTTCATCATGCCGGGTCTATTCTTTGGCTGGAAATGAGCGGGGCAACGGCCTGCCGGGTTTGCGCCCTACCTAAGCAGCTTGATTACCTATTGTCGGAGGATATTTGGCAGGAAGAAATTCCGTATATCCTGACCTCCGGCACGATCTCTGTGGGGGGCGATTTTGCCCATTTCAAGCGAAACAATGGAATTATACTGGCAGAGAAACGCCGTGTATTTGAAACCAGCAAGGCTTCTCCCTTTGATTATCCGAACCATGCTCTGCTATATCTTACACAGGATATGCCTGCGCCATCAGATAAGGACAGCGGCTATTTTCAAGCGGTGGTCAACCGGCTGGCGGAGCTAATCGAAGCAACCTATGGGCATACCCTAATTCTGTTTACATCTTATCGGATGATGGAGCAAGTCTATGACGAGCTGTGCAGACGGATCACGACCTTTCCCTTGTTCCGCATGGGCAAAGGCCGTCTGGACGCCATCGACGCGTTCCGTAAAAGCGGTAACGGTATCCTCTGTGCCAGCGACAGTGCTGGGGAGGGAATTGACCTTGCCGGGGATATTTTATCTTCCCTCATTGTGGTACGGCTGCCGTTTCCGGCTCCTGATCCGGTACTGGAATATGAAAAGACCCTGTATCCTGACTTCTACGGCTATCTGAACGAGGTCATTGTGCCGGGTATGCTCATCAAACTGCGCCAATGGTTTGGCCGGGGCATCCGCAGGGAGACGGACACCTGTGTTTTCTCCATCCTCGACAGTCGGGCAAGCAGACGCTACCGGAACGATATACTGGCGGCATTGCCTGATATGCCGGTTACGCACCAGCTTTCTGATGTGAACCGCTTTATTACGGCTAAGAAATCGGGCGCCTACTTTGAATGAGTGGGTGTCCGTCTTTTTCCCAAGAAAAAGGACTGGTTCATTTTCACATTCGGCTGTCACCTGACAAGCTGGCTCCGAATACACTGTATCAGGGCGGTAAGGCAGGGAGCCTTATCGCCCTGTGCCCTGAAAGGAGTGATTGGGTGGACTCATTACCAAACGTAGACTTTGAAGCGATGAAAAACATAGACATCCGAACGGTCAACCCGGATACTCTGGTTGACATTAACGATACAAAAGTCAATGCAAAACTGCCCATAGAAGAACGGATACTGGATTTTATCCAGCAGATCAAAAATCCATATTGCTACAAGTGCGGAAAAGTAGTAGTCAAAATCAGCTTTAATGATACCGGTGCCACACTGGAGGATAGGATGGAAAGTTTTTTGAGGATGATGTGATATGGGTGAGTTACTTCGGGCGGAGCCTGGCCGTATGGGTTCGGATAAATGGCAATATTGTCTGGACGCATCCTGAGAGGGGTGCTATAATTATACATGGACTAATATTAGCGGACGCCCATTGATTAGGTCAGGTTTTGCTTCTTGACTTTTTCAATCGGGAGGTTTCGTTATGCCATTTAATAATAAGGATACAATCATATACAATGCTGTGGACTATTTGCGCCTGTCTAAAGAAGATGGCGATAAAGCAGAAAGCGACAGCATTGCCAATCAAAGAGATTTAATAACCAATTTTGTGAAGTCAATGCCCGAAATCCGCCTCTGTTCGGAAAGAATAGATGACGGATTTAGTGGTGTTGACTTTAATCGTCCTGCCTTTAATTTGATGATGGAGGACGTAAGAGCCGGGCGGATCAACTGTATCATCGTCAAAGACCTGTCCCGTTTCGGCAGAAACTACATCGAAGCAGGGCGATACATTGAACGAATATTTCCGTTTTTAGGTGTGCGTTTCATTGCCATCAACGACGGCTACGACAGCGCAAAGGAGAGAACACCGTCAGACGACATTATCATTCCCTTCAAGAACCTTGTCAACGATGCGTATTGCAGGGACATCTCCGTTAAAATCAGGAGCCAGCTTGATGTAAAGCGCAAAAATGGCGAGTTTATCGGTTCCTTTGCTGTTTACGGGTACACGAAATCAGCAGAGAACAAAAATCAACTGGTGATAGACCCTTATGCCGCAAAGATTGTGCGGGATATTTTTGCATGGAAGCTGGATGGACTCAGCCAGCAAGGGATAGCTGACAGGCTGAATGAGATCAGCGAGCCGTCCCCCATGGAATACAAACGGTTTTTAGGGCTTAACTTCGCCACCAGCTTTCAGGTAAACCCCAAGGCAAAATGGACTGCCGTGGCGATTGGACGCATTTTGAAAAACCCTATCTATGCAGGGCATCTTGTGCAGGGTAAGGAAAGTACGCCGAATTATAAGATTAAACAGCGGTTTATAAAGCCGGAGGATAAATGGGTTCGGGTGGAAAACACCCATGAGCCGATAATCTCGCAGGAAGTGTTTGATACGGTAAACCGTGTGCTTGCACAGGATACCCGTATCGCTCCAGATGAAGAAACGGTTTACCCGTTCTCCGGTCTGCTTTTCTGTGCTGATTGCAAAAGCGGTATGGTACGAAAAACTGTACCCGCAGGCGGGAAAAAGTACGCCTATTATTATTGTTCAAAGAATAAGGCTGGGGACGGCTGCACTACCCACTGCATCAGTGAAAAAGTGCTGGAAAAGGCAGTCCTGCAAGCCCTTCAAAATCACATTGCTTCTATTCTTGACATTGAACGGATTCTCTCGTTTATCGACACCCTTCCCATGCAGCGGGAGGAAATCCGAAAGATTGACACCCAACTGCTGATGAAGCAGGAGGAAATCGAAAAGTATAAAAACCTCAAAGTGTCTATCTATGAGGACTTGAAAAGCGGTGTCATTGATGCAGATGAGTACAGGGAATTCAAAGAAATCTATGGAAAGAAGTGTGAAGAAGCAGAGAAAGCCGCCGCACGGCTGAAACAGGATATTACTCTGATCCTTGCGGGTAAGGGAGCAAACAGCGTTTGGATTGAAGCCTTTAAGAAGAATCGGAACATCACCGAGCTGTCCCGAAAGGTAGTTGTTTCCCTGATTGAGTGGGTCAATATCTATTCCGGCAGCCGAGTGGAAATCCGGTTCCGGTATCAGTATGAATATGAAAGAGCTTTGTTCTTTGCCGAGAACGCAAAAGACCTGATTGCAACAGCTTCACCGGCTCCCATTAAGGGGGTAGTGTAAGATGGCAAGGACGAGAAGAAAACAAATAGATAACATTGCCCAGGTCCCCCATGAAACGATATGGGATACTTGTATTTATGGGCGGCTGTCGGATGAAGATGAGCGAAAAAAAGAAAACGATTCTATCGGCAATCAAATTTCCATGTTGGAGCGTTATATCGCTGAAAGACCTTACCTGAAACTCACATCTGTTTTTAAGGATGTCAATCAGACAGGAACGAACTTCGACCGCCCCGGCTTCAATGAAATGATGGACGCCATCAAGGGTGGGAAAATCAACTGCATTGTGGTAAAAGACCTGTCCCGTTTCGGCAGGAATTACATCGAAACCGGAACCTATCTTGAAAAAATACTGCCATTCTTTAACGTTCGCTTTATCTCCGTAAATGATGCCTATGACAGTCTGAATGCCAGCAGTCAGGATGACGGGTATGCAGTTCCTCTGAAAAACCTGATCCATGATGTGTATGCCAGAGATATATCAAAAAAGATAAAGTCGGGGCTTGCAGTCAAGAGAAGCAGAGGGGAATTTACCGGCTGTGTCGCCGCCTACGGCTATCAAAAATCGGATAATGGCAAGCTGGTGATCGACGAGGAAACCGCACCGGTTGTCAGGAATATTTTCAAATGGGCAGCGGACGGCATGGGCGATGTTCGGATTGTGCAGAGGCTCAACGAGCTGGGCATTCCCTCACCAAGTCAGTATCGCTATGAAAAGGGCATCTTAAAAAGCGAGCGTTATGCCAATATGCGGTATTGGTATAAAAGTGCCGTCCGCAGGATTTTGATTAACCCGGTTTACCTTGGTCATATGGTGCAGGGAAAAACAAAGTCTGACCTATGGGGCAAGGGCGGCTGTGTGGAGCAGCCGCAGGATCAGTGGGTAGAAATCAAGAATACCCATGAACCTTTGGTTGATGAAGAAACCTTTTTGGCAGTACGGTGCATCAAGCAGGAACGGGAGTCCGGCGAGAGAAAAAAAGTGGAACCGCAACGGTCAAATATCTTGAAAGGGCTTGTGTTCTGCGGCGATTGCAAACGGAGCATGAAATGGCGTAAAATGCCCAAATCAAAGGGTCCAGCACTTTATTACTTTAGCTGTGCCACATACGAGGATATTTCCAAAAATGATTGTGTTAAAAAGCGTATGGACGAACCGGATTTACTCGCTGTTCTCGGTACGGCTATCCGTAAGCAGATTGACCTTGCCGTTGACATAGACCGAATGGTATCTAAGCTTAATGCAAAGGAAGGCTTCTGCCAGCAGCAGAGTGAGGTGGACACTGAGATTTCCGAAACGGAAAAAAAGCTGTCCAGACTGTCCATGCTCAGAAGCTCCTTATATGAGGATTATCAGGAAAAGCTCCTTGATGAAGCGGAATATCTCTTTACAAAAGCAAAGTATGAGAAAGATGTTACCATTTTACGGAGCCGACTTGATGAGCTATCCATGCAAAAGCACCGTCTTGATACCATGCTGACACCTCAAAACCCATGGATAACAGCCTTGAAGAAATTCAAGAAGAATAAAGCCGTAACAGGAGAAATGATTTCCGAGCTAATAGAACGGGTAGAAATATTCAGCGATAAAAGCGTGTCCATCTGCTTTCGGTATCGGGATGAGTTTGAAAGTTTGCTTGGCTTTATTGAGGCGGAGAGTGAGGTGAGGGTTTCATGAGTATCAAGAAAATCCTTGCCAAGTATATCCGCCTATCCCAAGAGGATGAGAACGAGGGTGAAAGCAACAGTATCATAAACCAGCGGGAGCTTCTAAACGTCTTTGTGAAAAACTCCTCTGACCTATCACAGTATGAAGTGGTTGAGTTTTGCGACGATGGTTACAGCGGTACGAATTTTGACCGTCCGGGCGTGAAAGCTCTGCTGGAAGAAGTGCGTGCTGGAAACATTCAGTGTATCATTGTCAAAGACCTATCTCGTTTCGGCAGAAACTACATTGATATTGGAGATTATTTGGAGCAGATATTCCCCTTTTTAGGGGTGCGCTTTATCTCCGTAAACGACCGTTTTGACAGCAATGACTTTGACGGCACGACCGGCGGACTTGATGTGGGTTTCAGGAACCTGATTTACTCCCTTTATAGCAAAGACCTTTCACAAAAGGTACGGAGTGCAAAGAAAACCCGCATGGAGAAAGGCGAATTTATCGGCAGCCATGCCCCTTATGGTTATGCGAAGTCGCCGGAAAACCGCAAGAAACTTGTGATTGACGAAAAGGCTGCCGCCGTTGTCAGGCGTATCTTTGCGATGGCAGATGGAGGTAAAAACGCCGTGCAAATTGCCAATGTCCTGAATGCAGAAAATATTCCGACGCCGTATGCCTATAAACGGCTTATGGGCTGTGACCGCAAATACAATGTGGTTGGAAAAACAAATCATTGGCATAATACAACCGTCCTGACCATTATCCGTGATGAACGCTACACCGGAAAAATGGTAAGTGGAAAACACCGCAGTCCTTTTGTTGGGAGCAAGAACGGTAAACGCACTCCTAAGAGTGAGTGGATTGTCGTACCGAATACCCATGAGGCCATTATTTCGGAAGAATTGTTTGCTTCGGTTCAAGAGCGTTTCTCCGCTCCCCAAAGAATAAAGAAACACACAGAGGTCAGACCCCTGATGGGTAAAGTGAAATGTGGGGTTTGCCGACACGTTATGCGAAGAAGTAATAGTCCCTCGGCTACGGCATATTATTATTGTGAGAGCCATCAATATTTGGCTGACAGCAACTGCCCCAAGGATAAAATTTCCGAAATCAGACTGGCACAAACCGTCCTATCTGTGATACAGAAGCAGGTAGAGGTCATGCTTGACATAGCACGGATTTTTGACAGAGTGAAAACGAGAAGTCACAATGATATAACCATTCTGACAGAGCAGATCAGGCAGCTCCAAGCCTCCCTCTCTAAGCTGAAAGCATCAAAAGTTAAGGCATATGAAAAATACAAAGACGGAACTTTAGACAGGGACAGCTACATAAGCCGAAAAGCCGATATTGGCAAGCAGATTGCGGAAACAGATGTCCGAATTACAGAGCTTGAGATAGCCTTGCAAAGCCTTTATCAAGAAAACGGGCAGCCGTGTCCTATCCTTGAGAATTTCAAGCG
This sequence comes from Bacillota bacterium, assembly GCA_023402075.1. Classification (GTDB taxonomy): domain Bacteria; phylum Bacillota; class Clostridia; order Oscillospirales; family Oscillospiraceae; genus Oscillibacter. The sequence goes on along the minus strand of JAEXCS010000036.1, from coordinate 51,694 downwards.
ATATGAGGGTTTTACGGAACTTTCAAAAGAAATGACCAATGAACTAATCGACAGCATCTATATCTATGGAAACGAAGCGATTGAAATTGTATGGAACCACATGGATGAATATATGCGGCTTGTCCAATATGCCGAAAAAGGAGTGTGCGTAGATGAAAACAGATATTAAAAACGACGTTCTGAGGAACGCTTAGCGAATTTTAGGAATATAAGAAACAAAGGCACTGCATTTTCCTTATGCAGTGCCTTTGCAGTTTGCGATTAAAATTAGCAGGCTTCTTCAAATTGGCTGTTGTATAGCTTAGAATAAAATCCGCCTTTTGACAAAAGCTCAGTATGATTTCCACTTTCGACAATGTCGCCGTTCTGCATTACCAAAATTAAATCAGCATTTTTTATTGTGGAAAGACGATGAGCAATAATAAATGATGTCCGCCCTTCGGATAATTTATCCATCGCTTTTTGAATGAGAATTTCCGTTCTGGTGTCCACAGAGCTTGTTGCCTCGTCTAAAATCAATAACGGCGCATTTTCATTCCTAATAAATATTTTTTAGTCCTGACTTGACACCAGCAGGTCCCACCGGTCCTGCCAGCCCCGACATCTCTACCGGGCCTACTGGGCCTACCGGCCCGACCGGCCCTGCCGGAGGCGCTGTTGGCCCAACGGGTCCCACCGGTGCTGCCGGGGCTGATGGCGCAACCGGCCCTACCGGACCTACCGGAGCAACTGGTGCTACAGGAGCTGCCGGTGCAAACGGCGTTACGGGGCCAACTGGCCCTAGCGGAGCGGATGGGGCTACCGGATTTACTGGCCCCACTGGGGCCACTGGCATTGGAGAAATTGGTCCCACCGGCCCTACCGGACCTGCCCAAGGCCCCACTGGGGCCACCGGACCTACCGGACCCACCGGCTCTGTCGATGGTCCTGCTGGTGAAACTGGTCCCACCGGCGCTGCCGGAGTCACTGGCCCTACTGGACCTGCCGGTGCTGCCGGAGCCACTGGTGCTGCTGGTACTGCTGGCGCTGCGGGTACCGATGGGGTCACCGGTCCCACCGGCCCAACTGGTGCAAGTGTCACTGGCCCCACCGGCCCGACTGGACCTGGTGGAGGACCTATCGGCCCAACCGGACCTATTGGCCCCACCGGACCTGTTGAAGGGGCTGTTGGAGACACCGGTCCCACCGGGCCTACCGGGGCAGAGGGCGCTGCCGGAGCCACCGGCCCCACCGGCCCGGACGGAGTCACTGGGCCTACCGGAGCCACCGGTGCGGATGGTGCAACTGGGCCTACCGGCGCCTTTGTTCAAGGGGACGCATTGTTTACCGTAGTTGGTACAACCGGCTCAGTTACAATGACCGCCGGAGAAAATATGATCTTCCAATCCAGTACGCTGGATATTGAGGTGTCGCAGGGCTCTGTTGTCGTCACCATTGAAAACCCCGACGTTACCGGCCCCACCGGCCCCACCGGTGCAACCGGCCCTACTGGCGCAGACGGTGTTGCCGGCGCCACCGGTGTAACTGGCACCACCGGTGTAACTGGTGTTTCCGGTGCTGCCGGTGTGGATGGTGCCACTGGCGCTACGGGTGCAACAGGCCCCACCGGAGCCACCGGTGTTGGTGAAATTGGCCCCATCGGCCCTACCGGACCGCTTGAAGGCCCTATCGGCCCCACTGGGCCTACCGGACCAACCGGCATTGCCGGAGGTGCCACCGGTGGGGATGGAGCAACTGGAGCTGTCGGAGAAACTGGCGCCATCGGCGCTACCGGCGCAGATGGGGCCACCGGACCTGCCGGTGCAAACGGTGTCACCGGACCCACCGGTGCAAACGGGATTACTGGGCCGACCGGCGTAGACGGTGCGACCGGCCCCACTGGCGCAGACGGTGCTGCCGGACCCACTGGTGCAGATGGTGCCACGGGCACTCCTGGCGCCACGGGCACTACTGGACCTACTGGTCTCACTGGCGCTGGCGAAACTGGCCCCACCGGGCCCACCGGCCCCGGCGGAGGCCCCGCCGGCCCGACTGGCCCAACCGGTCCGATGGGACCCGTTGATGGTGCCACCGGACCCACCGGACCCACCGGCGCAGATGGTGTGACCGGCCCTGCCGGGGTTTCCGGCACGGATGGTGCTGCTGGATCTACTGGTGCGGATGGTGCGACCGGCGCCACGGGAGCAACCGGTGCCACGGGTGGCACCGGCGTAGGTGGCGCAACCGGGCCCACTGGCGTAGACGGAGGGACGGGTGCCACGGGTGTGGATGGCGCTGCTGGCCCTGCTGGTGCAGCCGGCGTAACCGGGCCGACCGGCGCAGACGGTGCAACCGGAGGAACCGGAGCAGATGGTGTCACGGGAGTCACCGGTGTTACTGGTGCCACAGGAGCCACCGGCGCAGCCGGTGCCACGGGTGCCACCGGCATTGGCCCTACCGGAGCGACTGGGCCAGACTCACCGGATCAAGGTCCGACCGGCCCCACCGGCCCCGAAGGTCCAACCGGCCCTGGCGGGGGCCCTGCAGGAGAAACCGGCCCCACTGGCCCAACAGGTGAAACCGGGCCTGACGGTGTCACCGGTGGGGATGGTGCTACCGGCCCCACTGGCGCAGATGGACCTACTGGCGCTGTAGGGGTCACGGGGGTCACGGGCGCTACGGGCGCCACTGGCCCCGATGGGCCAACCGGCCCCACCGGCATTGGAGAGATCGGACCTTCCGGGCCTACCGGGCCTGATGAAGGCCCAACCGGGCCAACTGGCGCGACCGGTCCCACTGGGTCTGCCGAAGGCCCTGAGGGGTCCACCGGGCCGACTGGACCCGATGGTGCGGAGGGTGCAACTGGCCCCACCGGGGCGAACGGCGCAACCGGGCCTGCCGGTGCAAACGGTGCCACTGGCCCCACTGGCGGGGATGGCGAAACCGGGCCTACCGGTGCGGATGGCCCTACTGGGTCTGCGGGTGCGGATGGCGCCACCGGTGCTACGGGTGCGGATATTACCGGCCCAGATGGCGAAACCGGGCCTACCGGTGCCAGCGGTTCTACCGGTTCAACCGGCTCAACAGGTCCGGGCAGTGATTCTGGAATAGAAAGTTCTTTGATACCTTTTGTAACCCCTAGTTATGCCACCATGAAAACGAATTCTGATGGTTCAATAGAGTCTGTTTCCATTGTGGGGACGAACGGCCAAAACACGTTTACAACAAATTTGACGCCTCCTGTAGTTGACCTGAGCACATCACAGGCATCGTACGTTCTGTCTGTCCCAATCGCGCGCGATGGTTCCATCACTTCGATTGGTATGGTAATTTCGGGTAATAAGCAAGTCACGGTTGGAAACGACTCACATTTGGTAGCAGAGGTGTATATAGCACCTCCAAATTCAGCTGTCTTTACAGCCACCGGGGCCTCTGTCAGCATTCTGCTTCCAAACACGGTTACGACAAGTGGCATTCAATCAGCAACTGCTGTCGTAAATCCTCCTGTTGCCGTTTCTGCGGGAGACCTTATGGTTCTTGTAGTCTCTATGACCACGGGTTCTGATGTAGAGACGCTGGAAGCAACTGTGAATGCGGTGGTAGGCTTCGCCTAAATGACGAAAAGCAGGAGACCAAACCTGTCGGCCCAAACACAGATTCTCTTATGGCTTGTGCGGCCCCCGGAATTTTTGAATTCCGGGGGCCGCACTGTTTCGGTATCACTTCGTCAAGGCGAAACTAATGTGCAAATTATGCGTGTTGCCAAGTCAATATTGCGATGGAGATGATACGCAAGCCTGCTTTGCTGAATGATTTGATTGCAAAATGCCCCATGAATGGTGTAAGATGTACATATATGACTTGAGTTGCCGCGGATATTAAGTATTTTACAATGTAAGAGTCTGGCAATCGAACGTTGTATGCAGCCCAAAGTGCTGCAAAAGCTGCTTGGACACGCAAGTATTAAAACGACTATGAACCGATATGTTCATGTAACAGACGATTCATTATTAAATGGTATACGGCAATTTGAAAGCGACCAGCCTATGTAAATGGAATAAGAATGGTGTAAGCGGCATTCCAAAGACGCCGTAAACCAATGAAAACAAAGGAGATTAAAATTCTATGAAGCTCGGAATCGTGGGCCTGCCCAATGTGGGCAAGAGCACCTTGTTCAACGCAATTACCAACGCGGGCGCGGAGTGCGCCAACTATCCTTTCTGCACCATCGAGCCCAATGTGGGCGTGGTTGCAGTGCCGGACGAGCGGCTGGACGATTTGGCCCGAATTTATGAGCCGGACAAGAAAACCCCCGCCGTGGTGGAATTTGTGGACATCGCGGGACTTGTGAAGGGTGCGAGTCAGGGGGCGGGCCTTGGCAATAAATTTTTGGCCAACATTCGGGAGACGGATGCCATCGTCCACGTGGTTCGCTGCTTTGATGACGAGAACATCATGCATGTGGTGGCGGACGCGGGAACCAATGTGCCGGTGGACCCGCTGGGCGACATCGGAACCATTGATTTGGAGCTGGTGATGGCCGACCTTGAAATGGTGAACCGCCGTGCGGAAAAGGCGGCCAAGGCGGCCAAGGGCGATAAAAAATTTCTGCGCGAGGAAGCGGTGTTCCGCGCTTTGGCAGCGCATCTGGACGCGGGTAAGCCCGCCCGCACATATGAGTGCGAGCCGGATGAACTGGCCATGCTCTCCACCGCCGACCTTTTAAGCCTGAAGCCCGTAATTTACGCCGCCAACACCGACGAGGCGGGCTTCACCAAGCTGGATGAAAATAAATATTATCAGCAGGTAAAGGCACTTGCCGAGGATGAGGGCAGTCAGGTGCTGCCCATCTGCGCCCGGATGGAACAGGATATTGCAGAGCTGGAGGGCGAGGAAAAGGAGCTGTTTCTTGAGGAACTGGGCGTGGAGGAATCCGGACTGGACCGACTCATCAAATGCTCCTACTCGTTGCTGGGCCTGATTTCTTTTTTGACTTATGGAAAGGACGAGTGCCGGGCGTGGACCATTAAAAAGGGGACGAAGGCCCCTCAGGCCGCAGGAAAAATCCATACCGACATTGAACGGGGCTTTATTCGGGCAGAGGTTATTGCCTACGAGGATATGTTGAATTGCGGCGGTGTCAATCAGGCCAAAGAAAAGGGTCTTCTGCGCAGTGAGGGCAAGGACTATGTGGTGCGGGACGGAGACATGATTTACTTCCGCTTCAACGTATAAGTTTTCGCCCGGCCATCTGCCGGAGTTTTCTCAAACCTTGCAGGAGAAAAGCGCTTTTTTACACATACGGCCCGCTTTGCGTCGGGCGGCAACTTTGTAAGTCCACCGCGGTGCGGCTTAGATAGAATGAGTAGAAAGAGGAGAGTGCTTATGAAACGAGGGGCAAAAAAGAAAGACAAACCCGGCGGGCAAATGAAAGGTCAGGGAAAACGGCAGAGCACCATCCGCAAGGAACTAATGCTGGAAATCTGCATTCTGGCCGCCATTCCTGTCATTCTGCTGGGAACGCTAACCTCGTTCCTGACTTTCCAGAGCACACAGGATACCTTGGAGCAGACCATGGAGGAGATATCCAAGGTGGCGGCCGACAAGGTTCAGGCAGAGCTGGAGTCCATCAAAAACGTGGCCGAAGAAGCCGGCTACTTGGCCCGGCTGTCCGACGACACCATTGCGGCGGAGGATAAGCAGGTCATTATCGACCAGCGGGCCAAGGAACACGGATATCAGCGAGGCAATGTGCTGAATCTGGATGGCAAGAGCATTTTGGACGGGGTGAATTATTCCGACCGGGAATATTTCCAGCAGGCCAAAGCGGGCAAGACATGGGTTTCCGACCCTCTGGTCAGCAAGAAGACCGGGGCCATGACCGTCATTGTCGCCGCGCCTATCTGGCAGGGCGGAATTTCCGGAACTTCTGTGGTCGGCGTTGTGTATTTCGTTCCCAATGAAACGTTTCTCAATGATATCGTGACCGAGATTCAGGTCAGCGAAAACGGGGGCGCCTATATGCTGAATAAGCATGGCACCACCATTGCCCACTGGAACATGGACAATGTCCTCAATGAAGAAAACACCATTGAGGATGCCAAGACGGACGCCTCCCTTGCGGCGCTGGCTGAACTGGAGGCGAAGATGACAACGGGCGAGGCCGGCTTTGGGCAGTATACATACGGCGGCGTGACCAAGTTCCTGTCTTACGCGCCCATCGGAGACACCGACGGTTGGAGCCTTGCCATCAACGCGCCTGTGAATGACTTTATGGGCCCCACCTTCCGGGCGATTTTCATTACCATGGTGCTGATCGTGCTGACAATTGTGGGCGCTGTTGTGGTTGCCCTGCGGGTATCCAAGCGGATTGGCGACCCGGTGGCAAAATGCACCCACCGGCTGGAGCTGCTGGCGCAGGGCGATCTTGCATCGCCTGTGCCCGATGTCCGCAGCCGGAACGAGACGAAGCGGCTGGCAGAGGCCACGTCCTCTATTACGCAGACCATTTCGGGTATTATCAGGGACTTTGAACAGGGGCTGAGCGGCGTTGCCCACGGGGATCTGACGGTTTCCACCTCCAATGCCGACCTGTATCAGGGCGATTATTCAGCACTGCGGACCTCTCTGAGTGATATGCTGACACGCATGAACGAAACCATACGGCAGATTGGCCTGTCCGCCGATCAGGTTGCCCTTGGCAGCGAGCAGGTGGCGGCGGGCGCACAGGCGCTGAGTCAGGGAGCCACCGAGCAGGCGTCTTCCGTGGAAGAACTGGCTGCCACCGTGACGGAGGTTTCAGTCCAGATCGGCGATACTTCTCAAAGCGCGGAGGAGGCCCGCCGCAAGGTGGATGAAACAGAAATGGCGATGCAGGAGTGCGACCGGCAGATGAAGGACATGGTGTCCGCCATGGATGAAATCAGCGAGAATTCCAAGCAAATCGGCCGCATTATCAAGACCATTGAGGACATTGCATTTCAGACCAATATTCTTGCGCTGAACGCTGCCGTGGAAGCCGCCAGAGCGGGGGAGGCGGGCAAGGGCTTTGCGGTGGTGGCGGACGAGGTGCGCAATCTTGCCGGAAAATCCGCCGCCGCGTCCAAGGATACCGCCATGCTGATTGAAGCTGCGGTGCAGTCTGTTGCCAAGGGTACCGGCATTGCGGACACCACTGCCGCAAATCTGGACGCGGCAGCAGACAGCTCCCGGGCCACGGCGGAGATGGTGGAGAAAATAGCGGACGCCGCACAGCAGCAGGCTGTCTCCATCGCGCAGATTTCTCAGGGGATTGACCAGATTTCCGGTGTTGTGCAGAACAACTCCGCCACCAGTGAAGAGAGCGCCGCCTCCAGCGAGGAGATGTCCGCCCAGGCGCAGACGCTGCGGGAGCTGGTGGGTCAGTTCAAGCTGAGGGAGGAGCAGTTTGTCCCTGCTCCGGCTGTCCAGAGCCGGGAAGAGCCTTCTGACGTTCCCTATGCAAGCGCCCCGTCCTCCTCATTTGCAGGAAAGTATTGAGAAAGCAGCGGTCCCCTGCGCCTATGGCACAGGGGACTGCTTTTAAAAATCTGTTTTGTTGCCGCTTCCCTTGGAAAACGGGGTATGCTATAATGACGGAAAATAAGGCTTTGGAGAAATCGCGCGTACCCAAAGAATTTCCGAAGGCCCCTCGGGGCGGAAGAAACCAATAAATTTTGTACAGGAGGGCAACGGATGAAAAAGTTGATTGAGCGGGCCAAGCGCTGTCTGCAAGTCTGGAACTGGAAGGATGTTGCGGCGCTGAAGCTGTGTATCTGTGCGCTGGGCGTACTGGTGGGGCTGGTGATTCCGGCCCGGAGGAGGAAGCTGGCCGCAATTCTTGCAGGAGTGGTATTTGCGGCGACTTATGTGCCTTTGATGGTGAAGTTTTTACCCTTCTTAAAGGATGAAGAAAACGCCGCGTAAGGCCTGCCCAAACCATTGACGGGAGGAAAGAATCATGGAAGCTGCATGGAACGAAGACCTCGCGCTGCGGGACGTGCTGGCGGCAACGGAAACCTGCTGGGTTAACCCGCAAAAAAAGCCATTTGCCGCAGTGACTGACAGTCTTCCCGTGCGGCCCGAAGAGGTGGATGACGCGGCGGACAGGTTGGATCGCTTCGCGCCGCTGCTGCGCAGCCTGTTTCCGGAGACGGAGGCAGACTGCGGGCGGATTGAGTCGCCTTTGCGGGAACTGCCTGTCCTGCGTGAGAAGCTGCGCTGGCGGGAGCGGGTTCCAGCGGGACGGCTGTTTTTAAAGCTGGACAGCGAGTTGGCGGTAGCCGGTTCCGTCAAGGCCCGGGGCGGGATTTATGAGGTGCTCAAGCACACGGAGGAGCTGGCGCTGGAGGCCGGCCTGCTTCGCCCGGACGGAGAGTACGCAGCGCTTGCCCGGCAGCGGGACTTTTTCGCAAAATACACAGTGCAGGTAGGCTCCACGGGAAATCTGGGCCTTTCCATCGGCATTATGGCCGCCGCGCTGGGCTATCGGGCAGTGGTGCATATGTCCGCCGACGCGCGGCAGTGGAAAAAGGATCTGCTGCGTCAAAAGGGCGTGGACGTGCGGGAGTATGACGGAGACTACGGCAAGGCCGTGGAGCAGGGGCGCGCTCTGTCCGACGCGGACCCGATGAGCTATTTTGTGGACGACGAGCACTCTAAAAACCTGTTTCTCGGCTATGCCGTGGCTGCCCGCAGGCTGGCAGAGCAGCTTTTGGCACAGAGTGTGACGGTGGATGACGGGCATCCCCTGTTTGTCACCATTCCCTGCGGGGTGGGCGGTGCGCCGGGGGGCGTGGCCTACGGACTGAAGCTGCTGTACGGGGACAACGTTCATGTGTTTTTTGCGGAGCCGGTTCAGTGCCCCTGTATGCTGCTGGGGCTTGCAACAGGGGAGAAGGACGGTGTGTGCGTGCAGGACGCGGGCCTTACCGGGGTGACGGAAGCGGACGGACTGGCGGTGGCCCGCCCGTCGAAGCTGGTGTGCGACGTGATGGAGCACACGCTTTCCGGGGTGTTCACCGTCGCGGATGGGCGGCTGTATGACGATCTGCGGGCGCTGCACGCGGCGGAGAAGATCTTTATCGAGCCGTCCGCCTGCGCGGCCTTTGCAGGCTATCGGGGCCTTGCACAGTTCCCGGCGGCGCAGAGCTATCTGAAAGCATGCGGACTTGGGGAAAAGCTGGAGAACGCATCCCACATCCTATGGGCAACGGGAGGACGGCTGGTGCCTGCGATTACGCGCAAGGAGTATCTTGCGAAGCGGATGTGAGACGGCGGACAGGCATTTTTCGAGGCGGCTTCTGCGTAATCTGACCAAAAATTCCGGAAAACCACACAGCCGAAAAGAATTGTAGAATGCCGCACTTGTAATATTTTCCGCGTTGGTGTATCATATTAAGGCAGTTCAGGGTTTATTGATGAAGCAGTGAAAAGCACCCGTAAAAGGAGGACACGATATGAGTAAAACCGCACGCATGGTGATGAAAATTGTGGGAGCAAGTCTGGCTCTGGCGGCGTTCGTCTGCCTGCTGATCGGCGGCTGGCACGATCTCAGCGTGGGATACAGCGGCCTGAAAAAGCGGATGGATCAGCGCTTTGGCAGCGAATACGACGATTATAACGACGAGCAGCTTTATTCCTGAAAAAATGGGCCGCCCCAAATCTTGGGGCGGCCCATTTTTGCTATTTTGCAGGATTTTCCAGCCGTATTGGGTGAAAATGCCGCAGAAACACCCTTAAAATAGAAAAACCGCCTTGACAGGCGGACGTAAAAATGATATGCTGAGGTGCTTTATGGACAGCACAGATACCTACCCATTCTTAATTACTGTTATCAAGATAGCATAGTTCCTATAAAAAAGCAAGAGCGTGCGGTTAAATTTTAACAACTCATCCGGGTGTATCAATTTAATTGCCGCTCACAACTTAAAGTCCCCTTTTCCGGCCGGACAGGGTCGGGGGAGCGGACAGAAAGGCTGCGTGAATCAGAGATGTCCAAAGACAAGTATTACGGAAAGACCCTTCGTAAGAACTTTGCCCGGTACGAGGAAGTCATGCCCGTGCCCAACCTGCTGGAGATTCAGAAAAAGTCATACCAGTGGTTCTGGGACGAGGGCCTGCGTGAGGTCTTCGCCGACGTGGGTTCCATCGCCGACTATCAGGGAAACCTGGAGCTGACCTTCATCAACTATAAGATGGACGAGGCCCCCAAGTACAACGTGGAGGAGTGCAAGGCGCGCGACGCCACGTACGCCGCCCCCCTGAAGGTGACGGTCCGCCTGCGCAACAAAGAGACGGAGGAAATTAAGGAGCAGGAAATCTTCATGGGAGATTTCCCCCTGATGACCCACGGCGGCACCTTCGTCATCAACGGTGCGGAGCGGGTTGTGGTTTCCCAGATCGTCCGTTCTCCCGGCGTATACTACGGCAAGGAGATCGACCTGAAAACCGACCTTCCCATTCTCAGTGCTACCGTGATTCCCTATCGCGGTGCGTGGCTGGAGTATGAGACGGACGCCAACGAGTGCTTCTGGGTTCGGATTGACAAAAACCGGAAGCTGCCCGTCACCTGCCTGCTGCGCGCGCTCGGGCTGAAGACCGACGCGGAGATTCTTGCCCGATTCGGGGATGATCCCCGTGTTTTGGCGACCCTTGAAAAGGACCCCTGCAAGACCTATGAAGAGGCCATGCTGGAGATTTACCGCAAGCTGCGTCCCGGCGAGCCCCCCACGGTGGAGGCCTGCGTGACGCTGATGAACAATCTGTTCTTCGATCCCCGGCGCTACGATCTGTCCATCGTGGGCCGATATAAGTTCAACAAAAAGCTGTGCCTGTGGCCCCGGGTGACCGGATACAAGCTGGCCCTGCCCGTGGCAGACCCCTCCACCGGAGAAATCCTGTTTGAGGACGGTCACCTGCTCACTGTGGAGGAGGCCAAGGCGCTGGATGCCTGCGGCGTCAGCGAGGTCAGCATCATTGCCGACGGCGAGCCTATGAAGGTTTTTGGAAACGGCATGTGCGATTTGCAGCACTTTGTGGACTTTGACCCTATGGCTGAGTGCAAAATCAAGGAGCGGGTGCGGTACAGCGTGCTTCAGGAGCTGCTGGGCCAATATTCCGGCGAGGAGCTGAAAGAGCAGCTGCGCTTCCACAAGGATGCGCTGGTTCCCAAGCACATCAATATTGATGATATCCTCACCTCCATTAACTATATGAATTGCCTTGCCCGGAACGTGTCCAACCGGGATGATATCGACCATCTGGGCAACCGCCGCCTGCGCTGCGTGGGCGAGCTGCTGCAAAACCAGTTCCGTATCGGCTTTTCCCGGATGGAGCGGGTGATTCGGGAGCGCATGACCATTCAGGACATGGACATCGTCACGCCCCAGAGCCTGATCAACATCCGGCCTGTTACCGCCGCCATTAAGGAGTTCTTCGGTTCCAGCCCCCTCAGCCAGTTCATGGACCAGACGAACCCGCTGGCGGAGCTGACCCACAAGCGCCGTCTTTCCGCCCTCGGACCCGGCGGTCTGAGCCGTGAGCGCGCCAACATGGAAGTCCGAGACGTGCATTACAGCCACTATGGCCGTATGTGCCCCATCGAGACGCCGGAAGGTCCCAACATCGGCCTGATCTCCTATCTTTCCACCTATGCCCGTATCAATGAATACGGCTTTATTGAGGCTCCCTACCGCGCGGTGAACAAGGAGAGCTTCCATGTGGCAAGGGATATCACCTATATGACCGCCGACGAGGAAGACAACTACATCGTCGGTCAGGCCGCCGAGCCTTTGGATGAGAACGGCTGCCTTATCAATACCCGTATCACCGCACGGCATCGAGACGAAATTGTGGAAGTGGACCGCGAGCGGGTGAACTTTATCGACGTGTCCCCCCGCATGATGGTTTCCATTGCAACGGCCATGATTCCCTTCTTGCCCAACGATGACGCAAACCGCGCCCTGATGGGCGCGAACATGCAGCGGCAGGCCGTGCCCCTGCTTAAGCCCCACGCTCCCATTGTCGGCACCGGAATGGAGCACAAGATCTGCATCGACTCCGAGGTAGCGGTGCTGGCCGAGGGCGACGGCGTGGTCGCGTCCATGGACGCGCGGCACGTTGCCGTGAAGTACGACTCCGGCGAGACAAAGGACTATAAGCTGGTGAAATTCCTCCGCTCGAACCATACCACCTGTATCAACCAGCGTCCCATCGTTGAGGTGGGCGAGCGGGTTCACGGCCCCGGCTTCGATGCCGACGGCAGAGAAATTACGCCCAGCGTCCTGGCGGACGGCCCCGCCACTGAGCAGGGCGAAATCGCGCTGGGCCAGAACATTCTGGTCGGCTTTATGACCTGGGAAGGCTATAACTACGAGGATGCTGTGCTGCTGAACGAGCGGCTGGTCCGGGAGGATATGTACACCTCCATCCACATCGAGGAATTTGAAATCGACTCCCGGGATACCAAGCTCGGCCCCGAGGAGATTACACGTGACATCCCCAACGTGGGTGAAGATGCGCTGAAGGATCTGGACGAAAGCGGCATTATCCGCATCGGCGCGGAGGTCCACGCGGGTGATATTCTGGTGGGTAAGGTCACGCCCAAGGGCGAGACGGATCTCACCGCCGAAGAACGGCTTCTGCGGGCCATTTTCGGTGAAAAAGCCCGCGAAGTCCGGGACACCTCTTTGAAGGTACCCCACGGCGAAACCGGCATCGTGGTGGATGCAAAGGTGTTCACCCGCGAGGCGGGCGACGAGCTGGGGCCGGGCGTAAATCAGGTGGTTCGTGTGTATGTGGCCCAGCGCCGCAAGATTCAGGTGGGCGATAAGATGGCAGGCCGCCACGGCAACAAGGGCGTGGTTTCCCGCGTCCTGCCGCAGGAGGATATGCCCTTCATGCCCGACGGTACGCCGCTGGACATCGTGCTGAACCCTCTGGGCGTGCCTTCCCGTATGAACATTGGGCAGGTGCTGGAAGTCCATTTGGGCTATGCCGCTCACGCCCTTGGCTGCAAGGTGGCCACCCCCATTTTCGACGGAGCCAACGAAGCCGACATTACTGACATGCTTCAGCAGGCGGGGCTGGACCCCGAGGGCAAGAGCGTGCTGTTTGACGGGCGAACCGGCGAGCCCTTTGACAATAAGGTCACAGTGGGCTATGTGTACTTCCTTAAGCTTCACCATCTGGTGGATGATAAGATTCACGCCCGTTCCACCGGTCCCTATTCTCTGGTGACGCAGCAGCCCTTGGGCGGCAAGGCCCAGTTTGGCGGCCAGCGCTTCGGCGAGATGGAAATGTGGGCGTTGGAGGCTTATGGCGCGGCATATACCCTGCGGGAAATGCTCACCGTCAAGTCCGATGACGTGACGGGCCGCGTGAAGACCTATGAGGCCATTGTCAAGGGCCACAATGTACCCGAGCCCGGCGTGCCGGAAGCCTTCAAGGTGCTGGTGAAAGAGCTGCAGTCCCTGTGTCTGGATATCCGGGTGCTGGACGAGAACGGCAACCAGATAGAGCTGAAGGAAGACGAGGACGCCATGGACACCTTTAATCTGGCCCGTATGGACGCCGAGGACGACCGCCACCACGCCGTGGTGGAGGAGACGGAGTTCCAAGAGTCCGGGTTTGATATTGAGGACGCTCCCGATGATGCCGGCGCGGACGCAGGCATTGACGGAGGCGAAGACACTGGGTTTGACGACGAGTGATTCAGAGCTTGAGCGATACCCACACGGAAAAACTCAACATTTCTGAATCATGATAGGAGGAAACCAAATGATTGACACTGCTACCGGCAACAATGTTGCTTTTGACGCGATTAAAATCGGCATGGCCTCTCCCGAACAGATTATGGAGTGGTCCTCCGGCGAAGTGAAAAAGCCGGAAACGATTAACTACCGCACCTTAAAACCCGAGCGGGACGGATTGTTCTGCGAGAAGATTTTTGGGCCCACCAAGGACTGGGAGTGCCACTGCGGCAAGTATAAAAAAATCCGCTATAAGGGTAAGATCTGCGACCGCTGCGGCGTGGAGGTTACCCGGGCCAAGGTGCGCCGGGAGCGCATGGGCCACATCGAGCTGGCCACCCCTGTCTCCCACATCTGGTATTTCAAGGGCATTCCCTCCCGGATGGGCCTGCTGCTGGACATCAGCCCCCGGATTCTGGAGAAGGTTCTGTATTTCGCCAATTATATTGTTACCGACCCCGGCGAAACGCCCCTGATGCGCAATCAGATTCTCTCCGAGAAGGAATATCGGGACTATCGGGAGAAGTATGAGGACGATTTCCACGCCGGAATGGGCGCGGAGGCTGTGAAAAAGCTGCTTCAGGACGTGAATCTGGATCAGCTCTCCCAGCAGCTCCACACCGAGCTGAAGGACGCCGCCGGCCAGAAAAAGGCGCGGATTGTCAAGCGGCTTGAGGTGGTGGATGCATTCCGCATCTCCCAGAACAAGCCCGAGTGGATGGTGATTGACGTGCTGCCGGTGATTCCGCCGGAGCTGCGCCCCATGGTGCAGCTGGACGGCGGACGGTTTGCAACGTCCGACCTGAACGACCTTTACCGCCGGGTTATCAACCGGAATAACCGCCTCAAGCGGCTGATTCAGCTTAACGCGCCGGACATTATCGTCCGCAACGAAAAGCGGATGCTGCAGGAGGCCGTAGACGCCCTGATCGACAATGGCCGCCGGGGCCGCGCCGTCACCGGCGCAAATAACCGGGCGCTGAAATCCCTGAGCGATCTGCTCAAGGGCAAGCAGGGCCGCTTCCGCCAAAACCTCTTGGGCAAGCGCGTGGACTACTCCGGCCGAAGCGTTATCGTCGTCGGTCCTGAGATGAAGATCTACCAGTGCGGCGTGCCCAAGGAGATGGCTGTGGAGCTGTTCCGTCCCTTCATCATGAAAAAGCTGGTGGAGGACGGCACCGCCAACAACATCAAGTCTGCCAAGAAGATGGTGGATAAGGGCACTGCCGACGTGTGGGATGCGCTGGACGTGATTATCAAGGATCACCCCGTCATGCTCAACCGCGCCCCCACGCTGCACCGTTTGGGCATTCAGGCGTTCGAGCCGGTGCTGGTGGACGGACGCGCCCTGAAGCTCCACCCCCTGAACTGTACCGCGTTCAACGCCGACTTTGACGGCGACCAGATGGCAATCCATGTCCCTCTGTCCGCTGAGGCACAGGCCGAAGCCCGGATTCTGATGCTTTCCGCCAACAACCTCCTGCGTCCGCAGGACGGCGGCCCCGTCACCGTGCCCACGCAGGACATGGTGCTGGGCGCGTACTACCTGACCTATGAGCGTATCGGCAAGGCCGAGACGGGCGCGGAGACGGTGTATGTGGACGACGCGGGTGAAACCGGACTTACCGCCGACACAGAAGTGGACGCCGACGAGTTTTTGGCTGTCAATAAGGCGGCAAAGAACGACGGGAAGAAGGAAGCCACCTTCCGTCCCATTCATGTCTACGCGGGCGAGGACGAGGCCCTGATGGCTTACAACAGCCACGTTATCGGCCCCCACTGCCCCATTCTGGTGCGGGTCACCCGGACGGTGGACGGCGTGGAGCGCACCGGAATTATCCGGGGCACTGCGGGCCGCATCATCTTCAACCGCAACATTCCTCAGGATTTGGGCTTTGTGGATCGCAGCGACCCCGAAAAGGCGCTGGATTACGAAGTTGCCTTCCAGTGCGGCAAGAAAGAGTTGAGCCGCATTGTGGACCGCACCATCAACAAGCACGGCTTTACCATTGCCGCCGAGGTGTTGGACGCGGTGAAAGCCACCGGTTATCAGTACTCTACCCGTGCCGCCATTACCGTGTCCATCGCGGACATGGCTGTGCCTCCCAAGAAATACGAGCTGGTGGCACAGACGGAAAAGCGTGTTCTGGACATTGAAAGCCAGTATAAAATGGGCTTCATGACCAATCAGGAGCGCTATAAGCAGGTGGTAGCCGAGTGGGAGAAAACCACCAACGAGGTTTCTGATGCACTGCAAAGGAACTTGGACCGCTATAACCCCATCTTCATGATGGCGGATTCCGGCGCCCGTGGTTCCATGAAGCAGATTCGTCAGCTTGCAGGTATGCGCGGCCTGATCGCCAACACGGCCGGCCGCACCATCGAAATCCCCATCAAGGCAAACTACCGCGAGGGCCTGACAGCGCTGGAGTATTTTATTTCCTCCAGAGGTGCGCGAAAGGGCCTGGCCGATACCGCTCTTCGTACGGCGGACTCCGGCTACTTGACCCGCCGAATGGTGGACGTGTCTCAGGACGTGATTATCCGCCAGCAGGACTGCGGCTCTATCCACGGTATCCGCGTTTCCGAAATCAGCGAAAACGGGCAGGTCATCGAGAAATTTTCCGACCGTCTGCGTGGTCGGTTCCTGGTGGGCAGCGTTTTGGACGCGGACACCGGCGAGGAACTGATCTCCAACGAGCGGATGATGGATGAAAACGATGCGAAGATACTGGAAGGCCGCCACTGGATTCAGAAAAACAACCGGGAGGGAGACATGTGCTCCTTCGACCCGGCCAAGGGCGGAAAGCCCACGGTGATGATCCGCACGGTGCTTACCTGCGGCGCCCACAGCGGCGTTTGCGCCCGGTGCTACGGTATGAACCTGGCCACCTCCCAGCCTGTTGGCCCCGGCGAGGCGGTTGGCATCATTGCCGCCCAGTCCATCGGCGAACCCGGCACCCAGCTGACCATGCGAACCTTCCATACCGGCGGTCTGGCAGGCGGCGATATTACGCAGGGCCTTCCCCGAGTGGAAGAACTGTTTGAGGCCCGCAAGCCCAAGCGGATGGCCCAGCTGGCGGAGATTTCCGGCGTAATCAAGTTTGAAGAGGCCACCAAGGGAAGCCTTTTGAACATTATTATCACCGCCGACGACGGCGATTCCCGCATCTATTCCGTGCCTCACACCGGCCTTCTTGTGAAGGACGGGGACCGTGTGGCGCAGGGCGTTGCCCTGACCTACGGCGCGCTGAATCCCCATGAGGTTTTGCGTCTGCGGGGCAGCGACGCGGTGTACAACTATCTCATTCAGGAAGTTCTGCGGGTTTACCGCCAGCAGGGCGTGGACATCAACGATAAGCATATCGAGGTGATTGTCCGCCAGATGATGCGCAAGGTCCGTCTGGAGGACGCGGGCGACACCAAGCTGCTGGACGGCTCCATGGTGGATCTTCTGGATTTGGAGGACGCCAACACGGAGGTTGACCGCCGCAACGCAGTGGGTGAGCGCCGGGAAGACGGCGAACTTCTGCGCCACGCGGAGGGAACCCAGCTTCTGATGGGTATTACCAAGGCGTCTTTGGCCACGGAGTCCTTCCTGTCGGCAGCTTCCTTCCAGGAGACGACCAAGGTTTTGACCGAGGCCGCCATCAAGGGCAAGGTGGACCATTTGCAGGGTCTGAAAGAGAACGTGATTATCGGCAAGCTGATTCCTGCCGGTACCGGACTTGCGGCCTACAAGGAATTTGCGGAGGAACTGGTGCCTGCTCCGGCTATGGTCGGCACGGGAGACGAACTTCCTGCATACGAGGACTGAATCCTGCATTAAGCTTACAAAAACCGCCCGGACGCGATTGCGTCCGGGCGGTTTTCATAGGTCGGCGGGGCAGAGAAAGTAAATAGACTGTGATAAGCGCGAGGCTCTTGAAGGCGCACAAACCCGGAAAAAGACAAGGGGCCTTTTCACGCAGGCGTGCTCAAAACGCAGGGATTAAAAACCTTTCCGCGCAGGAGACAGAAAAAGGAAAGCCTTTACACGGAAAATCAGATGGCTTATTTCATTGTGCCCTGCGTGCCCCAGTGCTCAAACTCGCTGTATGTGAGATAAATTCCGTCCTGAGGCAGACCGGTGGTCTGCTGCACCACCTCAAATGCCGCCTCGGTAAACACTTTTTTGTGTGCAAATTCGGCGGGGCCAAAGCACTTTACGTCCACATAGGCAAGCTGGCGCTTTTCACCGGCCAGATACATGGTGCGCCCGTCGGAAATGTCTACCATCAGATTGCTTTCGCTCTTCCCGGGGATGAGCGTGATCTTCTGGCCCAGCGCGGTTTTAAGAGCGTCCTTCTGCTGGTCGGACAAAGATTTTGAGGTGTTGATCCCAATATAAGGCATAAGCTTGCCCTCCGTTTTTTAAGGATTCGATGGATTCCGTTTTGGGGCTTGCGGGGGCATAAACTCTTTTAGAAATACTGCCGCCCTGTGAGCTGGGGAGACAGTTTTGGAGAATTTACCCCGCAAAATATGAGTGTCAGGCTTCCGCGATGATCTCCACTTCCACCAGTCCGTCCTTAGGTAGGGTTTTCACCGCAACGCAGGAGCGGGCAGGCTTGCCGGGGAAATATTTTCCGTAGACCTCGTTAAAAGCGGCGAAATTCCCCATGTCAGAGAGGAAGCAGGTGGACTTCACCACGCGGGAGGGGTCGCTTCCCGCCGCGGCCAGCAGAGCGCACAGATTTTTCATGACCTGCTCGGACTGGGAAACAATGTCCTCACCCGCCATCGCGCCGGTGATGGGGTCCAGCCCCAGCTGGCCGGAGGTGAACAGCAGACCGTTTACAACATAGCCCTGAGAATAGGGGCCGATGGCGGCAGGAGCGTGTTCAGTATAAATCAGTTTCATAAAAAAATCCTTTCCGTCGTTTACTTTCATTCATGGTACTTCATGCGCTGAAAAATTTCAACCCTTTACGGGAAATCTTTCCCGGCAGGCATCAAGCGGGCGGAATGGTCTGTGTGGAGGAGATGATGAGATCGTTTGCCAAGCGGTTCCCGGAGATATTCTGCGTATAGGCTTTTTACGTCGGGATTTTCGTGGGAAAAGCGAAGCTTACTGGCGGCGTCCAGTTCCCAGAGCAGGTCGCCCCGGGAAGCTGCCATTTCCGTTCCCTCGTGGATAGGCTGCCCACCGCCGCCTGCGCAGCCGCCGGGGCAGGCCATCACTTCCACAAAGTCATATTCCGACGACCCGCTGTCAACGGCCTCCATCAGTTCCCGGGCGCCGGAAAGACTGCTGACCACGGCAACCCGCACCGTCCCCGCGCCGGGAATGGCAAAGTTGGCTTCCCGCCAAGGAGTTCCGCTGCGGAGGTTGGAAAACGCGTCGGGCTTGGGGTTTTTACTGGTGGCAAGGTAATAGGCAGAGCGGAGCGCCGCGTCCATCACGCCGCCGGAAGCCCCGAAAATCACCGCTGCGCCTGTACCAGAGCCAAGGGGACTGTCAAAAGGCTCCTCCGGAAGGTCTGTTGGGACGATGCAGTCGCTTCGCAGCAGGCGGACCATCTCCCGGGTGGTGAGCACCGCATCCACATCCGGATCGCCGCAGGCGTCGTTCATGTTGGGAAGCTCGCACTCCGCCTTTTTGGCGGAGCAGGGCATGATGGACACCACAAACAGCTTGTGGGGGTCGATGCCCTTTTTCTCCGCAAAATAGCTTTTCGCAATGGCGCCAAACATCTGCTGGGGAGATTTTGCGGTGGACAGGCACTCCGTATATGCCGGGTACTGGGACTTGACAAACCGCACCCAGCCGGGACAGCAGGAGGTGAACATGGGCCAGCGGTATTTCCCACGGTGGGTAAACCGTTCCAAAAACTCGCTGCCCTCTTCCATAATGGTAAGGTCGGCGGCAAAATTGGTGTCGAAGATGTAGTCAAAGCCCATCCGGCGCAGCGCGGACACCATCCGTCCGGCGGAGGCAAACTTGGGAGAGAGGTTAAACGCCTCCGCCCACGCCACCCGCACGGCAGGGGCCACCTGAATCACGGTGGTGATTTGCGGGTCTGCCAAGGCCCGAAGAACCTTATTGCTGTCGTCCCGGATGGTGAGGGCGGCGGTGGGGCAATGGGTGACGCACTGGCCGCAGAAGGTACAGTCCGTGTTTTTAAGAAGCCGGTTAAAGCTCACGTCCACCGTGGTGCGGGAGCCGGTTCCCGCCACGTCCCAAATGTGCATTCCCTGCACCTTGTCGCATACCTGCACGCAGCGCATGCACTTGATGCACTTGCTGGCTTCCCGCACCACAGGGGCATCCAGATTCACACGGGATTTTTCGGGCTGGAGCTGGTAGGGCTGGTAATGGATGTTCAAATCGTGAGACAGGGTTTGCAGGGCGCAGTTTCCACTGCGGATGCAGGTGGTGCAGGTGGAATTGTGCTCCGAGAGAATCAGGCGCAGATTTGTTCTCCGTGCAGAGCGGACCCGGGGGCTGTTGGTGCGGATGACCATGCCTTCTTCCACCTGCGTGTTGCAGGCGGGAATAAGCCGCTGAGTGCCCTCCAGCTCCACCACGCAAATGCGGCAGGCGGCAATTTCGTTAATTTCCTTCAGATAGCACAGGTGGGGAATGGGAATGCCTGCTTCCTGAGCGGCACTTAAAATCGTGGACCCTTCCGGGACGGAAAGAGAGCGTCCGTTAATTTCAACATTTACCATTTTTCCACACGTCCTCCCTTAAAAATCCCATAGCCAAAGTGGTCGCAGCGCAGGCAGCGGGAGGATTCCTCCCGAGCTTCCTGATCGGTAAAGCCGCACTCAATGCATTGAAAATCGTGCACGCGCTCTCCCGCGTCCCGCTCGCTGGTGTTGATGCGGCCACGGGGCCGCAGGTCGGAAAGGTCGGGGGTGGGAATCTGCACGTCGGTTACAATCTCGTGGTTGAACCCTAAGTACTCATCGATATTGGCGGCGGCAACCTTCCCTGCCGCGATGGCACGGATGACGGTGGCGGGGCCGGTGACGCAGTCGCCCCCGGCAAACACACCCTCCACATCGGGAAGCTGGGTGCTGGAAGCCGCCAGTACCGTGCCGCCCCGCTGAATTTTAACGCCGCTTTGCTCAAAGCCGTGGGTTTCAATGCCCTGCCCAATGGCCACGATCACCACATCAGCAGGAATGCGCCGGGCTTCCACGTCCGCATCGTTGGGCCGGGGACGGCCCAGAGAGTCCATCTCGCCGATGATCTGGGGCCTGACCCACAGGGCCACCGCGCGGCCCGTCTCATCGGCTTCAATCCGCAGGGGTGCGTCCAGCGTCAAAACCTCCGCACCCTCGGCAATGGCGCCCTCCACCTCTTCCGGCTGGGCAGTCATGTCTGCCTGTCGACGACGATATACGCAGGAAACCTTTGCCGCACCAAGACGAAGCGCGGAACGGGTCACGTCCATGGCCACGTTTCCGCCGCCGATGACCACCACGTTCATCCCGGCAAAGTCAGGGAGTTCCCCGTCGCCGATACGGCGCAGCAGTTCCACCGCGGAAATCACGCCCAAGCTGTCCTCACCGGGAATGCCGGTCTTCTTATCGGTATGCGCCCCTACGGAGAGATACAGGCAGTCATATTTGCGGCGCAGCTCGTCCAATGAGGGACTGGTGCCCACGTCCACCTCTGTGTGAACCTCAATGCCAAGGGACAAAATAGCGGCAATCTCCTCGTCCAGCTTTTCCCGGGGGAAGCGGTAGCTGGGGATGCCATAGCGCAGCATGCCGCCAAGGTGCTTCTGCTTTTCAAATACAGTGACCCGGTGGCCCATCAATGTGAGGTAATAGGCGGCGGACAGGCCGCCGGGGCCGCCGCCCACCACGGCCACGGTTTTCCCCGTGGAGGGTGCGCAGGCAGGCTGGGGTACCTCTCCCGCCTGATCCACGGCGTACCGCTTCAATCCCCGAATGTTCAGAGGGTCGTCCACCATGTTCCGGCGGCAGCGGGCCTCACAGGGATGCTCGCAGATATAAGCGCAGGCGGTGGGGAAGGGGTTGTCCTTGCGGATCAGCTTCACCGCGTCGCCGTACCGTCCGGCGTTAATCAGTGCAATGTAGCCGGGAATATCCACACCTGCGGGGCACAGGGCCACGCAGGGTACCGGGTTTTTCAGACTTCCCAAGCACCGGTGGCGGAGAATGTGCTCTTCATAGTCGTCCCGAAAGCCCAAAAGGCCCATGAGAACCAGCTGGGCGGCGTTGATGCCGATGGCGCAGTCGGCGGTGTCTACGATGGCCTGCGCCGTCACCTCAATGCGGTGAATCGCGCGCACATCCGCTTCTCCGTCCAAAACGCCTCGCAGCATATTGGATAGCTGTCCCAGTCCAATGCGGCACGGGGCGCATTTGCCGCAGGTCTGTGCATGGCAGAGGTTTAAAAAATTCAGCGCCATGTCGATGGGGCACAGACCCGGAGGACTGGCCGCGATACGGCGCTCCATGCCGCGGTATAGCTGATCCACCACGGATTGGGCCTGAATGGGCGTGTTGATGTCAAGTCTGCTCATTGGCTTCTCTCTCCTTTTCCATATTTCTGTCTGCTTTGCAAAGCACACGAAAACTGCCGCCTGCGGGCGTGGCTTCCGGGTCTGCGTGTTCCGGAAAGCTGCCATAAAGCTGCCCGGCGCAGTCCCGCGCCCGCGAGAAAGCATTTTTGTAAGTTTACTACCTCCGGCGGCAAGATACAACCGCCTTTTTGCGGTTTTCTGGCAAATGCGGACGCAAAGTGGGGGCGAGGTTTGACAAGACAGGAAAACCCGCGTATAACAAAAGAAGGAAAAAAACGAGGATACGGCGCACAGCCGCCCTTGGAACGGAGGACGATATGAGCGAGCTGATGGAGTTTTTACGGGCCGAGGGCGTGAGCGTGGCCCTTTTGCAGGCAACCGAGGACTGGAAAAATCACCAGACCCCGGTGCGGGAGGCGGTAAGTCACCGCGTTCCAAGGCCCTGCTATCCGTATTACGGCAAGGAAGTCTGGGAGGAGGCCATCTCTGCCCTTCTAAGCGGCGAGCACCTGCTGCTGGCAGGACCTAAGGCCACGGGCAAAAACGATCTGGCGGAAAATCTTTCTTCCCTGTTCGGGCGGCCCCAGTGGGATGTGTCGTTTTACATCAATACCGACGCGGCCTCTTTAATTGGAACGGACACCCTCTGCGGCGGGGAGGTTTCGCTGCGCCACGGGCCGATTGCCCGCTGTGCGCTGGAGGGGGGCTTCGGCGTGCTGGACGAGATTAACATGGCAAAGAACGAATCTCTGGCCGTGCTTCACGCCGCGCTGGACTTCCGCCGCTGCATCGATGTGCCGGGTTATGACCGTATCCCTTTGTCCGATGCCGCCCGCTTTATCGCCACCATGAACTATGGCTACGCGGGAACCCGGGATTTGAATGAAGCGCTGGCCTCCCGGTTCCTCGTCATCAATATGCCACCCATCACGGAGGAAAATCTTCTAAAGCTGCTGGGCCGGGAATTTCCGGAGCTGAAGCCCGCCTATGCCGACCAGCTTACAAGCTTGTTTACCGACATCCGCAGGAAGTGCGACAGCGCGGAAATTTCCACCAAGGCACTGGACCTGCGCGGGTTGCTTGCGGCTGTCCGCCTGATGCGGCAGGGTTTGCCCGCCGCCCGGGCGCTGGAGCTTGGCATTGTAAACAAGTGCTTTGACGAGTTCGAGCGCCAGTTGGTGGAGGATGTGGTGAAAAGCCGGGTGCCGGAGGACCTGTCCGGCCTTGATGCCTTTGCGCTCTGATGGAGATTCAGGAGCACGAACAGCGCCGGGCAAAAAATCAGGTTTGGACAGCGGCGGAGGAATACGAATTTGAGCCGGAGCTGAAAACCTATGACGCGGAGGGCCGCGCGGACTTGTACTGGAATACCGTGGCTGGCTGTGTCCGCCGGGACTGGGGCGGCGCGCTGAAGAGCCTGTTTGCCTCCTTTGAGGGATTGACAGACCGTCGGATTTATGAGCAAATCGCGTGGCTGGGGCTGGAAAGCGCGGTATTTCGTCGAGAGCAAGGCCGCCGTCCCGCCATGGCGGCGCTGCGGCAGAGCTATGCCCGCAAAACGCTGAAAGCCTTTGAGCGAACCCCAACAGACCGGCTTGTCCACGTTCTTTCCGCCGGACGCTGCCGGGAAATCTTGGGGCAGGACTGCGGGCTGAAAGGCAGTGATCGGGCGCTTCTTGCTGCGCTGGATTTGCCGGGAGAGCTGGACGGGGCGGCGCTTGCCCTGCAGTTGGAGCAGACGCTTGCAATCTGGCTCGGCTATGCGCCCGTAGCCCCCGCCGATGTTGAAAACCCGGAGAAGCTGAGGGCCGTGAGAAGACTGCGCCTGTTTGGAAGGCGGCAGAAAAATAAGGCCCCGCTGCCCGGCATTCGGGAGTTTGGCTTTGGCTTTGGAGAGCACGCTCAGGCTGTGGAAGGGGGCGGCGGCCCCGCGCCCCAGCGGCGGTTGGGGGAGATGACTCTGGCACAGAGCGAGGAGGCCCTCCGGGCCTATATTTCCAGCTACTTTGGTGCATCGCTGTATGCGGCGGACAAAGTACAGCGATTGGAGCGGGAGCTGTGCACGGGAGATCACAAGGGCTGCAACCTTTATTACGCCCGGGGCGGGGCGGAGCTTGACAAGCACGCCCGGGGCTTCGCGGCAGAGCAGCGCAGGGCGGCGCTGCGGCAGATGGAGAAAAACAAAGCTGCCTATCAGGAAAATTACACGGTCAACCGGATGACCGTGGCCCGGCTGACCGCCCGCATCTGCAACGCCATGCAGACGCACTTGCAGCCCGAAACCGTCCATACCTCCGCAGGAGTGCTGGATGCGGTCCGGGTCTGGCGGGCAGAGTGCCTGAGAGATGACAAGGTATTTACCCGTGTCCTGCGGGGGGATCCGGGAGCACTGTGCGTGGATATTCTGCTGGATGCCTCCACCTCCCAGTTTTCACGGCAGGAAACTGTTTCTGCGCAGGGGTATATGATTGCGGAAAGCTTGACCCACTGCGGGATTCCCGTGCGGGTGACGGCGTTTTGCTCTCTCAGCGGATACACGGTTTTGACCCGCTTCCGGGACTATGGGGAGACGGATCGGAACGAAATGATTTTCCACTATTTCACCACCGGCTGCAACCGGGACGGGCTGGCTGTCCGCGCTTTGGGCCGGGATTTGGAGGATGCGCCCTGCGAGCACCGAATGGTGATCATTCTGTCCGACGCGAAGCCCAACGACGTGATAAAAATTGCCAGAAGCGGCGGCTTCCGGGATTATGCGGATCGTATGGGCGTGGTGGATACGGCGCAGGAAGTTCGCAGCCTTTCCCGCACCGGCGCGGCGGTTGTGTGCGTTTTTACCGGGGAGGACGAGGATTTGCCCGCCGCCCGGACCATCTACGGGCGGAATTTTACGCGTATCCGGCGGCTGGACCAGTTTGCCGACACGGTGGGGACGCTTCTTCAAAACCAGATTTGCAACCTGTGAAAATTTTAAAAGGCCCGGCAAAAGCCGGAGCTAAAAGCGCAGAGGGTCCCGCCAAAAAGCGGGGCTCTCTGCGCTTTGGAGAAAGTGTGCAGGCAGCGGCAAAAGAACGCGTTTGGACAAGACTTTTACTTGACCCGCCGGGACGGGTTAGGATATACTATGCCCACAAGACGCAAACAAAGAAGTTTGCAGGAGAGGGGGCATGAGCGGGCTATGTCTGAAAAGGTGAGGGCGCATCTGACCGATCAGGAGTATCATCTGATTCTGGAAAATTGCTGCGCGGACTTGTTTGCCACCGACGGACGCGGAAAAATCATCTATGCAAACGAGGATTCTGTGCAGGTGCTCTGCTGTCCTTTGGAGCAGCTTTTGCGCATGGATATTTACCAGCTTCGGGCAGAGGGCTATGTCAGCTACTCCATGACCGACGAGGTGCTTCGCACCCGCCGGCAGGCGCTGGGTACGTATTTTAATAAGACCGGGCAGGAGGTGGCCTGCGTCAGCACGCCAATTTTTGACGAGGCGGGCGAGCTGCGCATGGTGGTGACATACAGCCGAAGGCTGGATATTTTAGAGACGTTTCAAAAGGAGCTGCAAAGGGAAAAGGAAAAGCTCAAGGGCTATCAGGCCGCCATGGAAATGACCGATTACCGCGGAGAAAATCAGGTTGTGGCGGACGACCCCGCCACCCGGAAAATATTTTCCATTCTGGAAACTCTGGCCCGGATGGACAGCACCATTATGCTTTACGGGGAGTCCGGTGTGGGCAAGGAGGTTGCCACAAACTTTATCCGCCGCCACAGCGGGAGAAAGGACGCGGTTTTCGTCCCGGTAAACTGTGCCGCCATCCCCAACGAGCTGATTGAAGCGGAGCTGTTCGGCTATGAAAAGGGGGCTTTTACCGGCGCGTTGAAGGAAGGCCGGGCAGGCTTGTTTGAGGTAGCCAACGGGGGCATTATCTTTATGGACGAGGTGGGAGAGCTGCCCCTGACCGCGCAGGCAAAGCTTTTACGGGTGCTGGAGAGCGGGGAGTTTCGCCGTGTGGGCGGAAGTAAGACGCAGAAGACGGATGTGAGAATTATCGCTGCCACCAATCGGGATTTGAAGCGGATGGTGACGGAAAAAACCTTCCGGGAGGACCTTTATTACCGGCTTAACGTGGTTCCCATCACAATTCCGCCCCTGCGGGAAAGGCCGGGGGACCTGCGGGCGCTTGCCAGCGTTTTTCTGGCCCAGTTTAACCGCAAGCATGGAAAGGCCCGGGCTTTGTCCGCACAGGAGCTGGCAAATTTGCAGAATTACAGTTGGCCGGGCAACATCCGGGAGCTGCGCAACACCATTGAGCGATTTGTGCTGATTGGAGAGCTTTCCTCCTGGGAAACGGAAATCGGAGGAAGCAGCGCCGCCAAGGAGGAGGCCCCGCCCGCTCTGCCCGAGGGACAAAGGCCGCTGAAGCAGGTGATGGCGGAATTGGAGGCGGCCTATATTCGCCGCGCCTTGGAGCAGAACGGCGGAGATGTGGACAAGACCGCAGACTGCTTACAGGTGAGCCGCTCGGGACTTTATAAAAAATTGAAGGCCGCAGGTGGGGACTGAATGCGTCTGCGCAGAATTGCAAGCTGTCTATATTTTTAGACTTTCTAAAAATATAGACAGCTTTTTTCTACATTTTTAGACTTTCTGGAGCAAAGGTGAAAAACACACAAATTATTTGAATAAAATTTGTGAAAAATATATCCTTGAATATGGCACGGGAATTGCTCTAGGGTTGATAAGGCACGATTTATTGCCAATTTAAAATATGGAGGAAGACTATGAAGATGAAAAAGTTTAGCGCACTGCTCATGGCCTTGCTTTCGGTCAGCACGGTGCTGGCCGGGTGCGGCGGCGGAAGCCAGGGTTCTCAGGAATCTCAGGCGAGCGGAGAAATCTACAAAATCCAGTTGGCCGGCTCTGTGGCAGAGGAGCACCCAATCACTCAGGGCCTTTACAAGTTTGAGGAGCTGGCGGAAAAGTATTCCGATGGCCGTATTGAGGTAGACGTGTATCCCAACGGCCAGCTTGGCTCCAACAGAGAGTATTACGAGCAGTGTCAGCAAGGCAATATCCAGATGGCCGAGGGCGGCGCTGTGGTGCTGGCCAACTTTACCGACAGTTTCAAGTTCATGCAGCTTCCCTATCTGTTCAACAGCCGCGAAGCCATCCAGAACTTCCTGAACAGCGAAGACGGCAAGGCCCTGACCAAAAAGATTGCCGAGGAAAGCGGAATCTATCCGCTGGCGTTCTTTGAGAACGGCTGGCAGGCGCTGACCAACTCCGTGCGGGAGGTCAAAACCCCCGCGGACATGAAGGGCCTGAAAATCCGCACGCAGGAGAATGACATTTTGCTGAAGGTCTATACCGACATGGGCGGCAATCCCATGCCCATGGCCTTCTCCGAGCTGTTCACCGCCATGCAGCAGAAAACCGTGGACGGTCAGGTGAATCCCGCGCTGATTGCCTCCACCGGCAACTATGACGAGGTGCAGAAGTATATCACCGACGTGGCCGCCGTTTACGACGCCACTGCTATTTCCATCAACTATGACTTCTATCAGTCCCTGCCGGACGAGCTTCGCTCTGTGGTGGATCAGGCCGCGCAGGAGGCAACCCAGTATCAGCTTCAGCTGTCCGCCGAAGGAGAAGAGGGCGCGTTTCAGGAGCTGGCCGACGGCGGCATGACCGTCACCCGCCTTACCGACGAAGAGCGCGAGGCGTTTAAGGCCACCACCACCGGCGTGTACGATTGGTTCCGTCAACAGGGCACCGAACCGAATCTGGATACCTACATGGAGAAAATTCAGGTTTGCAACGACAAGTTTACCAACGGTGAATTGCAAGCAGTTACCGGCGTAGAGAAGTAAATACGCATGAGATTCCGCCGCCTCCCGGAAGCGTCCGGGAGGCGGCAGCGGAGAGGAGACAACAATGGCAAAAGCAAACCAGATTTTGGACCGGGTTTTGAATTTCTTTGAAACCTATGTCTGCGCCGTTCTGTTTTTTATCACCTGCGCCATTATTTTTATTCAGGTGGTATTTCGGGCCGTGGGACTTCCTGTGGGCTGGACGGAAGAAAGCGCCCGTTACCTGTGCATCTGGGTCATTTACCTGGCGGCCAGCAAGGGCGTTAGAAATGGCAATCACATGTCCGTGGACCTGCTGCCTATGATTCTCAAGGGCAAGGCCCGGGTTGTGCTGTATATCATCGCATCTTTAATTTCCCTGGCGTTCTTTTCCATGCTGTGCTATGTGGGCATACAGGTGCTCAGTTCCATGGGCGTGCGGCCCCAGTATTCCGCGGCAAATAAAATTAATATGCAGTTTGCATACGCGGCGCCCTATGTGGGTGCGGGTATGATGATTGTGCGTGCGCTTCAGCGGCTGGTGGTTCTGGTCATGCAGCTCTTCGGCGTTCTTCCGATGGAAGAAACCGAGAGTGAGAAGATCATGAAGCAGGGAGGAGAAGCAGAATGAATGCAGGACTGATTCTAATTGGCACCTTTTTTATTCTGCTGGTGCTGAATGTTCCGATTGCCTGGTCCATCGGCATGTCCGTGACGCTGTACATGCTGTCCTCCAGTTCTTTCAACCTGTCGTATCTGGCCCAGACCATGTTTACGGCCTGCGATTCCTTCACGCTGATGGCGATTCCGCTGTTCATTCTGGCAGGTGCGCTGATGGAGGGCGGCGGCCTGAGCCAACGTCTGATCAATTTTGCTGATTCCATGGTGGGCCACAGGCAGGGCGGACTGGCAATTGTCACCATTCTGGCCTGTATGTTCTTCGGCGCGATTTCCGGCTCCGCTGCGGCCACCGTGGCAACCATTGGCGTCATTATGGTGCCCTCCATGATTAAGCAGGGCTATTCTAAGGGCTTTTCCTATGCATTGATTGCCGCTGCCGGCGTGCTGGGTGTGCTGATTCCCCCGTCCATTCCCTTCGTGACCTATGGCGTGGCAACCAATGCCTCCATTGCCACCATGTTTATGGGCGGCTTTGGCCCCGGTATCCTGTGCGGCGTTCTGCTGATTGCCGTGTCTCAGTTCATCTGCCGGAAGAACGGCTGGCAGGGCAACGGGCGGCAGTTTACATGGAAGCGGGTGGGCCAGACCTTTGTCTCCGCCATCGGTGCGCTTTTGGTTCCCGTCATCATTCTGGGCGGCATCTACGGCAGTATTTTCACCCCGACCGAGGCGGCGGCTGTGGCCGTGGTCTACGCGTTGGTGGTCGGCTTCCTGATTTACCGGGAGCTGACGCTTAAAAAACTGCTGGCCTCCCTTTCCTCCTCGGCGGTTACCACCTCCACCATCATGGTCATTGTGGGCACTGCCACGGCGCTGGCCCGGATGCTGACGCTGGAGAAGATCCCCATGGAGTTGGCAAACTGGATCGGCGGACTGACAGACAGCCGCATTCTGGTGCTGCTTGCCATGAACGTCTTTTTGCTGCTGGTGGGCTGTGTCATGGACGGAACCCCCGCCATTCTCATTTTGGCTCCCATTCTCCAGCCCATCGCCGCCGATTACGGGGTGGATACCATCCACTTCGGCCTGATGATGTGCCTGAACGTGGCGCTTGGTTTCTGCACGCCCCCGGTGGGGCTGAACCTGTTTGTGGCCAGCTCTCTTGGCAATATCCAGTTTATGTCCCTGTGCAAGCGGATTGTGCCCTTCCTGCTGGCGCTTGTGGTTGGCCTGCTGCTGGTGACCTATATCCCGGTGATTTCGCTGGGCATTCCCTGGCTGTTCGGCTATGGATCCTGATTGAAAAGGTGATAAGAAAAAATGGATTGGAAAGCAACCTATCAAAATAAGATTGTCTCTGCGTCGCAGGCTGTCAAATGTGTAAATTCCGGAGACACCGTGGTGCTTCAGCAGGCGGCGGGAACCGCTATGCACCTGATGGATGCGCTGACGGACCGGGCGCCGGAGCTGAAGGACGTAAAGGTGATCGCCCACAATATCTGGGAGACGCCCCGGTTTCTGGAGCCGCAGTATGCAGGAATCTTCCGTCACGTCAGCCAGTTTCTGGACCGTGGTACCCGGCAGGCATACCGGGAGGGACGGGTGGACCCCCTGCCCGCATTTTACTATCAGATGCCCAAGTATTACCGCGAGCATCCGGCGGATGTGTTCTTTGTGATGCTGACCGAGCCGGATGAGGAGGGCAATTGCAGCTATGGGCTGAACGCGGATTATTCGGTAGCCAACATAGAGGCTGCAAAAACCGTGGTGGCGCAGATCAATCCATCCCTTCCGTGGACTTACGGAGCCAAGGTTTCGCTGGATAAGCTGGACTACATAGTAATTCATGATCAGCCCCTTCCGGAGCTGACCAAAAGCGAGACAGGCGGCGTTGAAGAGCAGATTGCCGCTCACATCGTTCCCTTTATACAGGACGGCGCCTGCTTGCAGCTTGGCATTGGCGGCCTGCCCAACGCAATTTTGAATTTCCTGAAGGACAAGAAGCACCTTGGCATTCATTCCGAGGTGCTGTCCGACGGAATTATCGACCTCTATGAGTCCGGCGCTATTGACAACAGCTGCAAAACGCTGGACAAGGGCAAAATCGTCTCCAATTTTCTGATCGGCACCAAGCGCCTGTTTGATTTTGCAGACCACAATCCACATCTTCTGGTGGTGCCGGTGGACTATACCAACGACCCGTATGTCATCGCACAAAACGACAATGTAATTTCCATCAATTCCTGCTTGCAGGTGGACCTGCTGGGTCAGGTAAACGCGGACACCATTGGCGGGAAGCAGTACAGCGGCTGCGGCGGGCAAATTGATTTCGTCCGCGGTGCGCAGATGTCCAAGGGCGGAAAGTCCTTTATCACCCTGCCGTCCACCGCAAAAAAAGGCGCAGTCTCCCGCATCATCCCCCACATGGAGACAGGTACGCCGGTGACGACTTCGCGGTTTGATGTGCAGTATATCTGCACGGAATACGGCGTGGTAAATCTCAGCGGCAAAACGGTCAAAGAGCGGGCGGAGGCCCTGATCGGAATTGCCCACCCCGATTTCCGGGAGGAGCTTCGCCGTCAGGCTGTGGAAGAGAAGTTGATTTGGTAATGAAGAGGGCGGGGCGAATCCGCCCCGCCCTCTTCCGTGAAAACAAAAGTTAGAGGGTCTTATAATTATGAAAAAAGCGTACATCGTTGCCGCCAA
Source organism: Bacillota bacterium (assembly GCA_023402075.1). Lineage (GTDB taxonomy): Bacteria > Bacillota > Clostridia > Oscillospirales > Oscillospiraceae > Oscillibacter. The sequence continues at coordinate 20,226 of JAEXCS010000036.1, read as the reverse complement.
GCGCACGGCAATCGGAAAATTTCTGGGAAGCCTGTCCCCGGTGAAGCCGGGAGACATGACGGCGCAGGTGATGAAAGCCGTCATCAGGGAAAGCGGTGTGAATCCGGCCGAAATTGACGAGGTTCTGGTGGCCCATCAGCATTCCGCCGGACAAGGCCCCTCCATCGCCCGCCGGGCAGAGCTGGAGGCGGGCATCCCGGAGCATGTCCCCGCAACCACGGTGAACATGCAGTGCGGAAGCGGCCTGAAAGCCGGAATTCTGGCGTATAACGCCATTCAGGCCGGTGCAAATCTGGTTCTGGTGGGCGGCGTGGAAAATATGTCGCAGGTGCCCTATATCCTTACCAACCGGGTTCGCAAGGGCACCAAGATGGGCCCTGCATCCGTGGACGTGCAGGATTCTCTGTATTGCGACGGGCTGATTGACCAGTTCAACGGGTATCTCATGGGCATGACGGCGGAGAATGTGGCCGTGAAAGAGGAAATTACCCGGGAGGAGCAGGACGAATTTGCCCTCCGTTCCCAGACACTGGCCCAGCAGGCCATCGAGTCTGGTCGGTTCCGGGACGAAATTGTTCCCATCCGCTATCAGGATCGCAAGGGCCGTGAATTTGTGATTGAAACCGACGAGAGCAATACCCCGGGAACAACGTATGAGACCCTCGCCAAAATGCGCCCCGCCTTTAAAAAGGCCAGCGAGGGCGGAACCGTGACTGCCGGAAACGCCTGCCAGCTCAACGACGGCGCGGCGGTAATGCTGGTGGCCTCCGAAGAGGCGGTGCTGGCCAACGGGTGGAAGCCCATGGCGGAAATAGTCTCCATGGCCACGGTGGGCATCGACCCGGCCATCATGGGTCTTGGCCCGGTGAAGGCGGTGATCAAGACGCTGAATCAGGCGGAATTGTCCTTGAAGGATGTGGACCTGATGGAGTTGAACGAGGCGTTCGCTGCCCAGTCCCTTGGCTGCGTGAAAGAGTGGGGCGCCCACTACGGAATGACCAAGGAGGCCATTCTGGAAAAAACAAATGTCAATGGCGGAGCCATCGCTCTGGGGCATCCTGTGGCGGCCTCCGGCGTGCGGATTTTGGTGACGCTGATGCACGAACTGAAAAAGAGAGATAAAAGCTTGGGTCTGGCTACGCTTTGCGTGGGCGGCGGCATGGGCACTGCCATGTTGATCCGGCGGTGCGACTGAGAGGAGCAGATATAATGGAAATGAAAAAAATCGGCGTGTTGGGCGCGGGTATGATGGGCTCGGAAATCGCCTTGTGCTTTGCCATGAACGGCTATGAAACGGTTTTGACGGATGTGAATCAGGAGCTGGCAAACAAGGGCAAAGAAAAGCAGGCAGCGGCGCTGGATCGCCGCATTGCCAAGGGGAAGCTGACAGAGGACCGGAAGGAGGAAATTCTGGGCCGCGTATCCGCCAGCGGAAATCTGGCGGACATGGCAGACTGCGACCTGATTGTGGAAGCGGTTTTGGAGAGTCTGGATATCAAGACCAACGCCTATAAGCATATGGATATGGTCTGCAAGCCGGAAACCATTATCGCCAGCAACACCTCCAGTATTTCTATCACAAAGCTTGCCGCCGCCGTGGGGCCGGACCGGGCGTTTATCGGCACCCATTTCAATTCCCCCGCCAGCATTATGAAGCTGGTGGAGGTGATTCCCGGCCTTCAAACCCGGGAGGAGACAGTGGACACGGTGTTTGAGGTGCTGCGCTCCATCGGCAAGGAACCGGTGCGGGTGAAGGACGTGGTGGGCTTTGCCCTGAACCGTATGTTCCATGCATTTTATCTTGAGGCCTGCCGTCTGGTGGAAGAGGGTGTGTGCTCCGTGGAGGATGTGGACAAAATCTGTCTCTATGGGCTTGGCCATCCCATGGGGATTTTCAAGCTGATTGACCAGACGGGCCACGACCTGAATATGAATGTGGACGAAATCCTTTTCAGCGCCTATGGCGAGCGGTTTCGTCCCTCTCCGCAGATTCAGCGCCTGCGGGACGCAGGTCGCCTGGGAAGGAAGAGCGGCGCGGGCTTTTATGAGTACAGCAAGTAACGTGCGAAAAAAGGGTTTCCCGGAGCGCTGCCCCGTGGTATCCTATTGTCTGGAAACGGAGGAACATCAATGAGAGGAAAACTAATCGCACTTCCCTCCAGATATATGCAGGGAGCGGGCATTTTGCAGGAGCTGCCGGGGCTTTTAAGCGAGCGGGGCATTAAAAAACCTATGCTGCTATGGGGGCATCGCACCAAGGCCTCCACAGAAGATGCGGTGCTTCCCGCCATGAAGCGGGCGGGGATTCAACCGGGAGAATATATGCTGGAGGGCCAGTGCTCCCGGGAAGAATGCGCCCGCGTGGTGGAGGCGATGAAATCCGCCGGGTCCGACGCAATCATCGGCCTTGGCGGCGGCAAGGCACTGGATTTAAGCAAGGGTGTGGCCCATCAGGCTGGCGTGCCCTGCATTGTTGCGCCCACCATCCTTTCCAGCGACGCGCCGCCCACCGCCTGCACCGTCTGGTATAACGAAGATGGCAGCTTCAGCGACACGGAGGGCTGGCCCACCAACCCGGACATCGTGCTGGTGGATACCGCCGAGTGCATCAAGGCGCCGCTAAGGATGTTTCTTGCAGGCATTGCAGACTCTCTGGCTACGTATATGGAGGCGGAGCCAAGCTATCTCAGTCATATACCCACGCGGCTGAAATACCTGCCCACCATCACGGCCCGGACCATGGCAAAGCTTTGCTGCGAGGTCATTCGTGCCGACGCGGAAGCGGCAATTCTCGCCGCCAAAAGCGGCGTAGTTACGCCCGCATACGAGCGGGTGGCAGAGGCCAGCATTCTGCTCTCTGGCATCGGCTGGGAAAGCTGCGGAACTGCCGCCGTCCATGTACTGGGGACCCGTCTGGCAGATTTTCCCCAGCTTCACGCCGCGATGCACGGAGAAAAAGTTTCCTTTGGCATCGTCACCCAGTTGATGCTGGACCCCGAGACGAACATGGCTCAGGCGGAGGAACTGGTGGATTTTATGGTCCGTCTGGGTCTTCCCGTGACCATGGAGGACATCGGCTTGAATCAGGTGCCCGAGGAGGATCTGATGGCATGGTGCCGCAAGCAGTGCGTTCCCGGCAGTCGGCTGGACGCCATTGCGCAGGGCATCACCGCGGAGGAGCTGATGCGGGCCATGTACGCGGCCTCCGCCTTTGGAGCAAGCCGCAAACAGCAGCCAGCGACAAGGGACTAAAGCAAAACCGAGGAGCACATGAAAAGGCGCGGGGCCGTTCTTTAAAGAACGGCCCCGCGCTTCAGTCTGTCGGAAAAACGTAAATGGCTGGGAGGTGTCATCCGGGCTTTTCCACGGACTGAGAGGTCCCACCTTTTGGCAAGGCCCCTGCACGATTTTGAAGGAGAAAAAAGTGCGGAAGATTTGTTACTTGGGAATGCAGATGCGCTGGCACTTCACAAGATTGTGGAAGTCTACATTGGGGTTTGCCGCCATAATGGCCGCGGGAGGAAGGTTAAACTGGTTTGCAATCCGATTGAGTGAGTCTCCGGATTTGACGGTGTAGCGGCAGGCCGCCCCTTGGCAGCGGTTCATGGGAATGAGAATATACGTGCCCTCCCGCAGGCAGTAAAGCTGTATGCCGGGATTGCTTCGGATAATGCTCTCTACGCTGACGCAGTGGGCTTTCGCAATTTTGCAGATGTTGTCGCACTTTTTCACTTTGTACAGGAACGTATCGGCGGAAGCCTGCGTCTGCGTGGACGGCTGCGTAGCTGGTTGTGTGGCTGGCTGTGTGGGAGCCTGTGCGGGCGGCTCCATATCGGCCGGAATGCAGATCACGCTTCCAATACGCAGATTTTGAGGGTCCAGACCGGCATTGAGGTCAAGAATGCTCCGCACGCTGACACCATAGGTCTGAGAGAGATTCCAGAGGGTATCCCCCTGCCGAATCGTATAGGAGAAGGTTTCATCACCACAGATCGAGGCCGGAGAGGACGGCGTGGTGGTGGTTTTCGGGGTTGTGGAGGTGGATTCCGAGACTTTCTTTGTCTCAGAGGGGTAGGTAATGGTAGGGGGAGTGACGGTGGGCGGGGTAATGGAGGGCATAGTAATCGAAGGCGGCGTAATGCCGGTAGGCGTAATGGTCGGAAACTTAATAGAGGGAGGCGTAATTTTGATTGGCGTAATGGTGGGGGGCGTAATCGTGATCGGCCCTGGGATAGATGGCTCCGGCGCGGGAGCGAAGGGAATACAGATTGCGTCGCCAATCTGCAAATTTTTTACTTCCAGTCCGGGATTGAGCTTAAGAATGCTTTCCACGCTGACGCCGTAAATCTGGGAAAGCTTCCAAAGAGTGTCCTCCCGCTGGAGCGTATAGGTGAAAGCATCGTCCCCGCAGACGACGGGGGGCTTGGGTGCAGGCGTAACCGGTTTTGGCGCTGGCGTGACGGGCTTCGGCGCAGGAGTAACCGGCTTCGGCGCTGGTGTGACGGGCTTCGGTGCGGGGGCAAAAGGAATGCAGATGGCAGTGCCCACCTGTAAATTTTGAGCTTCCAGCCCGGGGTTAAGCTTGAGAATGCTTTCCACGCTGACACCGTAAATCTGGGCGAGCTTCCAGAGGGTATCTTCCCGTTGCACCGTGTAGGAGAAGGTGCCGTCCCCGCAGACGATGGGGGGCTTTGGCTTGGGCGTAACGGGTTTTGGCATGGGCGTAACGGGCTTCGGGGCGGGAGCAAGGGGGACGCAGATCACGTCACCGGCCTGCAAATTATCGGCTTCCAGCCCGGGGTTAAGCTTGAGAATGCTTTCCACGCTGACACCGAAAGCCTGCGCAAGCCTCCACAGGGTGTCCCCCCGCTGAACAGCATAAGAAAAAGTTTCCTCTCCGCAGACAGTAGGCGGCTTTGGCGCGGGAACGGTTGGCGCAGGAACAGTTGGCGCAGGAACAGTTGGCGCAGGAACGGTTGGCGCAGGAACGGTTGGTGCAGGAACGGTTGGTGCGGGAGTAGAGGGAGGGGCAGGCTGCGGCGCCGAGGACTGGGGGATGCAAATTACATCGCCGATTTGTAGATTGTGGGCATCCACGCCCGGATTAAGGTCCATAATGCTTTGCAAACTGACGCCATGACTTTGTGAAAGCTTCCAGAGCGTGTCTCCGGTACGAATTATGTACGAGGAGGCACCCCTTGGGCAAGTGCGGGGCGCGGGTGAAGGGGATGGGCGCGATGGAGATTCGGAGGATGTGGAAGCAGGAATGCAAAGGGTTGCACCGATCTTCAGATTCCGTGGATCAACGCCCGGGTTGAGGTCCAGAATACTCTGGACGCTGACACCGTTTGCCTGTGAAAGCTTCCAGAGCGTATCTCCGCTTTTGATCGTGTGCTGCACGGAGTTTGAAGGACATGCTTTTGAATACATTTGATACATATATAAACACCTTGCATCTGTTAAAATTGACGGGAGAAACAGCTCGCTGTTCCATCTTATGCAGGTAGCGCACATTTGCCCCTATGCGCACGGCGGCGAAAAAGACACCGTCCCAAGACGGTGCCTTTAAAATAAAATGAGGGCGTATGCAGCCTGAAAAATTCAATGTGGCTTTGTGGATACGGAGAGGTCAGTAAATGGATTCGGTAAAGTCAAGTAATTGAATATTGTCAAATTCCACGCTGTTGAAATGAAGTCCCGGCTCCACGCTTCTTGTTCGCCAGTCGTATGTAATCCGCGCTTCGATGGGGAACCATCGTCCCGAGCTGCCGTCTTTGACCAGTGCTCGGAAAATACCATTCTGGCGATAGGTTTGGTTGGGGATAATGGGGCTGTACTGTTCGGAGGGTTCGAAATTAGACTCCAGCATCAAAAGGGACTTTGGCTTGATTCCGTAGTTAATCCAATCTAATAGGGCCTGTTCGGCTTCCTGCGTGGGCGTAAACCGGGCTTCACCCCAAAATACGCCTGTTTCAATGTTGTAGACATCCACGCTGGGGTTGATTAGCTGGGTAAACACGTCCTCAATCACTCCTCTCCTACCGCACTTTATGACGGGCCAGAGCGGAATAACACAGAATTTTGTGCAATTTTAAAATTTGGATGCCAAGGCGGCGCCCTTTGAAAAACGGATCGGGTGGGGAAGACAGAGGTTCTTTAAAATATGCTATTGGCCGCGCCACAGTTCGGGGTTCAGCCGGATAAAAAAAGCGGCAAAGGGCAGCAGAATCAGCAGCCCCAGCCCGTCTGTTTCACAAATAGTCCACGACAAAAAAAGTCCTGACGCGACGGACAGAGCGCCCAGCAGCAGCCGGATGTGCGGTGGCAGGCAAAAAATATGCTTCATAATTCCTCCCGGACACACGCCTTGCGCCCGGGTTTCATTTTAGGACAGGACTGCCGCAAAATCTGTCGAAAAGCGGGGAGGGGTTGACAGTCTGGGGGAAGAAGCCCTATCATAGAGCAACAAAGAGCTTTTGCGCCGTCTTTATGTCCGGCGATACGGGGCGCAGAGCCAGATTGTCCGGGCAGGAGCGATCACCGCCGGGATTGTGAGGATGGATATGCTGAGAATCAATTTGAAACAGTTGGAGGCGTTCACCGCTACGGCGGAATACGGCAGCTTTACCAGAGCGGCGGAGGAGCTTTATCTCACGCAGTCCACCGTCAGCGCCCATATTCTGGCCTTGGAGGAGGCCATGGGGGTTCAACTGATTCTGCGGGGCGCACGGCGCAAGCTGACGCTGACCGAAGAGGGCCGCCGGGTTTATGGCGCGGCAAGGGACATTCTGGATCGCTGCCGCCTGCTGCAAGACCCCATGGCAGCGGAAGGACGGGTGGAACTGAGCGTCGGCGCATCCACGGTCCCGGCCCAGTATCTGCTGCCGGGGCTGCTGCCCGGCTTTCTCCGGCACCATGGCGAGAGCCGATTCCTTCTCCGCCGGGGAGACAGTGCGCAGATTCACAGCCTTTTGAGTCAGGGCGAGGTGCGCATCGGCGTGGTGGGCGCTGCGCCGGACCGGCGAACCTTTTCCTGCCAGACGCTGTGCGAAGACCGATTGGTGTTGGTCACCGCCTCCACGGAGCGGTTTCAGGCACTGAAGGTACGGGGGGCCTGCGGACGGGACCTGCTGGACGAGCCTTACATTATCCGGGAGGAAACCTCCGGTACCCGTCAGGCTGCGGAGACATATTGGAGAAAGCACGGCATTTTTCCTGAGAAGCTGCATGTCGTTGCCTGCATGGATAACCCGGAGGCCATCCGCCGCAGCGTGGCGGGAGGGATGGGCGTTTCCGTAATGTCGGAGCTGTCCGTGCGGGAGGAAGCGGAGGCCGGGCGGCTGCTGACCTTTGAGCTGGATGAGGAAGGCTTTTCCCGGCGGATTTACCTTGTCTGGCGCAGGGATGTAAGTCTCAGCCGGACGGAGCGGGACTTTGTGGGATATCTGAAAGCGGAGCTGAAACGATAACATACGGAGAGCGGAACGGCCCGCTCTCCGCTTTTTTTGTAAAAAAACAATGTCTATCGTAAAAAGCGATAGTAACTGTTGCGAAATTGTAAACAAAGATTGGCCTTTTTATTGAAATGATTTTATAATAATTTACAGTAACCGTGGAAAAATACGGAAATTTTATAAAGCTGGGAGAGTTGAAATGAAAAAGGTGAATTGGGTTGTGGTAGCTGCCGGCGGGCTGGTGGGTCTGGCGGCGGTGGCGCTGACAATGCTGGGAAACCCTGCCAACATGGGATTTTGTATTGCCTGCTTCCTGCGGGACATTGCGGGTGCGGTGGGTCTTCACGGTGCGGCCAAGGTGCAGTATGCCCGTCCCGAGGTCATCGGACTGGTGCTGGGCGCGTTTATCATGTCCGTGGCTGGAAAGGAATTCCGGGCGAAAGCGGGGTCTTCTCCTGCCACGCGGTTTGTTCTGGGCGTCTTCGTCATGATCGGTGCGCTGGCATTTTTGGGCTGCCCGCTGCGGATGGTTCTGCGCCTTGGCGGAGGGGATGCCAATGCACTGGTGGGCCTTGCGGGCTTCACGCTGGGTATTCTGGTGGGCGTTCAGTTCCTCAAGCGGGGCTTCTCTTTGAAGCGCGCCTATGAGGTGGGCCGGGCCGAGGGCGGCGTGCTGCCCGCCGTGATGGCGGGGCTGCTGCTGATTCTGCTGGCGGTTCCCACACTGCTGAGGTTCAGCGAGGAAGGTCCCGGCTCCAAGCACGCACCCGCTCTGATTGCGCTGGTGGTTGCTCTGGTGGTAGGCGCTCTTGCCCAGCGGGCCAGACTGTGCACCGTGGGCGGCATCCGGGATGCGCTGCTGTTCCAAGATTTTAAGCTTTTATATGGCTTTATTGCCATTTTCCTGGTGGTGCTGGTGGGCAACCTCATCAATGGGAATTTCCACTTTGGATTTACGCTTCAGCCCATTGCCCACAGCAGCCACCTGTGGAATCTGCTAGGCATGACGCTGGTGGGCTGGGGTTCCGTGCTGCTGGGCGGCTGTCCTCTGCGCCAGTTGATTCTGGCGGGCGAGGGCAACGGCGATTCCGCCGTCACCGTGTTTGGAATGATCGTGGGCGGTGCGCTGGCCCACAACTTCGGTCTTGCAGGCAATCCCGACGCGCTGAACGAGGCCAAGGAGCTGGTGGTGGGTGGAATCTCCAACACCGGTAAGGTCGCGGTGCTTCTGGGCTTTGCGGTGTTGGCCGTGATTTCCGTGGTAAACCTGCCGAAAGAGGAAAAAGTTGCCGCCCGGCAGACGACGGCGGTATAAGAGGAGGAATTCACAATGATTGACGCAAGAGGATATTCCTGCCCCACACCCGTGGTGATGGTGCAAAAAGAGGTGAAGCAGAGCAGTCCTGCGGAGCTGGAGGTTTTGGTGGACAACCAGTGCTCCGTGGAAAACGTGACCCGCTATGCGGGCGGCAGCGGATATCAGGTGTCCGTAACGCCGGAGGGGCGGGACTTCCGCCTGCTGCTGAAAAAATGAGCTGCTACGTCGCCACATTTTACACCCATCTGGCGGCGCTGACCACTGCCCGCGCGCTGTCCGCCCGGGGAATTTCCGCCAAGATGATGCCCACGCCCCGGAAGCTCAGCTCCTCCTGTGGCACCTGTCTGCGCTATGAGGCAGAGGATCCCTGCCTTTCGGAAATGGACGCGGACATGGAGCAGGTCTGCACGCTGGAAGCCGAAGAGCGGTACACCGTACTGATTAAAAACGCGTGACGCGCGGCGGACAGGATTCTCCGCATTTCAAGTGAGCGCTGGAAAGATTTCAGGCACTGTTAAGTGCCTGAAGGTTTTCAGGTTGTTTTGGCATTTCCAAAACGCCTTTTAGAAAAATTTGGCCTTTTTGAAATAATTAGGACTAAAAATGGGTCCCGCCGTTTAAAAGCGGCGGGACCCATTTTTTGAAAATTTGAGGGCAATACAATCTCAAAAAGAGCGCAGGCGGTTTAGAAGCGCACAGGCGTTCCGTCCCGCGAGATAAATCACTTGGTGCCGAAAATCCGATCCCCCGCGTCTCCAAGACCGGGGACGATATAGCCGTGGTCATTCAGGTGGTCGTCCAGAGCCGCGATGTAGATTTCCACATCGGGGTGGTCCTTCTCCACGCGCTTGATGCCCTCCGGTGCGGCCAGCACGTCCATCAGCTTGATGTGCTTGCAGCCGTATTCTTTCATAAAGGTGATGGCGGCGGAGGCGGAGCCGCCGGTGGCAAGCATGGGGTCCACGATAATCACGTCCCGCTCCGCGATATCGGCGGGCATTTTGCAGTAATACTTCACCGGTTCCAGTGTCTCCGGGTCCCGGAACAGACCGATGTGACCCACCCGGGCGGCGGGAATCATTTTCAAAACGCCGTCCACCATGCCAAGGCCTGCCCGCAGAATGGGCACGATGGCAAGCTTTTTGCCCGCCAGAGTTTTGAAAACGCCGGGAGCCACGGGGGTTTCCACCTCAACATCCTCCAGAGGCAGGTCGCGAGTGGCCTCGTAGGTCATCAGCATGGCAATTTCGCACACCAGTTCCCGGAAGTCCTTGGTGCTGGTGTCCTTGTTGCGCAGGATGGTCAGCTTGTGCTGAAGCAGGGGATGGTTCAGAATGTGGGTGTTGTCGTTCATGTCGCGTTCTCCTTCTTTATTCTGTCTCGCAGCCGCTCCGCCTGAGCGGGGCGCAGATATACGGGGGATAGGTTCTGGGCTGTGGTCAGCGTGCCAATTTCGGCCAGCTCTCCGGCGGCAAGAGCCACACCCACGGCGTGCTGGTGCAGAAGCCTTGCAGGGGCCAAGGCGCAGAAAATTCCGGCTTCCTCCAGCGCCCTTTGGCACAGCGCGCCGCCATCGCCCACGGCAATGAGCGGGCGGGGATCGCCGCGCAGCTCCTCAGCCAAGTCCGCAAGGCTGACGGCCCGGTCCTCGCACAGACGGGTAAGCCTGCCGCCCTTCGCTTCAAACAGCGCGTTGTAAATCTGCGCCCTGCGGGCGTCCATGGCGCAGATAATCAGGCCGTCCAGATGGCTCAGTCCCAACGCCATGGCGTACAGCGTGGAAACGCCTGCGGCGGGAAGATTTGCGGCAAAGGCCAGTCCCTTGGCGGCAGCAACGCCGATGCGGATTCCGGTAAAAGACCCCGGTCCGGCGGCAACCGCAATCAGGCCCAGATCAGCCATGCTTAAATCCGCGTTTTTCAGCAGGGATTCTACCATGGGCATCAGGGTTCGGCTGTGGGTCAGCCCGGTGTTCTGATAGCAGGAGGCCAGCACCTGCTCGTCCTCCGTCACGGCGGCGGAGCACGCCTTTGCAGAGGTTTCCAGCGCTAAAATTTTCAAAAGCCGTCCACTCCCTCCACTGTAATGCCTCGCCAGTCGTCGCTCTCCGGGCGGCGGGAAAAGCGCACCCACACCGTATCCTCCGGCAGCGCGTCCTCCACCCGCTCGCTCCATTCCACGGCGCATACGCCGCCTCGGGCGGGGTAATCCTCCCAGCCGATGTCAAACAGCGCGTCGGAGTCCGGCAGGCGGTACATATCGAAGTGAAACAGAGGAATGCGGCCCTCGTATTCATTGACAATGGTGAAGGTAGGGCTGGTGACCCGACCTGTACAGCCAAGTCCCCGGGCAAGCCCCCGGGTAAACGCTGTTTTCCCCATGCCCAGCTCGCCCTGAAAGGCCAGCACAGTTCCCGGCGCAAGACGCTTTCCCAGCGTCTCGCCGATTGATTCCGTCTCTGCCTCGCTGTGGGACAGATACTCCATTTTTCCGCCTCCTCTCCCGGGACGCCGTCCAGCAATTTCAGGCCACAGCCGGAAATGCGGTGAACAGACCCTAAAAAATTACCGGAGATAGTATAGCACAGATTTCTCTCTGTGTAAAAACAAATTTCATCGGTTTACACGCAGGGGTACCTGTGGTATACTATATACTCTGTAAAATCACGGTTTTTCTGATAGGAGCTGCCATGTTCAACCGTCTTCGCGACACACTGTCCGATTTTTTCCAGCAGGCCGATTTGGTGCTGCTGGGGCTTTGCTGCGGGTGCACCCTGTTTGGCATGGTGCTTATCTCCAGCGCCACCCGCTACATGGGTACGGGAATGATGATCCGCCTCGTGGGCGTACAGGGTGCGGCCATGCTGATTGGCCTTGTTGCCTACGTACTGCTGTCCATGGTGAATGTGGAGCTTCTGGTGAAGCATTGGAAGCTGATTCTGCTAGCCAGCGTGGTGCTTTTGCTGTTGCTGCGAACGCCTTTGGGCGTCACCCGCAACGGAAATCGGGCGTGGCTGGAGATTCCTCATATGCCGGTTTCCATCCAGCCGGCGGAGGTGGTGAAGATTGCATTCATCATTCTTTTGTCCAAGCAGTTTGAATGGGTGAAGGACCGGCGGCGGGAACTGAAAAGCCTTGGCAGCGTGGCGGGGCCCACAGGGCACCTCCTGTTTATGGTGGGGCTGATTTACGTGGTGTCCAGCGACATGGGAAGTGCCTTGGTGTATGTCTTTATCTTTGTGTGCATCGCGCTGGTAGCAGGGGTTGCGTGGCGATGGTTTATCCTTGGCGGCGGCGGCATGGTCGTCGGTGTTCTGGCGCTGTATTTTATGGGAAAGCTGCCTTCCCACATGGGGGATCGGTTCCGCGTGCTGTTTGACCACAGCTTTGACCCCCGGGGCGTTGGCTGGCAGCAGACCCGTGGACTGCTGGCGCTGGGCAGCGGCGGCTGGTTTGGACAGGGGTTGTTTCAGGGAACCCAGACGCAGGCGGGCCGGGGCGCCTTGCCAGAGCGGCACACGGACTTTATTTTTGCCATGATTGGCGAAGAACTGGGCTTTTTTGGGTGCCTTTTGGTGATTGCACTGCTGACGGCCATTATCCTGCGCTGCCTGTGGGTGGCGCGGCGGGCCACCACGGACTATGCCCGGCTGGTGTGCGTGGGTATCGCGGGGATGCTGATTTTTCAAACGGTGGAAAACATTGGGATGTGTTTGTTTGTGATGCCCGTCATCGGGCTGACACTGCCATTTATCAGCTACGGAGGCTCTTCCATCGTCACGCTGTACGCCGCCATGGGCATCGTCTCGGGCGTGAAAAAGCGGGCACTGATGAACTGGAGCCGGTAGCCGCAGCATTGATTCGATGAAACCCGCAATGAAATAAAACGACCGCCGGGAGACAGCTTTGTCTTCCGGCGGTTTATCTTGTCAGTCTCTTGTCTGCGGGGTTGGCTGTTCTCGCAGCAGGCGGGCCATATCCTCCGGCAGCGGCGCGAAAAGCTCCAGCGGCTGGCCGGTGATGGGGTGGGTCAACGCCATCCGGTAAGAGTGGAGGGCTGGGCGGGCAATGAGGTCGGGATTCTCCGTGCCATAAAGCCAGTCCCCCGCCAGAGGGCAGCCCACCGCCGCCATGTGGACTCGGAGCTGGTGGGTACGTCCTGTCTCGGGAAGCAGCCGCAGGAGGGACAGTCCTCTCCGTGTCTCAAGCACCTGATACCGGCTGACTGCGGCCTGCCCGTCAGGGCGGACAGTACGGCGCACAGTGGAGGTTTCGTCCCGCCCGATGGGCAGATCAATGCTTCCCTCCAACGGCTGAGGAGTCCCTACACACACAGCCCGATACTCCCGAAAAAAATCCCCTGAGTGAAGTGTTTTACGCAGCAGATCGTGAACGTGGCCGCTTTTGGCCACTGCCATCAGCCCTGTGGTTCCTTTGTCAAGACGGTTTACCGCATGGAAAATAAAATCCGTTCCACGGGAATAGGCCAGCGCTCCTGCCACGGTGGGGGTATCCGGCAGGAAATTGGATACGTGGGCCGTCATGCCCGCAGGCTTGTTGACCACCAAAAGATGCTCGTCCTCCCAAACCACCGGCAGGGGCCAAGGTCCCGGCACGGGGGCCTCCCTCTGGTGGCGGACATCTCCGCTTTCGGCGCTCACCGTGTCGCCGGGAGAAAGAATGAAGGTGGTGCGGGCGGGCCGCCCGTTCACCAAAATACCCCCGTCCGCGCGGGTCAGGCGGGAAATAGCATGGGAAGAAAAGTGCAGCTTCTGCTTTAAAATATGTCGTACGGTCAGACCGGACTCTTCCTCGGAAACGCGATGAGAAACATAGGGCACGGCTTGTGCTCCTTTCCTGCGGCATAAAATCCGACGTAAGGTTATCATGACATTGCCGTTCGGGAAACGGCTAAAAAGTAAAAATAATTGCCTCGCGGCTATTTTAACACACGCTGGGCATCAGGGCAAGCCGGTCTGGCTTGCGCGATGGAGTCGGGTGTAGTAAAATAGGGAAGAAAACAAATGGTTCGGACCCTATGTCCGGGCCTTGAAGGAGGACCCTATGCTGATCTCGGCGGAACGGCTGTCCATCAACTTTGGCGGCAGACAATTGTTGGAGGATGTGAATTTTTATCTGAACGAGGGCGACAGGGTGGGCGTCATCGGCGTGAACGGAACCGGAAAGTCCACCTTTTTGCGGGTGCTGGCTCGGGTAATTGAGCCGGACAGCGGCACGGTGCGCCGGGACCCCAACGTGCAGGTGAGCTTTCTTTCTCAAAACCCGGAGCTGGACGACGGCGCCACGGTGCTGGAGCAGGTGTTTCTCAGCTTTCCCAAGGAGTTTCGGGCGCTGAACGAGTACGAAGCCGTCTCTATGCTGACCCGGCTGGGCATTTCGGACACGGAGCAAAAAATCGGCACTCTTTCCGGCGGACAGCGTAAGCGGGTGGCGCTGGCGGCGGCGCTGATTCACCCGGCGGACGTGCTGATTTTGGACGAGCCGACCAACCATCTGGACGCGGAGATGGTTTCCTGGCTGGAAGAGCGGCTGCGCCGATGGGCGGGGGGCCTTGTGATGGTGACCCACGACCGCTATTTTCTGGAGCGGGTGGCAAACCACATCACCGAGGTGGACCGGGCGAAGCTTTATCACTACGAGGCAAACTACTCCAAATATCTGGAGCTGAAGGAGCAGCGTGCCGAGATTGCGCAGGCGGGAGAGCGGAAGCGGCAGGCAATTCTAAAGGTGGAGCGGGAATGGATTATGCGGGGCTGCCGCGCCCGCAGCACCAAGAGCCGGGACCGGATTGAACGGTACGAAGCCCTGAAAAATCAGGACGCGCCGGACACCGACGAGGCCGTGCGCCTGGCCGCTTCCTCAAGCCGACTTGGCAGGAAAATTATCGAGCTGGAGGACGTGTCCAAGGCATTCGACGGAAAAACCGTTCTCTCCCATTTTTCCTACGGCGTTCTGCGGGACGACCGCATCGGCATTGTGGGCCGCAACGGCGCGGGAAAATCCACATTGCTGAATCTCATCTCTGGGAAACTGACGCCGGACGGCGGCAGCGTGGACGTGGGGGCCACGGTGCGCATCGGCTTTTTCTCGCAGGAAGGGCGGGAGCTGGATTTGAACCAGCGGGTGTACGACTTTATCCGGGGCATTTCCGACGAGGTGAAAACGGAGGAGGGAACCCTCTCCGCCAAGGACATGATGGAGCGGTTTCTGTTTCCGCCGGAGCTGCAATCCGTGCCTGTGGGTCGTCTCTCCGGGGGCGAGCGGAGAAGACTTTACCTGCTCAGTATCCTGATGTCCGCGCCCAACGTGCTGCTGCTGGACGAACCGACCAACGATTTGGACGTGACCACCCTCTCTATTCTGGAGGATTATCTGGATACCTTCCCCGGCCCTGTCCTTGCGGTGTCCCACGACCGGTTTTTCCTGGACCGGCTTTCCGGTCAGATTTTTGCCGTGGGCGAGGAAGGCCGGGTGGAGCGGTACACGGGCAACTGGTCGGACTATATGCGCAAGCGGCAGGAAGCCGAGCGGCCCGCAGCTCCGGAGAAGGCTGACCGGGAGGACAGCCGCCGCCCGCGGGAAAAAAAGCTGAAGTTTACCTTCAAGGAACAGCGGGAGTTTAACAGCATTGACGGCGAGATGGCCGTGCTGGAAGAAGAATTGAAGTCTGTGGCCGCCGAAATGAATGGCTGCGGCAGCGATTACGTGAAGCTTCAGACGCTGACGGAGCGGCAAGAGATTTTGCAGGCGGCGCTGGAGGAAAAAACCGAGCGCTGGATGTATCTGAACGAGCTGAAGGAGCAGATTGACGCGCAGGAATAGTGCGAGGATTGGCCGCATGATTGATGGGGCTGTGAAAAGGAGTGAGCCATGGACGCAGTATTTCTCGAAATACTGAAACGGATTAAATCCGCCTTGCACGATAAAAGACCGGCATTTTGGGTGGTCGCAGTGTCCATATGCATCTGTGCGGCGATGGCGGTGTGCTTTCTGACAGCTCCGAAAAAGGAAGCCGTCTTGCCGCCAGCGGAGCAAGCGTCCTTGTCCGGCGGGGATGGAGAAACCGTCTTTTCAAGCGTCTTTACCTATCACGGTGTGGACTACGATTTGGCGGAACGTAATCAGTCCATCAACGCGCTGACAGGTCAATATCCGGTTGGAAAATATATCGTGGTGGAGGGCCATGCGGGGCCGAAAAGCCTCATATACTGTGTGTTTGACACCGAGGCGGAACAGTTTGTAAAGGATTTTACGGGCACAAATCTTGTCTGGCGCGGTGATGATCTCACAACCGCGGTTTACTCCTACTGGTCGGAGGTCTATGATTATGAGGGCAGGCGTCTTGGGTCTGTGGAGCTGCCTGAGGACGGCGGGGATATCAGGGGGCTTGCGTTTTCGGAGGACGGAATCGGACTGATTGCGACAATCCTGACCAGCGGTGGAGACGAGATAGAGACAACAATTGATATTGCCGGGCATGAATAGTCAAAGCGGATATAGATGCTCTGGGTACTGCCGCAGTTTTTGTCAGTTCATCCGTCTGGCCGAGAGCGATAGAGGAAACTGTCTGAAAAAGCAGCCCAGACCAGATCGGTCCGGGCTGCTTTACTCTTGTGATGCTCTGTCTGAGGTTGTCCCTCTTCCGGGGCAGTTCTTTTTTAGGCGCCGTGAAGCGCAACGGGATAAGCTCAGACAATTCTTTGAAGCTGAGGGCCTACCGCGAACTCCGTGCTTTGGGAAAGACGGCTGAGAATGTCCTTACGGGTAACGATGCCGATAAACTTCCCCAAGTCGTCCACCACCGGAATGAAATTCTGGTTCAGCGCCAAGGAAAGCAGATGGTCGATAGAAGCGGTGATAGGGACGGCGGTATAAGTATTGTCCCGAAGAAGGTCCTGCACAAATAGCTTTTCTGCCGTTTTTTTGGTAAAAACCCCATCCTGCGCGTCCTCCGTGTCCAGAAGCCGCCAGAGAAAATCGCCCTCGCTGACCGTGCCGATATAGGTTCCGTCCCGTGCGATGACGGGAATGGCGGAGTAGCCATGCCGCCGCATTTTTTCCAGACCCTGACGAAACGTGAAGTCGTCATACAGATAGGACACGCTGTTCTTCGGTGTCAGGAAATAAGCGATGTTCACACGCATACCTCTCTTCGTTTTTTATTCTGGCAACGGTGTGCCGGAATCTGTAAGTTTACTATAACCGATTTTTACCTGACAATGATGAACAAATTTTTAAATTGCATTGCCCCGGAAAAGAAACTTTACAATGTTGAAAAATTATGATAAAATGTGATAAATGCAACAAACTGAAAGGAGGCACTCTCATGCTGTCAAAAGAGGAACTGGAGGGGAGCCCGATTTTCGAGGGAATTGGCTACGAGAGCTATCTTGCGATGCTTAACTGCTTTCAGGCGGTGCAAAAGAGCTATCGCCCGGAGGAGGTGGCTTATGATTTCAGCCGCGCCGGAGAACAGGTGGGGATTTTGGAGCGGGGGGAGGCGTCCCTCATCCGCATTGACGAGGATGGGGTATCAACGGTTTTGGAAAACCTCACCGCAGGAAATGTGTTTGGCCGCAGTCTTGCCTTTTCCGGGGACGTGAACGACAGTCTGGAGGTGGTGTGCCGGACAGCCTGCGACGTGCTGTACATTGACTTTCCCCACATATTAAAACGCTGTGAAAAAGCCTGCGAGCACCACAGTCTGCTGGTGCGAAACATGCTGAGACTGATTACCGAGAAGGCCCAGATACTGGCGGGGCGGGTGGACGTGCTTTCCCGCCGCTCCATCCGGGACAAGCTTTTATGCTTCTTTCGCCAGCAGGCCGAGCGAGAGGGGAGCGACACCTTCATCCTGCCTTTTTCCCTGAGTATGCTGGCGGACTATATCGCCACGGACCGCAGCGCCATGATGCGGGAGCTGAAGCATCTCAGGCAGGAGGAGCTGATTCGGGCGGAGGGACGCGAGATCACCCTGCTGTGCTGAGGAGCGGGGATGAAGCGGAAACACAAGGAATGAGCGATGGAAAAAGCGCGAAAAAGTAAATGTCCCCTTGATATCTACAAATGGTACAAAAATTTAGTTAAAAATTTGACAAAAAAGTCGGGGGAATTGATTTGACGCACTGTGGCCCTTGTGCTAACATGAAAGTACTGTGTAATTCAGGCAAGAGGAATATGAGGAAAGAAGGAAGACTATGTTTCGAATCGTGAGAAAAGAGGCGCTCAAGCCCACTGTCGTGCTGTTTGAGGTTGAAGCCCCCATGATCGCAAAGAAGGCCCAGCCCGGCCAGTTCATCATCCTTCGGGTGGATGAGAATGGCGAGCGCGTCCCCCTGACGATCCATGACTACGACCGCGAGAAGGGCACTGTCAGCATTATTGTCCAAATCGTGGGTGCCACGACGGAGAAGCTGAACCGGCTGAACGAGGGCGACTGTTTGCAGGATTTTGTGGGTCCTCTGGGCAAGGCCACCGAGACAGAGGGAAAGAAGAAGGTTTGCGTAGTTGGCGGCGGCGTGGGCTGCGCGATTGCGTATCCCGTGCTGAAAAAGTTCCACGACGACGGGGCGGAGGTTCACGCGGTCATCGGCTTTAAAAACGCCGATCTGGTGATTTTGGAGGACAAGTTCAAAGCTGCTTCCTCCATTTTGGAGGTCTGCACCGACGATGGGTCATACGGGCGGAAGGGCTTGGTGAC
This sequence comes from Bacillota bacterium, assembly GCA_023402075.1. Classification (GTDB taxonomy): domain Bacteria; phylum Bacillota; class Clostridia; order Oscillospirales; family Oscillospiraceae; genus Oscillibacter. The sequence continues at coordinate 1,734 of JAEXCS010000036.1, read as the reverse complement.
TGACGCACTGAAGGAGCTGATCGAGGCCGGAAACCAGTATGACGAGATTTTTGCCATCGGCCCCATGATTATGATGAAGTTCGTCTCCAAAACCACCGAGCCTTACGGCGTTCCCACCACCGTGTCCATGAGCCCCATCATGATTGACGGCACGGGCATGTGCGGCGGCTGCCGCCTGAGCGTGGGCGGCGAGACGAAGTTTGCCTGCGTAGACGGACCCGATTTCGACGGGCACAAGGTTGACTGGGATCTGGCCGTGAAGCGCAGCCGGATGTACAGCGATTTTGAGAAGCACAAGCACGAGGAAACCTGCAATCTGTTCAGCAAGGAGGCAGAGTGATATGCCGAATATGTCTTTGAAGAAAAACCCCATGCCCGCGCAGGACCCCAATGTCCGCAACAAGAACTATGAAGAGGTCACGCTGGGATATACTGAGGAAATGGCGCTGGACGAGGCACTGCGCTGCCTCAACTGCAAGAACAAGCCCTGCGTGGGCGGCTGTCCCGTGATGATTCATATTCCCGAGTTTATTGCCGAGGTTGCCAAGGGCAACTTTGAGGAGGCGTATCAGGTCATCGCACAGACCAGCTCTCTGCCCGCCGTGTGCGGCCGGGTGTGTCCGCAGGAGAGCCAGTGCGAGAAATACTGTGTCCGGGGAATTAAGGGTGAGCCGGTGGGCATCGGCCGGCTGGAGCGCTTTGTTGCCGACTGGCACAACAACCATGCCTGCGACGCGCCCCCCAAACCCGCACCCAACGGGCATAAGGTGGCCGTGATTGGCTCTGGCCCCGCGGGTCTTACCTGCGCGGGTGACCTTGCCAAAAAGGGCTATGACGTCACCGTGTATGAAGCACTGCATCTGGCAGGCGGCGTGCTGGTGTACGGCATCCCCGAGTTCCGTCTGCCCAAGGCCATTGTCCAGAAGGAAGTGGACGGGTTGAAGGCGCTGGGCGTCACCGTCGCAACAGACACTGTGGTGGGCCGTACCATCTCCATCGACGAGTTGATGGAGGAAGAGGGCTTCGAGGCCGTGTTCATCGGCTCCGGCGCTGGTCTGCCTATGTTTATGAGCATTCCGGGCATTAACTACAAGGGCGTGTTCTCCGCCAATGAGTTTTTGACCCGTATCAACCTGATGAAGGCCTATCTGCCCGATTCCGACACGCCGATTATTCACCCCAAAAAGGTTGCGGTGGTTGGCGGCGGCAACGTGGCCATGGATGCGGCCCGCTGCTCCAAGCGGTTGGGCGCCGAGGTACATATCGTTTACCGCCGTGGCATGGAAGAGCTTCCTGCCCGTCACGAGGAGGTGGAGCACGCTGAGGAAGAGGGCGTGATCTTCAACACACTCAATAACCCCGTGGAGATTCTGGCGGATGAGGACGACAACGTCCGCGCCATTCGCTGCATCAAGATGGAGCTGGGCGAGCCGGACGCTTCCGGCCGCCGCAGCCCCGTGGAAGTTGTCGGCAGTGAGTTTGACATGGAGGTGGACTGCGTCATCATGGCGCTGGGCACCAGCCCCAATCCCCTGATTAAGAGCACCACCGAAGGGCTGGAGGTCAACCGCAAGGGCTGCATCGTGGTGAACGAGGAGGGACTTACCTCCCGTCCGGGTGTTTACGCCGGCGGCGACGCTGTCACCGGCGCAGCCACTGTGATTTTGGCCATGGGCGCGGGCAAAACCGCCGCCAAGGCCATCGATGAGCAGTTGAGCAAGGCATAATTCGGCG
>JAEXCS010000023.1 GCA_023402075.1 Bacillota bacterium | reverse complement strand
GGCGTTGGCTACAACGTTGCCGCCGGAACGCTCACCGGCACGACGGCAAACATGGAGTACAGTCTCAATGGCAGCGTTTGGCTGCCCTGCACAGCGGAAAGCACCACCGGAGTAAGCTTTGCCACCGGTACTGTGCGTGTGCGCCAGAAGGACAAACCGGAAAATGTGCACACTCTCGGCACGATCGACCCAGCGGCAGTGGCTCCCGCCGTGCCCACCATCAGCGGCACGCCCACCGGCGACAGCATCACCATCAACACGGCGGCGGGAAGCGAATATTATATTTCTAACAGCGCAACCGCCAACTGGAGCGGAACGCCAAGCGGCTATTTTAAGGAGACTGCCCTCGCCGGGGGCACGCATACCTTCTCCAACCTGACCGCCGCGACGCAGTATTACATCCACGTCCGCGTGGCGGCAACGTCCTCGGCATTGCCATCCGCGTCAACAAGCGTGTCGCAGTCCACAGCGGCGGCGACGTCGTCCTCCGGCGGCGGAGGCGGCGGAACGGCCAGCCCCACCGGCGCGCCGGTGATTGTGGGCGGAAAAACCGTGAACATCGGCACAGAGAAAAAATCCGGCGGCACGACCACCGTCACCGTCGATCAGGGGAAGCTTGGCACAAATATCAACAATTCGGCAAACGGTTCCTCCGTGGTGGTGACGGTAAGCAAAAACGCCACGACCGCCGCGTCCCTCGTTGTAAAAAATATCGAGGACATGGCAAAAAAGGGCATGACCCTCACGGTGCAGAGCGGCACAGTGGCCTACAACCTGAATGCCGCCGCGATTGACACAGCCGCGCTGGTAGCTGCTTTCCCCGGCGCGGATATGAGCAAGGTGCCATTCAATGTGGCCATCACAAACAGCGCCGCCACGGTGGCGGGAGAGACGCTGGTGCTTTCCCCGGTGGAATTTACCGTCACCGCAGCCTATAACGGAAAAACGGTCAGCGTGGACACCTTCAATGCCTACATTAACCGCGAAATTGAGGTCACTGCGGCGCAGGCCGCGAACATCACCACGGCGGTGGTGGTAAACGCCGATGGCAGCGTCCGCCATGTGCCGACAAACGTCGTGAAAAAGAACGGCAAGTATTACGCAATTATCAATTCCCGCACCAACAGCACCTACGCGCTGATTCAAAATGAAGTCACCTTTGCGGACGCCACGGGAAAATGGTACGAGGCGGCAGCCAACGAAATGGGCAGCCGCAAAATCATCGGCGGGCGCAGCGCAGACATCTTTGATGGCGGGGCAAGTATCACAAGAGCTGAGTTTACCGTCATTCTTGTCCGGGCGCTGGGGCTTCCGGGGGACGGTACAAGCCGCTTTTCAGATATCCCGGCTACTGCGTGGTGCACCGGCGCAGTGGCAGCGGCGGCGCAGTATGGAATTGTAAGCGGCAAAAGCGGAAATCGTTTTGAACCCAACGTGGCAATTACCCGGCAGGAAGCCATGGTTATGCTGCAAAGGGCGGCGGTGCTGACAGAGTTTGCCGGAACCGTCGGCAATCTGGACGGGTTTGCGGACGCGGACAGTGTTGGAGTCTGGGCAAAAGACGCGGCGAAATGGAACGTTGGCTCCGGCCTTATTCAGGGAACGGACGGAAAGCTGAACCCCACAGCCAGTATTACCCGGGCGCAGAGTGCCGTCATAATTCTCCGTCTGTTGCAAAAGGCAGAGCTGGTAGATGTGCGGAGCTGAGCGGTACAAGCTGTAAAGTCCCATTGTGATGAATATGCTAAAACGCCCCATTTCCAATGCGTATTGGAAATGGGGCGTTTTTGGTATTTTGTTTATTTTATGAGGGCAGGTGCACGATGTATCCTTGTGCCTTCCCGCCTTTGGCGCGTGGCCTTTATATTTAGGCTATAAAAAGCGACGCTTATGCAGAAAATTTCTTAAAGCGCTGGTTATTCCAAAACCTCCAGAATCGGGTCAATGACCTTCTGCTGCAACACGTCGATAAAGCCCTTGTCGGTGATGGCATAGAGGGGAATTGCTGCCAGACAGATGAAGGAAAGGAACATGCAGGTATAGTTGATCTCGCAGCCGAAATCCCGGAGCGTTGCATTAAATTTGCGCTTTTCCTCCGCCAGACGCTCCGCTGACAAGTCCGACTGAAGTCCGCACACTGGGAAGGGAATCTCACAAAGCACCTCCCCGTCCACCACAAACACCTGTCCGCCCTGAAGCGCTGCAACCCGGTTGACGGCGGCAGCCATGTCGGCGTGGTTGGTACCCATCACGATGATGTTGTGGTTGTCGTGGCCCATGGAGGAGGCAATCGCACCCTTTTTCAGCTTAAACCCGCCCATAAACGCCTTGCCGATGCCGCCGGTTTTTCCGTGGCGCTCCACCTGCGCAATGTAAAGTACGTCCTGATTCAGGTCGCACTGCACCACGCCGTCCACCACGTTCAGCGCCACATCCCTTGACTGGGTAATGGGAATCCATGGAAGCGTATCCATCACCTTGACCTTGACGGCCTTGGCAGATTCGGACACGCGAACCTGAAAGTCAACTGCCTCTACGGGCTTTTTGAGATGGACTGTGTTCAGCAGGATTGGATTATGCTCCGCCACGGGATAATGAACCACGGATTCGCCGCCTTGGGCCACAACCCGGCCCCCCGCAACAACCGTGTCCACCCGGAAGTCCTCCGGCCCGGTGGTCAGGTTGATGTCCGCCCGCCGCCCCGGGGCAAGGCAGCCCACAAAGCGGTCCAGCTGGAAGGCGCGGGCCGCATTGATGGTGACCATCTGGATGGCGGTGAGAAACTCCACGCCCGCTTTCAGCGCGGTGCGTACCGATTCGTCCAGATGTCCTGCTGTGGCAAGGTCGATGGTATGCAGGTCGTCGGTGACGATGGAAAGGTTGGAGGTGTCCAGATGATCGGCAAGCACCGGCTCCAGCAATTGGGTCAAGCTGCGGGCGGAGGAACCCTCCCGCAGCATGACAGAGCAGCCTGCCCGCAGCCGGTCCACCACGTCCTTGCCGCTGAGGGACTCATGGTCAGTGGATACGCCGGCGGCAATGCAGGTGTTGAGGGTGGCGGTATCTGCGTCCGGAAGGTGGCCTTGGAGGGATTTCCCCTTGGCAAGCGCCGCGTCGCAGGAGGCCATCAGCTCCGGGAATCCCGCCGCCAGATACATGCCCACGCACTCGGACAGACCCACCGCGTCCGGCCGCTCCAGCGCACGCTTGATAATTTCCGTATCAAACCGACCGCCGGAGGTTTCCAGATTGGGGGAAAAGGGAACGTGGGAGGGGACGATGAAGTAAAGCTTCAAATCCGTGGCTTCCGCTTCCTCCAGCACCGCCTCAATGGCTTCAAGACCCCCCACCACGCCGATTTCGTGCAGGTCGGTCATGATGACCGTGGTGCCGTGCTTCAGCACCGCTTCGGCAAAAGAGCGGATGGCAAGGTTGGAGCTTTCAGGATGAATGTGCCCGTCAATAAAGCCGGGCGTGAGATACTTACCCTGCGCGTCAAGGACTTTTGTGTTCTCACCGATGGTATAGTCCACATCGCCCACTGCGGCAATTTTGTCTCCTGCCACCGCAACGCCGCCGTCATAGATTTCACCGGAGAAAACATTTACGATCTTGCCGTTTTTCACCACCAGATCGGCAGGCTCTTTTCCGCCCGCCACCGCCAACAGCTTCTGATCCATAGTTGCAGCCCCGCTTTCTTAAAATAGCTTCTTTTCCCTGCTGACCTTAACCACCGGAAATCTTGCGGGAAGCTCGATGCCCGCGCGCTTGTAGATGGCGGCGGCACGGGCCGTGCCCTCCGCCAGGATTGCGTCCTCGTCCAGCGTGAGAATTTTGCGGTCCTTCATCAGCCATTTGCCGTCGCACATAGAGCAGGTGATATTTTCTGAGTGCATGGCGGTAACCAGCGCGGCAATTTTATCGTTGACGGGCATCATGGACGGCCCGTGAGGGTCAATGACAATCAGGTCGGCCTTTTTCCCCGGCTCCAAAGAGCCGTACAGCTTGTCGTCCAAAAGCGCCCGGGCGCCCCACCGCGTGGCCATTCGCAAAATGTCCTGACTGGGAACCACCGTGGGGTCCAGCCGCCAGCCCTTGTGAATCAGGGAGGTCAGCCACATTTCATCCACCATGTCCATGTGGTTGGAGGAGGAAGCGCCATCGGTGCCGATGGACAGGCAGATGCCCTCTCTCAGCATTTTGGGAATTCTCGCAAAGCCCAGCACCCGCATGGCGGACGCCGGATTGTGAGACACCTTCACGTCCCGCGTTTTAAAGAGGGCAATTTCCTCGTCTGTCAGCCACACGGTGTGGACAGCCAGCAGATTGGGGCTGAGAATGCCCAGCGATTCCAAATGCTGCACGGTGCCCTCGCCCCAGCGGGCATAGGTGTATTCCTTCTCTTCCTTAGCCTCGGCCACGTGCATGTGGATTCCTACGCCGTATTTGTCCGCCAGCTCCTTGGTTTTGACGCACAGTGCGTCGGTGTTGTTGAAAATCGTGCGCAGGCCAAACCAGACCTGAACGCGTCCGTCTGCGGTGTTGTGATACTTCTCCAGATCAAGAACCTGCTGCTCCAGTTCCTCTTCCATGGTGCGCTGCCAGACGGAGGGTAGGCCCTCGCCGCAGTCCATCACGGATTTTGCAAGCTTTGCCCGCAGGCCGGATTTTGCCACGGCGCGGCACATGCCGGATACAAACTGCCCGCCCGGCTCTGCAAAGGAGGTAACGCCGGTTTTAATCATCTCAAGACAGGTTGCCAGCGTGGAGACATAGGAATCTTCCTCTGTCATGCTGCTCTCAAAGGGCCACATCCGCTTGTGCAGCCATGTGACAAAGTCCACGTCATCGCCCACGCCCCGGCTGATCTGCTGGGAGGTGTGGACGTGGGTGTTGACAAAGCCCGGCAAAACGTATTTCCCGTTCAAGTCCATAATCTCGGCGTCCGGAGCAACGATTTTGGTGTCAATCCGGCCCACCGCCTTGATTTTGCCGTCCTCCACCAGAACGCCGCCGCCGTCGTACACCGTCTCATGCCCCTCGGCCATGGTGACGATAAAGCCGTTTTTCAGTAAAATCTGTTTCATGAAAACGTAGCTCCCCCTTTTAATTTAAGGAAATCACCGGGTCAATCAGTTTGAATTCCCGCACGTCGAACAACCCTTGGTCGGTGATACCCAGGCAGGGAATAAAAATCAGAGTAATAAAAGAGAGGGTGATGTTGGGAGAAGGAACCTCGCAGCCCAGCGTCCGGAGAATGTCGATCATCTCTGCCAGCTTGGTGGCCACGGATTCTCCGTCCAGATCAGAAAGTAGACCGCAGATGGGCAGGGGAATTTCGGAGAGCACCTTGCCGTCCTTCACCAGAACAAGGCCGCCTTGAAGCTCGCCAATGCGGTTGACCGCAAAGGCCATGTCCTCCGCGTCGCTGCCCACCACGGAGATGTTGTGGTGGTCGTGGCCCACACTGATGGCAATGGCCCCGGATTTCAGGCCGAAGTTTTTGATAAACGACCTGCCGATACTGCCATTCTTCCCATAGCGCTCCACGCAGGCGATGCGCAGCACGTCATTTTCCACATCCGGAAGAATCACGCCGCCCGCAACCGTCAGCTCTGCTTCCAGCGCATCGGTGAGCAGGGTGTCGTGAGACGCACCGATGACATGAACCTTTGCGCGGGTATAGCTGGGGTCTGCCTTTAAAACCAGATCTTCCCCCGTGATTTTGCGGGAGAGCTTCACGGTGTCCCGCAGAAGGCCGCTGTAATTGGGCGCGGGCAGCTCCTTGACAAGGGTGCGCCCGTCCACCACCAGCTCGCCGTTTGCGATGACCCGCTCCACGCGGCACTCCTCCAAAGAGGAGAGGAACACGATGTCTGCAATTTTGCCCGGCGTAATGCTGCCCACTTGGTCTTGAATGCGCAGGCTTTCCGCGGGATTGAGGGTCACCATCTGGATGGCGGTGACGGGGTCCACCCCCTCTGCCACGGCGATGCGAACCTTGTTGTCCAGATGCCCAAGACGGCTGATGTGCAGTGCGTCAATGTCGTCGCTGACCATAGAGCAGTATCTGGTGTCCACATGCTCCTGCGTGATGATTTTCAGGCAGGGGCGCAGATCTGTGGAGGCGGAGCCTTCCCGCATCAGAACATGCAGTCCCGCGCGCAGCTTGGCGAGGGCCTCCTCACGATTGGTGCTTTCATGGTCACTGGTGACTCCCGCGCCAACATAGGCGTTCAGGTTTTCACCCATAACGGCGGGCGCGTGGCCCTCTGCGGTTTTGCGATACCGTTGCGCCAGCTCCAGCATATGGGCGGAAGCCGAGCTTTCCGCCAGAATCGGCGGGGCCAGTACCTCGGCAAGCCCCACGGCTTCAGGAAGCGTGATCAGCTGGTCGATCATCTCGCTGTGCAGCGTGCTGCCGGTGGTCTGGATGCCGTTTTCCTCCATAAAGGCCGGGATGGGATAATACAGCTTCACCGGTGTGTTTTTGGACTCTGCCAGCACCTCCTTCATCCCCTCAATGCCGGAGACAATGGTGACCTCCATCAGGTCGGTTGCCACGGCGGTGGTTCCGTGCCTGACCACCATTTTCGCAAACTCCGTGTAGGAGAGCATGCTGCTTTCAATGTGGATGTGTGCATCCAGAAAGCCGGGGGCAAGAAACATGCCCTGGGCGTCAATTATCTGCGTGTCCGGGCCTACTGCGCCCGCAGGCACGGGGCCGATAGAGGCAATTTTGCCCTTTGCCACGGCAATTTCCGTCTCATACACCTCGTGGGTGACGACGTTTACCAGCTTGCCGTTTTTAATCACAATGTCGGCGGGCTTTTTGCCCAGCGCAACCTGAATCAACTCGTTGTCCATGGAAACCTCCTGTATTTCTAATCTTCACATAACCGGAATGGAATGAGAGCCGAAGCCATATTCACCGGGCCTCCCGGAAATAGGGCTTTCCAACGCCTGCCGGGCCTGCGCCGGAGCCTTTCTTGGAAATGGCTGAGAGCACCAGCACCGCCACTGTAAGAATATAGGGCAGCATATCCATCACCTGCGCGGCGAAAGAAATATCCAGCCCAAGAACGGACAGGGAGGCTCCCTGAAATTTCAGGGTCATCCCCTTCAAAATTCCGAAAAGATAGCACCCAAAAATCGCTTTGACGGGGTTCCAGCCTGAAAAAATAACCAGTGCCACCGCAATCCAGCCCATGCCTGCGGTGATGTTGTCCTGCCAATAGGGGACGTATACCAAGGAGAGATACCCTCCGCCAAGGCCGCACAGTGCGCCGCCCAAAAGAATGTGCACATATTTATACAACGTTACATTGATACCCGAGGCGTCCGCCGTTCCGGGGTTTTCGCCCACCATGCGAACGGCAAGGCCAAACCGGGTTTTCTGATAGTAAAACAGCAGCCCCACGGCAAGGAACAAAGAAAGATACACAAACAGGCTTTGAGAAAACAGCACCGTCCCCAGAAAAGGAATTTTGGAAAGAATGGGAATGCTGTGAGGCCCTAAGGCGGAGGTGACGGTGCTGTCCATGATTTGGCTGGAATATTCTTTGCCCAGAAAGTTCGCGAGACCCGTGCCAAAAATGGTGAGCGCAAAACCGGTTACGGTCTGGTTCCCCATGAGGGTCACGGTGATGACGGCATAAATCAGTGCGCCCAGCGCGCCGCCTGCCGCCGCCATGAGGATGGCCACCGCAGGACTGTGACTAAGAAATCCTGCCTGAAAGCCGAAAAACGCGCCCAGCATCATCATGCCCTCAATGCCGAGATTTAAATGTCCTGCCTTTTCACACAGAATGCCACCAAGCGTGGCCAGCAGAAACGGCGTGCCAAGCTGCACGGACATCTGAAAAAACAAAGCCGCTTCGTTCATTTGGCTGCCTCCTTCCGCGTGCGGGTCAGGACGACCCGATAAGTGGAGAAAAATTCGCTGCCCAGAATAAACAGCAGAATGATTCCCTGAATCACGTCGCCCGCAGCAGAGGGAATCTGCATGGAAATCTGCATATAGGCGCCTCCCTGAAGCAGGATGGAAAACAGGAAGGAGACCGCCAGAATCACGGGCGGCTCCATCCGGGACATGTAGGCGATAGCAATGGCGGTATAGCCCATGCCGCCCCCCATCTGGTCGTTCAGGGTGCGCTCTGCGCCTGCGGCCTGAAGCAAGCCCGCAAGGCCGCAGATACCGCCGCCCAAAAGGCTTGCCAGCAGGAGAATTTTTTTGGTGTTCATTCCTGCATAGCGCGCCGTTTGTTCGTTGGCTCCCATTACGGACAGCTCATAGCCCAGCTTGCTGCGGTGGAGCAGAATCCATACCAGAACCGTCAGAAGAAGGGCGATCATCCACCCGGAATGGACGCCCAGCACGGGTTTAAGCTGAAGCTCCGCCGGGTAATTGGAAATTTTGGGAAAGCCAAAGGACTGGGGGTCCTTCCAGAGGACATATTGGAGATAGGACACCAGCTTGATGGCCACGTAGTTCAGCATCAGCGTCACCAGCGTTTCGCTTACGCCCCACTTGGATTTTAAATAGCCCGCAATCAAACACCAGCAGCCGCCTGCCGCAAAGGCCGCCGCAAACATCAAAAGCATGGTGACCGGGGCGGGCGGCCCGCTGACGTTCAGCGCCACGTAGGTTGCCGCCGTTGCGCCCATATAAAACTGACCCTCCGCGCCGATATTGATAAAGTTCATTTTGAAGCAGACCGCTACCCCAAGCCCCATCATTAAAAGCGGGATAATCTTCTGGACAGTCTGCTGCACATAGTAGACGGAGCTGAAGGAGCCTTTCAGCATCTCCCGGTAAACAACAAGGGGGTCGTATCCGCAGATTGCCATGACGACTCCTGCCGCAGCCAGAGCAACCGCAAGCGAGACAATTCGCTGGAGAAGGTATCTGCTGTTCGTCTTCCGTTCAATTCGCAGCATAGCTTGTCTCCTCCTGCTTCTGCCCCATCATCAGCAGGCCAAGCTGCTCTTTTGTGGCTGTTTTCGCGTCCACCACGCCCATCAGCTCGCCGCCGTGCAGAACCGCAATCCGGTCGCAGATACCAAGCAGTACGTCCAAGTCCTCCCCGATAAACAAAATGGCGACGCCCTTCTTTTTTTCTTCATTAAGCTGTTCATAAATGAAGGTGGAAGCGCCGATATCCAGACCCCGCACGGGGTAGGCGGCGATAAACAGGTCTGCGCCCCGGTCAATTTCGCGGCCCAGCAGCACCTTTTGGATGTTGCCGCCGGATAGACTTTGAATTGGCTGATCGATACCGGACGCGCTGACATGATAGCGCTCCGCCAAGCGGACGGCCTGCGCCTTCTCCGCTTTTTTGTTTAAAAACGGACCTTTGTCGGCGCAATAGGTGCGCAGGGCCGCGTTGTCGCTAATACTCAGACCTGCCGCAAGCCCCATGCCCAGCCGGTCCTCCGGCACAAAGCCGATTCGGATGCCCTGCCGCAGCATAGCGCGGGGATCCAGCCCGATCAGCTCGGTCCCTTTGAGCAGCACGCTGCCTTTCGCCGCTTGCAGCCCCACGATGGATTCGCACAGCTCTCTCTGCCCGCTGTCCGCTACACCGGCAATTCCCAGAATTTCGCAGGAGCACACGTCCAGTCGGTCAATGCGCAGGGTTTCGCCTGCGCCCCGCTCCGTAAGCTGCAGATTTTTGATGGACAAAACCGGCTTGCGCTGCTGCCGGGAAGTCTCCTCGTAGGGAACGGAGATGTCTACCGCCCGGCCCACCATCAGCTCCGCAAGCCGCGCGGGATCGGACTGTGCCGTCAAGATGGAGTCCACGCTGACGCCCTTTCGTAAAACCGTCACACGGTCGCTGACGTTCATGACCTCCTGAAGCTTGTGGGTGATGATGATGACGGCGCGGCCCTTTGCTTTCATCTCCCGAAGGATTTCAAACAGCCGCTCTGTCTCCTGCACTGTTAAAACGGCGGTTGGCTCGTCCAAAATCAAAATTTCCGCGCCCCGGTACAGGGCTTTTACGATTTCCACCGTCTGTTTTTCACCCACGGTCATCCGGCAGATTTTCTTTTCGGGGTCCAAAGAAAGCCCGTATTTTTCGCACAGGGCCAAGATTTCGGCAACAGCTTGTTTTTTGCGCAGCAGCGCCCGGTTTTTTATGCCCCCGACGATGTTTTCCCATGCGCAAAGGGCGTCCACCAGCTTAAAATGCTGGTGGATCATCCCAATGCCGTTGAGCATGGCGTCCTTGGGGGAACGGATGGATACCGGCGTGCCCCCCACGAGGATTTCCCCTCCGTCCGGGGCGTACAGGCCGGAGAGAACGTTCATCAGCGTGCTTTTGCCTGATCCGTTTTCTCCCAGAATGGCGTGGATTTCCCCGGCACAGACTTTCAAATTAACATTGTCGTTTGCCTTCACGGAGCCAAAGTGCTTTTTAATATGTCTGAGTTCCACTGCGATGCGCTTTTCCATGTGTTTCTCCTAAAAAACAGACTGCGGCAGTTTACTTGCTTTCAGTCTCAGTTGACGCTACCGTTTACACCCTCGACAAACCAGTTGATGGAAAACAGCGCCGCCTGATCCAGCGTCTCGCCGCCAGCCACGGCTGCATTGCCCTGATTGTCGGAGATGGGGCCGGCCCAGATGTCCAGCGTTCCGTTTTTGAAGCCTTCCTCGGCCTCGTTTACTTTTTCTTCGGTGCCGTCGGCCAGATTGTACATCTCAGTCAGGCTGACAAGCCCCTCCTGCATGCCCAGCCACTGATTGGTGCCGGTCCATGTGCCGTCCACAATTCTCTGGACATCGTTTACAAAGAAGTTCTCCCAGTCGGCAGCCGGGCTGGTCAGGAAGGACTCGGGAATTGTCTCATAACCGGATGTGGCGTAGCCGAAGGAATACGCACCCAGATTGGCGGCTGCAATTGCCGCGTTCAGGCTGTCCAGATACGCGATGACCACATCGGAGCCGCTGTTGACAAGCTCGGTGGCAATGGCGGTTTCTGTGGCGGGGTCAAACCAGGAGCCGGTCCACTTGACGTTCACAGTCACGTCCGGATTGACAGACCTTGCGCCCAGCGTAAACGCGTCGATCATGCGGACGCACTCGGGGATGGGATAAGAGGCGAGATAGCCAATCTGATTGGACGCAGTGCGCATTCCGGCGATGATTCCGCACAGATACTCGCTCTGGAAATTCTTCGGGAAGAAGGTGGCCAGATTATCCGCATTGATGCTGCCGGAATAGTGGTTGAAGTAGACGTCCGGATACCGCTGGGCCACATTGGCCACGTATTCGCCATAGCCGTAGCTGGTGGCATAGATGACGTTGCAGCCCTGATTGATCAGGTTTTCAACGGCAACCTCGCACTCGGCGGACTCGGGAATGCTGAAGGCATAGTCCACCTGATAGCCTGCGTCTTCCAGCGCCTTAAAGCCCTGCCCCAGTGCATAGCTGAAGCCTTCCGTGCCAAGCTCTGTGTTGAAAACGGCGCCGATGTGAATTTCCTCCGCCGTCAGCGCGGGAAGGCCGGAGGCAGTGGCTGCCGCGCCGGCGGCGGAACCGGGGGCAGACGTTGCCGAAGAACCGGCCGCGGGGCTTTCCGACCCGCAGGACGCGAGGGACAGTGCCAGCGCGGAAGCCGCCAGCAGGGCGGCAAATTTCTTTAGTTTCATGTTTTTCTCCCTTCGAGTTGCTCCTTATGATAAGCATAAGGAGGCAATAAGGTAATACCTATTGCAAATTCTTATGGCTTATCATATAGAAGCGTCGCCTGTTTGTCAATTTTAGAATGTAATAAAAAATTTGCGGATTCAAAGCGAGGGTTTGGGGCATGTGACAACCGGGGCAAAAAATTTTCCACCATCTCCCGCTTCACCCAGCTTGTGCATGCGCGCTGCCGTATGCGCCTTGTTCTGTATCCTTAAATGGCATATTCGGGCAGGGGCGTTTGGCTTGCCAGATGGAATTTTTCCAGCAGTTCCCCCCGCAGGGCGGTAAACGATTGGCTGCTTCTCTGACGGGGCTTTTCCGTGGGCACTGTCACCACTTCGCTGATTCTGCCGGGCCGGGGCGTCATAATGGCAATCCGGTCGGAGAGGTAAACGGCTTCATCAATGTCGTGGGTCACCAGAATCATGGTGGTTCCGCTGACGCGCTGCAATTCCAGCAGTTTGTCCTGAAGGTCGGCCCGGGTGAAAGAATCCAGCGCACCCATTGGCTCGTCCAGCAGCAGCACCTCGGGGTCGTTAATCAGGCTGCGGGCAATCGCCGCCCGCTGGGCCATGCCGCCGCTGATCTGGTGGGGATAGGCGCCTGCAAAGTCTTGCAGTCCCACCAACTCCAAAAACTCCGCTACCCTTGCCTTTTCCCGGCGGTAGACATGGCGGGCCTTCAGTCCAGCGGCGATATTCTGCTCCACCGTCCACCAAGGAAACAGGCCTCCCTGCTGGAACACATAGCCCCGCTGGGGTGAGGTTCCGGTGATGCGCTGCCCGTTTAGAAGGAGCTGCCCGCTCTGGGGCGTATCCAGCCCGGCCAGCAGGCGCAGCAGCGTGGTTTTTCCGCAGCCGGAGGGCCCCAGCAAAGAGACAAACTCCCCCAGCCCCACGGAAAGGGATACGTCTTGCAGGGCGGTAATTCCCTCAGCCTGCCCATTTTGCGCATCCGGATACACCCGGCTGACGTGCTGAATGTCCAGAAGAATTTCGTCTGTCATTTGATTACTCCCTTCTGCCAGCGGAGCACATAGTCCCGCAGAACGCCTATCACTGCGAGAATCAGGCTGAACAGAACCGCCATCAGCAAAATGGCGGCGAACACCTTATAGTAGGCGCTCCACACCTTCACCACATTGATGTAGTAGCCAAGGCCGCCGGGCTGGCCCATCATCTCGGCAATCACAAGGCAGGTGAACGAGCTGGCGCAGGCGGTGGTAATTCCCGTGAAAATCTGGGGCGATGCGCTGGGAATTGCCACGCGGAACACCTGAAAGGCGGTTCCGCCGCCCAAGGTTCGCGCCGCTTCCAGATGAACCCGGGAGACGGACTGAATGCCAAAAGCCGTCTGGGATGCCACCGGAAACCAGGAGGTGATGACCAGAAGAAACACGGCTGCGGCAAAGGGCGTTGGAAACAGCGTGAGGGCAAAGGGCATCCATGCCACCGCGGGGATAACGCCGCTGATTTTCAGCACGGGATAGGCCCAGTACCGCACCTTCGGAAACCAGCCGATCAGCACCCCCGTCACCACCCCCAGCAGGATACCGGCGGTGAAGCCCGCGCCGAACAGCCGCAGGGAGTAAAGCAGGTTTTTCCCGATGTAGCTTCCCTCCATCAAAAAAGACTCCAGAATCTGTGCGGGGCCCGGAAAAAACGGCTGGGGCGTAAGCTGCAGCTTTGTTCCCAGAATGTCGTATAGCAAAAGCGCCAGTCCCAGTGCAAAGCGAAACGGAGCCTTGCGCACATAGGCGGGACGACGGCTGGAATCCAGCCGTGCCCGAACGCCGCCAAGCAGAAACGTCAGGATGACGGCAAGCAGTACGATTTGATAAAAGCCGTTCAAATCCAGCTGAAATGGCCCCAGAGTGTAATTCGTCAGTTTCACGCCGTCGGATATTTGAGGAATCAGCCGATTCCCCAAAATGGCCGCCAGAAACCCGGCGGAGGAAAGACCTGCCGCCTTCATCAGGCGGCGGTCTGTCACCGAAGGGTTGGCGTTGTCAATCAGTTTCACGTGATATCTCCTTAAAAATTGCTTCGCCGCACACCTCACACTGAGGTGTGCGGCGAGCATATCTGCGCTTATTTTCCCAAATTCAGATCCACGGGGGTAAAGGCCTTGGCAATATACTCCTCGGGGTCGGAGTTGAGATAGCCGATGCCGTGCAGTGCCTCGGCAAAGTATTTTACATCCGCCTGTGCGTCCAGTGCCTTACCGGTGTCAAAGTCTGCTTCCGAGGGATAGCCATAGCCTTTCACCAGCTCCACAGCCAAATCCCGGTCTTCAATGGATACGTACTTCTTCTCCAGAATCAGGTCGGTGGCGGCCTCCGGGTTTTTGGCGATGTAATCCTCGGCCTTCCGATAGGCCCGCAGGATGGCGGAGATCAGCTCCGGGTCTTCCTTCAGGACCTTGGTGGAAGCGTAAAGATAGCAGCAATAGTGGCTGGCAAAAGGCTCATCCGTGGAGATGTCCAGAACCACCTTCACCTCGCCTGCCTTCTCCGCGACGGAAGCCTTGGGGTCCCAGACCGCCACCAGATCCACCTGTCCGCTCTTCAGTGCCTCAAGGGAGAGGTTGTCGTCGCCAAAGGGCAGGAAGGTCACCTCTGCGTCCTCTCCAATAGCCTTAATGCCGTTTTGCTCCAGCCAGAGGGCGGTTACCTGATAGGTGGTGCCGCTGATTTCGTCCACCGCGATGGTTGCGCCACGCAGGTCTTCGGCGGTTTCAATGGGGGAGTCTGGCAAAACCTCCAGCTTGATGCAGCCTTTGTGCAGCCCGTCAATCACGGTGATGTTCAATCCCGTCTCAATGGAGGGGAAATACATAAAGTCTCCGTTGACAATGGGCATGGTGCCGTTGTTCAGGCCCACCTTCTTGGACTCATAGTCGGCGGAAACAAGATCGGCGTTGATGCCCTCCTCCGCCAGATACCCCAACTCGTATGCAAGGAAGGTGGGGACGTTGCACAGCGACCCGTTGTTGCCGGGGATGGTGATGTCCCACTTAACAGGGGTTTCCTGCGCGGTGCTTTCGGCGGAGCCGGACCCGCTTTGGGATGTTTGTGTGCCGTTGCCGGGATTTCCGCCGCAGGCGGAGAGCAGAGCCCCAATCATAGCTGTCGCCAGCAAAAGGGATATCGCTCTTACTTTTTTCATGATCAATCTACCTCTTCTATTCAGAATTTTAATGGCAACCTGGCGCAAGGTGCCGGCGTTCGTACACCCCGCGCCATGAATTGCGGTATGCTCAGGCTGTCGCCTCGAAAGAAGAGGCGGCCGCAGTCAAAGGCTCTTCAACATCGGTTGTTCCTATGAAAACAGCGCAGCATGGAGATTGCTCCTTTCTGGCAAAGTTATTTCACCGCGGCGAAGCCGTTTTGAAGGTCAGCAAGGATGTCGTCGATATGCTCCGTGCCGATGGACAGGCGGATGGTATTGGGCTGAATGCCCTGATCGGCCAGCTCCTCGGCGGAGAGCTGGGAGT
>JAEXCS010000021.1 GCA_023402075.1 Bacillota bacterium | reverse complement strand
CAGGGCATCCAAGGGCCAACCGGCAGCACGGGTCCGCAGGGGATTCAGGGTGTTACCGGGCCTATCGGGAATACAGGCGCACAGGGCATCCAAGGGCCAATAGGCAGCACGGGTCCGCAGGGAATTCAGGGCATTACCGGGCCTATCGGATAAAGGCGCACAGGGCATCCAAGGGCCAACCGGCAGCACGGGTCCGCAGGGGATTCAGGGAATTACCGGGTCTATCGGGAATACAGGCGCGCAGGGCATCCAAGGGCCAACCGGCAGCACGGGGTTGCAGGGAATACAGGGTATTACCGGGCCTATCGGGAATACAGGCGCACAGGGCGTGCAAGGGGCCATTGGTCCCGCAGGTCCGCAGGGCATTCAAGGTTCCACCGGCTCCTCGGGCGGAATAGGGCCAACCGGCCCCACAGGGCCTTCAAGTGCAGGAAGCTCGTATCTTGAAACAGGAACACTGGGTACGATTAATGCAGGAATTTCTTATAACCAGGGCGGAGGAAATAACGAAGCCTTTGCTGCGCTGATATTTGACTGCGGTTCTGATAAGGTTGTTACAGAACTGGCGGCTTACGTCATGCAAGTGGGTGCGCGCACGGGGGCTTTCCAAATGGCCATCTTGCAGCCAATCAGCACCGGGCAGGCGGAGGTTTTTGGAGTAACAAACACAGCCAATTCCATTACCGGAGGAATTTTTGTTATCCCGATGGCCACAGCGGTTACACTCAAGGCCGATACAGCATACTATCTGGCGGTATATAATCAGGTTAATGCCTCAATTATAGGCGGATTTGTTGCGGGTGCTTCGGCGGGAGGAGATGCACCGCCAATTAATTTCAGAGCACAAAACCTGTCTGGCTTTACAATCGGGCAAAGGATAAGCACGGGTGATACAAGTCAGCGGTTGTCACCTTGGCTGTATTCATGTTAAAATAAAGGTGCAAGCGGCAAGGAATTTCTGATATAATCTACTTACAGCCGATGCAAGGAAAACGATTATGCAGCCAGCCTGCAACAACGCGGGGATGCGTTTGTTGCAGGCTGATTGCTTCTGTGCCGAATATTCCGGCGGATTTTAACGGCTTAACTTAATGAAAGAGAGCTTACGTGCATGCTGGAAAGAATCAATACGGCAATTACTAATCTGCAAAAAAACAATATGGCGGGGTTTTATGTTAAAGACACGCAAGGGCTGATTTCCCTGCTTTCCATCATGCTGAAGCCGGGCGAATCCATCGGCTGCGGGGATTCCGTCACATTGGAACAGACCGGGGTTTTTGAAGTTCTCAGAAACGGGAGCTTTCAGTTTTATGACAAGCACGACCCGCGGCTCACGTCTGAAGAAAAAAGAGAAATCTATTTAAAGAATTTCAGTGCAGACACATTTATTACGGGAACCAATGCGGTTACTATGGACGGCAAGCTGTTTAACATTGATGGAAATGGAAGCCGTGTGGCCCCGATGCTGTATGGCCCCAAGCAGGTGATTGTCGTTGTGGGGACCAATAAATTGGTGGATACGGTGGAAGATGCGGTTTGGCGGACAAGGCAGATTGCAGCGCCGATGGACGCCAAACGGCTTCAAAAACACACCCCGTGCGTAAAGCTTGGGAGATGTGTTGACTGCCGTCATCAGCAGCGCATCTGTAATGACTTTGTTTTAATCAACGGGCAGTTTTCAAAAGACAGAATCAAAGTGATTTTTATAGAGGGACAGTATGGCTATTAATGGTACGGGAAAGCCAGCGAACCTGCCTTTAAGGCATTTTGCCAATGCCGTGCCTTTGAAATAAGGGGATATGTTATTGAACATTGCACAATGTTCAGCTATAATATTAATAGATCTTCGGCTGATGGATGAACAGCATCGCGCGGAAAAGGGGTGGGAGTGATGAAGAAGCCACGGGTAACTGCAAAAGATGTCGCAAAGCGGGCAGGCGTTTCCGCCGCAACCGTCTCCATGATTCTCAATGGGAAAGAAGGCAGCAAATTCCCCGAGAGAACCTGCCGCCGCGTGATAGACGCCTGCAATGAATTGGGATATATGCGAAGCAGTGCTTCCAAGGCGACCGCGCTTGAAAACAAAGTGCTGGTGGCTATCACCCCCACACTTTCAAATCTTTACTATGTCCATATGGTGGAGGCCATGCAGCGCCGTGCAAAGGAATTGGGCTATTCCCTGCTGGCATTTGATACGTTTCGTGAGATTCCGCAGGAGACGCGCATTTTGCAGATCTGCAATCAGTTTCCCTTTGCGGGCGTGTTTTTTCTTTATCCGCCTGAAAACAATTTGCTGCTTCAGCAGGTGAATTGGACCAAGCCCACCATTCATATCTACGATAAAAACGTACATAACAACGCTGATATTTTGGAATTGGATGGATTTCGCGTCGGCACGATTATCGGCGAATACCTGATGGAGTTGGGTCACGAGCGGATTGCACTGGTCACCTCCACCTTTGAAACCAAGCAGGTTACTCGGATTCGCCGGTTGGAGGGGCTTCGCTCCGTATATGAGGCGCACGGGTTTGACCCGGTGCAAAGCGTGCTGGCCTGTTCGCCGGAACAGGAGTTGTCGGAGTTGAAAACAGTGCCCGAGGGCTATGAACTGGGGTACCTGATTGCAAAGCGGCTGATTGACCGGGGCGAAACTATGACGGCGTTCGTCGCCGTCAACGACATGATTGCCATTGGCGTGATGGATGCAATTTTGGATGCTGGGAAACGGATTCCCGAGGACTATTCGGTGTGCGGCTGCGACAATACAAGCGTTTCCAAGTACAAGGCCATTTCCCTCACCTCTGTGGAGTGCTATGCGCGGCAGACGGGCCGAGAAGCGGTGGACATTCTGATTCGGAAGATTGAAAGCGGCAGCAATCCTTCCGAGCTTGGGGACAGCCCTGACGGAATCACCCGCATTGAGTATTTTCCAAAGCTGATTATCCGGAAGAGCACCGGGCCGAGAGAGCGGCGGACGCTCTACAAATAAAAATCTGAATTCTTCCCAAAACCAGAAAACAGTGTACAGTTTTCTGGTTTTATTTTTGTGTAAAACGGAGAAATCCAAGTGGTTAAAAAAGAAACGATTAAAAATTTAGTAAATAGTTTACCTATGTGAAGTTTGAAGTTGCTTACGGCAGAGAGTAAATCCTGCTTTCCCACAGGGAGGATCTGATTCTGAACCTGAAAGAAAGGGAATCAGTAAATGCAATAAGGTAAATTTACTGAATTATTTAATCGGTTTGTTGAAAATAACCCGAGATTTTCTGCAATAAAAATAACTTTTGCACGATTGTGACTGGTACGATATGCTTTTATCAACGAGGCTTTACCCCGGCAGCAGAAAGTGCGCAGAGAAGCAAGCTGCTCTGCGGACGGTGGAAGATAGGGCTTCGTATCTGTTTCAGATATCTCGTGTGCAGAGGTTGATCGAACATGAACATGCCATCAAGTCCCATGAAATTGGACGCCTACTTAAATCAGCATTTTATCTGCGCCTGCGGAAGAGAGCACTACGCCTCCCTGAAATC
This sequence comes from Bacillota bacterium, assembly GCA_023402075.1. Classification (GTDB taxonomy): domain Bacteria; phylum Bacillota; class Clostridia; order Oscillospirales; family Oscillospiraceae; genus Oscillibacter. Next base: position 6,441 of record JAEXCS010000021.1, on the reverse strand, counting down.
CGTCCGCATTGGTAAAAACGCGCTGGAAGCGCTGCCGGGCTTGGCCACAGAACTGGGCTTTCAAAGCCTGTACTTAATTTGCGATCCCATCACCTATGAAATTGCGGGTAAAACGTGCGAGACGCTTTTATCTGATGCAAAGCTGCGCTACAAAACCGTCAGACTGGCCCACACGGGGTTTGACGAAGCCTCCGTTGGAGAGCTGCTGATTCAGATGCCCGCAGACTGTGATCTGGCCGTGGCGGTGGGGACCGGCGCAATCAACGACATGACCCGCTTTTTTAGCTTTAAAACAGGTCGTCCGTTCTTTACAGTCGCCACCGCCGCGCCGATGGATGGCTTTGCCTCCAGCATTGCCGCGATTCAGGTAAATCATTTGAAGACCACCTTTGAAGCGCAGACTCCCTCCGCAATTATCGGAGATACGGAGATTTTAAAGAATGCGCCTTATTGCATGATTGCCGCGGGGCTGGGCGATCTTCTTGGAAAGTTTACCTGCCTGTGCGACTGGAATCTGTCCCGAATCATTAACGATGAGCACTACTGCCCCAACATCGCAGAGCTGGTGGAAAGCTGCGTTGAGAACGTGATGGCAAGCGCGGACAAAGCAAAAGACCGGGATCCGGAAACGCTGGGGGATATTATGGAGGGTCTGGTTTTGGCCGGCGTGGCCATGAGTCTGTATGGAAATTCCCGCCCCGCGTCCGGCTGCGAGCACCATATGTCCCACTATTGGGAAATGATGTTTGAGCAGGCCGGAAAGCGCCCCGTGCCCCATGGGGCACAGGTGGGCGTAGGCACGGTTTTGATTTTAAAACTGGTGGAAAAGCTGCGAAACACCACTGTGGACTTTGCCGCCGCCAGAGCTGCCGCGGCGGCTTATGACCCGGCAGCGTGGGAAGCCGCTGTTTGCGGGGCCTACGGTTCTGCTGCCGAGGGCATAATTGAGCTGGAAAAGGAAGCGGGGAAAAACGACCCGTCCGCCCGTCTGCGCCGTATCGACGCCATGGAACAGCATTGGGGAGAGATTCTGGCGCTTCTTTCCGGACTGCCGTCTTCTCACGAAATTATGAAGCTTCTTCGTTCGCTGGATTCCCCCTGCCTGCCCTGTGAGATTGGCGTGGACAACGCGCTTCTCAAGCAGACCTTTCTTTGCTGCAAGGAGGTTCGGGACAGATATACCATTTTGCAGCTGGCGTGGGATTTAGGCCTGCTGGATGCGCTTTCCGATCAGGTAATCGCAGAGCTTTAACGAAAAACAGTCAATTTTCCTGCAAGGCGCGTTCACCCATCTGAGAAAGTTCTATAAATAAAGCCGCAGGAGGCTTACTGCCTGCGGAACATTTAAGGAAAGGGGGCGTTTGCCCGGCTGTGTGTTTGCGTGTATGGGTTGGGGTTCCATGCTGTTAGACTCTGAGTTTTATCAAAATAGTAGAGGAGAGGTACATCACATGAAAAAGTTGTTTGCACTTGCACTGGCTCTTGGTATGACTTTAAGCCTGGCTGCCTGCGGCAGCACCTCCGGCAATGCGTCCTCCGCGGGGTCTTCCGCGCCTGCTGAAAGCGAGAAGGAAGCTGACAAGCCAATCGTCATCAGCGTTTCCCATTCCTACACGGAGCTGGATCAGGTCAGCGTGGAGTTGAACACCGCCGCTAAAAACATTGCCGAGCGTACTGATGGCGCCGTCACATTGAACCTGTACCCCAACAACACCTTTGGCAATCTGGTGGACGGAGTGGAAGCCGTTATGAGCGACTCTCCCCTGCTGCTGATGGCGGCGTTCAGCCAGTGGGAAGATCTGTACTATGACGCAAGCGCACTGCAATGCGGATTTGTCTTTGAAACTGGCGAGGAGTTTTTGGAGGTAATGGATACCGACCTGTTTTCCAAGATTGTCACGGAGATGGATCAGGTGAATGTCCACCCGCTGAATTGCAGCTTTGTGGGCGGTATGCGCCACGTCATCGGCAAAAAGCCCTATACCACACCTGCTGAAATTAAGGGCCTAAAGCTCCGCGTTCCTAATTCCACCACCTATCTGGAGTGCTTCGAAGCCATGGGCGCAAGCCCCATGGGCATGGCGGCGTCCGAGCAGCTGGGCGCGCTGTCCGCCGGTACTATTGACGCGCTGGATCAGTCCATCAGCCTGATGTACAGCACCAAGAGCTATGAGCTGGTCAATCAGGTGACGCTGACGGCGCAGCAGCCGCTGGCCGACGCGCTGTTTTGCAGCGCCACTTGGTGGAACACCGTTCCCGAGGAGTACCGCGTGATTATTGAAGAAGAGCTTCATGACGCGGGGTTGCGGTACAATGCGTATTCTGTTGAAAACGAAAGCAAAATGCGCGCAGAGATGGAAGCCGCCGGCGTTCAGTTCCACGAGGCAGACAGAGAAGCGTTTCTTGAAAAAGGCTGCGGCGACCTGGTTTTGAAATACGGCATCGGGCAGGAGCTGCTGGACACGCTGGCTGAAATCCGCGCCGCGAAGTAAGGTTGCAAAATTCCCAAATCTGCTTGAAATCGGATTTTTAGGGATGGTCCGAAGAAAGCCGGTCTTTCTTCGGACCATCCTCCCCTTTTGGTGCGGATACAAACATATTTGATAGGACTTGAGGAAGCTCATGAAAAAAATAATTGCTTATTTTCGGGACGGGAAATTTGAAGAATTGCTGGGATGCGTGGCAATCGCCACGGTCATTGTGCCGGTAATTATCAATATTGTGAACCGCTCCATATTCAGTTTTTACTCAATCAGTCTGGAAGTCACCGCATTGCTTGCGTATGTTTGGATTGGGTACGGCTTCTTTGGATACATGTACAAAAAAGACGCGCATGTGGACATGAAGTTCGTTGTAAATAAGCTGCCTGCTCCCGTCAGAACTTTTTTCGATTTTTTACGCGATGTTTTGATTTTTGTTTTTTCGGTTTATATGGTCTATTGGGGTTTAAAGCTCTGTAAAACCAATATTGCCCGGTATGTAACCGGCACAAAAATTTCTCTTGCATATGGATACGCAAGCATTGCCTTCGGCTTTTTCAGCGGCGCTGTCCGCAGCCTTTGGGCAATTCTTGCCCGTTTTATTCCCAATAAAGGAAAGGGGGAAACAACCATATGAGCGGTATCAGTGTTTGGCTTCCGCTGATTCTGGTGTTTGCCCTTCTGGCATTCCGCATTCCGGTGTGCATGGCCTTCATCGGCGGCGCTGTTTTCTATTTCGGCGTGATTGCCACGGAAATGCCGCTAAATATCATTTTGTCCAAAATGCTTTCGGCGGGCATGAATATGAACCTGATGGCAATTCCCTTTTTCATCACCGCCGGTCTCTTGATGAATTACACGGGCATTACCACCCGCATGATGAAGTTTGCGGATTTGTGCGTGGGGCATATGTGGGGCGGCTTGGCGCAGGTAAACGTATTTCTGTCCACCCTGATGGGCGGGCTGTGCGGTTCTTCCAACGCGGACGCGGCCATGCAGTGCAAAATGCTGGTGCCGGAGATGGAAAAGCGGGGCTTTAACCGCGCGTTTTCCGCGGCTGTCACGGCATCCTCCGCGCTGATTTCTCCCATGATTCCCCCTGGAGTGATGCTGATTCTCTATGCGTCCATCACAGAAAATTCCGTGCTGGATATGTTTATGGCGGGCTATTTGCCCGGCCTTTTAATGTGCGCTGCGCTGATGACCGCCGTTGCCTATGTTTCTCACCGGGACGGCTATAAACCCTCCCGGGAAAAGCGCGCCACGGCAAAGGAAATCGCACACGGATTTGTGGAGTGCTTCTGGGCCATTTTGATGATTGTTGTGCTGATTGTGGGGCTGCGCAGCGGAATTGTGACCGCCACCGAGGGCGGCGCGGTGCTTTGCCTGCTGTGCGTGTTTGTTGGCACGGTCATTTATAAAGAGCTGCATCCAAGAGATTTGCTGGTGGTTGCCAAGGAGGCGTTTGCGTCTGTTGCCAACGTGTTCGGCATCATTATATCTGCCACTGTGTTTGGCCTGTATCTCACGTATGCACAGATTCCCCAGAGCATCACCCATCTGATTTTGGGCATGAATACCGGGCGCATTGCCTTCTTAATGCTGGTAAATGTGATGCTGCTGATTATGGGGATGCTGGTGGACAGCGCGGCGGTTTTGATGATCGCGGTTCCCCTGCTGTATCCTGTTGCTATGCAGCTTGGAATCAATCCGATTCACTTTGGAATCGTCTGCATTTTAAATCTCTCTATCGGTGCTCTGACACCTCCTTTCGGCGCGACCATGTATCAGTGCTGCAATTTGTGCAACATAGAAATGCCGGAGTTTTTAAAGCAGGGAAAAGAACTGATTGCTGCGCTGCTGCTGGCACTTCTTTTGGTTACGTTTATTCCGGGCATTTCCACGCTGCTTCCCATGCTGGCAAAATAAAACTGCTCTGCTTGAAACGAGGAATTATATGAAAAAATCGTACTTTCCGGCGGATGGGGTTTGGCTGAAAGGAAACCTGCATAGCCATACAACAGTTTCAGACGGCGCGTTTGCACCTGAAACGCTGGCGGGCCTGTATGCATCCGCGGGATACAGCTTTCTGTCCATGACCGACCACAATCTTATGGTTCCCCATGAGAATTTGCAGGAAAAGGGCCTTCTGCTGCTTGCCGGGGTGGAGCATGACCTTGAATACAGCCGTGACCAGTGCACGCATGTGGTGGGTATTGCCCCGGCTGAAAAAAGCGCCACAGACTATCCCTGCAAGCGCTATTTCCCGGAGGATATGACAGACCAGCAGCTCATTGACATGATGCGTGGAGACGGGCAATTTGTCACGCTGGCCCACCCCGTTTGGTCGCGGATGGAAGTAAAGCAAATTTTTGAGCTGCAAAATTTTCATGCCATCGAGGTGTTCAACAACGGAACCGAACACCTCTGCCATGGTGGAAACGCAGAAATCTATTGGGAACTGCTGCTGCGCCACGGTCGGCGCGTGTTTGCAACAGCCAGCGACGACGTGCATGTGGCGGGAGATCTGTTTGGCGGCTGGATTTGGGTGAAGGCGGCGGAGCGTAGCCCACGTGCGATTATGGACGCGGTCCACAGCGGAGCGTTTTATGCTTCCTCCGGGCCGATCATCCATGACTTTGGGCTGGATGGCGAAGAAGTGTCCATATCCTGTTCCGACTGCCGGGAAATTCATTTTGTTACATATCCGCCCAGAGGAGCGTCGTTTTTCGCAAAAAGGGGCGAAGCGATTACCGAGGCGTCCCATGCCCTTACGGGGCGGGAACGTTTTGCCCGCGCGGTCTGTGTGGATCACGAGGGGCGTTCCGCGTGGACCAACCCCTTCTTCTTTGACGAGCGCGCACAGGAAAAATAAAACAAAGCATATACTATGACATCGTCCACATGCAGAAATGCATTTTTGATTTTTGAGACTGCTTTCAGGCAGACGGGCAGCAAGCACCCGTCCCAAAAAGATGTTGCGGGCAAAAATGCCGTGAAATGGTTGTATAAGGGAGTTGATAAAGTTGTTGGACCTGCTAAATCCCCTGAGAGAAGTGACAATTGCATCAATCTTCTTTCGATTCCTGCTGGCGACCATCTGCGGTGCGGTGATCGGCTTTGAAAGAGGGAAAAAGCGCCATGCAGCCGGGCTGCGCACACATATCGTGGTGTGCATCGGCGCTTCCTCCGTTATGCTGCTAAGCCAATATCTTGCGCTTTTTTCCGATGGAAACTCAGACCCCGCGCGGCTTGGCGCGCAGGTCATCAGCGGCATCGGCTTTCTTGGCGCGGGGACCATTGTGATTACCGGACACCAGCGGGGACAGTATGTCAAGGGACTGACCACTGCGGCGGGCCTGTGGGCCTCCGCCTGCATGGGACTTGCCGCCGGAAGCGGATACTATGAAGCGGCGGTCATTATGTGCGTGTTTCTGTTTTCTGTGATTGTAATTTTGAACCGGCTGGATGAAAAGTATCTGAAAGACTCCACAGTGATGCGGTTCTATATTGAGTATGCCTCTAAAACGCCGTTTTCCACAATTCTTGCCGAGGTACGGAAGAACAAATGGCATATGGCGCATTTGGAATTTGTTGGAGTAAACAACGACTCAATCAACAGCGCAATCATCGACGTGCAGCGCACCGGGCTGGATTCGGATCGCAATGGGCTATTGTGCGCCCTGCGGTCTACCGAGGGAATTTTGTTTGTCGAGGACGCGTGATTAAAAATAAAACAGCCTTTTGCCCTATTCGGTTTAACAAAACCGTTTTAGGCAAAAGGCTGTTTTTATAAGGCTACATAGGCGCGGCGCGTTTCCGTGCAGCGATTACTTCACCGCGGCGAAGCCGTTTTGAAGGTCAGCAAGGATGTCGTCGATATGCTCCGTGCCGATGGACAGGCGGATGGTATTGGGCTGAATGCCCTGATCGGCCAGCTCCTCGGCGGAGAGCTGGGAGT
>JAEXCS010000008.1 GCA_023402075.1 Bacillota bacterium | reverse complement strand
CGTTGCCCGTGTCTGTCACGATTTACTATTTCTTTTCCGCACCAGTCACATATCACTTTTGATTGCATTGATGATCCCTCCAATCTGCTGTTCATCATCAAGGACATACACCTTAAAGCCGAGCCGCCGAAGCAGTCCATGCCTTGATAGCTGCAACGGACGCGGCTTTTCTCCGGGAGCCTTAACCTCCACGAAGCCAATGTGACCGCCCGGTAAAAGCACGATGCGGTCAGGCATCCCATCGAAACCGGGAGACACGAACTTCGGCGCGATGCCGCCAGACGTTTTGACCGCCTGTACCAGCTTTTTCTCTATTGTTTTTTCTCTCATATTCGTTCACTCCATCAGAGATTTTTGAAGGTGGGGTAACCTCGATGCACGTCATATCTAAAACTTTTCTTAGGGCTTTTTTTGTCCCTAAGAGACTTTTTGTATATGACCTTTATCGAGGTTACCCCATAGTCCCTTTAGTCCAGAAATTCCTCGAAATCTCCGTCATCTGTTTTCAGCCTGAGACCCGCAAAGAAGCGCTTGTTTTTCACTTTGATACGGCTATACCCAGCAGCCTCCAGCGCAGAATAGAAGTCCGTCGTACTGCGGATATACTCGTTGGTATCGATGCAGTAATTCCGATATGCCTGATAAAGCACACTGGAGCTCTCTCGGAAGCTGGCGTCAAGCTCGCATTTGTCCTCAAGGAAATGGGCAAACCAGTCATTTTGCGCCCGGTACTCCGCGATAGCTTTCTGCACACATTCCGGCACGGGGATTTTGTAGTCAAGCGCAATGACCTTCTTGGCACCCTCAATGACCCACGCCAGAATGCTTTCCCCGGCGTTTTGGTAAAGGTACTCGCCGTAGTTCTTGATGTCGCTGTTGCCCTCAATCTTGGCATCGAAGGGTATAACAATCAGCCTGCGCCAGATACCGTCGTCGGAGGCGCTGACCTTCGGGAGATGGTTGGTGTAGAGTACCAGCGTATGGCAAGGCGTGAAGCTGAACGGGTCTTTATACTTTTTCTCTGCGAACACATCATCGGTGGAACAGAGCTGCTTCACGGTGGAATCGTTGAACCGAGCACCTTCTTGCATCTCGGCAGCGATGAGCAGGCGCTTGCCCTTGACCTCTGCCATTTCCGGCTTGATGTTTCGACGGCAGCCGACCGTCAGCGTGTCTGCGGAGATGTTGCCGCTGTAGAGTCCGAGCACCCGTGAGATGGCGTTCCAGAATGTGGATTTACCATTGCGACCGCCGCCGTAAGCGATGATCAGGGCTTCCACGTAGACTTTGCCGATAGCGGCCAGTCCACAGATCATCTGCACATAGTCGATAAGCTCCTGATTACCACAGAAGATGAGCGCCAAGCTGTCCTGCCAGAGATGTGCGCCCTTGCTGCTGGGTGACACCGAGGTCATTTTCGTAATGAAATCTTCCGGCGAATGCTCTCTCGCGCCGTCCATACCTTTCCGAAGATCGTAAGTAGCAGCGGGCGTACACAGTAGGAAACAATCCGCATCAAGGTCGCGGGGCGAGATTTCAAGCATGGGGTGCGACTCCTTTAGCGTTGCAGTGATGTTTTTGGAGTCGCGGCGTCGGACGACGAAAGTCTGATATGCTTTTGCCGCAAGCAAGGCCCTGTATGCCTCAAGCTGCGCATCGTTCATCAGACTTTCGGCTTTACTCTTGGACGCGCCTTCGAGAATCGTCTGCCCGTCGTTTTCCGTCAGCAGTTTCATTGCTGAGAGCAACTCCTTCGTGGCTTCCTCCAACTGGCGGCGGGTCAGTTCATGCGCGACGGCCTGTGCACCGGGCTCACTTTCCTGCCAGTAGTGCTCGTTGTAGCGGATGAAGTGCGTCGCGGGCGAATAGCGCAACTCGCCGGAGAAGTGCTTCGCCAGCACCTCGGCTTGTCCAACATCGGAGTAATCTCCGGGCTTATAGGAAACCGGGTCGTTATACGCTTCCGGCGGCACATAGCCGTCCTGCTGCTGCACCTTTGCATAAAATCGCTGTGCGCTATGCCAGATGGTCGAAAGCTCGAAGTCAGGGAGCGGCGGATCGCATTTCTCGGCTTCTTCCATGAATGCCTGATATGCTTCATCGCTGTCGCCATATTTTTTGATGACGCGACCCGCAAAACGGGAGAGCGTGGCATTACGGCTGCCTTCGGAGATGACCTGACTCGCATGATACCCACCAGCCATATTTGAATCGAAATCGTCGCCCTCCAAGAACTCCGTCAGATTTATGCGTCCCTCGTGGAGCTCCACCTGCGGCGAACTGGTACCGAAGAAAAACCGAGCAGCGTCCAGCGCCCTCGTGTCGAAATATGGGAAGATGGCATTGACCAGCTTCTTCATATCGCTGTAGCAGGAGGCGTCGGTTATGCGGTCTATGGGAAACAGGACATGGAACTTGGGGCGAGCGGGTTTCCCGTTCTTCTCACGCATATGCGACCGACTGTAATGAACGGCAAACGCTACGCCGGGAAATGCGGCCTCCACATCAGTGGGCTGCATCCATTCGTCGGGATTTTCGGAGTGGTCGTTATCGCAGTCCACCGGCAGGCAGTCGCTTCCGATGAAGTTGTCGCCACTGCGGTAGTTGTTTTTGTACTCGGCGCATACATAGTCCCGACTGACTGCAGCAGCAAGCGCTGCTGCATCGGTTATTTCCGCTTTGTGCGGATAGGAGCAGTTGCCGGGATTGCCGATAAATTCCGAGTGATATATGGTGAACATTATTTCTGCACCTCCTCGCAGTCTTCAGTAAAGTAGCGCAAGCGGTAATCCTTCCACTTGGCTCGCTTGATTTCAGCCTCCATACCGGCTGAGATGGTGCTGCCGAACACCCAGACCTCGGCGCATTTACTCATCAGGGCATTTCCGAAGAACAGTCCGAGTTGGCGCTCATTCGGATCGTTGTCATCGAGAAACTGCGGAAACAACAGATGTGGCGCAACGGGTATGTAGCCCTTGTCCACTGCAAATCTGCTGTAGTGTTGTGCTGCCGCGACATTACCGTCCACATCTCCTGAAAATGGAGAGCAGATGTAGATGATAGGCCGAAAAGCCCGCAGTGCGCGTTCTTCCTTTTCTACAATGGTCATAGCTTCGTAAGCAGTAGGGTCGTAATAGCCCTCTCTGTTGAATTTGTTTATACTCATCAGCTTTACCTCAATCTTTCTTGTAAAAATCTGTTTCATAGCCATCAGCGCGAAGCTGGAGTCCTTTCGCCCATGGCGGCGTTCTGCCCATTTGCTCACAGACTGCGGCAAGCGACATATGCGGATCAGCTTCAATGACCAGCTCGTCGTGGATGTGCATGACAATGGAACAGCAGCGGAGCGTCTGCATGGAGTACATCAGAATGTCGCGGGCGGTCGCCTGAACGATGTTCTCCACGAATTTCGGACCGTAGGAATCCAGCCGTTCCCACTTTTTTGTACCACCGACGCCCTCATAGGTAATGCAGCTCCCGCCGAACTTGTTTTCTCCGATGCGGGGCTTTACATAGGCGAGTCGTCTGCCAGACGGAAGCGTGATGAAAAGCATCCCGCTCTGACAGGAGAAGGTAACCCCGTGCGTCGAATTAGTGTGCTTGTAGCGGACTGCCTCCATTGCGGCTTTGTCCACGTCCCACCAGAATCTCACGATGTGGGGATTGGACTGCCGCCAAGCGTCTACCAAAGGAGGTAGTTCATCCTCGGTCAAGCCCATGTCGATTGCGCCCATTGCCTTGAGCGCCCCGACGCTGCCGCCGTAGCCAAGCGCCAATTCTGCAATCTTGCCTTTTTGCCGGAGATGACCGTTGATACCGTATTTCTCGACAGGCACCTTAAACATCTGCGACGCCGAAGCACAGTAGATGTCGCCACCTTTGGCGAAAACATCCTGTCGCCACTGCTCACCGGCAAGCCATGCGATCACGCGGGCTTCGATGGCGCTGAAGTCCGAAACGATGAATTTCGCACCGGCTCTCGGCACAAACGCTGTGCGTATAAGCTGTGAAAGCGTGTCTGGCACATCCTCGTAGAGCATTTCAAGAGCATCGAAGTCGCCGCAGCGCACGAGAGAGCGGGCTTCAGCCAAGTCCCCCAGATGGTTTTGCGGCAGGTTTTGCATCTGGATAAGCCGACCTGCCCAGCGCCCGGTGCGGTTGGCACCATAGAATTGAAACATTCCACGGGCACGACCGTCGGCGCAGGCCGCGTTCTCCATCGCCTGATATTTTTTTACCGAGGATTTTGCGAGCTGCTGTCGGAGGGCAAGCACATCGGCAAGCTCCGGCGGCGCTGCTTTCAAAAGCTCCACCACGGCTTTCTTACCGAGCGTATCGGTCTCCATGCCGTTATCTGCGAGCCATTGCTTCATTTGCTGTACGGAATTGGGATTGTCAAGCGCGGTCAGCTTCTTCATTGCGGCGGTCAATTCCGAACGAGAGCGACCGTCGATAGCGATAGCCTCCTGCACCAGCGTCATATCCAGCGCCACGCCTAGGTCGTTAATCTCTTGGTCGAGGTGATATTCGTCCCAGACGGCATCCGGCACAGGGTACTTGGCAAGCTTTGCCTGAATGGACATTTCCGTTTCTACATCGCGGACGTTGTATTTCTTAAACGCCGACCACTTATCCGGCGCGTGATACGGGTAATTGCGTGTGCGCTGACCGTTGACTTTTGTCGGAGTGCAGGGCTGACAGAAGAACTTGATGAGGTCTTTGCCCTCGGTGAGCTTCTGTTTATCCAGCTTGAGCACCAAGCCGACACCTTCAAGAGAAAGCGGTAAGCCCATCGTCGCCGCCCATACCATCGAGCAGCGCCACGAAGCCGGGTTGAGGTACTCGCCGGTCGGCAAGCCGATATGCCGCGATAGACACACCCGCTCAAAGCTGGCGTTGAACGCCCATTTCGTCACGGCTTCATCCGTAAGTGCGCCCAGAATATCCGCCGGTATCGTCTCACCGCAAGCGAGATCGACAACCTGCACTTCGCCGCCGTCTACGCTGTAGCCGAAAAGCAGCACTTCAAAATCCCGCGCTTCGACGTAGCGGTACACGCCCGACTTAGCAAGGTTTACGCTTGAAAAAGTCTCGATATCTATGCTGAGTGATTTCATAAGCACCGTCCTTTCGTAACCTCATATGGGGTGACAGGCGCGAAGCCCGCCACCCCTGAGGTTATGGGTCTTAGGCGAGGAAGTCCTCGTCATCGTCCGTTGCGAAATCGGACTCAGCAGATGCCTTGCCGCCGAGAGGCTCACCGTCGCGGAGCTTCTGCAGGTTATTCAGGCCGCAGGCGATGCCCTTGTTGCCGTTGGAATTAAAGGCATAGAAGCTGATGCTTGCGCGACCGTACACGCCGGAGTAAACCTCGGAGCGGGTCAGAATCGGCTCGCGGTCGGCATCCACGATGCCGGGAGCCGTGGTCGCGTTGGCGTTGATAAAGTAAGCGTTGGCGTAAGCGTCGTCATCGGGACGCTCCGTGTCGCCGTCGCGCAGTGGAGTCTTGAGTGCCGCCAGCGGAGGCACAGACTTGCCGTTGCCCTTGAGCTTTGCCTCACCCTCGTGGTAAGCCGCCTCGATAGCAGCCTTGACCTTTGCGACCGTCTTGGCGTCGGACTTGGGAATAATGAGGCTGACGGAGAACTTCGGCATACCGCCGTTGATGCTCTTTGCCTCCCAGACATTGGCGTAAGACCAGCGGGTGTCGGGACCAGTGATGACCTTCATCGGGTTGTTGACCTTCGTAGTATTGTTATTCATAATCGTTTTCCTCCATAAAATCATTTTTGGCTGTGTTCATTGCCGGACGCTTGTCGCTCTCCGGCACGAGCGTGGGTTTGCCCTGCGGCTTTTCTATATAAGCCGCGAGGATTTCTTCAAAGCGGGACTTGCCGAGCAACTTTTGCATGGCGGTGACACCGAGCACCTTGTGCTCATAAGGGTCAAAGCCAGCGTCGGTAACTGCACCGGCAACCGCTGTTTCGTTTGTGTACCTGCGGTTGGAGCGTCCTTCGACCAGCTTCCAGCCGTGCCACTCCTTACCGCTGATTGCCTGTTGGAGCGCGTATTCCTTGATGTCCGCCGCCCACGAAACAAGGTCATCAGCGCGAGCGAGGATTTCTTCGACTTCCGCATCCGTCAAGAGCGGTGGCAGCTTGAAGTCGTAACGGGCGAGCTCCATATTGGTGTCGGCTCTGGCGCGGCAGTCATGCTTTGCCTTGCAGAAGCCGCACCATTCGCCACAGAGGAAGTTTCCGTCACCGGCGAAAGCGAGGTCCGCTGTGGGCTTGAGCACCTCGTCAGCCCAGCGGTAAAGCTCGTCCTTCGATAGTTCGTAGGTGCTGACATTCTCACGGCGCGGCTGATAAATTGTCATGCGTACTGAGTCAATGTCGTAGATTGCGTCGAACAGCTCCAGAGCGCCGAGCGCATAGCATTGCATCTGCGGGTTTTCGGTTGCATCGACCAGAACGCCGAGACCGTGCTTATAGTCAATTACCTGCAGCGTACCATCCGCGATGATAACGCAGTCGGCGGTGCCGAAGCCGGACTCAACCCAGCGGGAGAAGTCCACCCGCTGCTCGATCAGAACAACGGGGTCGGCGCAGGTCTGCTTCGCTGCTTCCACCTGCTCCAGCACATAGGCAGCATAGCCGGTTGCGCAGTCGCTCATCTCCTCGTTGAACCACGTGAGGTTCTCGGTCGGGTCAGTCGCTTCCATGCCCAGCGCCTGACGGAGCTTGTACTCGCAGAGCGCGTGGGCGTCGGTGCCTTCAGCGGCGTAATTGCTGCCCATGTCATCGTAGCTCTCGCAGAGCCGAGCAGAAGGCGGGCAGTGCAGCCAGCGGTCGGAGCTGGATGCTGAGAGAATGGCGTGTCCTTTAGGTGGCATTGTCGAGTCCCTCCACATCTGCAAGCAGTGCTTTATAGTTGGCGGGGTCAATACCTGACAGCTTGTCCGCATCGTACTTCTGGAGCAGAGAGCGAATCTGAGCGGTATAGCCCGCACGGGACTTGTCCGCAAGAACGGCTCTGACCGCTTCCAGCGTCAAAATGGGTTCGGCAGGAGCAACAGCATCGTGGGCTTCGTCAACCGAAGTGGCGCTGAACAACTCCGACAAGGTGTCTGCCACGTCATTAATAGTGGTGGCTGCTGTTCGTAGGTCTTTGATTGCCAAGTCCAGTTCGATAACTTTTCCCATTGTCGCTGCCTCCTTCCTTGATTTGTCTCTGCTTCATGGTGCGGCTGATGTTTTTTGCAAGATTTGCGGATACGATGATGAAGTCTAATAGAACATTAATCAGTTCATCTTCGGTGTTCATCACCTTGTTTTCTGCTTCGTACATTCTGTTTCACCTCCCGGAAGGAGCGGGTATCGTGTGGCCCCTTACACTACCCACTGGACAAAAAATGTGGCTTTCGGAAAAAATCCAAAAAACTTTTAGAAAAATTCAGGGAACTCGATTTTCAAGATGTCAGCAGCCTTTTTCAAACGATAGGCGTATGTCTTTCTTCCTGTGCCAATTTGTGCTGCGATAGCATCCTCGGACAGCCCCTGCTGACGAAGCCTTCCTATTTCTAAAGCTTGAGGCATGATTTCCGCCAGACGCTTGAAGAGAAGCTGCAACTCAACGGTGTCCGCCACGATTTCATCTATGGGAGCAGAGGTGTCAGCCAGATCATCAATCCAAGCTTTTTCGTTCCCCTCGTCATCAGTCTCGGTATAATCAAGGGAGAGGTTGTTGCCACGGCGATAATAAGGACAGGTCAAGCAATCCATATCGCAGTCCAAACGCTTATGTACCGGGCAAACGCAGCTTTTGGCGCGTTGCTGTGCCTTGCGGAAAGTGTTTATTTCTCGGTAATAGTCTTCAAACTCTTGCTGTGTCACATTGACACGTTCATTTGTGGAACGAATGTAGATGTAGCGTTGTTGATTGTCATTGGTTTTCATGATGTTTCCTCCTGTGATTTGCCGCCGAGGGTGGGCGGTGGAGGAAACAAAAAAGGGTCTGCATCCGATGGACACAGACCCCGTTTCGCAAAAGTGAGCGCACGAAACTAAGGTGGTGGCACATCGGAGCTTCGACGGCGGTCGTTATCACCGCTCACGAAACCTCTATGTAACCTCCACCGCTTCATGGCCACTCAGCGATGTGATATATTTTTGAGCGTCTGGCGCTCAAATGAAAACGTATGCTATCGCGTTTTCATGTTCATAGGATAGCGCTGTTTCTGAAATTCGTCAGGGAACCTAAGGTTTCTATTTTCCGCATAAAAAAGAGCCGCACCCATCTGTCGTACATGACAAATGGGTGCAGCCCTTATGGTTATTGTGTTTTTTAAGAGGAACTTTAGGTTACCCAAATTATTTTATGAAGCGACCGTTTGATTCCTGATATTGGGAATGTGAGGGAAATTATTTATCTCAAGAATGGTATTCCACTGATCGAGAGTGCCGTCGGAGTGTTCTTGAATTAATATCCGATACACATAGTGCTTATAATTTGTGTCATTCAAAGTGAGGCCTAATGTCCTCATCATTTGGTCACAATATTTCCCTTGAAGATTCAAGCCTACGAACACGGCCATTAGATTATCAATATCCGGCGTGCTCGTTCCTGCACGATATTTCTTGATCGTAGTTGTACTTAAACCAGAACGAAATGCTAATTCTTCGACTGTTATGTGCTTGCGCTTCATGTGATAATACAAATTATCCGGGAATTCATCTGGAGCATTTTTGACAACCTCTTTTCCCGCTAAAAAGGCCTCCTTCATTATCTTGGCTTGTTCAGCAATGGCCTCAATAGACTGGTTGTTCTCAAAATCAGAGTTGTATGTGTGCTCAATATGATTCTCTGCTGAAACGTCTTTGCTCAAGTAGCACTGCCCGTAGAATCCACCAATATCACTTATGCCTGAAATAGACTCCCAATCAAATATCAAGCAGCATTCATCAACATGCTCTCTGGCATAATCGGTGAGCTCAAATTTGCGTCCTGTCCAACGATCGCTACCACCTGTAACTGGCTGCACATATTGCTCATCGTTGATGCAAACCACGTAGCCCAAATAAATGAATGCCCCGGAATCAAGCAATTCAGCGATGTGGTGATTTTTCTTACATACGTCATCCAGGCCAGCGCGGTTAATAACAAAGCTCTGTTTAGGTTGAAGAATACCTTCTTCAAATGCGAACGGCGAATGATACTGCCCATCTATGTAAATAAAGGTACCAGCTGCTGTATCGAGCCCAAGCTGAATCGACCGTTGCTTTGCTGCAAAATCAGAAACTCCAAACAGCATAGCAACTCTATGAATGGTATCTTCCAGGACCTCTGCTTTATAGCAGCCCATTCTTGGCGTTTTTGATGCGGCAGCATAGGCTTCATGCATTGCCTTAACAAACAAGGCTTGAGGCATAGCGATTCGCATGCCCAGCGCATTGGCTTGCCACTCTACAAACCATCTGGCTTTTTGTAGCCCGGTCATATTTTCGTCGTATTTTTGAGGATCGACATCGCAAGGCATCATATGTGCCTCATCATCAAGCAAAGATAATATCTTGAAAAACTTTTGATGATAATACCAGTGGATGACCTCATGCGCAACGGTTAGATTGAAACTTCCTGTTTTTTGCATGAAATAATTATTCTTGCTAATCAACATTGTGCCGGGACGAATTACATGGTTTTCAAGTTTAGCCTCCGGAAAACGCGGATTAAACTTTTGGTAAATAGTAGCGGTGTCTTCACGAAAATACATGCGGCCCATGGTTTTTTCGGGCAAATCAGCCTCGTAAGCGTCAATCTCCATTGCTTGGAGTACGTAACTACCAGGAAACTGGTACATATCGTATATGGCGTCACAGCAGTAGAATGACGTGAAGTCATCCGCTATATCTTCCAAATCAGCTGTGTAAACATAAGGAACTAAATACTCGTCAAGAGCCGTGGTTCTATCAAACGTTCCCGGCGCATACTCTTCTGTTCTGGTTTCATCCTTTAGGAGCTCCATTCCATCACGAAGGTTTGCCTTTAGATGAACTGTAAACCACCTTGTTTTTCTATCAGCTTCATATTTTTTTGTGCCTAAACCGAGGGTGACAATATCGGCGGTCAAATTGACATCTATTTTCACAAATGGGCCAGGGAGATCATTGCATTTAAGCGATTTTATATCCAGGTTAGCAATATCCTGCTTGCACAGCGAAAGCACATTAATTGAATGGAATCCTTGCCCATCATGATTCGCATCCACAAATTGCAAGAGTTTTTGCTTTAGATACTCCCCGTAATTCGCTCTGATATAGCTTTTGAAGTCTGAATACTTAGCCATTCACAACAGTACCTCCTATCTATAGAATTAATGGTAGGCGGCACGAATAACGTGCCACCTCCATTGCCGATTTTAATAATACTGCTCGATGTAGTTATAAGCCTTATCAAAGACCTCTTTATCTTTGATTTTGTACTTAATCCAGATGACACTGCGCAGTGCCTTCTTGACCTCGTTTTTACCGGTGGTTGTTCTTTGCCAGCCGTCGAAGCGGACAATTTTAACAATGTCGTCAATATCAGCAACGATACGCTCCACGATTATTGGAGTTTTTTCATTTCTGATGCCAACGAAAAGCTCTGTCAGGGCAGCTTTGCCGTGGTCGATTTCGTCTTCCGGCACAACTTCCTTTTCTGCCTGAGCCGCTTCCTTAGCGAGTTCAAGCAGCAGCTTCAAAAACTCGATACTGGTGAGAAGGCCCTGCTCATGACGTTCGCGCAGCTCCTCCAGCTTTTCACCGAGCTTAATAAACTTCGGGTCTTTGGTATGTGCACGGATTTTAGCTACCAAGTCGATTTCTATTTTCATGGTCGTCTTTTTGACGTCCTTCTGCTTCTGAATGAATTCATCAATCAGGTTAGCATCCAGCGTCAGAATATCGACGTCCTCATGGATTTCGCCAACTTCAAGGTTTTCGTGCACGAGTTCCATTGTTTTTGCGCCTAACGCAGACCAGATAAGAGCGCCTCGATTATCTGTCGGCTTTACCGACTCGTAAACCTTGCTGAGCCAAGCGTAGTCATATTTATACTTTTCAAGGAATGGGTCCGGTGAAAGCGCATCCCATGCTCTGTTCAACACGCGGTAGTCAGCAGCAAAAGTATCCTTGTCCTTATTTGTGGGGATGCACTCCTGCGCCGCCAGCAAGCCTTCCCAACCTTCAACAGTACGGTCAACGCCCATGAAATAGCTGAGGCATTTCCGAAGCAGCGCCGGGATTTGCTTTTTAACCTCTTCGATGTTTGTGACGACTTTTTTCATGCTGGACTCGTCAAAGTCCAGAGCCTTTGCAACATTATCGAAAATGCCAATGTAGTCGACGATGAGTCCGTGTGTTTTGCCTTCATCGAAGGTGCGGTTTGTACGGCAGATAGCCTGCAGGAGGTTATGGTCTTTCATGGGCTTATCCAGATACATAACCTGAAGAATCGGCGCATCAAAGCCGGTGAGCAGCTTCGCCGTTACAATAACCAGCTTCAGCGGATTGTTGCGGTCGCGGAATCTATCCAGCACTTTACCTTCTTCATCACGACTCCGGCGATATTTCTTGTAACGGTCGTCCTTATCGTTATTTGTGTCCATCACGATTGTGGTGGCTTCGGGCGGCAGGAGCCTATCAAGCTCTGCCTTGTAACGCAGGCAGCATTCACGGTCATAAACAACAATCTGTCCCTTATAGCCGTTGGGCTCGATTTTTTCTTGATAATGCCTGACAATGTGTTCGCAGATTTTTCTGATACGTTTCGGGTCATACATGATGGCCTTCATATTGACACGCTTCGATAATTCAGCGCGGTCAGCGTCAGACAGCGATTCTGTAAGCGCCTCGAACTCCTCATCTAGCTTTTCCTTGTTTACATGCAGGTCAACAGGAACAGGCTCGAAATTCAGCGGCAGCGTAGCATTATCACGAATGGAGTCAGAGAAGGTATATCGGCTCAGATATCCGCTCTTGTCCTCAGTAGCGCCGAAAGTTTTAAATGTGTTCTTATCCAGACGGTTGATAGGTGTACCGGTCAATCCGAAGAAAAACGCATTCGGCAAAGCTGCCCGCATTTTTGAGCCGAGGTCACCCTCTTGAGTGCGGTGAGCTTCATCGACCATGATGATGATGTTATCTCTCAAATTAAGCACGCTATCCATATCGCCGAAGCGGAAAATGGTCGTGATGGCGATTTTTCTGATATCCTGCTCAAAGAATTTCTCAACGTCATCCTTAGTGGAAAGGGACACTAAGTTTGGAATATCAGAGGCATTGAACGTTGCGGTTATCTGTGTTTCAAGATCGAGTCTATCATCCACAATAACAATGCTCGGATTGCCGAGCTCCGGTATCATACGGAGCTTTTGAGCAGCAAATACCATTAACAGTGATTTGCCGGAGCCCTGAAAATGCCATATAAGGCCCTGCTTCGGGTAGCCCGCGATAACACGCTGAACGATGAGGTTAGCACCTTCATACTGCTGATAGCGGCAGATGACCTTGTATTTCACATGCTTCTTGTCCGTTGCAAAGAGCGTGAAGAACTGGAAAATGTCTATGATTTTCTCGGGCGTAATCATATCGCCCAAGCTGACCTTCACATCGGCAAGGCTGCCTTCTGTTTTGTGGTCAGGTGTGTGCCACGGGCCCCACATGTTTGCAGGCATTCCCACTGAGCCATAACGATAGCACTTTCCCTCGGTGGCAAAGTTGAAAATGTTCGGCACAAACATCTCTGGTATAGATTTCTCATAAGAGGCAATGTCACAAGCACCGTCCAACCACGTGATTGCAGTGCGAACGGGCGTCTTGAGCTCACCGATTGCCACAGGGAAACCGTTGATAAGAAGGACAATGTCGAGACGCTTGCCGTTTTCCTTCTGCGGATACACCCATTGGTTGGTTACAACATATTCGTTAAGAGCGAGCTGCTCCTTAGTCATGGTGCCAAAGAACTGAATCGGAACCATACGCCCATCCTCGCCGAATGGGTAGGAGTTCTCTTCAAAGACCTTTTTTTTGAAGGTCTCATTCTGTGCGACAAGGTTATCCGCCGGAAAATGCATCATCATGGTCCGGAGCTTATAGATAACTTCATCAGCCCGCGAGGGGTCGGCTGCAATCTCTGGATTCAGGCGAATCAAAGCGTCCTTCACCATAGACTCAACCATAACGTCGGAATAGTCACGTGGAAGCTCCTCCGCAGGGATATACTTCCAGCCATTACTCTTCAGTGTGGCAATGACCATCTGTTCAATGGTGTTGTCTTCGTTAAACATTTTGCGTTCCTCCTTCATTTTGTAGAATTTCTTTGGCCCAATCGGGGCTCTTCAGCATACTATCGTCCGCTGGGCAGAACTGATAGTGACATATTTCATCTGGCGTAATCCATACAAAGTCGTTGTGTTCCTTTAACGCAGGTGTACCCGTCACAATTTCTGTGATATAGAAGTGTAGATGGATGGTCCTGTTTGGATAGTCATATCGCAAATGCGTAAGCTCGCGTAAAACCCGCAATGTTATGCCGAGCTCTTCCTGACATTTTCGAATAATACATTGCTCACCAGTTTCGTCATCCTCAATCTTTCCACCAGGAAACTCCCACAACAGCTCACAGCTTTTTCCTTTTGGCCGTTGACAGATGAGGAATTTTGAATCTTGTTTAATGATTGCCGCAGTTACTTCAATCATTATCTGCCTCCGAAAGCAGTTCTGATATAAAGTCGACACTACTTAGATAGGCATTCCTTTTTATTAAGCCCTGTATAAAGATTTGCGCCAACTCTATATTGAGTTCATATAGATACCCCATATTTCCGTTTCCATCCTTATCAAACGGAGCATATTTCACGTTGCTTAGGCGGAGAATGTCATCAAGAAATATTGATGTTTTGACCGGATTTTTGATGATGACATAATCGCAGTCGACGCGACGACCATCATGGTCCCACATATCTTCTTGACGGAGTTCTTCCGGCTGAACACATTCATAGCATTCGCTGCGCGCTGTGCTCACTGCCTGAATATAGCCGTTACATCCGTGGAGGATTATATCTCCTTCACGTATATCTAAAAGACAGTCCCAATGGTGAAATGTATTCCCGGCCTTATTCGAGGTTGGTGCCCATATGTAGCCGCCACGAGATTCACGGTCGTAAGTACTACCTTGAAAAACATAAAACGTCATCCGCTTACCTGGGGTTCGTGCTTGTCGCGTTATTTGTTTCTGCGTTGACTCACGAGTGCGACCAGTTCGTGTATTGGATATCTCGGCCGCTTTACGAGCGTTAGCTTCTTCCTCAGATATTTGCTTTGTTTTGGCAGCGGCTGTTTTTGCTTCTTTCTCAGCCTGCTTTGCATCAGATATTTCTTTAAGAATTGCTTCTTGGACGATTGCGTCTTCGGCAATCAAATACTTTGCAAATGTATCAATGTGAGGATACTGAAACTTGCTGGTCTTCGATGTAAAAGCAACTGTAATATAGTTGTCATCTTGACCGGTAACGGTCCCAACGCCCAGCATTTTATGCTTTACCTTTTGATTCATTAGATTCATAACTGTGCACTCCTTTTCTATGCTTTAGAAGCAGTAATTTTGATTTATCGGTCTGTTCGACGAACTCCACAAATTGCCGTTGGAGCTCAAATGGGGGCATTGGCACTTGAAGCGCAGAGAGGATCTGCTGATTCAAGTTTTGAATGTTCGCTCCACGTCCAGCCATCTTTGCCCTGACTGAATCGGTCTTAAGAAATCGCAATAGATATCCGGGGTGAACACCTTCACTCGTCCTTCGAAACCTAATGCAGAAACCGCTATATGCCGTTGGCACATCATGCGGATATACGACCACGCAACGCCCTACCAGCGCTTTATTGCCGTTTGACCTAACGAAAACAATATCGCCATCACGGAGAAGGTATTCCTCCGACGGCATTTCATTTAGTGATACCATCTGCAAGTCCCTTGTGCCATCTATCACTGCATAATCCTTGAAATCACCGACTCCTAAACAATGAATATCTACGCCTTTATCTTTACTGCGAAAATTCATACCGTTTTTACAATCGCCGAGTTGTAACAACCAAAGTGTTGGCCAGCTCATTGGGTTCTCGACGGGGTCCCCAAACATCTCGATAAATTGCGATAGCAGAATCAATCTTACTCCGCATGGTATTCTTGCGATAGTGTTTTGTCCTTAAGCGTAACCTCGATTTTTGAAATAATCTTGGCGGGGTCTAAATCTTTATGGTCGCTTGTGAGCTGGCCTTTTTCCGGTTTAATAAAATACTGAACTTTATTTCCTGTTCCAACATAGCTCACATAAAGGACAACAATGGTGTCGCCATCCTTGTCGGTCTTTACGTTTGTTGTTAGCCGATAATCCGGAGTCGGTTTGATTTTTTCTTTTATTTCTGGTATATACCAATCATCCAGGCGGACAAGAGTTGCGTCCTTGAATATCTCACGATTTAGTGCACGCAGGCATCGTGATGTGAGTTCGTGCATATTGCCAATCTCTATTGGCTTTTTGCACTTTGGACACATTAGCGTTGACCTATCACAATTCTCGCCGAATTCAAGCTCAATCTCCGGATGCTTTGTACAATGAAAATGAAGACCTTCTTGGTTACAGAAATAATGGTCACTCCACTGTATTTCTTTCGTGTGGAAGTTCGTGCAGTTGCCGTGCGCAGTATCGCAACCATCAAAAAGAGAGCATTTTCTAAATGAAATGTCATCATCCAATCTAAAAATAAACTTATCGTCACTTT
Organism: Bacillota bacterium; assembly: GCA_023402075.1. Lineage (GTDB taxonomy): Bacteria > Bacillota > Clostridia > Oscillospirales > Oscillospiraceae > Oscillibacter. The sequence continues at coordinate 56,745 of JAEXCS010000008.1, read as the reverse complement.
CCATGTGCTTTCCTCCGTAATTCTTCGAATTTTATCCGATGTATTTGTGATGCGATGCCTTCACATTGTTTTGGTTTACCATCGCGTATTGCAAGGTTGTGTCCACACTTTGGTGCCCCAGAAGCTGTTGCACCTGTTCAATCGGCATGCCCTTGTCGATTGCCATCGTAGCGAGCGTCCGCCTGAACTTGTGCGGATGCACCTTGCTGAGATTGAGCTTTTGCCCAAGCTCCCGTAGCCGAATCTCCACACCGCTGATTTGCAAACGATTGTATGGCTTCTGCATGGAGACAAACAGTGCCGGATTGTCATCGCTGCGGCTGCCCAGATAGTTTTGCAGGTGTATCTTGGTGCGAGCATCGAAGTAGACCTTGCGCTGCTTGTTACCCTTGCCCAGCACCACACACTCGCGGTTGATGAAATCTATCTCACTGCGGTCGAGCCGCACCAACTCTCCGACGCGCATTCCGGTTGAAGCGAGGATGTCGATGATTGCCAAGTCACGAACACACTCGCTGTTATCGCGCATCAGTTCCAATGCTTCATCCGAGTATGTTTCTTTGACCGTTTTACAGGTCTTCACCTTGTGGATGCGCTTCACAGGGTTTTTCAGGATATAATCCTCGGCCTCCAGCCACGCAAACAGGCTGGAAAGGATGCGCCGTATATTATCAATCGTTACCTTGCTGACTTTGCCGCTGCTCTGGTAGCTGTCCAGATATAACCGGATGTCGTCCGTCGTGATATGCTTGATATCTTTTTTGATGGAATCAAGCATGTTGCGAACGGTGGACTCGTAGTAGTGGACCGTTTTGTCCGAGCAGCCCTCCACACGCTTTGCCGAAAGGAAGAGCTGCAATAAATCCGGAGCAGGTGCAGCGTTTTCGTCGGTCACGGTGTCGTGGAGGCAGAATGTCAAGGTTTCGTGTAAATGCTCCAACTGCTCATTGTCCAAGTAGGGGAGCATGTGTTGCTCAATTTCAGTGATAAGCTGGTTTTTCATGTCGGTTTTCTCCTTTGTACCAACATCCTGCTCCACAAAATTATGTTTTAATTGCTCAAGTCCTGCTGCATCAGCGCTCGGATGAGACCACTGGTGCTGTCGATGGCTTGCTTCAGTTCAAATTTTGATTTATCGCTCTGTTCAATCAATTGCATATAACGCTCTTGATCGTCCAGTGAAGGTGTTGGGATCGGTATGGCATTCAACTTTGCCTGGTTTAATTTGGGCTGTGCTGTACCGGTTACATAGTTCGAGATATCAATCATATTCAACAAATGTTCTACATAGCATTGAGTTGCCATGTTAGGAAATTTCATTACATGTGCATGATTGTTTACCCACACTTTTCCTGATGCCGGGAACGCAATTGGTGTAACCCTTGCGAGCAAGTTAGCGCCATCTTCTGAAATGAGTAATATATCCTCATCAAAAATATAGTTCTCAATATAGTCAACGATTCCTGATGCACCATAATACGGATACTGCCCAACTACTCTATCACCAGAAGTAATTGGCACCCTTCGATTGTCAAGATTTTCTCCAAGTTCAAGTAAGTTCTTAATCGGAAGCCCTTTTGAATTCAGAGCAGGATCACCAAACATCTCGATAAATTGCGATTTCACGAGTTCATCGGTCTGCTCAAGCAGCTGCTGATAGGCAGCTTTCGCATCTGCTGCAGCCCAGAGAAGGTCCGTCAATTCACGCTGTTTCTCGATATCCGGCAGGAAAAACTCATACCGAGCAAAATCCGACCAGTTCAAGAAGAAATTTGTTGAGCCCTTTTTATTAGACTCGGCAAATTCCCAGAAGTTATCAGTTTGGAATACAAAGGGCAAATACTTCTGAAGCAGCACATTTTCATCCTTCGTCCGACACACATAACTAACGTCAGAGCAGATACCCTCGAAATCGACCATTCCTGCTTTGCGCAGATGCGGATTTCTTGACATCAGCAACACGTCGTCCGGCATAAAGTGCATATGAAATGCGGGACCGATAGTGCTGCCCATCAGCGGCGCTTTCTTCGTAATAACGACTTCACCATAATCGAAGTGTTCACCGCCGATATAAAACTCCAAATCGGTGGCATCTTTATCGATTTTATCCTTGATACGTTCAACAACGTCTCCAAGTTTCACTGTTGGCATTTGATTCCCTCCTCACATTTCTATTAGCCCGTCAACTACATTCAATGCGTCGTGTAGGCTGCCGGAACTCTGTAACCATTCGGTTATGCTTTCTTCTATCTCTTCTTGCGACACTGTCTCGGATTGCGCTCCTGCAACATACAGCGGAATACCTAACGAGTATCCGTTTTCGGCAATATCCGCATTAGTCGCAATCGCAGAAAACCCGTCAACAGCTTCGTAGTGGAGGTAGGTATCCGCAATATGCGCGATGTGTTCATCGGATAGATAGCTTTCCGCGTTCTTGCGTACTACGTCGTGCTTTGCGTTTATAAACAGCACACGACCACGATGAGCCACAGGCTTATTCATTCGGCAAATTACGATGCACGCTTCCATCGGAGAGTTGAAAAACAAGTTCTTCGCAATACCAATTACGCATTCGACGATATCCATGTGTACCAGCTTTTGCCGCATTTCCTTCTCATCATTTCTTGTGAGAATGCCATGCGGGAAAAGAATAGCACAGCGTCCGGTTTTTGAATCCATGCTTTGAATGATATGCTGGAAGAATGCATAATCGGCGCGACCTTGCGGTGGCGTACCCAGCACGTTTCTTCCGTACTTATCAGATTCAAACGCGCTCCTGTCCCATTTCTTGATTGAGTACGGAGGATTTGCCAACACCAGATTGAACTGCTTCAGTTTGCCACGCTCGGTGAATCCGGGAGATTTCAGCGTGTCATCATTTACAATATTGAAGTCCTCGATGCCGTGCAGAAACAAGTTCATACGTCCGATTGCTGCGGTCAAGGAATTAATCTCCTGCCCGAACACGGCAACGTTTCTCCACTCTTTCCCGAGGCTTTTAAGATACGCGATAGAGGAAATTAGCATACCAGCGCTGCCGCACGTAGGGTCGTATATGGATTCGCCGGACTCCGGCTTCAGCATCTCAGTCATAAGATGCACAACGGTGCGGTTGGTATAGAACTCCTGCGCCGTGTGACCGCTGTCGTCAGCAAATTTCTTGATGAGGTATTCGTAGCCGTTACCCAGCTCATCCTCCGGGCAGTTAGCGAGGGAGAGTGTCTTGGTGCTGAAGTGCTCAATCAGGTCTTTCAGTAAACGGTCCGGCAGACGGTTTTTGTTGGTCCATGAGGCGTCGCCGAAGATACCCTGTAGTTTGTCGGAGTTCTTCTTCTCAATGGCACGAAAGGCTTTAACGATGGCTTTGCCTAAATCCTGCGACACCGCACGGACATCTTTCCAGTGAGCTCCTTTCGGCACCATAAAGCTATGGTTTTCTTCCCATTCGAGAGCATCGGCTTCATCGCCGTATTGCTCGGTGATTTTAGCACATTCCTCGTCGTAAACATCGCAGATGCGCTTGAAAAACAAGAGCGGGAAAATGTACTGCTTATAAGCACCGGCATCGATGCTTGTCCTCAGCAGAACAGCGGAATCCCACAGATAGGTTTCCAGCTCGCTTTGCGTAATCTTATTACTCATTGATGTAGCCTCCCTTCACCAGCAGTTCTCTCAGTCGCGCTTCGGTAGCTTTTACACTATCGACCGCCTCATAATACTGCTTGCGCACTTCCGCTGGCGGCGTCACCGGCTGCGGCTTCTTTTCGATATATGTGCCGACTGCAAGCGTGTATCCGGCTTCCTTGATATCGGCCTTCGTCACGACCTTGCAGTATTCGATTTTATCTTCGTATGCCGTGTACAGCGCATAGACCTTGTTAATGTCGTCTTCGGTCATGATATTCTGCGCCCGCTGCGCCGTGTAGATGCTGGATGCGTCAATCAGGCAAACGCGGCCTTTGTGGTTGTTTTCCTTCTTGTTATTTAGGAACAGGATACAGGCTGACACGCCCGTGCTGTAAAACACACCACTAACAAGAGTGATAACGCATTCCAGCATATCCGACTCAATCAGCATCTCTCGCATCTTGCCCTCTTTACCGCCGTGGAAGAGAACTCCCTGCGGCAGGACAACTGCACACTTGCCACTCTTGGCATCCATCGACTTTACCATGTGCTGCAGCCATGCAAAATCCGCGCTGGAATCAGAAGGGCAGCCCCAGAGGTTACGACCGTATTTGTCGCTCTCAAACTGCGAGGAGCCCCACTTTTTCAAAGAGAAGGGAGGATTTGCTAAGACGCAATTGAAGGTTTGCATCCTGCCGTGCTCTACAAAGTTAGGCTGGCGGAGTGTATCTCCCTGCGATATTTTGAAATCGTGAGCGCCGTGGAGGAACAGATTCATCTTTGCTATGGCGGATGTGGACAGGTTTTTCTCCTGACCGAAGATTCTGCCGTAGGTCATCTGGTCGTCACCGATGCGACGGATAGCCTCGATTAGCATGCCACCTGTCCCGCATGCCGGGTCGTATACGGTGTCACCGGACTTTGGCTGCATCAACATAACCATCAGCTTCACAATAGAACGAGGCGTGTAAAACTCCCCGGCGTTCTTCTTTGACATATCAGCAAACTTCTTGATGAGAAACTCGTAAGCATCACCCATCACATCTGCCGAATAGTTGTTATTGCCGACCTGAAGCTCAGACATGTGCTCCACAAGGTCTTTCAGGCGCTCATCAGTCAGCTTGGTTTTATCAGTCCATGTTGCGTCATCGAAGCTGGAGAAGATACCGCTCAGTGTGTCGGGGTTTTCTCGCTCGATACCGTTCATAGCCGCGACGATTGCCTTGCCAACATCCTTTGAGGTTTTCCGCACATCGTCCCAGTGGCAGCCCTCCGGGATAACAAAGCTGTGCTGCTCAGGGAAGGAGGCGTAGTCGGCATCTCCGCCAGACTCCTCCAGTGCCCGCTGCGTTTCCTCATCGTATACATCCGATATGCGTTTGAAGAAGAGAATGGGAGTGACATAGCTCTTGAACTCGTCCTGATTGATGGGGCCACGCAGAATGTTGCAGGCCTCAAACAGGTGGGAGAAAAGCTGCTGGCTGGTGGTTTCTTCGCTTTCTACCGTCGAATCCCTCAGCTCTTTGTCAGCCACAGTCACCGAAGATTGCATCATCGTAGCACGGCTGCCGGTTGCAACCTGTACGCTTTTATCCCGCTCAATGCCGACGCTTTTGTCTGCATGCACCTTTTCCATCTTGGACGGATATTTGTTTTCAAAATCTATCAGGATTTTGAGTAGCCGCGCATCGAGGAAAGTAAGAGCATGTTTTCGGATATCCGTAGGAATGCCGTAGTAGGCTTCCGCAATACCACCAGTGATGGCAGCAAGCGTGTCACTGTCGCCGCCGACCGAGATTGCATTACGGATAGCGTCTTCAAAACTGGTTGACTCGAAGAATGCCTCCAATGCTTGAGGCACCGTGTCTTGGCAGGTTTCGTTGAATTGATAGCTGTCGCGGATGCCGTCCAGCGTAAAGTTCAACGGGTAATAGTTCTTCGTAATGTAGTCCCTGATTTCAAGCAAATTATTACCGGAGCGGGCAAGGAATATCGCAGCAGCGGTAGCTTCTGCGCCTTTGACGCCTTCAGGATGATTGTGCGTGACTTCGGTTACTGCTTTTGACAGCTTTTTTGCTTCCTCCAGACTACCGGCAACGAAACCACATGCGCTTACACGCATCGCCGCACCATTGCCGTAGCTGTTATAGGGCTTCGGCGAGTTGGAGCTTATCCAACTTCTAAAATGACCGCCGTATCCGCAGTCGGGGTAATGCCTGCCGATGCCCTGCATATATTTCACGGCGTTCTTTGATAAGTCGCTGTAATCCGGTTTGCTTTCGAGCAGCGCCTTTGCTATAGCCAGCGTCATGATTGAATCGTCCGTAACGCTGCATTTATACGTCATGAGCTCGAATTGCTTGTTTCTGTGATTATTCCATTCAAAACGGGAACCTACAATATCCCCGATAATCGCACCTAACATATTTATCCTCCTCTTACGCTATTGCACTTGTGACTTGTGACTCAAACAAACTATCCAGTTTGCGTGGAGTGTATATGCGGGTCTTCATACGCTCCATGAGCTCCAAGCTCTGATGCACTTTTATTCCGAAAGCCCTGTCCAAGAATGTCTCCTTCATCAAGGCTGTTTTTTCCATTTCATCTTTTATCACACGCCGACGTCGTCTGCGCTCCTGTAACATTTTCGATGCGTTTAGCAAGGCCGCATCATCAGGGTCGTTAAACTCCATGAAGTGAAGAATGTCGCAGATTTCTTTATCAACGTCCGAGAGCATTTGGCTGAGCCGCGACTGGTATTCGTTTATGTGGCTGCTCATGTAGCAGAGCTCCGACAGCTTTTCTTCCCAGTTGTTTTGAAGCGAGTCAAACATCGTCGGTTTGGCGACAGTGTCATAATCGTGGGCTTCATACACTTCTTCGGGAGCCAATTCCTCGACGGCTACCGTGGCGTCCGCCACTTCAAGGGTGGAATAGAAGCGAGCTTTTCTGCCACTACCAAGCCTGTCGTTGACTTCTCGAATGGAGAAGGTTGTCGCATCGCTGCTATCCTTTGCTACGACAAGATTACCATCGCTGCTGATTCTATAGTAGTTCTGGCAATGTACATCCAGAATGTAATATCGCTTTTCGTTTGCAATCATTAACTGCCCCTCCTTTTAGAAGCTCTGCAGCCTGCTGAGCGCATCTTGCCAGCGCTGCTCGGCGGCTGATATGGCGTCCCTGTATTCTTTTAGCTCTTCAATGTATTCTGCCGACTTTTTCTTCTGCTCCTCCAGAGGGGGAACAGGAATCTCGACACCGCTCAAATCCTTATAACTGATGCTGATGATTGCCAGCCCTTGCTGCGTACCGCTGACCAGCTTTTTGCCGAGGGAGCTATCAAGGAACAACTTGAGGTAGGTGCTATCAAGCATTTTCTCGTTAGGACGGATGACGATGATATTAGATGAGGCAATGCAAATGTTATTCTGTTCTTGGAACACCGCTGTCCTAATTGCGGTACCTCTTGCCGGAATAACCACATCTCCGGACCGAAGCACATAGTTGGAAATCTTGCGTTCTTCCTCATCCAAATGGTCGAGGTTTTCGTAGTCGATGTCATACTCGCCAATATTTGATATGTTGATTACGCTGACGTTACCGGTCGCATCTTTTTTAGTTATCGACTTTCCACGAAACACTTCTGCTGTATCGCCCAGTCGCATTCTACGCACTGAGGACTCCTGAAACTTAAGCCAGTCCTCATCTTGCTGAGAGAATATCTTATTGATATTCCAGTCGCCATATTCTGTCAGCTCATCCGGCATGACAAACGTTTCGTCTTCGACATTCAGCTCTGTGGCCACGTCACGTCTGTTTTTGCGCTTTGGAGTCACATATCTGCGAATGATAATGTCATCGTCTCCCGGCTGCGCGTTCACTATGTCAAGCAGGTACGTCTTAATGCCGGTGCCCTCGAAGGTACCCTCCGGCAGTTCGGATATCTCCTTTACGTTGTACGACTGCTGAATGAATCTTCTTAACTCACCGCTTTTGCCCTGTGCATAAGTTATTCTCGCTGGCATTGTAATAACGAGCTCGCCGCCAGTCACGGTGTGAAGCAAGAGGTTTTCGAGTGCGACGGCATCCTGCTCTCTGCACATGAAGTTTTCATCATCTGCCAAACTTCTCACTCCAAAGTTTGGTACCGAGAAGATGATGTCGTAACGATTGCTGGTGAAGCCATATTTATAGATGCTCGTGTTCAGTACTTCAACATTTGCGTTCTCTGCAAATAGCCTTCTTATTACTTGATAGTTTGCCGGATGTTCCACGGTCAGTGTAAATGAGCAATTCGGGTACTCCTCCACAAGCCGCATTAGGTTTGGAATAAACTTCTCGCACTCCGCTATCAGCACCGTTCCAGATTCCAGTGTAAATCGCTTCGCGTATTCACAGAAGAGTGCAGTGGACACTGTCGAGTAGCGATACGCGCTTGCACTATCTAACATTAATGTTTCCCAGTCCAGCGCTTTTGCCGCTTCATCGTATGCCTCGTAAACTTTAGCAAATTGCAGGCTGTCGCCGAACGGATTCATCATGCCGAGCTTATCAGCAACAGAGAGCATCGTTTCATAAAGGCGTTCTTCGGTCATCTGCTTGTCGGCGCAGACATCTTTTGTTTCGGCCGCGAGCAGGGTGGCTGATACATACTGCCCAACGCCCACAAAGCCACGGATGCGGTTTTCATATTCAAAGGTGGCGTTCTTATCCTTCATTTCGATTCCTCCGTTTTCACTATTCCACTTTAACTGTGCTAAGTATAGCATGGCAAAATGTGTTTGTCAATAGCTTTTCGTATTTTGGTATGCGAATACCAAAGTTATTTTAAAGGATAGTTGTCGCCAGCTCTGATAGTGCGCAAAAAAATAAACCGTGCACCGAGGAGCCGTCCTCAGTACACGGTCACTTCTAACGATGTATAACTTGTCTATCCAAACTCACGCGGAACGATTATACTTACGCAGAACGATTTATACTCACGCAGAACTTTTCTTTTGCAAAAATGCACCCTGTATCAATATTATCAGCATTTGCCATGATAAAGTCCTGAGAGCATTGACTTTCAGGACTTTATCTATATTTTTAGTCAAATAATTTTGCTGAATTTATGGCTTATTTAAATGCAAACAAATGTTTCGAAATGGTCGAAATTGGTGAGAAACCTAGTCAAATCTTAGTCAACATTTGCCCCGGCGAGCGCGATGCTCGCCGGGGACTTTTTGTGCTCAATTCGGGCACCGTTTCACAGGACCAACTATCCCCCGAACTTCACATGCTGCCGGTGCATAAACTGATTTGAATAGGAGGGATAGCCATGTCAACCATCAGCCTGTGCATGATTGTTAAGAATGAAGAGGATGTCATCTCCCGATGTCTGGAAAGCGTAGCCGATCTGGTAGATGAAATTATTATTGTAGATACCGGCTCTACCGACCGAACCAAGGAGCTGGCCGCCGCTTTTACCGATCGGATTTACGACTTCCCCTGGATTGATGACTTTGCCGCCGCACGCAATTATGCCTTCGATCAGGCCTCCATGGACTACTGTATGTGGCTGGATGCCGACGACATCCTTTTGCCGCAGGACCGCCAGATATTTCAGCAGGTAAAAAATGGCCTGACGCAGGATATAAACGTAGTGATGATGAAGTACAACACTGCGTTTGATGCAGACGGGAATGTAACGTTCTCCTACTATCGGGAACGAATCATTAAGAATCACGCGGGAATGCGCTGGGTAGGGGCGGTTCACGAGGTAGTAACTACGGTAGGCATGAGAATCCACAGCGATTGTGCGGTCACACACCGTAAGCTCCACCCTTCCGATCCGGACCGCAACCTTCGCATTTTCGAAAGTTTGCTTGCCCGCGGAGAAACGCTGGACCCCCGTCAGCGGTTCTACTATGGGCGCGAGCTATTTTACCACAAGCGGTATGCCGAGGCGGTGCAGGTATTTGAGGAGTTTTTGGACAGCAACGCCGGATGGGTTGAAAATGTAATTGATGCCTGCTCACAATGTGCACATTGTTATTACGAGATGGGAAAAGAGGAACAGGCGCTTCGCAGTATGCTGCGCAGCTTTGTCTACGATGTGCCAAGAGCCGAGCTGTGCTGTGATATCGGGCGGCATTTTTTTGATCGGAAGCGGCATGAGCAATCCGCTTACTGGTACACCATGGCTTTGGAGTGCAAGCAGGATGCGCAGCGGGGCGGATTTGTTTCCGCCGATTGCTATGGGTATATCCCCTGCATGCAGCTGTGCGTCTGCTATGATGCGCTGGGGCAGCGGGAAAAGGCCATTATGTATAACGAAAGGGCCGCTGAATTCAAGCCGAACTCACCGGCCGTGGCGGCTAACCGACGCTATTTCGGCATAGAGCAGGCCACATAAAGCAAAAGGGAGTACCCGGGCATCACGCCGGGTACTCCCTTTTTGTGCGATTGCAGTTTATATGCCCTAAAAATGCAGAGGACATCTTTCTTTACGGCAGCTCATTTTTCCGCGCATAATAATAAAAACCCACGGTATCAATTATCTGGGTCAATATTTCTGCCGAACCGCCGGCAGATTGAGCCCGCGCTGCCACCTGTTCCAAAAGCGGAGCAGCAGCCCAGCCGCGGCTTCTTTCTACGGTTATGGTCATGGGTTTTTGGCGAAGGTACAGCCCTACCTGCTGGGGGTTTAAATAATTCAAGCGCTCCTTGCCGGGTGGAAACGCCAGTGCACCAAACCATTGAAGATTCACCAAATTCAGTGCATTGGAAAGATAAAACAAAAGAATGCCGCCCGGTTTCAGCTTCCCGCACAGCCGGGAAAGCAGCTCTTTCCAATCCTTATAGTGTTCCAGGGGCTTGGCAAGATAGATATACTCATACGTCTCGTCATGAAACTCTTCAGTTAACAGCGCAAGCATATGTTCTTCGTTCTTCGCGCCGGAAAATACCCGGCTGATTGCACGCAAGTCCTCTATGTATTCCGCTTCTGCCGTGATGCTGTCAACGGTTGCCCCGATTGCTTTTTTTCGCAGAATGTTCCCAATTTGCAACAGCGTATCGCCAAACCCGGCGTCAACCCCTAAAATGGCCGCCGTCCGGTCAGTCGGTAAATCCATTGTCTTCAGCCGTGCGCAAATGGGATAGTCGTAATATGCGCCATTTCCCCACGGGTCTGCATGGTGCTTTGCAATAAAAAGTTCGCGCCCTTTTTGCAGGGTGTTTTCTTTTATTTGTGCTTCTTTTCCCGTGACGCTGCCATAGTGATGGCAAAAGACATTTCGGCACAAAATTTGGCGGTAGCCCCCACGGCGGGCACGCAGGGATAAATCGTCATCCCAAAATTCCATCGTGCGAAAATACCGGTCCGCAAACCCAATGGTATTCAATTTTTCCAGATCGTACAACGCGATTACCGGCAAAACGCGGGATCGATGCTCCCATTCTGCCGGGTCATGGTGGTTGTATCCTGCCGCAAACTGCTGCATTTCTTCTAAATTTGTGTATGATTCCGCAATGGACTGATAATTTGAACTGTTTGGCGTAATGGGGGTTGCGCTGATGATGGTGGGATCAGACTGAATGCAGCGGCATAATAAGTCAAGCCAGTCTTTTGTGACCACAGTGTCATTGCTGACAAACGCCATATACCGGCCCTCGCATACCCGCAGGGCCGCAGAAAACATCATCATACGAACATTGCATTTGAAGTGGAGAAGTTTGGCGCCTTCAATGGATTCAAAATAACTCTGCGTTTCATCCTGACTGCCGTGATTAATTAAAATCAGTTCGTAGGGAATTTGCGCCCGGTCAGTCTCTCTCAACACGCTTTCGACACAGCGGCGGGTATATTCCAGCTTATCCTTTGCCGGAATAAAAATTGACACCTTGTACTTGCTGTTTTGGAAATCCGCCGCTGTATTTTTGTGGTGCTGTGCAAATTCGCTTTGGTAATACTCGCTCCACCGTTCCGGGAAGGGATGGATATACGCCCAAAAATACAACTCTTCCCGCAGCTCCCGCAAAAAGCAGGGAAGCTGCCAAAGCACCATTCCCGGGACATCCGTTTGCCCAAGGGAGCCTTTGATTTCTTCTAAGGTAAATGCAACGTTTTCAATTTGCTCTTTAAAAAAGCTGTCCTTCAGTGCAGGCAGGGTTTCTCCAAACGATTTGATCCAAGACAGTTCTTCTCCAAGCGCTTTCAAAAGCGCTTCCGCTTTGCGGGGCCATTGTTCCGCCAACTGTCCGGCCGCGTCCAGCATACTTGAAAAACGCCCCAGCATTTCCTGTGCGTTTTCATCCTGCGCAAAATAATAGTCTTTTTTTATACCGACACCTCCTCTGGTAACGCTTGCGCTTTGATACACTCCTTCAGTGTGAAAAGCCCCTGATCTCTTGGGGATAGCCGCACCTCATCCACCAGATGCAGCGGCCAGTCTATCTTGATGTCAGCATCGTTCCATACAATTCCCGTGTCTTCCTTTGCCAGATATGTGCCGTGGCACAGATAGCTGACCCGGGCTGCTGCCGACACCACTAAAAATCCATGGGCAAATCCCGCGGGAAGATATAAAGACTGATGCTCTACATCGTCCAGATAAATGCCCTCCCATTCTCCAAATGTGCTTGAGCTGCGGCGCAGATCAACCGCCACATCAAACACGCGGCCCTCCAAACAGGAAATCAGCTTTGCCTGAGGGGCTTTTGACTGAAAATGCATTCCTCGCAGCACGCCCTTATGAGACTGGCTTTCAAAGCATTCCTGAATCTGGACATCTATTCCGTTTGACCGGAACAGGTCTTTTTCAAAGCGCTTTATAAAAAAACCCCTGTCATCCTGCGTATAGAAAGGGTAAATAAGCCGCAACCCATTTAATCGGGTTGGCTGAATAGTCAGCTCCTTCATAAAATCGCTTCCTTATCTGTTTAATCGTGACCGTTTTCTTACAGCAATTCCCGCCTTTTACTTCACCACGACCAGAGTGATTTTTATGAAACAGTCTGCCGTATCCAGCGCATGGTTCGCTGGACTCCCTCGGCAAAATTGATTGCAGGGGCAAATCCGGTGTCTTTATGGAGAAGGTCGGTATTAAAGGCTTGCAAGGGCAGGGAAACACCATCAAATGGCAATGAGCCAAACAGGGGGGTCTTGTGGGGTTCCACTGAAAGGCAAAGCTCCTGAATAAACGCCTTTAAAGGACGCGCTCTGCCGCTTCCAACCGTGTATTCCGAAAAGGGAACACCCAATTCGCCCAACAGTTGCAGCGCGCTTACCGCATCGTCTATATAAAGAAAATCATAATTTTGGGTGGCGGAGGTAAAGCACATCTCTTCATCCCGCAGAATTTTTCGCAGCGTGCTGTTTAGGAATCGGGGCGAATGTTCCCCCTCTCCGTACACATTGGTAATCACTGCCCAAATGTGGTCAATTCCCAACTCCGCCGCCATACAGCGGCTCATTTGATGGGCCGCCAGCTTGGCGGCAGAATAGATATGGCTGCTGCCCGGCCGTATCTGATGGATTGCCGAAGCGGCAAGCAGCTCCCGCTCCATAATGGTCCCTGCGCCGATAAACCGGCTGCACCCCAGCAATTTGGCGGCGCCCACGGCGTCAACCGCAGCCTTTACATTGAAGAGCTGGGCATCTACATCCTTTCGACCTTCCCCAGAGGTCCCCGCCCATGCCAAATGGTAAAATGCGTCCCACCGCTCCTCCGTTAACCCCGGCAGCTTTGAAAGCTCTGCCAAGTCCAGCGTAACCGATGTCAAATCTGGATCTTCGGGTAAATTGGTGTGTGCCCGTGCCACGGCCATCACTCGAACACCTTGCGCCAGCAGACTCTTTGCCAGCGCACTGCCCAGAAATCCGTTTGCACCCGTGATCACCGCGCTGTTCATACGGGGAATTCCTGCCGTTCAAGGCCGGTAATGATTCCGTCGGCAATTCGATCCAGATGCTCTTTCGTCATTCCCGGGTAAACACCGACCCAAAAAGTATCCTTTAAAATTTGGTCTGTATGGATTAGCGGAGCGGCGACTCTGTAATCCCCCCCATCCAGAAGCTCTTGTGCGCACGGGTGGCGAAGAAGGTTTCCCGCAAACAGCATTCGCGTCTGCACGCCGCTGTCTTCCAAATGGGCAACAAGCGAATTGCGGTCCACCCCCGGCTTGCAGGTAATCAAAAACCCAAACCAGCTGGGCAAGGAATTTTTAGAAGGCGCAGGAAGAATTAAGTAATCCTCATACGGTTCCAGTTGCTTTTTTAAGTAGTCAAAATTTTCCCGGCGGCGGCGGACAAACTCGGGCAATTTTTCAAGCTGGGCCACCCCGATTGCCGCCTGCATATCGGTGGCTTTCAAATTATAGCCAAAGTGGGAATAAACATATTTATGGTCGTATCCCATGGGCAGCGTTCCATACTGCTTACTGAACCGATGCCCGCAGCGGTTGTCTTGCCCCGGATCGCAAGTGCAGTCCCGGCCCCAATCCCGCAGCGAGCGGAGGATTTTGTGCAGCAGCGGGTCCTTTGTATAGACTGCGCCGCCCTCGCCCATTGTGATGTGATGGGGCGGATAAAAGCTGGATGTTCCGATATCTCCAATGCTGCCGCTTTTGCGCCAGACCCCATCCAGATAGTATTCGCTGCCCAATGCGTCGCAGTTGTCTTCAATCAGCCAAAGCCCATGCGCGTCGCAGAACGCTTTCACTTCCGCCAAATCAAAGGGATTTCCCAGAGTGTGGGCAACCATCACCGCTTTTGTTTTGTCGCTGAGCGCCTGCTTTAGCTGGGTAACATCGATGTTATATTCCGGGACGGTGACATCTACAAACACCGGAATTGCCCCATATTGAATAACAGGGGCTACCGTTGTGGGAAAGCAGGCCGCCACCGTAATCACCTCATCCCCGGGCAGCACCCGCCGCTCTTTTAAAAACGGAGAGGTGAGGGCCATAAACGCCAAAAGATTTGCAGAGGAGCCGGAGTTGACCACACTGCAAAAGGGTACCCCTATGTAATCGGCCAGCCCCCGCTCGAATTGCGCTGTGTACTTTCCGGCAGTTAGCCAAAAATCCAGTGCGCTGTCTGCCAAATTCCTCATTTCCAAGCTGTCATATACCCGTCCGGCATACGGAATATATGCGGATTCCTCCGCATCCTTTTCCTGATGGAAGCAGCGCCAGTATTCTTCCACCAATTGCAGGACAACCTCTTTCGCTTCTGCTTTGCGCATTTTTTCAAGCACCGAAATCACCCCCTGCTCTATACTCGGCGATCTGCTGTTCTATCAACTGCACAGCCTCTTTCCCATCGCGACAGCCCTTTGCCCACTCCACGGTTTTTTGGACGGCCTGCCGGACATTCCAGCAGGGCTTCCACGCAAATGCGGCATCAATTTTTGAACAGTCCAGCCGAAGCAGCCGAGCCTCCGGGAAAAATTCTGCATTGGGGGAAATTTCCCATCCCATGCTCTCCCCCCAGCTTTCGCAGAACATCTGCACCAATTTCAAATTGCTGATACAGTCGTCATCCCTTGGCCCCACATTATAGCTGCCTGCTACTGAGGGATTACGGTATTGCCGCTGGGCCACCATCAGATACGCGGCCAATGGTTCCATCACATGCTGATATGGTCTGGTGGCAGACGGATTGCGCAAAAGCACCGGCTGCCCTGCCAAGGCGGCACGAATGCAGTCGGGAACAATTCGGTTTTGGGCAAAATCCCCGCCGCCGATGACATTTCCCGCCCGCATGGTGGAAATCCCCACATTTGACTGCGAAAAAAAAGAAGCCTGATAACAGTGTGTTACCAGCTCGGAGCAGGATTTGCTGCTTGAGTATGGGTCATGCCCTCCCAGCGCATCGGTTTCCCGATAGCCCCAAACCCACTCCTCGTTTCGGTAGACCTTATCTGTCGTTACATTTACAACCGAGCCTACGCAGTCACTTCCTCGCACGCAGTCCAGCAGATGCACGGTGCCCATCACATTGGTATCATACGTCAGGGCCGGGTTACGGAAACCCTTCTGCACCAACGGCTGTGCCGCCAAGTGGAACACCACGTCCGGATGTGCCTTCTGAAAAGCGGTCTGCAAGGCCGATTCGTCCCGAATATCCGCAATGGTTGAATAAACCGAGTCTTTCAATTTACATAGCTGAAACAGGCCGTTTTCTTCGGGTTCCAATGCATAGCCATATACCTCCGCCCCCATGCCCAATAAAATTTGGCATAGCCACGAACCTTTAAATCCCGTATGTCCCGTGACAAAGACCCGCTTATTCTTGTAGAAATTTATCAGCTCCAGATCTTCCAAGGCGCGTCCCCCTTTTCCCACAGTTTCTCCAGCAGCATTTTGTCCCGCTGGGTATCCATACACTGCCAATAATCCGTATGCCGATATGCACTTAATTTATGATTTTCGGCCAGCATTTCCAATGGCTTTTGTTCAAATACCGTGCTGTCGTCTTCAATGTAATCAAAGACCTCCGGTTCCAAAACCATGAACCCTCCGTTAATCCATCCCACATCTACTCCGGACTTTTCACGGAAAGAAACAATTCGGTCCCCCTCGATATCCGCCACGCCAAAGCGGCCCTCCGGCTGCACCACCGTAATGGTAGCAGCGGTTCCGCATTTCCGGTGAAGCTGCAGCAGCTTGTGGAAATCGACATTGGACACGCCGTCGCCATACGTCAGCATAAACGGAGCATCCCCTATGTAAGGCTGAATGCGTTTAATACGGCCCCCTGTCATGGTGTTCAAGCCGGTATCCACCACCGTTACCTGCCAAGGCTCCGCAACATTATTGTGAACTTGTACGGTATTTTTATTGCGGTAATCAAACGTGACGTCGCTGTGGTACATAAAATAATCGGCGAAGTACTGCTTGATGACCTCTCCCCGATAGCCACAGCAAATTACAAACTCGCAAAACCCCTGCGCTGCGTAGCTTTTCATGATGTGCCACAGAATCGGCCTGCCCCCTATTTCAATCATTGGCTTGGGCTTTAAATGTGACTCCTCTGCAATTCGGGTTCCTAACCCACCTGCCAGCAAAACCACCTTCATATCCCTATGCACCTCCGTAAAATTTAAGTGAAATCTCTCGCGTTATCCTATTCCTCCCCTATAATTATTGTGAAGGGACTTCTAAGGGAGCGGCTTTGCATATGAATATCTGCGGCTGCGGCAATAGCTAGAGGAATGCGGCGATTTGCCGCATTCCTCTAGCTATTACCGCACATTGCGGTACGCGCTCTTTACAGATTTTCTTCCGGATTTAATGGACAATCCGTTAGGCACGGCCGTTATAAAAAGCATCCACACCGATTGCCGTTCCCCCGGTTTGCACCCGCAATCGCGCATAACGCATCAGCGTGGCCACTGCGGCCAGATAGTTGCTGCCTGCACCAACGCTTGTTGCGCCGGAGGACACGTAAAAGCTGTTGTCATCGGTTGGCGCAATCTCAACCGCTGCGGTTATGGCGCCGATGGCGTTGGTATTTCGGAGGAAATAACTGTTTTGAGAATACCCGCCAATTTCTCTCAGCAGCAAATACGTCGTTGTGTTTGCACTCACCGTAACGGTTGTGCGGGCCTCTGTAAACTGCTTTGAGCTGACCTGCACCGAATCCTGCGTACCGCTCAAGCTTCTGATGTCAAAGTCCGTGGCCGTTACATTCACGGTGTCTCTGGCGCTGGTCAGATTCCGTATATCAAAATTTGTCGCCGTGACGGTAATGAGACTGGAGGGAGAAAAAATAAAATTGCCCGACTCATCCGTGGCCACTGCGACAACCTCATCATCATACTGCCCGTATATTGCCGTCTTCAGATTTTCTGCGCTTCGATTAAATATGAGAAAATTCACTTTGCTCAGCTCCTCTTCGGTAGCTTTTCTGAAACCCACGCTGCCGTTGGCCGGCTGCGCGGCCTAAAGTCAGACCTGCCCGACAAAATACGCTGTCAGAACAGATCCAATTCCAGTTGCGTATATGCGTGCAAATTTCATTTGCACCGTGGGCAACAGCAGATACTCTCCGCCAAGGATAAGGCCGGTTTCGGTAGCCACGGTTGTAAAGTAGTTAGCGGAATTGATAGGCGCAAGCTGCAAATTTACAGTTGTCAGCAGAGAAACGGCATCCGCACGAACCAGAAAAATACTTCTGGAATAGGGGCTTGTATCCACTGTCAGCACTGTTGACCCGCCCAACACCAGCGTAACCGTATTATTGGTCACTGCAAACGGATTGTTCACTGTTGTGACCGAGTCTCTTGTCCCATCAAGATTTCTTATATCAAAATCAGTTGCGGTCATAACCGCCGCGTCGGAGGCAGTCAGGTCGCGAATATTAAATGAAGCCGCGTCAATGGTCTGCGTGGCATTTAAATGCAGCACAGGTCGGCCCTGGACATCGGTTTGCATTCCAACCAATCCGTCGGCCACGCTGCCGTACATCTGCGCGCGGACAGGCTGTTCATCAGAGACGCTATTATTTAGCATACGGCATGGCGCAAAGCCGGGGCAAAAGGAACACCCGCTTCTGTCTTCACGCCGCTCCTTTCCCACTCACGTGTTTTGTCCAGCCGGTTTATGCATTTTCCGGCCTAGCAACCGCTTTCAGCATTATATGTCACCGTCTTCAGAGTTGCGCTTAACGCGGCCTTGAATGTCTCACAGAAAAAATGGGCTGCACATATATTGACAGCAGGGAGAATTGCTTTTGATAGGTCGGTATCGGCGGCTTTGATGGACTTCCCCTGCGTAAATTCCAACGTGAGGTGATGGGATGAGCACGTTGTACGATCCGAAATCCGGCTATTGGAGAGAGCGGGTATACAGCGGGCTGCATAAGCCCTGCGGCGATACCGATTCCGCCATCCCCATATCAGCCACAAATTCTATTATCGGTTGCTTCTGTGAATATAAATGCACAATGCAAATTTCTTCGGCGGAATCTTATAGTGCAAGCTTTCCCACCCAGCATGCCCGGGAAATTACCGTATTTGCCAAAAACACGGGAGAAACCCCTGTTGTCGTTCGCCTGCAGCACAGCCCTAACGGCCTGGATTATATGGATGATCCTCAGCAGCTTGAGCTGAGTGCAGATCAAACGGGTTACCTTGTCCCGTATATTTTTTCAAAATTCACAAGGGTTGCAGCAAGCTGCGCAGAATCCGGCTCCGTCCAAATCTGGTTTCAGATGCAAAATAATATGTACTGCCTGTATCGCCAATAAGACGATTGGGCGTTTTTTTGCCGCATGAGCAACCAGAGGGCAGCACAATCTTGCGCACGCCGGCACTTCGCGCGGGCTTATTGCAATTTTTTATTGATAAGGAGCGCTGAACCAAATGAATAATTTGGTATTTAATACAGTTTCCAGCCAGTTGCGCACGCTGATTACCAATGCAACATTAACCGTTTCAGGAGATCTGCTGGTCACAAACACCGCCCTTACCGTACAGGGAAGCGTAGAGATTTCCAATGCCGCTCTTACCGTACAAGGCGGCGTGGAAATTACGAACACGGCCCTCACCGTGGCGGGCGAAATGGAAATTACCAACACCGCCCTTACCGTACAAGGCGGCGTGGAAATCACGAACACGGCTCTCACCGTGCAAGGCGGCGTAGAAATTACCAATACTGCTATCACCGTACAGGGCGAAGTCAGCCTGACCGGAACTGCTTCTGTGGAGGTTACCAATACCGCCCTCACTGTGCAAGGCGGCGTGGAAATCACAAACACCGCCCTTACAGTAGAGGGCAGCGTGGAGATTACGAACACCACCCTTACCGTGGAGGGCAGCGTAGAAATTACCAACACTGCCATCACCGTACAGGGCGAAGTCAGCCTGACCGGAACTGCTTCTGTGGAGGTTACCAACACCGCCCTCACTGTGCAAGGCGGTGTGGAAATCACAAATACCGCTCTTACCGTAGAGGGTAGCGTAGAGATTACCAACACCACTCTCACCGTGGCGGGTGAAGTGGAGATTACGAACACCACCCTTACCGTAGAGGGCAGCGTAGAGATTACCAACACTGCCATCACCGTGCAGGGCGAAGTCAGCCTGACCGGAACTGCTTCCGTGGAGGTTACCAACACCGCCCTTACCGTACAAGGCGGCGTGGAAATTACAAATACCGCCCTCACCGTGGCGGGTGAAGTGGAGATTACGAACACCGCCCTCACCGTGCAAGGCGGCGTGGAAATCACAAATACCGCCCTTACCGTGGCGGGTGAAGTGGAGATTACGAACACTACCCTTACCGTGGAGGGCAGCGTAGAAATTACCAACACTGCTATCACCGTACAGGGCGGCGTCACAATTGCCGGACACGAAATTACCGAAACAAACACCGCCGTCTCCAGCGCAACCGGTACCGGAGTTGTTTTCGATAACACTGATATTTCAAACATTACGACAGGGTCATTCTTTGTCTACAACACCGGTGCAACGGCATTTACCATTTCGCTGCAGGTCAGCCCCACAACGGACGACGGGCTTTACGCCTTTGATGTTGATAACGATGACCTTCCGGTTCCCTTGGACTCCAAGCTGATTATCGCCATCAGCAAATATGGACGATATGCCCGGCTGCTTTACGACGCCGGCGCGGGCGCCGATTTTTCCGCCTATTATATCGGACAAATGTAATTCCGGCTTGCTTTATTCGCCACAGAAGCAAGAGGGCGCCGCGCCGCATCTCCGGGAATCCGGATTCCGGCGCGGCGCGGCATTTATAGCTTTAATAGGAGGGAATCTATATGGCGTCCATATGCCTGTGTATGATCGCAAAAGATGAGGCGCAAAATATTGCCCGATGTATTCAAAGCGTTGACGGACTTGCAGATGAAATTGTATTGGTGGATACCGGGTCAACGGACGCCACCCCACAAATCGCACAGGACCTAGGCGCTAAGGTATTTCATTACGACTGGGACGACAGCTTTGCAAACGCGAGAAACTTTGCGATTAGTAAGGCGGAGAGTGACTGGCTTTTGCTGCTTGACCCAGACGAAGCGCTGGATCAGGGCAGCATTGAAGAACTCAGAAAATTTACAGAAACCACTGATCTGGACGGAGCAAATTTCCGCATGCGCAATTATACGGGTACCTACGCTCCGGATCGTTACAGTCTCCACTGTGCAATGCGGCTGCTGCGCAACTGCGGAAAATATTATTTTCATGGCGCCATCCATGAGCAGATTATTGACGGCAGCGGTGAAAACCTCACCTCACGGTTTGCTTCTCTGGGTGTCATCGTGCATCATTATGGATACCTTGATCAAGTTGTGAAGGAAAAGCAAAAGCGCCGCCGCAATTTGCCAATTTTGGAAAAACAGTTGGCCGACGATCCAACCGAGCCTTTTACGCTGTTCAACATCGGAAACGAATATCTTTCCATGCAAAAATACCAACAAGCACTTGAATATTATCAAAGCGCCGTTTCAAACCTTAGAAACCGAAATTTGGCCTTTGTTCCCCATTTGTTTTTCCGCATAATCAGTTGCTTTGAAACCCTTAAAAACCCGGAAAAAGCACTGGAAACGGCAGAGGAGGGTCTGGCGCAATTTCCCCGCTGCACAGATTTCGAGTTCCGGCGCGGCGATATTCTTTACAAGCTTGGCCGCTATACCCTGGCAATCGAAAGCTATGAAAAATGCCTTGCCATGGGGGTTCCGCCCTTTCAGCTGGAATTTTTGCCGGGCTGCGGCACTTATCTGCCTGCCTACAATTTGGGCGAGTTATATTTTCAGCTTGAAGACTACAAGCGTGCTGTAAAATATTTTGGTCTGACGCTTTCGTTGAAGCAGGATTTTTATGCCGCGCTATACCGTCTGGGAACCGTCTTCAACCACATTTATTCGGATAAAAACACGGTTTACAAAATGCTGTTTGCCTATTTTGCCCAGCCTAAGTATACGCCCAACGCACTTGTGGGGGCGGATATTCTTATTCAGGAGGGCCTTTTGGAGCAGGCGCTTGACAGCCTTTCGGACCTGACGGTTTCAGAGGAATATGGAATGGAGCTTACCTGCACAAGGGCGCGCATTCTGTTTTATAACCAGCAATTTGAGGAAGCTGCTCCCCTGCTGGAATCGGTTTGCCGCGCGCAGAAGCCCGAAGTGCACATTTTGCCCGCAATTCAATCCCGCAGTGCTCTTTTGCTTTTCACCATCGGCCTTATCGTAAAAGACGATGAAAGGCTTTCCCAGGCGCTTTCCCATATCCAAGAGCTGTGCACACCCTCGGAACACACCGTTGCGGTGCTTATGAAAGAGCTTGCCTGCGGGCGCACTCCCGAGGACCCCCACTATGCCGACGAGGGCCGCAGGGAACTTGCGGATATGCTTAGAATTCTGGAGCTGCTGCTCAAAACCCACCAGTTTGACCTGTTTGAGCAGATGCTCTCCTGCCTTAATTATGTCGACAGCAATGAGATACTGCTGCGTCTGGCTCAGCTCTATGAGAAAAACAACCTGCCCACTTTGGCTGCCGACCATGTGCTGCGTAGCATTAAAGAGCTGGACACTCTGGACGCTTCCGGCGCTGAAATTCTGCTCAGACAGTTGCGATAACCTGTTTTCTCCTTCAGAGCGTGTAACAAACAGGCCGTTTGTTTTCCTTTGAAGGCCCCATAAACATCAGGAACACTTGCAGCCCCCGGAATCCGTTGATTCTGGGGGCTGCAAGTGTTCCGGATCTGAAAAAGGAAATCAAACCGGCTTATTTTCGGTAGACTTACGGAAACTTTTGCGGTATACTGTGATACTATTATAGCTATAGCGTTTTTTGTAAAAAACGATTGTAGTAATGTAAAATCCTGCGGACTGCCAATACCGCTAGATACCGCCGTACGGCTCTCAGGGGAATGCGGTGCGAATTGAATGACTGCCGGTCGCCTCCGGCGCGGCAATCTATAATGGGCGGACTTGCGCTGCTGGGTACGCAGTCCATGATTGAGGTGAAAAAATTCACGCGGCCCGTTTCATCGGGCCGCTGATTTTGCGCAGACAGCAGGGCGCGGATGCGGAACTATTCCGCCTCCGCGCTTCTCGCTTTTCCCGGCGTCGGGGGCTCCATCGTTCCTTCCCGTTCTTCTTGGATGAGGTACAGCTCCTCGCATTCCTGCTGTGCGGCAATCAAACGATTGACGGCCTCCTCAGAAGCCCGGAACATTTTTAAATACAGTTCTTTGTAGTCCGGCATACACACACCTCCCAGTTTTATATAGTTTAGAACAAAACATTCAAAAAATCAATAGAACAAATTGTTCTAAGCTATACTGGACATGGTGATTAACATGGAGCGATATGACAGAATACGAAGTCTGCGGGAGGACGCGGACCTCACACAGGAGAAAGTCGGCAAGGCCATCAATATTCCCCAGCGTACTTATGCCTATTATGAAAGCGGACAGCGAATGATTCCGCCGCATGTTTTGTGCTCGCTGGCCGATTTTTACGATGTAAGCGTTGATTACATTTTGGGGCGGACCTCCAACAAAAAAGACACACGATAGCGACACGGCGGCGTAAGGACAGCGGCGGTGGAATTGTGACGATTCCGCCGCTGTTTTCCTTTACAAACGGGGAAAACTCCTATATAATGTTTTGGCTGATGAAATACGCGAAATGGAGAATCAATCATGGCTTTGATCGAATATGACGAATATAAGCAGCGGCTGAGTGCTCTTGGACCAGAGCTTGTAAAGCTGGGCGCGGCGCTGGATATCGATTCCGCCAGACGGGAGGCCGAAAGTTTGGAGGCCCAGACCGGCGAGCCGGAGTTTTGGAACGACTTAGAGCGCTCGCAGAAGGTGCAGCAGCAGCTTAAGCGCCTGCAAAGCAAGCTGGGCCGGTATGAGAAAATGGTGGGCGAGCTAGAGGATTTGAAAACCCTGTGCGAAATGGGACAGGAGGAAGATGACGCATCCCTTCTGGAGGAGCTGAAGGCAGGCTTTGCCAAGCTGGAGGAGGAAATTTCCGAGCAGCGTCTTTCCACCCTCCTCTCCGGCGAGTATGACAATTGCAGCGCCATTTTGTCCTTCCATTCCGGCGCGGGCGGCACCGAGGCGCAGGACTGGACCGGAATGCTCTATCGGATGTATACCCGCTGGGCAGAGCGCCACGACTTTAAGTATCAGATTCTGGACTTTGAGGACGGCGAGGAGGCGGGCATTAAATCCGCCACTATCTCCATTGAGGGTGAAAATGCCTACGGCTTTTTGAAAAGCGAGCATGGCGTGCACCGACTGGTGCGGGTTTCCCCCTTTGACGCAAATGCCCGCCGTCAAACCTCCTTTGCCGCGCTGGAGGTCATGCCCGACCTCCCCGACGACGCGGAAGTGGAAATTCGGCCCGAGGATATTGAGATGCAGGTCTACCGTGCCTCCGGCGCAGGCGGACAGCACATCAACAAAACCTCCTCTGCCGTGCGGCTGATTCACCTGCCCACGGGGGTTGTTGTCTCCTGCCAGACGGAGCGCAGCCAGTTTCAGAATAAAGACAACTGCATGAAAATGCTGCGGGGAAAGCTTTTGGAGCTGAAAGCCCAGCAGCACGCCGAGAAGATTTCGGACATCAAGGGCGTGCAGATGAAAATTGAGTGGGGCAGTCAAATCCGTTCCTATGTCTTCATGCCCTACACCATGGCCAAAGACACCCGCACAGGCTTTGAGACAAGCAATATCAGCGCGGTGATGGACGGCGACATCGATGGGTTTATCAACGCCTATCTCACCGCATCCGCCACCGGTGAGCTGAAAAAATAAGAACACGGCCCCGCACCGGAAGCGTTGCCTTTCGTCTGTGCTGGATTCCGTTTTTTAATTGAATGCATTTGCGCAGTTTGCGGCGCGGCTGATAGCCGCGCCGTTTTCCGTAGAGCGGCGGTCTGCCCAGCCGCCGCTCTACGCCCCCCCGGCCCGGGCGGGCCGCCCCTGTGGGTGGCTTTTTTAACATGGAGAAAGAGAGTATTTATGGAAGAAAATATGCAAAAACCCGCCGAGAACAAAATGGGCGTTATGCCCGTAGGTAAACTGGTATTTAACATG
Source organism: Bacillota bacterium (assembly GCA_023402075.1). GTDB lineage: Bacteria > Bacillota > Clostridia > Oscillospirales > Oscillospiraceae > Oscillibacter. The sequence goes on along the minus strand of JAEXCS010000008.1, from coordinate 32,055 downwards.
TCCCTGCCCATGATGATTTCAATGCTGGTGCAGGCGCTGTACAATGTGGTGGACGCCTTTTTTGTGGCCCGCGTGTCAGAAAATGCCTTTACCGCTGTATCTCTGGCCTTTCCGGTTCAGATACTGATGATTGCCGTGTCCACCGGCACAGCCGTGGGCATCAACGCTCTGTTGAGCCGGGCGCTGGGCGCGGGAGATTTAAAACGGGTGCAAAAGGTGGCGCTGAACGGCGTGTTTCTGGCGGCGTTGAGTTCTCTCCTGTTCATTTTCGTCGGGGCCTTTGGCTCCGCACCCTTTTTCAGGTCCCAGACCGACGTGGAAGAAATTGTCGCCGGCGGAATTTCCTATCTTACCATCTGTGCCTGCGCGTCCTTCAGCCTGTTTTTCGGCATCACCTTTGAGCGCCTGCTCCAGTCCACAGGCCGCACGCTTTACACCATGTTCACTCAGGGACTGGGGGCCATCGTCAACATTATTCTGGACCCCATTCTGATTTTTGGCCTGCTTGGCGCGCCCCGGATGGGCGTAACCGGAGCGGCAGTGGCCACGATTATCGGCCAGTTGTGCGGGATGTCGCTGTCCCTGTTCTTCTGCCTGACAAAAAATCCGGAGGTTCCTCTGCGGTTTAAAGGCTTTCGCCCCAGCGGCGCTTTGATCCGGGACATCTACCTCATCGGCGTGCCCTCCATCATTATGCAGGCCATCGGCTCCGTCATGGTATACGGTATGAATCGTATTCTGATTCCCTTTACCACGACAGCCGCCTCGGTATTCGGCGCGTATTTCAAACTTCAAAGCTTCATTTTTATGCCTGTGTTCGGCCTGAATAACGGTATGATTCCCATTGTGGCCTATAACTACGGCGCGCAAAACAAGCACCGCATTCTGCGGACGTTTAAGATAAGCCTTGCCACGGCGGCGTGTATCATGGCGGTGGGAACGCTGCTGTTCTGGCTGTTTCCAAAAGAGCTGCTGGGCCTGTTCGATGCGTCGGAGGAAATGCTGGCAATCGGCGCGCCTGCGCTGCGGATTATCAGCCTTACCTTTCCCTCGGCCGCTGTGGGTATCGCTTGCAGCGGAATATTTCAGGCTCTTGGCAACAGCTTTCTTAGCATGCTCGTTTCCCTCACCCGCCAGCTCATCCTGCTGCTGCCTGCGGCATGGTTTCTGAGTCTTCAAGGAGACCTGGAGCTGATCTGGTGGGCCTTTCCCATCGCCGAGAGCGTGGCCTTCGTTCTCTCCATTGCGTTTTTCCGCTGGACTTATCACAAGCACATTCAGGTTCTTCCGGACAAGCCGGTATGAAACACAAAAAGGCGCGCCGAAAATCGGCGCGCCTTTTTTCAGTTCTTTAAAAATGACTGGGGGTCTATTGCGTCTCCGTCTTTTTCCACGGCAAAGTGCAGGTGAGACGGCAGAGCAGCTTCCGCAAGGGCGGTGGAGCCCACCGCTCCGATAATCTGTCCGGCGGTAACCGTATCTCCGGCCTTGACGGCGGGGACAGTCTGCAAATTGGCATAGGTGGTCACGTAGCCCCCGTCGTGCTCAATGACCACAGTGGTTCCCATCAGAGGATTGTCCTCCACAGAGGTTACTTTTCCGGCACTTGCGGCCATCACCTGCGTTCCCACCTCGGCGGCCAAATCCACACCCGCGTGGGTTCGCCAGTCGCCCATGGTTTCGTCATAGCGCAGTGCATCCACACTGAAGGCCGACACCACCGCACCCCGCAGGGGCCAGACAATGAGACTGGGAGCGGTGGGCGTCACCGGCGTGTCGTCCACCTCCACCGCAGGCATCTGCACAGGCGCCTGCACCGAAACACCCTGATCCGGCACTTTCAGCGTCTCCGGCTCCAGAATCTCCAGCGACGGACCGTTGGGGTCCAAATCGTCAAAGAGATCTGCGTCCGGGGCGGCGGTAGATGCGTTTGGGTCCACCTTTGCCGCGCTTCCGCCGCCATGGAACAAAATCGCATAGCCCGAAGCTCCCACAATCGCCAGGCTCAGGAGCAGGACTATGTAGAAGCCCGCTCCACCCAGCACCGTTTTTGGCATATTGGGTCTGTTCATAGAAAACCGTCCTTTCCATTGGTTTACCCGCAGTATGTCCAAGGAAAGGAAAAACTATACATAACTGCCCGGGCGCAAATATTTTTGCGTCCGGGCAGCTTGCTGTCTTAATTATACACGTGCGTTATTTTATAATCAGCGTCTCGCCCGTCATTTCCTCGGGGCAGGCAAGGCCCATCACATCCAGAATTGTTGGTGCAATGTCCGCCAGCTTCCCGCCGCGGCGCAGCTCGCTGCCCGCGCCGCAGAGAATAAAGGGAACCGGATTGGTGGTGTGGGCCGTGAAGGGACTGCCGTCCGGCTGTTCCAGCTCCTCGGCGTTGCCGTGGTCGGCAGTAATCATGGCGATGCCGCCCATTTTCAGCGTGGCGTTCACCACCCTGCCCACGCATTCGTCCACAGTCTCCACGGCCTTCACCGCCGCGTCAAGTATCCCGGTGTGGCCCACCATGTCGCAGTTGGCAAAGTTCAGAACAATCACGTCGTACGCCCCGGACTCAATACGCTCCACGCACTTCTCACAAACCTCTGCTGCGCTCATCTCCGGTTGAAGGTCATAGGTGGGCACCTTCGGCGATGCCACCAGCACCCGATCCTCGCCGGGAAACACCGTTTCGGTTCCGCCGTTGAAAAAGAAGGTCACATGGGCATATTTCTCCGTCTCCGCGATGCGAAGCTGCGTCATCCCCAGCGTGCTGAGATACTCTCCCAGTCCATTGCGCACGCTCAGCCGGGGAAACGCCACCGCCACGTTGGGCATGGAAGCGTCATACTCCGTGGTGCAAACAAAGGTCAGGGGGAAATACTGGTGGGTAAAGCCGTCAAACGCAGGATCCACCAGTGCGCGGGTCAGCTCCCGCGCCCGGTCAGGGCGGTAGTTGAAGAAAATCACGCTGTCATTGTCACCCACGGTGCCCGCCTCGTCGCAGACCACCGGCTCCACAAATTCGTCGGTCACGCCTTTTTCGTAGGAGTCACGCACTGCGGCCACGGCGTCGGGATTGGTTTCCACGCCCTCGCCGTATACCATGGCATCATACGCCTGCTCCAGCCGATCCCAGCGTTTGTCACGGTCCATGGCATAGTAGCGGCCCATGACGGTGGCAATTTTTCCAACGCCAAGCTGGCGGCACTGTTCCACGGTCCGTGCCACAAACTCTGCGCCCGACTGGGGCGAGGTATCCCGTCCATCCAAAAACGCGTGGATATAAACCTTTTCAAGGCCTTGATCCTTCGCCAGCTTCAAAAGGGCAAAAAGATGATCGATGTGGGAATGCACACCGCCATCGGACAAAAGGCCCATCAGATGCAGGGACGTTCCCTTTTCTGCACAGGCATTCATGGCGTGAAGATAGGCTTCATTCTCAAAAAACGAACCGTCGGCCACGGCATTGTTCAACCGGGGCAGGTCCTGAAACACCACCCGTCCGCCGCCAATATTGGTGTGGCCCACCTCACTGTTGCCCATCTGCCCGGCGGGCAGACCCACGTCCAGCCCGGAGGCGGAGAGAGTGGTATGGGGAAATTCCTTAAAAAACTGATCGAGGCAGGGCGTTTTCGCCGCCCGCACCGCGTTTCCCCGCTGACTGTCGGACAGGCCGTAGCCGTCCATAATAATCAGTGTTGTGGGAGTTTTATTCATAAAAGTACCTCTTTCTAACTCAGCCGATGGTTCCGGACCCCGGCCCGGCCACATGGGGGATGCGCCCCGCTTCCCCGCCGGAAATTTCCGGCAAAGAAATGCACGGTGCGGCTCAATCCTGATTGGCTGCGTTGACAATCTCCACAAACTGCTCCGGCTTCAGGGACGCGCCGCCGATCAATCCGCCGTCGATGTCGGGCTGGGCCAGCAACTCCGCCGCGTTCTGGGGGGTCATGGATCCGCCGTACTGAATGGTAACGGACCGGGCAACCCGCGCCCCGTACAGCCCGCGGATGGTGGCGCGGATATTCCCGCACACCTCGCCCGCCTGCTCCGCCGTGGCGGTTTTTCCGGTGCCGATGGCCCAAATCGGCTCGTAGGCCACAATACACCGGCGCAGCTTGTCGGCGGGGACACCGTGCAGTGCGCTTTTCACCTGAAGGGTCACCCACTCGCCTGTCACGCCCATCTCGCGCTGCTCCAAACTTTCGCCCACGCAGATAATGGGGCTCATGCCCTCGGCAAGCACGGCATGAACCTTTTTATTTACACCAGCGTCCGTCTCGCCAAACCGTTCCCGCCGCTCGCTGTGGCCGACAATCACGTACTTCACACCCAAGTCCCGCAGCATAGCGGCGGAAATTTCCCCGGTGTAGGCACCCTTTTCCTCGAAATACACATTTTCCGCACCCACGGAAATCCTCAGGTCCTTAAACGCCCGGGAGGCCGCGGAGATGTTGCAGGCGGGGACGCAGATCAGCGTATCGCACCACTTGGCTCTGGGCATAATTTTCTTCATTTCCTCGGCAAACTTCTTTGTCTCGGTGGCGGTCATATTCATTTTCCAGTTGCCGGCGATTACGGTTTTACGGTAGCGACGATTCATAGCGATACTTCCTTTTCTGTATGTTTCGGTTATTCCATATGCGTGGAAAACGCCCGGCGGGAAAGGGCAGCTTGAAGGCTGACTGGGAACCGGAGAAATCCGGGCCGGGCAATTTGGGCCAAGGCATTTATCTGTCTTGCAAGCAGGCCACGCCGGGCAGCTCTCTGCCCTCTAAAAATTCCAGAGAGGCTCCGCCTCCGGTGGAGATATGTGTAATTTTGTCGGCATAGCCCATCTGCTCCACCGCTGCGGCGCTGTCTCCGCCGCCCACGATGCTTACCGCGCCGCCTTCCGCAATTGCCCGCGCCATGGCGCGGGTACCGCCGGCAAACGCGTCAAACTCAAACACGCCCATGGGACCGTTCCACACAACGGTGCCCGCCCCCTTCAGCGCACCGCAGAACAGCTCTACGGTCTTTGGGCCGATATCAAGGCCCATCATATCTTCGGGAATAGCGGTGACGTCCATGGCAATGGGCTGCGCATCGGCGGAAAACGCCTTGGCCGCCAGCGTATCCACCGGCAGAAGAAGCTTCACGCCCTTTTCACGGGCAGCGGCCAGCGTCTCAAGCGCCAGCGCCTGCTTATCTTCTTCCAGAAGGGATGTTCCGATGGAGCCGCCCTGTGCCTTTATAAAGGTATAAGCCATGCCGCCGCCAATGATTACGGTGTCGGCCTTGTTCAAAAGGTTTCCGATGACGTTGATTTTGTCAGAGACTTTTGCCCCGCCCAAAACAGCTACAAATGGCCGCTTGGGGTCGTCCAGCGCCTTCCCCATCACCTCCAGCTCCCGTGCCACCAAGAACCCGGACACGGCGGGCAGGTAATCCGCCACGCCCACGGTGGAAGCGTGGGCCCGGTGAACAGAGCCAAACGCATCGGACACATACAGCTCTGCCATGGAAGCCAACTCCTGTGCAAGCTGCGGGTCGTTTTTCGTCTCTCCCGGCTCAAACCGGGTGTTTTCCAGAAGCAGGATTTCGCCGGGCTTCAGCGCTTCGGCCTTCGCCTTCGCATCAGGCCCCACGGTGTCAACAGCAAAAGCCCCTTCTTTACCCAAAAGCTCCCCCAGCCGCTTTGCAACGGGGGCCAGACTCAGTTCCATTTTCCGCTCGCCCTTGGGCTTTCCCATGTGAGAACAGGCGATGACCGCCGCCCCGTTTTCAAGCAGGTATTGAATCGTGGGCAGTGCCGCCGTAATGCGCTTGTCGCTGGTAATGGCGCCGGAGGCTTTATCCATCGGCACATTAAAATCGCACCGCAGTAAAACCTTTTTGCCCTTTACGTCCACGTCCCTGACGGTTTTTTTATTGTAATTCATAAAGCATCCTCCCTCTCAATGTCGGCCTGTCCGGCGGGGCGCAAAGACCTGCGCGTGGGCAGGCAGCGCGGTGGCCGTCCCCGCGGGCAGACAAAACGCGCAGAATCAGCTCCATTGCGCCATTTCCCCCTCTCCGGCAAGGCCGGGAAAACCGGTTTGGCGCAGCGCCTCATACACGCACACTGCCACGGTATTGCTCAGATTCAGACTCCGGGCCTCCTCCCGCATGGGAAGGCGGATACAGCGCGCGCGATGGGCCATACGAAACTCCTCCGGCAGGCCCGCCGTTTCTTTCCCGAAAAACAGCCAGCAGCCGTCGCGAAACTCCGCCTCATAATAAGCGCGGGGCGCTTTTGTGGTGGTAAGCCAAATATCTCTCGCATCGGGATTGCGGAGGAAAAAATCGTCCAGATTTTCGTAGTCAAAAACCTCCACCAGATGCCAGTAATCCAGCCCCGCCCGCTTCACGGCCTTGTCGGAGATGTCAAATCCTAGCGGGCGAATCAGGTGAAGCCGCGCGCCGGTTGCGGCGCAGGTGCGGGCCACATTTCCGCAATTCTGCGGAATCTCAGGTTCTACCAGAACCACATTCAGCATCAAATCCCTCCATTTGCATGAACGGGTCAATTGTAATCCATAACCTGCGCAAATTCAACCTCTTTATGGGAAATAACCGATTTTTTAGAGAAAATCACTGCAATCCCATGAGAAATTCTGCGAAATGCCGAAGTGACGGTCCGGCTCTTTAAAAAACTGTGAAATTTCAACATATTTTTTTCAAAATGGTTGTTTTGCCGAAAGAGAACCAGAATTTTCTGAAACAATTTACCTACAAACACTGGATTTTCCTTAAATCTTTGCTATAATGTCTTTGCAACCAATTCTGCGGCGGAGGCCGCGGTGACCGGCGGGGCACTTGTGCCGCCGGATTTTTCTCAGGGAGAGGATAGCGATGGATCAGAAACGCGCAGTTATTTTCCTGACGGCTTCGTCCGACCCGGAGCAGAGAATACCGCTGATGCTGAAAGACATTCTGTTTTGCCCCATCCTGTCGTGGGTGGCCCGCAAGCTGGAAGGCGACGGCGTGGAGCGGTTTTTTGTTGTCTGCGGGGCGGAGTATGCCAAGGAGGCCCGGGCCTGCTTTTCACCGGAAGCAGACGTGGAGCTGTCAGACGCGCACCCTGCGCTGGTGGACTTTGTGTCCGGCGCGGAGCGGGTGATTGTGGTGCCGCGGCCGGTGGTTCCCGCACATCGGGCGGGCGAGGGCTATGTCTATTCCGCCGAGGGCGCTGCCCTTGCAGAGGGCTGGAAAACCGCCGCCAGCATTTTTTTGCAGAATGTGGACGGCGAGAAGGGCTGGATTGCCCTCAACTCCGACGAGGACATTCAAAACGTAGAGCCGCACCTGCGCAACGAGGTTGTAGGGCGGCACCTTGCAGGTGGCGTGCGGATGCTGGACCCCGCCGCCGTGTATATCGACCCCCGGGTGGAGATCGGCCGGGGGAGTTTTCTCCTGCCCGGAACCATTTTGCGGGGGAACACCGTCATCGGACAGGACTGCGTGATCGGCCCCAACGCCGTGGTGCGGGACTGCACCGTGGGGGACGGGACGGAGATTAACGCCTCTCAGATTTTTGAATCCTCCGTTGGCAGCGGAACCCATGTGGGTCCCTTCGCCTATGTCCGCCCCGGCTCCGCCATCGGAGACAGCGTGAAAGTGGGTGATTTTGTGGAGGTCAAAAATTCCGTCATCGGAGACGGAACGAAAATCTCCCACCTCACCTACGTGGGCGACAGCGATGTGGGCAAGCGGGTCAACTTCGGCTGCGGCACCGTCACCACCAATTACGACGGATTCCACAAATACCGCTGCGTTATTGAGGACGATTCCTTTATCGGCTGCAACACCAATCTGGTGGCTCCGGTTCGCGTGGGAAAGGGCAGCTACATCGCGGCGGGGGCCACCATTACCAAGGACGTGCCCGACGACGCACTGGCCGTTGCCCGGGTGCAGCAGGAGAACAAAAACGGCTGGGCCGCAAGGCGGCGAAAAATGAACGGTAAATAAGCGTATAATTGGGTATAATTTTTTTACAATATACTTACTACATAAGAAAGAGGGCGTTGTTATGATTTCTCACGGCAAGGACGTCAAGGTATTCTGCGGCAACTCCAATCCCCAGTTGGCAGCGGATATCTGCAAATTTATGGGAACCAAGCTGGGCGAGTCGGAGGTGGGCACCTTCTCCGACGGCGAAATTTTTGTCTCCCTGTATGAAACGGTCCGGGGCAGCGATGTGTTTGTGGTTCAGTCCACTTCTTCTCCCGTCAATAACAATCTCATGGAGCTGCTCATTATGATCGACGCGCTCAAGCGCGCCTCCGCTGGGCGCATCACCGCCGTGATGCCCTATTACGGCTATGCCCGGCAGGACCGCAAGGCCAAGGCCCGGGACCCCATCACTGCCAAACTGGTGGCCAACATGCTTACCGCCGCAGGCGCGGACCGGGTGCTGACCATGGACCTGCACGCCTCTCAGATTCAGGGCTTTTTTGACATTCCCGTGGACAATCTGGCCGGCAACCCCATTTTTGTGGATTACTACGCCAAGAAATTCGGCGCAAACTGCGAGAACATGATGGTCGTGTCTCCCGACGTGGGCAGCGTGGCCCGTGCCCGTGCCTTTGCCCAGAAGCTGCACATGAACCTGGCGATTGTGGATAAGCGCCGCCAGAAGGCCAACAGCTGCGAGGTGATGAACGTCATCGGCGACGTGCGGGGCATGGACTGCATCATTTACGACGATATGGTGGATACCGGCGGGTCTTTGTGCAACGCCGCACAGGCGCTGATTGACGTGGGCGGCGCAAAGAGCGTGTGTGCCTGCGCAACCCACGGCGTCCTCTCCGGCCCCGCCATTGAACGCATTAATCACAGCGTCATCTCCGAGGTGGCCCTGCTGGATACCATCTCCCCCATTGACGCGGGAAAATCCGACAGAATCAAGTATCTCCCCGTGGCACCCCTGTTTGCAGAGGCCATTGAGCGCATTTATCAGGAAGTTTCCATCTCTAAGCTGTTCCGCTGAGAAGAGCCGCGGCGAAACTGAATCCACAGGGCGGGGAGAGGTTCTTCCCGCCTTGTGTGTATTGAAGCCGCCCCAGCGCACCCTGCGGGGGCAGCGGTTTTGCAAAAGTCAGGACGCCGAAATTCGGCAGCCCGCCTTGGTAGAGCGGCAAAAGACAGATGGAAGGCCCCAAGGGGGTAAATTCTAATACAAAGGGAAATGAAGCCATGCTGTTTGGAAACAAATCCTCCGGGGCGGAGTGGATTTTGGCGGGTCTTGGAAATCCCGGTGAAAAATACGCCAAGACCCGGCACAATATGGGCTTTCTCACCGTAGACCTGCTGGCGGAAAAGCAGGGAGTCAAGCTGAACAAGGTGAAGTTCAAGTCCGCATATAATATTCTGCACTTTGGCGGCGCGCGGGTACTGGTGATGAAGCCCCAAACCTTTATGAACCTCTCCGGCGAAGCCGTGGGCGAGGCCGCCCGGTTCTATAAAATCCCGCCCGAGCGGGTGCTTGTGATTTACGATGACGTGTCTTTGCCCGTGGGAAAGCTGCGGGTGCGCCCCTCCGGCTCTGCCGGAGGACACAACGGCATCAAAAGCATCATCGCCCACCTTGGAACCGAGCAGTTTCCCCGGGTAAAAATCGGCGTGGGCGACCCCGGTGGGGCTTCCGGCGAGCGGGACATGATTGACTGGGTAATCGGCGTCCCCTCGCAGGCAGAGCGGAAGACTCTGCTGGAGGTATTCAGCCGGGCCATTGACGCATCGGAGTGCATCATCGGGCAGGGGGACTGCCAAAAGGCCATGAATCTCTATAATTGAAGCCCGGCAGCAACCCGTGTAATTTCGCGGTTGGCGCGTGAATAAGGAACGTGTATGGAACATCTCCTGAAAAAACTGAATGAGCTTCCGGAGCTGCGGGAGGCCGTGGCCAGCCTTGAAAGCGGCAGAAGCCCTGTGGCCGTCTCCGGTCTTCAAAACGCGCACCGCGCCCTTGTGGGCGCGGCTATTGCCGCGCCTATGGACCGTCCCGCCGTCTTTTTGTGCGGGGACGAGCAGGAGGTTCGGCGGCTGGCGGGGGATTTGCGTGCGCTGACGGGGGCGGAGCCGGTGATCTTGCTTGGTCGGGAGTGGCAGTTCCGTGCGGGGGCCGTGGCCTCCCGGGCGTGGGAGCAGAACCGGCTGGCGGCGCTGTACGCCCTGAGTCGCGGCCATGTTTCCGTCTGCGTTGCCACAGTGGATGCGCTGATGGCCCGAACCCAGCCGAAAAAGCTGCTGTCCTCCGCCACACGGACCTTGAAGGTCGGCGGACGCGTGGATTTAAACAAGCTTTCCGAGGAGCTGACCGCTTCCGGCTACGCCCGCTGCGAGCAGGTGGAGGGCGTTGGGCAGTTTGCCGTCCGGGGCGGGATTTTGGATGTGTTCTCTCCCCTGATGGACCAGCCGGTGCGCTGCGAGCTGTTTGACGACGAGATTGACTCCATGGGCCTGTTTGATCCCGCAAGTCAGCGGCGGGTGAAAAACGTGAAGTCCGCCCTTTTGCTTCCCGCCGCCGAGGTACTGCCCCATCAGGCAAACGGCGGAACGACAGGGCTTGCCGCATCCCTTGAAAAGGAAGCGGAGAAGCTGGAAAAACGGGACCCGTCCTCTCCCGCGGCGTCGTCCTTGCGGGCGGATGCGGCTCGTCTGCGGGACGGGGCCGCTTTAAGCGGCGCAGACCGGTATCTTGCCGCTGTGTACCCCGAGCCTGCCTGGGGGCTGGACTATCTTCCTCCGGACTCGTTAATCTTTTTCAGCGAGACAGCCCGGGTAGAGGAACGGGTGAAGGGCTTTGTTCTGCAAGCGAAGCAGGATACAGAGGCCCTGATGGAAGCAGGCGTTCTGGCGGGGGCGTTTTCCCGTCTCACCATGACCGCCGAAGAGCTGTTTTCCCGTCTGGCGGAGTTCCCCTGCGTGATGGAGACGGCGCTGCCCACCTCCCGCTATCCCATTCCGCCCAAAGCGCTTTTGAACCTTACCACCAAGCAGCTTCCCTCCTACGGCGGAAGCCTTGAAACCGCAGCGGAGGACTTGAATCACTACCGGGCGGCGCAGTATGGCGTTCTCATTCTCTGCGGCGGCGAAGCCCGGGCGAAAAATTTGCTGCGGTTGCTGGAGGACCGGAACATTCCCGCCGCGCTGGACCTGCGCAATGCCGCCATGCCCGCCCCGGGCGAGGTACGGCTGACCGCCGGAACCCTGAACGCGGGCAGCGAGTGGCCCCAGCTCCGCCTTGCGGTGCTGACGGAGGGGCAGCTGGCCCCCGCCGCCCAGAAACGGCGCAAGGCAAAGCAGGACTCCGGGCGGCAAAAGCTCCAGTCCTTCACCGACCTCTCCCCAGGCGATCTGGTGGTGCACGCCCAGCACGGCGTGGGCCGGTTTTCCGGCATCCGGAGAATGCCGGTGGACGGCGTGGAAAAGGATTATATCAAAATTGACTACGCCGCCGGAGACTGCCTGTACGTGCCGGTAACGGCGCTGGATCAGGTAAGCAAGTACATCGGCGGCGGCGAGGACGACGGACACGCCCGGCTGAATAAGCTGGGCGGAACAGAGTGGGCCAGATCCAAAACCAAGGCCAAGGCCGCAGCCAAGGACCTTGCCAAGGGCCTCATCGCCCTGTACGCCGCGCGGCAAAAGCAGCCCGGCTTTGCCTTTTCACCCGATTCCCCATGGCAGCAGGAATTTGAGGACGCATTTCCCTATCCGGAAACGGACGACCAGCTTCGGGCCATTGAGGACATTAAGGCAGACATGGAGAAGCCCCGGCCCATGGAGCGGCTGCTGTGCGGCGACGTGGGTTACGGCAAAACGGAGGTGGCCCTGCGGGGCGTGATGAAATGCGTGCTGGACGGGAAGCAGGCGGCAATTCTGGTGCCCACCACCATTCTGGCCCAGCAGCACTACGCCACCGCCATGAGCCGGTTCGCGGGCTTTCCCGTCAGCGTGGAGGTATTGTCCCGGTTTACCTCCCCCAAGGAGCAAAAACGGATTTTGGAGGCCGCCCGCACCGGTGGCGTGGACGTATTGATCGGCACCCACAAGCTGCTTCAAAAGTCCATGCAGTTTAAAAATCTCGGGCTTTTGGTCATTGACGAGGAGCAGCGCTTCGGCGTGACCCATAAGGAACGCCTGCGAGAGCTTGCCCAGCAGGTGGATACCCTCACCCTCTCCGCCACCCCCATCCCCCGGACGCTGAACATGGCCCTGTCGGGCCTGCGGGACATGAGCACCATTGAAGAGCCGCCCGCCGACCGCCAGCCGGTGCAGACCTATGTGCTGGAGCACGACTGGCAGATCGTGGCGGACGCCATTCACCGGGAGCTGAGCCGGGGCGGGCAGGTCTATTACCTCCACAACCGGGTGGACTCTATTTCCACCACCGCCGGACGGCTGCAAAAGCTTTTGGGGCCGGAGACCCGCATTGCCGTGGGCCATGGAAAAATGTCCGAGCGGGAGCTGTCCGACGTGATGCGCCAGATGGTGGACGGCGAAGCGGACGTGCTTGTGTGCACCACCATCATTGAAACAGGCATTGATATTTCAAACGTGAATACACTGGTGATTGAGGACGCGGACCGGATGGGACTTGCCCAGCTCCACCAGCTTCGCGGGCGCATCGGCCGCAGCACCCGGCGGGCCTATGCATACCTCACCTACCGCCAGGGCAAAATTTTGCAGGAGACGGCTGAAAAGCGCCTTGGCGCCATCCGGGAATACGTGGAGTTTGGCTCCGGGTTTAAAATCGCCATGCGGGATTTGGAAATCCGGGGCGCAGGCAACCTGCTGGGGCCGGAGCAGTCCGGGTACATGATGAGCGTTGGCTACGACATGTATCTCAAGCTTTTGGAGGAGGCGGTGCTGGAGGAGCAAGGCGTGCAGCCCGTCCGCGCGGCGGAGTGCTCCGCCGATTTGACGGTGAACGCCCATCTGCCGGAACGGTATGTTCCCTCGGCCGAGCAGAGGATGGACTTGTACCGCCGCATCGCCGCCATCCGCACGCCGGAGGATTCCGGCGAGCTTTTGGACGAACTGATGGACCGCTACGGCGACCCGCCAAAGCCCGTGCTGGCCTTGCTGGACGTGGCGCTGCTGCGGGCGGCTGCACAAACTGCCGGAGTCACGGATTTGAGCCAGAAAGGCGAACGGCTGCGGCTGGAGCTGGGGGTATTCCACCCGGAGGCGCTGGCTGCGGTGTGCGCCCTGCCGAAGTATCGGCGGCTGCTGACACTCAGCGCCGGGGACATCCCCATGCTGACCCTGCAAATGCGTCCGGGCGCGGACGTGCTGGAAACAGCCTCCGCGCTGGTGGAAGACCTGCGCCTTGCGGCGGAGGATACGAAAGAAAAGGAGAACGACCATGTCTGAGGAAAAGGGCCGGAAGGAGCTGCCCGAAAAGGATCAAAAGCCCGAGGCGGCAGTAAATCCCCCAATGGCAGAAAAGCCCGAAAAGGCCAAAAAGCGGACAAAGCCCGTCAACGAGCGCGGCAGAACTCCCTTTGGCAGATTTTTGCGCAACTATGGATATCTGTTCGTCACGGTGTTTGTGATGCTGGCGCTGTTTCGGGGGATTTTTCTTTTGGGCTTTGTCACAAGCGGGTCTATGGAGACGACCCTGCCCACCCACTCCGTGTTTCTAAGCTGGCATTTGAGCTACGCGCTGGGCGATCCTGCACCGGAGCGGGGGGACATTGTTCTCTTTGACAGCGACGAGCTGGGTCAGACGCTGGTGAAGCGGGTGGTGGGCCTGCCGGGGGAAACGGTTTCCTTCCGTGACGGCTATGTGCTGATTAACGGCGCAGAGCTGGAGGAACGTTATCTTCCCGTCCAGGGAATTACCTATTCCCGCGGGGAAGACGACAGCTTCACCGTGCCGGAGGACTGCGTTTTCCTGCTGGGCGACCACCGGGACGACTCCTTGGACAGCCGCTTCTGGCAAGATCCCTTTGTTCCCGCATCCAATATTCGCGCCCGGGCGCTGGCCGTCGTCTCCCTGTGGCCGGGCAATACGTGGCTCGGCGTGCGCCGGGTGGGCTGATCGCGCCCGCCTGCTCCGCCGGGAGGAAGGAGCAGGCATATGAAACGAGCGTTTACAGCCCTGCTTGCAGTGGTGACACTGCTTAGCGGCTGCGGAAAAAAGACGGAGGAACCGGCCGGCCTTTATTACGAGGCGTCCGGCATTGCGCCGGAGGCAGTGCTTTTCACGGTGGATGGTCGGGATGTCCCGGCAGCGCGGTACTTCTACTGGCTGACCGCCGACTGCGACTATCTGGCGGAGCAGGCGGGCGGCGAACCGGACTGGTCCGCCGACGCGGGCGGACAGACTTTGGACGACTATGTGAAACGTCAGGCGCTGGAGGCCACAGTGTTTTATGACACGGTGGAGGCGCTGGCAGAGGCCAACGGCTGCGTGCTGACCGCGGAAAATCTGTCCGCCATGGATTCGGACTGGGCAGCGCAGGCCGCCGCCGCAGGCGGTGAGGATGCGTATCTGGACATTCTGACGCAGATGGGCCTTGACCGCGCGGGCGCCCAGCTTTTGACTGCGGACTATTACCTGTACGAGCAGCTCCGCACTCTGTCTCTCGCGGGAGGAAGCGAACTGTCCCCCGCGGACGGAGCCGTGGCCGACTTTGCCGCGTCCGCCGGGGTCTACACCGCCGATGTGCTGGTATTTCCCAACGCGGATTTGGCTGCCGCCGCCCTATCCGATCTGGAGCAGGACCCCGGCATGGACCCGGCTTCATTAAAGGACGGGGTTTACACCACTGTCACCGCCGCCCCGGGCGACGGGACGCTGCCCGCAGCTGCGGAAAAGGCACTCTCTGGGCTGGAGCAGAACCAGTGGAGCAGCCCGGTAGAGACAGAGGGCGGCGTATATCTTCTGCGCCCCTTATCTACGGATATGGACGCGGCAGCAGCTCTTTGGTTTGATTCTCACATTCAGTCGCTGGCGGCGGGGGCGCAGGTGGTCCCGGCAAAGGAATACGGAAATTTTACCGCCGCCTCCTTTTATAAGGGCCTTAGCTCGGCAAGATCCGCAGCGGCCTGAACACGCACTTTCCGGCGAAAAACGCAGAATATTTTTTTGAAATCTCTTCCATTTTCGTCAAGGTGACGAAAATGGAAGAGATTTTGTCAAAAGTTTAACAAATATTTTGAAAGTACCTCTTTTCCCATTGACGGACAGGCAAAACTTCTCTATAATAAAATCAACAGCAGTTAGGAGCGGGCCTTTCGGAAGGGTTCTGACGGAGATGTCAGGCCCATCTGTCACGCCCCTCCGCCGCCGCGTTTCCGGGGAATTTCCCAACGGTCCGAAGCGGCTTTTGCCGCGCAAGAATTTATTTGAAAAATGGAGGAACATCATGAAAGAACTTTATGTCGTGAATTGCTGCCGTACAGCCATCGGTTCTTTTGGCGGAGCCCTGAAGGGCATTCCCGCCGCCGACCTTGGAGCCATCGTGGTTAAGGAAGCCCTGAACCGCGCGGGCGTGAAGCCCGAGCAGGTGGACGAGGTTATGTTCGGCTGCATCCTGACTTCCGGCCTTGGCCAGAACGTTGCCCGTCAGGTGGCTGTCAAGTCCGGCATTCCCTTTGCCGTTCCCGCCTACACCGTGGGCATGGTCTGCGGCTCCGGCATGAAGTCTGTCATCGAGGGTGCCCGCTCCATTCTGGCCGGCGACTCCGACGTGGTGGTCTGCGGCGGCACGGAGAACATGTCTGCTGCTCCCTACATCGCTCCCGATGCCCGCTGGGGCGCCCGCATGGGCGACAAGAAGCTGGTGGACTCCATGATCAAGGACGGCCTGTGGGACGCATACAACAACTATCACATGGGCACTACCGCCGAAAACATCTGCGATGTGTGGGGCATCACCCGCAAGGAGCAGGACGAGTTTGCCGTCTCCTCTCAGCAGAAGTGCGAAGCTGCTCAGAATGCCGGCAAGTTTGATGACGAGATCGTCGCCGTCCCCGTGAAGGTCAAGAAGGACTTTGTGGACTTCAAGAAGGACGAATTCCCCCGTGCCGGCACCACTATGGATGGTGTGGTCAAGATGAAGGGCGCGTTCCCCGTGGGTCCCGAGTCCCCCAATCCTCAGGTGGTACATACTTTTGAGGTCACCGGCGCGCAGGAAACCGACGACAAGGGCACACCCCGTGTCACCGCTGCTTCCGCTTCCGGTATTAACGACGGCGCGGCCGCTATCGTATTGGCTTCCGGCGAGGCTGTTGAGAAATACGGCCTGAAGCCCATGGCCAAGCTCATCGGCTGGGGCCAGGGCGGCGTGGATCCCAAGATCATGGGCGTAGGCCCCGTCCCCGCTTCCCGTCAGGCCATGGAAAAGGCCGGCGTTTCCATCGAGGACATCGACCTGGTCGAGGCCAACGAGGCTTTCGCCGCCCAGTCTATCGCTGTGGCTCGCGAGCTGAAGTTTGACATGAGCAAGGTCAACGTCAACGGCGGTGCCATCTCTCTGGGCCACCCCGTGGGTGCTTCCGGCGCACGGATTATCGTCACCCTGCTCCACGAGATGAAGAAGCGGGACGACGCCAAGAAGGGTCTTGCCACCCTGTGCATCGGCGGCGGCATGGGCGTTGCCACCATTTTCGAGAAGTGCTGATTCTTTAAGTTGAGACATTGACAGTAATCAGGGCTGCGGCGAATCGCCGCAGCCCTGATTTTTCTTTTTATTTTGGCCCTCAGGATTCCACCTGCCACGCCATTTTTGCAGGAAGGCCACTCGCTTTGCTTTAGCGGGTCTTCCCAAAACAAGCGCAGGAAACGCACCCCGCCCGGAACTGGCACAGCCCACCCCGCAGCGGCGTCCGCGGCGTCACTCCGCAAAAATTTTCGCCAGAAGCGCCATGGCCTGCGGCAGGTGTGCCCGCTCCAGCCCCGCGTAATTTACCACCAGTGTGTGATCAAATTCAGCCGTCCGCCGCTGGGTATATTCCGATAAAAAGCCCAGCCGAACACCCATCGCACGCGCTCTTTCATCCAGCTCCCTGTCACTTCGGCCTGTGTCCAGCCGCAAAAGGAAGTGAAGCCCTGCCCCCTGCTCCGCGATGTGGACCCGGCTGGCAAAGGGACTGCGGCGAAACGCTTCCAGCACAGCGGCACGACGGGAGCGATATTCCGTCCGCATTCGGGCCAGGTGCCGTTCGTAGTACCCCTGCTCCAGAAACCGGGCCAGAACAAACTGCTCTGTTGCGGGGACGGTGCAGGCGTAAAATCCCAGCTTTTGGCGGTACTGCTGCAAAAGTCGTGGTGGAAGCACCACGAAACCCATTCGCATGGAAGGAGCGATGGTCTGGGAAAAGGTGTTGAGATATGCCACCCGTCCCCCGCCGTCAATGCTTTGCAAGGGAGGAATGGGCCGCCCGGTGAAGCGCAGCTCGCTGTCATAATCGTCCTCGATAATGATACCGTCCCGTTTCTCCGCCCAGCGCAGCAGCTCCTGCCGCCGCCGGATGGGCGTCACCAGTCCGGTGGGGTACTGGTGAGCCGGAGACAGGTGTGCCGCCCGCGCTCCAGAGTCCCATAGAGTGGCAGGGGCCATGCCCTCGCTGTCCAGCGACAGCGGAACGCAGCGTACGCCGCTGTTTTCATATACCTGCCGGATTTTCGGATAGCCCGGATCTTCCACCGCCAGAACCGCATCCCGGCCCAGAAGCTGGGCCAGCAGGATATAGAGATACTCTGCCCCCGCGCCCACCACAATTTGCTCCGGTGCGGCATACAGGCCGCGAAAATCCCGCAGGTCGGCACAGATGGCCCTCCGCAGAGCCAAAAGCCCCTGATTGGGCAGAGGCGCGAGAAGGGCGGCCCCTTTCTCCGCCAGCACCTGGCGCGTCAGTCGTGCCCATGCCGCCAGCGGAAACCGTGTCGCATCCACTCGGTTTGTCTTCAGGTCCAGCTTCCATTTTTGCTCTGGGAAAGCGGCTGTTTCCACTCGGCCTTCCCAGGTCGGCTTTGATGGGGGCAGATCAGGCGAAGTGCTCATCTCCACCTGCGCCACAAAAAATCCGCTGCGGGGCCGGGCGCGAACATAGCCCTCCGCTTCAAGCTGCTGATACGCCCCCTCCACCGTGATGACCGACACCCCAAGATGCTCCGCCAGCGCCCGCTTGGAGGGAAGCCTTTCCCCAACAGAAAGCACGCCCGAGAGAATATCCGCCCGGATGCAGCGGTAAAGATATTCATACAGCGTCAGCCCGCCCCGGTTCTCCATAGAATAGGTCAGCATAGCGTACACCTCCATCTGAACTTATCAAAATTTTAAAATTTGGTTATTTTAATCATACCATATAAAGGCTATAATCAGCTCAATTGATGCCGGAGGGAGCCATAGAAAATGGAAAACGGATTTGGAACAGAGCATTTTTCCGCAGCGGACAGACGGGTACGGGGAATTGTCATTACAGCGCTGCTGGCAGCGCTGACCTGTGCCGCCACCATGGTTATCCGCATCCCCTCGCCCACAGGGGGCTATCTGAATCTGGGAGACACGGTGGTTCTGCTGGGGGCATTTTTACTGGGGCCGTGGGCGGGCGCACTGGCAGGCGGAATCGGTTCCGCCATGGCGGACGCGCTGTCCGGCTATATGGTATATGTCCCCGCCACGCTGGTAATTAAAGCCGTGGTGGCTTTAACCGCCGGGTTTTTGCACCGCCTTTTGAAGGACCGCACCGGTGGCATGATTTTCTCCGCTCTTGGAGGAGAGATTTTTATGGTGGCGGGCTACTGGCTGTTTGACGCGCTGCTGCTGCATAGCTGGGTCGGCGCAGCGGGGGGAATCCCCGGCAATTTGGTGCAGGCGGGCTTTGGCGTGGTTGTCTCTGTGTTTCTGGCAGCGGCGCTGCGAAAAAGTGCCTTTGTGCGAAGCCGCTTTCCAACCCTTTGAGCATACCTTCCGGGCGATTATTCCTGTGAGGGCACGGCGGCGTTATCTTCAGCTACAAAATTCAAATAGACGCGGGACGGAGTTTATCCGTCCCGCGCCTTTGCTTTCGGAGCAGTGTACAGCGTGATTCCCCTAATATATTAATTTTTTGTTCATATTATTTGAAGAATGCTCTTGCGGTCTTTGGTTTTATGTGATATCTTATTATCTAGCTAAAGTGTTAGCGTGTTAACAATCAAACGCTTACACGGTTCACACATATTTTTTTGCGGGGAGGAAATCGACCATGGTGCAGCCATCGGAAATTCAGGCGGCAGTCCGCGCAGAAGCGGAGGACGCACAGCAGCTTGTCAGGCAGCTTTTTGACTACGCGGAGCTTCCCTATCATGAGGAGCAATCCAGCGCAGCCATGGCGAAACTGCTGGAGCAGGCAGGCTTCGAGGTGGAATATCCCTTTTTTCAGGAGAAGCTGGGATATGGCACAGCCTATCGCGCCACGCTGAAAAACGGCGAGGGGCCAAAAGTTGCCTTTTTGGCGGAGTACGACGCTCTGCCAGTGATCGGCCATGGCTGCGGGCATAATCTCCATGGACCTCTTTCCGTGCTGGCCGGCCTTGCCATGATGCGGCTGAAGGACCGTTTTTCCGGCACCGTGCAAATCATCGGTACCCCGGCAGAGGAGGAAAACGGTGCGAAAATCCCCATGGCGTCGGATGGCGTGTTCGACGATCTGGATCTGGCGGTGATGATGCATAGCTTCAGCGGCGGCGTGTCCTTCCCGGATATGGACGTTTTAAGCCTGCGGTGCTATGTGGCGGAGTTTTACGGGCGAGAGGCCCACGCGGCAGCCAATCCCTGGGCGGGGGCCAGCGCTTTGGCCGCGGCCCGGAAATTTTTGGATTTGGTAGATGCCCGGCGGGAGAGCTTTACTCAGGATGTGCGGTTCAACGCCGTTTTGCTGGAGGGGGGCAGCTTTCCCAACACAATCCCCGGCTACGCAAAAATTCGGCTGGAGTTCCGCACGGATTCCCGGGGCAAGCTGGCGGAGATGGACCGCATTGTCCGCCGCTGCGCCGAGGGCGCGGCCACGGCCATGGACTGCACGGTCACCTTCACCCCCGGCCTGCTGGACTTTGACGACATGGTGCGGGTGAACGCGCTTGAAATCGAGACGGCCCGCCTGCTTGCAGAAAACGGGGAAACCGTGGGAGAAATTTTGCCCGCCTCCGGTTCCTCTGATCTTGGCAACGTCAGCTATCGCTGCCCCTCCATACAGCCCCTGATTTCCATTACTGACGAGGCCCTGCCTCTCCACACAGAAAAGCTGCGAGACGCAACGCTTCTGCCCGCCGCCCACCGCGCTATGGAGCGGGGTGCCTGCACGCTGGCAGGACTTGCCCTGCGGGTTTTAAACGACGAAGCATTTCGCATCGCTGTGCGCAGCGACTTTCAGCGGGCGCTGAAGGAAAAAGGCTGAAAATGATTTTGGAGAAGGAGATTTGATTTATGGGAGACACACTTGTAAAAAAGAAGCGACGGCTGGAAATGCCTCACATTTACGTACTGTTGATGAGCATTATTGCCATCTGTACAATTCTTACATGGATTCTTCCCGCCGGAGAATTTGAGCGGGATGGCAGGCTAATTCTCGCCGGAACCTATCGCGCGGTGGAAAGCTCTCCTGTGGGGCTGTTTGAAATGCTGCGCTGTGTGTACAACGGCTTTGTTGACGCGGGCGGCGTGCTGTTTTTTGTGTTTATTGCCTATGCCTCCATCGGTCTCATTATTTCCACCGGCGCATTTAACGGACTGGTGGCTGGGCTGCTGCGGGTTCTGAAAGGCAAGCAGCGAGCGCTGATCATTCCCATTTTTATCACGCTGATCGGCTTTGCATCCTCCACCATCGGCGTGTTTGAGGAGATGTTCCCCTTCATCCCCATTTTTGTCGGCATTGCTTTGGCTATGGGATACGATGCCATCGTGGGTCTTGCCATTGTGGCGCTTGGCACGGGGCTTGGCTACTCCGGCGCGTTTATGAATCCCTTTACCGTAGGCACGGCCCAAAGCATCGCGGGCTTGCAGGTGATGTCCGGCTGGGACTTCCGTATTTTTTGCCACCTTGCCATGATTGTGGTTGCCTCCATCTACACGATGCGCTATGCGATGAAGATTCAGGCAGACCCCACTAAAAGTCTGATGTACGGCACTTCCGGCGGCATTCAGGCAGATAAGAACATAGAGAACCACGCCTTTGGCCTGCGGGAAAAGCTGGTGCTTCTGGTGCTGCTTGGGGGCATCGTGGTGATTGTCATCGGAACCAAGGACTACGACTGGTATTTTGAAGAGCTGGCCGCCGTATTTTTGCTGATGGGCCTGATCAGCGCCGCCATTATGGGCTGGTCCCCCAACAAAATTGCCGATTTGATTGCCAAGAGCTTTACGGATATTGCCATGGCATGCATGATGATTGGCCTTGCCCGGGGCATTCTGATGGTGCTTCAGGCAGGCAACATTATCGATACCGTGGTGTACGGCATGTCCATCCCCCTGTCGTATCTGCCCCGGTGGTTGGCCGGAGAAGCCATGCTGCTGGTCCAGACGCTTTTAAACTTTGTGATTCCCTCCGGCTCCGGTCAGGCGGTGGTCAGCATGCCCATCATGGCTCCCCTATCCGACCTGCTGGATGTCCCCCGGCAGGTGGCGGTGCTGGCCTTCCAGTTTGGCGACGGCCTGTCCAACATTCTGTGGCCCACTGCTTCGGCCCCCATCGTATGCGGTATTGCAGGCGTAAAGGTTGAAAAATGGTGGAAGTGGTTTGTCCCCCTGTTTGGGATGCTGCTGCTGACCCAGATGGTGCTGATGGCCATTGCCCTTGCCATTAACTTTTCCTAAACGTGACAGCACCCTACATATTTACTCCCGGAAGCCTGCCGAACAGCAGGCTTCCGGGAGTAAATTTATTTTACGTGATAACTGTCGGTCCCTGAGGAAGCACCTTTACATCCTGCACATCGATATCCGTATATATAACGCTGTCGAAATGATATTTGTCACCCAGCAGGTTTCCACGCACCTGCGAGTCAAAGCTCATATGAATTTCCACGGGCACCCAAAGCTGGGAATTTACATCCCGAAAGGTTGCCCGGACAATTCCGTTGCGCCTGACCTTTTCAAAAAGCCCCGGTGGAACATAGCTTTCGGACGCGGGAAGAAACGTGTCGTCCTGAAACAGCATTGCTCTGGGCGTTCCCTCATAGTTCACGATTTGGAGTAGGCTGTCTTCAATCTCTGTGGTAACAGGGAAAATTGATCTTCCATAGTATTCGTTTGTGATACCGTCATAAATGTCTACGCGCGGTGCTGCGACCCTGTCAAACACGGGCATTCACTCCTTTCATACCAGTGTATTCAATGCACGGGCGTTTGATATCTTCCGCAAGCGGCAGGGGCCTGCGTTGTACTTGACAGTGCTTAAATTTTTATGCCATAATAGTGGTTAGTTAAAGCTAATTCAATAATTATGACGGGAGGAAATTTAAATGGATGCGGTGCTATTGAAAGCCAAAGTCAAGGCAGGTAAGGAAGCCGTTGCCCGCGAGTGGATTGATTTTTTAACAGCCAACAAGGAAAAGGGTGAGGAAACGCTTAAAAATGAGAGGGAGCACCTTGAAGTCTACTTTATGAGCAAAGAGGACGGCATAAGCTATGTGTATATGTTTGTCCTTGCGGACGATCTTCAATATGCAAATCAGGTGGCGGCAACCAGCGGCAACCCGTTGGATAAAAAGCACTTTGAATATATGGCCGCGTGCATCGACCCAGAAAGCGCTATTTAAATTGCTCCCGAACTGATTTTGGGGGACCTGTCCGTCTTTGGCAAACCTGATACACCCCGAACGAACCCTCGTCTTTCCGGGCCGCAGATGGGCCACGGGAAGTAATCACACCGCCGCACTTTTTTGTTTTCCCAAGAATTTATCTTCTGTGAGCATCGGTGCTTTTCATATATGTTTTTTTAATATGCATTCGGTTTATTCACGGAACAGTTGAACATCGGCCTGTGATGATGTATGATAGTAAAGCAAATTAAACATATAAAAAGGGGGAATCACCATGCCGTGGACACCGAATCTCTCTGTTGGGGTCAGGGAAATTGACGATCAGCACAAGCTTCTGTTTGAAAAGGCCGAGCAGCTTTTTGAAGCGGGAAAGCGAAATCAGGCCAAAGAATACATAGGCGAGCTACTGGAATTTTTGGACAGCTACACCAAAAAGCATTTTGCTGATGAAGAGAGCTATATGCAGCGCATTCGCTATCCGGGTTATGCGGAGCAAAAGGCCGCGCATACCGCCTTCATCGCCCAGCTTCAAAAGCTACGCAGCGATTACGCCGCCTCGGGTGGCAATATTTTGGTGATTATCAGCGCCAATCAAATCGTGGTGGACTGGCTGACAAAACATATCTCCAACATGGATAAAAAGATTGGGGAATTTGCGAAAACTCAGGGAAAATAAAAGCTTCAAATGTCTGCCGCGCCGGTTAACTCCCGGTGCGGCAGATTTTTTTATAGACACAGTCTCAGACGGCGCGCTTCAACAAGGCATGCGCAATAAGAAATAAACATCCGAAAAAAACTTGACCCGGCCATTGACGGGCCGTACACAAAAATTTTTCTCCCGATGTACATTTCCGTACATCTTTCTTCTTGGCCGCACCCAGTAATGTAGACGCAGCGATTGCCAGAAAGTGATTTGCTTTAGAAAAAGTCGGCAGCCGCGTCCGCAAAATAACTCCGGTGGACGGTATTTCCCCTCCGCCCCGGGGTACAGGGGAGGAATTTTTTTGAACAAAACAGAGCATTACAACCTGAACCAATGGGACAAATCGGATAGAATCATGATGGAAGACTTTAACCGAGACAACGCAAATTTAGACGCGGCCATTCAGGCCGAAGCCACTGCCCGGCTGGCGGGGGCGGCGGCGCTGGAAGCCGCTATCGCTGCAAAACCGGCGTTTGAAATGCTGAGAACCGTCACCACTTCGGCGCAGGCGCAAATAGTAGAGCTGGATATTTCCAATATCAGTCTGGCCCAGTATTTCTATATCATCGTGGTTTCAAAAATGAACGGCAGCGCTTACTTTCAGGCATATCTTAACAGCATCGGCGGCGATGTATCCAGCTATTTCCCGGGGCAGATGAATACCGGCAGAAGCTGCTTTGCCTATGGAAACGCGGGAGACGTTTCCCCCATGCTTTTGACGCCCCGAAAGGAGGGCGGCTATCTGGCGGAAACCATTTTCAAAGGGCAGCTGGGTCTGGGGCTGGGCAACTACAGAAGCCTTACCTGGGGAAACGTGAAAAAGTTGATCTGGTACGCGCCCGAATCCGGAGCCATTCTCGGAGCGGGCAGCCGCATCACGATCTGGGGGGTGAAGTAAATGAGCGAGCTTACCGTTTTGGTCATTGGCGCGGACGGCACCCAAACGCTGGAAACCCGCCCCGCGCCGGAGGAGGAGCTTCCGCAGGAATAGACACTCCGGAAATAAACAACGCAAAAGCCCCCGCTCCTTTCGGAGCGGGGGCTTTTGTTATCTCAACACAGATGTGTTTTTGATAGGGTGCTAATCTCAGGGGAGATTAGACCGTAGTAGCAGCAATAGCAACGACAGGAGCAACCACGTCCGCAACATTCACAGCGAAAGTGCAGGTCCAGGTCTTGCCCGGAGCAATGCCCGTCAGGACAGCGCCGCTGGCATCAACAAAGGTGTCCGCACCGCTGGTAGCAGAGGAAGTGAAGGTAAATGTGTCGTCTGCATCCGTCACAGTACCATTATAGGTAATGGTAAGCGTAACGACTTCGTCGTCCTTAGCAAACGTCTTGTTCGCTACGACAGAGAAGTCGGCTGCGGGATAAGTGGCAGCGGCACTGCCGGTCACAGGAGAGGTAATGGCAGGAGCAGCCACAGCATACAGTCTCACAATACCAGTGCTCTCATTAAAGGTAAAGTCGGGCTGTGCGACCTCAAAACCGCCAACTGTCTTAGCGACAGAGAAGGTGTAGGTGGGAGCGGAATAAGAAATGCCCTTGATGGTGTAACCATCAGCAACAATCGCAGCCTGAATAGCCGCCAGAGCCTGATCAACCGTGGGAACGGTTGCGCCGGTGTAGTTCACGCTGTAAGCGGTACCAGCCTTAACCGCAGTCACGCCGGTGGGAGCAACAGGACCCACAGGAGCGGATGTGGCATCGGTGATGAACACATAGCTTACACGGCCCAAGCTGCTGGAGTTAGTGGAATTGTTGAACGCGATGGACACAGTGTAGCTGGTAGGAGCGTTGTCTGCAACCATATCGCTGGCGGAGCTGATGGTGCCGCCAGTGCGCAGGTCGATGACCGTGGCGTTGGCAATGTTCAGATCCGTAGAAGTACCCAGAACAGCAGCAGCGATATACGCCTTATTCATAATCTGGGTCTTAGCCAGGGTCTTACCAGTCAAAACGGAGGTCGTCTTATTGACAGACTGGGTGTAGGCATTCACTGTGTAGACACCGGTGGAGTCGTTCACAGAGTAGGTGTAGAAGGTATTGTCAGAGATCAGCTTGTTGGCGACCAGATTCTCGGTCTTGACACCGTCAATGTAAGCGGTGAAGATAGAGACATCCTTGCCAGAAGAATCCCGCTGAACGGCGGTCTGCTTCTGGATGTACAGAACGTTCTGGCTGACTTCCACATCGTTGTCGTTCTTGACAAAGATAGCGATGACCTTCTTGGAAGAGTCGTCGTTCAGAACCACAGAGAAATCAGTGCCGGTAGTTGCAGCACCAGTGACCTTCTGAGCGCCATCCTTCACAGTGACGCTATCGATATCCGCGCCATTGTAAGTGGTGAAGATGTACTTCACGTCGGACTTGTAGTAATAGCTTGTGCCAGCGATGAGAGGATCGGCAATGCCGTCAACACCGAGTTTGACAAAGTTCTTGCTGGCATCCCAAGTATTGCCGGCTGCGATGGTACCGGTCAACACGTTAGCCTGCTTGGTTCCGTCCAACTGATAATCGGCATTGGAGTTGGAAGAGGCAGTCTTATAGGCATAGACATTACCGACAGTCAGACCGGGATCGGAAGTACCGAAGTCCAGAGACACGGCGTTGCCCTTGGTATCCCAGCCCTGAGCGAAGTGGTGAATGCGGCCGTCAACCACGTTGGCATAGGTCTCATCATACATAAAGTAAGAGGTAGAGGCCTTCACGTTAGCAACATAGATGGCAAAGCCATAGGAATCCAGATAAACAGTGCTCTCCTGACGAGTAGAGACGCTGGTTCCATTCAGAGCGCTGTAACGGGCGCCATCGGCATCCTCAGCGGTCCAGTTGAAGGAGGTCTTGTAGTCAGTACCAGCAACAGTCAGACCATCGGTGTTGTCGTTAGCGGAGTTCACCTTCACCTTGGTGATGTTGCCGGAAACAGTGGTGGGAATGAACACAGCGTCAACACTGTAAGAGCTGCCATTATTGGTGGTCAGAGGAGTGACGACCACAAAATCGTCAGCCTTCAGACCCTTCAGAGCATCATAGCAGTTGTCATCGTCTTCCACAGCAGAGACGTTCACGCCGTTACCGGTAACAACAGCGTTAGCGACGGTGGACAGGCCCTGCTTCTCAACGGTCTTCAGGGTCACGTCCTTGGAGGTAACGCGGTTAACCTGCATGATCTGAGTCTCAACAATGACGACGTTGGTGATCAGGTTAGCAGTGGTATCGGACAGATAAACCTCAACCTTGTTGCCATTCTTCACAGCGTCGACCAGCAGCTGAGCGTTGGCAGCCACGGTGGTCTTACCCACAGCGGGGACTGCAACGGTCTTGCCGTTGACCTTGATGGTCGTGGAAGCGTTGAACTCATAGCTGTCCAGGCCCATGTCCTTCACCTTATCGGTGTTGGTGTCGCCGGAAGCAGAAGCAGTGTAGCTGTAATCGGCGGTCTTGCCATAGGTGCCGATCTTCACGTTCTTGTAGCTCCACTGATTAGCAGGACGGCCATAGTCGTCAGCAATGTTGCTGGAACGGATGTTATCCAGCTTCAGGTCGGGGAAATGCTCCTCGCCGAATTCCAGAGTGTAGAAGGAAGAAGCGTTTCCGCTGGTTTCCTTGCTGATGTTCTGGTTGATGTTGTCGTTACGGCTGGTAACATAGCTACGGACATAGTTAGTGCTAGCACCAGTAATGTTGCCGTTAGCATTCACATTCAGGTTATTGCCGTTGGCAGTATACTCAACCTCGGTAGCCTTCAGGGTGTTCAGAGCCAGCAGGCAGGCGGCCTCGCGGGTCACGCCGTTGTTGCCCTGGAAAGCGGTGGCAAAGTCGTCAAACAGACCAGCCTGATTGCCCAGTCTGGCCACGTTCATGGTCCAGCCGGAGCCGGTGAAGCCCTCAACGTCGCCGCGATAGCCAACCGCGCCCAGCAGCATCTTTGCGAATGCAAAGCCGGTCAGGGCAGCGGTGGGACGGAAGGTGCCGTCGGCATAGCCGTTGATGTAGCCGGCAGTCTTGCAGTAGGAAATGACACCTGCAAAGGTGTTGGTCACGGCCACGTCCTTATAAGGGGCGGCGGTAACCGTCAGGTTGCTTGCGGCTTCGGAGCCGATCATCAGAGAAACGATGATCTTGGCGGCAGCGCCGCGGGTGAGAGCCCCGGTGGGCTTGAAAGAGCCGTCCTCATAGCCGGTGATAATGCCCAGCTTGTTGAGAACCGCGACTGCTTCCTCGTACTGAACCTCGCCCTTGTCGGCGAAGTCCTTGTACTCGGTGGCGCCGGCGCCGACGGTGACCAAAGACATGGTCATCACCAGAGACAGAACCAGAGAAAGGAACTTCTTCATGGATTTTCCTCCTTTAAAATTTACCGTTTCCGCTGCGCCGCATTGCTATAAGGCGTATGCTTATCCCCTTGACGATTCGTTTCGGGTGTCACATGCCTTCTGCGCTTTGGCTGGGCTTCCACGGCCATGTTTTGAACAATTGATCGGGGTTCTTCACATCCCGGCGCACATACCGTGGCTAGCCGGTCCCGTATCTGCTCCGGGAAAAAAAGAATCCGCCTCATTTGTTCATAACGGATTCTAGCAAACCCCCAAATTTTTTGCAAGGGCTTTTGGGGGAATGTAACATACTTGTAATATAGCCACCGGAAGCAGATTTTTCCTGCCGCAGGCCCCCTTGCCACCGCCAACCCATGCTGACCCCTGCTATATATGGCGGGGGTGGATGTAGTGCAAGTCTGCATCCAGATGGGCCACGCGGATATAACCACAACTATAAAGTAGTTACACGCATTTGGGCGCTGTCCACAATAGAAAGTCTGTCGACAGACCGGACGCATATTTAAATAACAAAGAGCTTGACCTGTATTTTGACGTGTACATTTTAAAAGTTCGGGTTAATTTTAATCGTCTCTTCCCTACGGCACGACATATGCGTTAAAATAAAAATTCCCTAAACCACTGATCGCTCAATGGTTTAGAGAATTTATTTCTGGAGCGGCTGATGGGAGTCGAACCCACCTATGCAGCTTGGGAAGCTGCCGTTCTACCGATGAACTACAGCCGCGCATCGCTCTTACAAATTGCGCGTGAGGATAGTATAGCAGACCCGTTTCCATTTTGCAAGACGAAAAATGGCCAAGGGCGCATTTGTTTTTCTTATTTCTCATAGACTGGGACAGCAAGGGTACCGCCGCACAATGCCTGACTGTCGCCTTACATATGCATCTGCATGCAAAAATTTTTTTAGGTTTTGCGAAAACCCCGGCAAATACATTCCGTATTTGCTGCGCTTTCCGCTTTGTCCCGAACTAGTTTTGCGTCGCACCTGCGTATTTTAAGATAGCTGCGGTATTGCCCAAAAAAAGGGGGAGCGTTATGAAAAAACTGCTGTTCGCGCTGGCGGCGGCACTGGTGTTGATTGTCCCGGCCAAAGCGCTGGAAGTATCCGCACCCTCCGCACTGCTGATGGAAAAAGAGACGGGAACCGTTTTGTTCGCCAAAAACGAGCATGAAAAGCTGGAACCCGCCAGCGTCACGAAGGTGATGACCCTGCTTTTGACCATGGAGGCCATTGAAAACGGAACTCTGCACTACGACGATATGATCACCGCCTCGGCCCATGCCTGCTCTATGGGGGGCAGCCAGATCTGGCTGAAGGAAAACGAGCAGCTCAGTGTTGACGATATGCTGAAGGCCGTGTGCGTCGTCTCTGCCAACGACTGCTCCGTGGCCTTGGCAGAACACCTTGCAGGCAGTGAAGACGCTTTTGTAGAGCGGATGAACCAGCGCGCCAAGGAATTGGGCATGAACGACACTCATTTTGTCAATCCCACCGGCCTTCCCGCCGAAGGGCATGTCACCTCCGCCTACGACATCGCCCTGATGAGCCGGGAGCTGATTTTAAACCACCCGGACATCCGTAAGTACACCACCATCTGGATGGACACCCTGCGAAACGGGGCCTCGTCTCTGGTAAATACCAACAAGCTTATCCGCTTTTACGAAGGGGCCACGGGCCTGAAAACCGGCTCCACCGGCGCGGCGCAATACTGCCTTTCCGGCACGGCGGAGCGGGACGGAATGGAGCTGATTGCCATCATTATGAAAGGCCCCACCTCCGCCCAGAGGTTTGAAGATGCAAAGTCCCTGCTAAGCTATGGCTTTTCCACCTATGCGCTGGTAAAAGCCATGCCGGACGGGGCGCTGCCCCCAGTCAGCGTATCGCTGGGGACGCAGACCACGGTGCAGCCCGTTCCGTCGGGAGAATCCCTGCTGCTGGAAAAAGCCAAGGCAGCAAAGCTTGAAAAATCGGTGTCTCTGGCCGAGCAGGTGTCGGCTCCCATCGCAAAGGGTGATGTGCTGGGAACTTTAATTCTCTCCTCCGGAGGAGAGACGGTGGCGGAGGTTCCTCTGGTGGCAGGAGAGGACGTCCCCCGCGTCTCCTGGGGCGCTCTTGCCCTGCGGTATCTGCGCACGGCATTTTTAGGCGGCTGATTTACGTCCGAATTTCCGTCCTTTTTTGGATTTTTTCTTGTGGCGCAGAGGGAATGCTAGTATAATAGAGCCATCACCCAAGGTCACGGGGCGATTTGGAAAGGACGGTTGTTATGCTGGAAGTGAAAACCTTTCATATGGACTCCTTTATTCCCATGCCCTATGAGGAGGCCATGGCTTCCCGGCTGGGGCTGGCCCATGAAAAGCTGCAAAACGGAACCGGTCCGGGCGGCGAGTTTACCGGCTGGGTTCGTCTGCCTGAAAACTATGACCAGAATGAATATATCCGCATCAAGGCGGCTGCGGACAAAATCCGCAAAAACTCCGGCGCACTGGTGGTGGTGGGCATCGGGGGGTCCTATCTGGGCGCCCGGGGTGTGATCGACCTTCTGTGTTCCCCTAGCTATAATTTGAAGAAAAAGAACGATCTCAACATCTACTTTGCAGGCAACGGTCTGGATGCTGACGCGCTGGGTGAAACGCTGGATCTTTTGGACGGCGTGGACTTTTCAGTAAACATCATCTCCAAGTCCGGCACCACTACGGAGCCTGCCGTGGCCTTCCGCTTTCTGCGAAAGCTGCTGGAGGAGCGATACGGCAAGGACGGCGCGCGGCAGCGTATTTTCGCCACCACAGACCGCAGCCGGGGTGCGCTGAAATCGCTTGCGGATAAGGAAGGCTGGGAAACCTTCGTGGTACCCGACGACGTGGGCGGGCGGTATTCCGTACTCACCGCAGTGGGCCTTTTGCCTATCGCCGTGGCAGGCGTCGACATCGACGCTTTGCTGCGCGGCGCAGCGGAGATGATGGAGCGGTGCGCCGTTCCCGGGTACGACTGCCCCGCATGGCAATATGCCGCCGCCCGTTATCAACTGTACCGGGCCGGGAAAAGCGTTGAAATTCTCGGCAGCTTTGACCCCGCGTTTCGTATGATGGCGGAATGGTGGAAGCAGCTTTACGGCGAGAGCGAGGGAAAAGAGGGCAAGGGCCTGTTCCCCGCCAGCGTGGAACTTACCGCCGACCTCCACTCCATGGGCCAATACATTCAGCAGGGACGGCGGCTGATGTTTGAAACGGTGGTCCGGTTCGGCCCCTCGTCCCGGCAGCTTTTTGTAGAGCGGGACGAAGAGGACGGCGACGGGCTGAACTTCCTTGCGGGAAAGTCTGTGGACTTCATCCGGGACAAAGCCGTGGAAGGGACTCTTCTGGCCCACACGGAGGGCGGCGTTCCCAATTTGATGATTGAGGCCGGCCCCCGCTGCGCGGAAACTTTGGGCGGTTTGATTTACTTCTTTGAATACGCCTGCGGCCTGAGCGGGTATCTGCTGGACGTGAATCCCTTTGACCAGCCGGGGGTGGAAGACTATAAGAAGAATATGTTTGCCCTGCTTGGAAAACCCGGCTTCGAGGACCGGGGCGCGGAGCTTCGGGCAAAGCTGAACCTGTAAACGAATACCGGGGGCGAAAATTTCGCCCCCGGCATTATTCACAAACTTTTTTGCAGGAATTCTGCATTGTCTTTTCGGGGAAACTATGCTATGCTGAAGACATAGAAATCCAACCCGTGATTTCAAAAGAACAGGAGTGATACACTATGGTTAGATTGATTATGGGCGTCAAAGGCTCCGGGAAAACCAAGCAGCTCATCGACCTCATTAACAGCGCGGCGAAGGACGAGCCGGGCAACGTGGTTTGCATTGAATCAAACTCCGCTTTGACTTACGACATCCACTACCATATCCGCCTGATTGACGTAAAGGAATATAAACTGAACAACTACGAGTCTGTCCGCGGCTTTATCAGCGGCCTGTATGCCGGGAACTACGACATCTCTCACGTGTTTATCGACAACCTGTGCAAGGTGACCGGGGGCGACGTGGATCACAGGACCGAGGAATTCTTGAACTGGCTGGACGCTTTCGGCGAGAAGAACGGCATCAAATTTACCGTCACCATCAGCGCCGAGGTGGGCCTTGCCACCGACGGGATGCAGAAATTCCTGTAAGCGTCCGCGTGAAGACTCTTTCCCACATAAATTCTTAACAAACGGCGGCGGGATGTGCGATGCACATCCC
>JAEXCS010000038.1 GCA_023402075.1 Bacillota bacterium | reverse complement strand
CAGTAACAGGCGGGCAGGCGCATCTCCTCCGCCATGGCCAGCAGACCGTCCATGTCGGACACCGGCACGCAGGCACGCCCACCGTACTCCGGCGGTCGGGCCAGACGGACCATACGTCCGCCATATTTGCGTTTCAGCTTTTCCCGGGCCGCCCGTTCCTCTTCCTGCGGCGTAAGCCTGCGGGTAAATAGCCTTGCAAACAAAATCAAAGCGATTCCCGCCGCACCCATTGCACCGGAAGCCGCCAGCAGCTCAGCCGAAAACGGCAGCCGGGCTTCCTCCGTCTTCGTGATCTCCCCGGATTGCTGCACCGGCTCCGGTTTTTGCAGCTCAAACAGAGTGGGATTTTTGGGTAGCGGCAGGGCCACAGCATAGGATAAGTCCTCTTGCCTTTCCCCGTGGGCAGTTTGGATGTAAACCGTTCCCGAAAGCTCCACAGAAAATGCGCGGCTGACCGAAAGTCCCAGCGCAAAGTCCGCCGCGTCGCTTTGCTGGCGGTATTTTTCCAGCGGAAGGCGAAGCGTTTGCTCTGTGCCCGCCCCGCTGTCGGATTTGGCTTCCAGCGTTCCTTCCGCCAGTGGAACCGCTGTTTTGTACACCGTCTTTTTTTCCTCGCCGGAGGACTGGTACCCTTCCAGCACCGCGTTGATGCGGTAATCGCCTGAAATCTCAGCAGGCGCGCTTCCATACGCATCTACCCGAAAGGTAAACTCAATCACGTCGGCCAGGGCGCTGGAATATACCCCGCCCTCCTCCAGCCACTCGGTTGGATAGAGGGAATTTTGCAGCATATGTACCCGATAGGACGCGTCCGCCGTCACATCGTAGGAATACAGCGTGCGCTCTGTCTTGCCGTATCGGGGCAGGAGCGCGTAAATCAGCCCCGCCGCGCACAGAACCAGCAGCCCAGCGCCCCCCAGAATGCAGCGCCGTTGTCCCCGGGCTGATACGGCCGCTTTGGGCCGGGCCTTTTTTTCATTCTCACTCATGGTCCGTCACTCCTTCCGGAACGGCTTGTCCGCTTTTCATCAGCAGGACGGGCAGTCCCACCTTTGGTACCACACGGCGCACAGTCCCGTTGATATCGTTTGGCCCCACCGACTGCACATCGGGTGAATCATTGTTGTCCCCCTTGGTCTGAAAGCTCAGATTTCCGGCTTCGTCCTTTATCACGCTGACAATCCGGTGGGTGATGGTAATGCTTCCCCGCTTGAAGTTGATAATCTCTCCCTCAGTCAGCCGGTAAATCTCCTGTTCGCTGGAAAGCTTGCGAATTAGCACCGCGTCTCCGGGGTATATCAATGGTTCCATGCTTCCCGTCAGCACCACGGAGGGATAAATCGGGAACACACCCACCACAAACCATGCAAACATCACGCTGACCGTAAGGGCCGCGAAAAAACCCAGTGTACTGCCCTCCCTCCGGGTCATGTCTCCCCGTTTCTGGGCACGGAATCGGTCTGCCGTCATCAGCGCCAGTACCAGCGGCACGCTTAGCCCCACCGCCCCTTGGGCAAGCCACGGCAGGTTTGGTAAAAAGGGAAAGCCCCATTCAAACGCGGCGGGAATCGCCGCGTAGACAATGCCCGCGCCTGCGCCGCCGTAAAACACCAGTACGCTGAGGAAAATTTCCTGTGCCAGCGTGGGCGCGACGTTTTGGGTGATGTAAGAAACTGTGTCCTGCGCGCCGCTCAGGCTTAACAGCCGGGCAAAGCGCAGGTCCGCCAGAAACAAAAGCAGCGTAATTCCAACAAGGGCGGCCTTTCGGTGCTTGCACGCCCGCCACACCGCACCAAAGCAGTATGCCCGCACCAGCTCCCGCACCAAAATAGGCAGCAGCACCCGCAGCAGATTTCCCAAAAGGCCCTTGGGCGACCGGTCATAGGGGGAGGCGGCCAGCACCCCCATAAACACCCCAATGAGGTACAATACGGCCAGATATGCCCCCGCCCCTAAAAAAGCATAGGCAAGCGCCCCCGCCCTGACCGATCTGCTTCCCGGAACCCGGATGCGCGGAGCAAAGCGCCACAGCACCACCGCCAATCCACCCCACAGCGCCGAGGAAACGGGCAAGGACAGCCTGCCGGAAAGCACCATCAGCGCGACGGCGCACACCAGCAGACTGCCCGCATACCACTCATATCGCTCTCTCTTCCACATCTTTTTATCTCCTCTGTTTTCCTGCGTTGTCAGTCGGAAGCGCCTTCATAGGCTCCGCCGTCTGTCCCGGAAGCAGGAGCCGACTCTCCGGAATCTTCGGTTCCAGCGTCCAAAGCAGGTTCGGAATTTCCGCCGCCAGTGGGTTCCTCCGGGGAATCAGCCGACGCTTCCTCACCGGAGCCTCCCTCCGGCTGAGTGCCCGGAGCCGCAGGACTGGCCAGCTCAGCCGACGCACCGGACGCAGGCTTTTCCCCAGCTTCATCCCCGGACTTTTCCCCTGAAGGATTCTGCTCGACCGCGGGGTTTGTTGCTTTCTCTTTATCAAGGTCTGCTTCGCCCTGGGGCGGAGACTTTTCGTCCGTACCATCCGACGGCGCGCCTTCGGGCGGCATTTTTTCAGTTGGAATTTCCTCTGGGAGCGGGGCTTTTTCCGGTTGAACCACGGTAATTTCCACAGGGTAAAGCACCGTGACGTCGGTTTTGACCTGAATCGAGTCAATCCAATATCCCAGGGCAATAACAGTGCTGCTTAAAACCGTTGCTCCGGCAACCAGAGCGGCGCGAAGCATTTGTTTCATGCCGTCCCCCCCTCTCCCACGCGGGCAATGAGATCTGGCTCATAGCTCTGGTCCATCACCAGCGGCACCTCGCAGCGATACTTTACTAAAATGCCGTTTGTCTCCGCCGTCTCTTCTCCCACGGCTTGAACCAAGCTTCCCGGCTGGGCCGATTCCAGAGTCTCCGCCGGAATTTCCACTTCCTCCGGCAGCTCAGCAAGATCCCCAAGGCTCTCCTCCGTCAGCTTGAGATACAAACTGCCCCGCATAGCGTCCGGTTCTCCTTCAAAACCGGGATAGATGTCCAGCTTCAGCGGCACTTCATAGGCTTTCAGCAGATTCCCCAGCCCGGCCCCGCCGTCCTCCGCCAGATAAACCGTTCCACTCAGCTGAAGGCAAACCTCCTCCGCCTGAAGTGTCACCTGCCCCCACGCCTCGGAAAAATCCGGCTCGTAACGGCGGATGTTCATAAACGAGCCTTTTCCGTTTTCGAGAGGAACGGACAGGCAGAGGGCATACCCCTCTTGCAGATAGTTTGCAGGAATGCCCTCAGAAAACAACAGCTCCACCGATTTGCCATCCTCTTCCGTCCGGGCCTCCACGCCGTTCAGCTCCACAGAAGTGCTTCCGTCCGGTTTCACCAGCGTGACGCGATATTCCCCCGACGCCTTCGCCGCCATATCAAATACCGCCGTGGTCAGCTTCGTGTGGACGTTCAGCGTGTCGGACCACGAGGCATAGGTGGCCCCCACGCCGGTCATGGATACTGCCAAAAGCATTAGTACAAACCATTTGCGGCTGCTCCGCAGGCTGTGAGTTCGCATGGGCCGTCCCCCCTCCTGTCCTTTTTTACCGCCCGGCTGATGGCCGCGCGGGTGATGGTGCGGTTGTTGTTGGCAAACAGCATGGCTTCCATGCGGCTTTCCAGCCCCAGTTTCCCAAGGATGCTGGTAATATGCTTTTTTGTGGTAGCCTCGGAGATATAAAGTGATTCACTGATTTTTCCGTTGCTGTACGCCTGACTGAGCAATATGAGCACATCCAGTTCCCGCGCCGTAAGTCTGTCAAGCTTTCGCTCATCCTCGCGGTTTCGGTTTAGCTGCTCTATCAGCGTGGGGGAGTAGAAGGTTCCGCCCCGCTCCACTACCCGCAGTCCGTACAGAATTTCATCGAGGAATGCATCCTTAAGCACATAGGCGTTTACGCCCAGCTCCCGAGCTGCCAAAAAGTCGCTTTCCCGGGAGGAGGAGGTGATAAAAAACACCTTCGTGTCAAACCCCCGCCCCTGAAGCCATTCCACAAAAGAAAAGCCGCTTTCCTTCCCAAGGTTTACGTCCACAAACGCCATGTCCGCCGCCGCCGCGTTCATCTGCTCCATGGCCTCCCGCACGCATCCCGCCTGCACCATGTTCTCCTCCGGCCGGTACATGCGGATAACCGACGCCAATCCCGCCCTTGCCAGCGGATGGTCGTCCAAAATCAGAATCATGCCCTCGCTCCCTTCTTATCGGCGCGGCAGCCGCAGCCGCACCGCCGTTCCATGGTTTTCACGGGCTTCCAGCAATAGCTGGCCCCGCAGCAGAGAAACCATGCGGTTCATATTCCGCAGCCCGTTTCCCCGCAGACTCTCCCCGGACGGAACGGAAAGTCCCGTCCCGTTATCCTGTACCTCCATGCAGATTTCCCTGTCCGTCAGCGCCAGACGCAGCGCAATACGCTGCGCGCGCCCGTGGCAGACCGCGTTGCTTACCGCTTCGCAGGAAATCCGGTATAAAACAATTTTTTGGGAGGCCGTCATTTCCTCTGCCCGCTCGTCCAGCTCCAACTGGATTTGCGCGCCGCTCAGGCTTTCCATCTCTGAAAGATAGGCCTGCACACGTCCGGTAAAGCTTTGGGCTCCGCAGCCTTCAAAGCGCTTGCCGTAAATGGCCTCCCGCAATTCTTTCATAATTCCCTCGACCGAGCGCACCAGCACGCGAATCTGACTTTTCCAGTCCTCCTCCATGGAATTGGCGGTTTTTCCCTCCAGCATTTTCAAGCCGCACGCCAGCGCAAACAGGCGCTGAATCACTGTGTCGTGAATTTCATCCGCCATGCGGTTTTTTTCCTCGGCGGCGATGTAAGTTTCTAGCTCCCTGTGGGTATCCATATTGCGGAAGACAATTTCGATCACTCCACGGTAAAACAGGTCCTGCTTTTCCGGAACAAACGTCCCTGCGCGGCGAAGCAGTAATCCCCGCGGCAGCGCCGACTCCCCGATATAAACGCCCTCAAAGTCCGGTTCGCCGGCTTCACGGCTTATCGGGTGCCAGCCGGCCACTGCGCCTTGCAAAACCTCTGCGGCAGCGCTCCAAGCCGCCGCGGCCTTTTCTTCCTCTATTCCATGAAGTTCCCGCCGCTCCACGCCGCCCTCCGGATCGTATTTAACCAGCACGCAGCCTCCGGGAGCAATGGTTCTGCACAGGGTTTGAACCAGCGCCTCCATCACTCGGTCCGGATCGGACATAGCGAAAAGATTCAGGGTATCATACAGCTCGGTGATGTGCCCCAGCGCTTGCTCGCTGCGCTCTTTTTCCTCCCGCAGCCGCGCGTTGAGCAATGACTGCTGCCGCACCGCCTCATCCAGACGGCGGATACAACCCAGCAGAACATAAAACGCACCGATAACCACCACGGCGCCGGTGACCAGATTATAGACCGGTTGCAAGGCGGCGGTGCCATGCACCCCCGCCAGATGACCCGATACCACACACAGCAGGCACCATAGAATGCCCAGCCCGGTAAACAAAAAGCTTTGCCGCAGGGACAGCATCATAAACAGACAGCTGATATAGTACCAGAGATACGGGCTGTATAGCCCTCCGCTCAGGCCGGTCAGAAGGCCATAGGAAAAAAGCTCCAGCACCAGCAGCACTTTAAACCAGTTCTCATTTTCGCCGTTGTGAAACGCGAATGCGTAAAGCGCGGTACTTAAAAAGCCTGCCAGCAGCATTCCTCCTGCAATCCACAGCCGAAGAAAAAAGCCTGTTCCCCCCGCCGCGGGAATCAGATAGACGGCGGTGCACAGCAGCACCGTGGCCACGCGATAGCGCAGGCACAGCCGCAGATACTCCTTGACGTCATCCGACTTCATCCGCCTCTCCTTTCGGCGCGACCAAGCTGCCGCCCTCCCCCACTCCCAAAAAGCGGCGAATATGGGCACGCAATTTACCGTTTATGTGATTTCAAATTTTTTCCAATTATACTCATTAAATTCGCCTATACCTCTAAGTCCCATATATTACCAGCACACGTGTAAAAAGAACGGCGCTTTTTGGCGAACAGCAAAACTGGGTCCAGGTTTTTTGCGACAGGTTTTGGACCATTTACGCACAAAAGCACCCGAAATCCGCATTTTCAGCGGATTTCGGGTGCTTCTGAATCGTATTATTTGAGATTTTTCCGAGACTTCACAGCAATAAAAGCCCCAAATCGCAGTCTGCCCCTCTCGATCCTCCCGGGGGCGGGGCCGGGGAAGTTTCCTGATAAATTGGGGGACGCCGTTTCGTCACACAGATTCCTCCGGAAGGTCGTCCGCCTCCGGCGCGGTGATCCGTGCCCAGATAATGTTGGCCCGGTCCACAGAGTCAAAGTATACGCTGGTGAGCAGGTTTGTGGGAATGTTCAGCTCGTTTGCGAGAACATTGATCTGGTCCCAATTCGCCCGCTCATAGCTGAGCAGCAGAGAATAGAGCTTTCCGGCTGGGCCTTCCCGGTAAAGCAACGCCCGCTTGACCTCTTCCACCACGGGAACCTCTGCCAAAATCTCCTCCATGGGCGCGTCCACAAGATAGCCAAGGGTGGAGAACATACCAATAAGGTAGGCGTCCGCCTTGGTGATGGAGAGGACATCCCGAGGGGTGTAGTCGATGAGATCGCTGCAAAAATTTGCCCGCAGGAAGGACAGCTTTAAAAACTCCTCAGAGGACGGGTCGATTTTATTTTCTGCGTTGCTGGCACTGAGAAGATAAATCCACTGGCGAATCTGCCCCAAACCCAGCGTCATAATCGCCTGACGGATGGTAGTCGCCCGATGAGAGGATGAAAAATAGACAGAATTGGCCATTCGCAGCAGGCCAAACACCAGAGACGCATCCTGAGAAACCATCCGCTCAATCTCGTCAATGTCCGGCTCATCCCGGGTAACAGCCACCATAAGCCGGAAAAAGTTCCCCTGCAAATAGCCGCTGGTATGCGCCTTGCAGGAAAGCTTTTCCGCTACAAACGGCCCCTCCAGCGCATCCACCTTCAGGCCCACCGCGGCGTTGTACAGCACCGGGTCGTTAATGTTGGTTGCAATGCACTTCTTTCCCATGCTGTGGGCCAGTTCAATCACGTTGGCCAGCGTGGTTGCAGGGGTGGACGCGAAATTCAGCTTGATATAGTGAATTTTGTCCATCAGCGCAAGGTATCGGGGGGCAAACCGAAACTCGTTTACCGCGATTTTATAGCCCTCCTTGGCAAACTGCTGCACAAAGTGCATGGCCAGCGGATGAATGATTACGCTGTCCTCAATCTGAATCACCAACTCGGACTTTTTAAAAAGCCGGGGCGCTTTTTTCATCAGGAGCGTGGGAGTGAATGTCATAAAATTCAGCGTTCCCGTCAGCGCCTTATCGGTATTCTGCGTCAAAAAATTGTAAATGGCGTTAGCCGCCGCAAAGTCGTTTCCCGAGGCGGGTGGATTGGGCGCAGCCCCCTCTGCCCCGCCGGGCGAAACAGAATCCTCTCCAAACGCCTGATTCTCGCCGTAGTAAAGAAGC
Source organism: Bacillota bacterium (assembly GCA_023402075.1). Classification (GTDB taxonomy): domain Bacteria; phylum Bacillota; class Clostridia; order Oscillospirales; family Oscillospiraceae; genus Oscillibacter. The sequence continues at coordinate 25,818 of JAEXCS010000038.1, read as the reverse complement.
TCATATCCAATCACGCTGCTGTCGGCATCCTTAATCGGCTGCCGTACAATATACTTGCCGCTCACCGTGTCCTCCTTCCGGCGGGACGGTTTCAAACCCTTTTCCGTGCCCGCTTTTTCATAGAGTAATCCTTTTTAATCTTATCGGCAGACTCCGGCAAAGAAATAATAGTTTTTTTAAATTTAATGTTCAATTTTTGAATTTTTATGTAACCAAATACTCAAAATTATAACCTGTCTGAGTTAAGTGTTTTACCTTCACAATCCTTTTATGCTGCGGATTTCCCGTTTTTTAAGCCGCCAGGTGTACCGGGGCCTCTCTCCACCCCGCACAGCATACCGCAGCCAATCCAGCCCCACAATGACCGGCCCGCTGACAAGGCACCAGAGCACGGCAAACTGGGGACAAATCTGCCCCAAGACATTTCCCGGCAACTCGGAATAGTCCCACACATTCCACCCCAGCCACAAATTCACGATACATCCGGCAAGAAATTCTGCGGCTGTAACGGCAGCGCCGCACAAAATGGACTGTGCCCAAATGGGGCAATTCCACGGCAGCTCTGCGCCCATCCGCTCCATAACCATTCCCAGCACCAGTGCCAGCACCAGCATGGTCCAGCTAATGCCTTCCGGATGGCCCCGAACAGTCTTCCATACCACCTCAATCAGAAAGTACACACTTCCTACAAAGCATGAAAGAAGCCCGCTTAAAATCACATCTCCGCAATTGCGCACGATTGCCCCTCCTTCTGCTGTCCGCAGTCAGCGCCACGGACCGCCCGCTGTTCTCTCTTATGCGCGGCCCGACTCGGTCATGCCGAAGAGCAAGCCTTTGAGCCACGGGTTTGGGACAAATGCCAAAGCTGCGTGTGAAACAGGCAAAAACGGGGACCGGCAATGCCGGCCCCCGTTTCAGGTATGGATTTATTCCACAGCGCAGTGTGCGCACTCGTGGTCGCAGATGTTCAGTTCGTCGCCATAGGCGATGCCGTTTTTATCGTAATAGTCCTTCACCGCCGCCTTCACGGCCTGCTCCGCCAAAACGGAGCAGTGCAGCTTATGGGTAGGCAGTCCGTCCAGCGCCTCCACCACGGCCTTGTTGGAAAGCGTCAGGGCTTCCTTCACGGGCTTGCCCATAATCATCTCCGTTGCCATGGAGCTGGTGGCTATGGCACTGCCGCAGCCAAAGGTATTGAACTTCACATCGCTGATGGTCTGCGTGTCCTTGTCCACCTTAATATACATCCGCATAATGTCACCGCACTTGGCGTTGCCAACCTCGCCCACACCGTCGGCGTCGTCCATCTTACCCACATTCCGGGGATTTTGAAAGTGATCCATCACTTTTTCACTGTACAGCATATTTACCCGCTCCTTTCAAGCTTAAATCACGTGCTTCAGACGGCCGGTTTCCAGCTCGTCCCACACGGGAGAGATATTCCGAAGATACTCCACAATCCCCGGCGTTTCGGCCAAAATATGGTCGATTTCCTCCGCCGTGTTGTACTCGCTGAGACTCAGCCGCAGCGACCCGTGGGCCACCTCATGGGGCAGGCCCAGCGCCAGCAGCACGTGGCTGGGGTCCAGAGACCCGGAGGTGCAGGCACTTCCCGAGGAAGCGCAGATGCCCTTCTGGTCCAGCAGCAGCAACAGGGATTCCCCTTCAATCCCCTCAAAGCACAGGTTCACGTTGCCGGGAAGGCGGCGCTCCTGCTCGCCGTTGAGAATGCTGTGGGGAATTTTCGTCAGGCCGTCTATCAGCCGATCCCGCAGGACAGTGACCTTGGCGGCGTTCTCTTCCAAATGGTCGCAGATCTCGTCAAAGGCCGCAGACGCGCCCACGATTCCGGCGATATTCTCGGTTCCGGCCCGCTTGCCCCGCTCCTGTGCGCCGCCGTAAATCACATTCATCAGAGGAAGCGCACCGCGCCGAACGTACAGCACGCCCACGCCCTTGGGCCCATGGAACTTATGGGCCGAAAGGCTTAAAAGATCGATGTTCATGGCCCGCACGTCGATGGGAAGATGTCCCGCCGCCTGTACCGCGTCGGTGTGGAAGGGGACGCCCAGCTCCCGGCAAATCGCCCCGATTTCGGGAATCGGCTGAATGGTGCCGATCTCGTTGTTGGCAAACATCACGGTGACAAGGCAGGTGTCCGGCCGGATGGCCTCTCTCACCTGCTCTGGAGAGATCACGCCGGACTTGGGGATGGGCAGCAGCGTAACTTCAAAGCCCTCTTTGGAAAGCTGCTCCAGCGTGTGTAAAATGGCGTGGTGCTCAAACTCCGTGGAGATGATGTGCCGCTTATTTTTCTTCGCGCCCGCAGCGGCGGCAGAGCGAAGGGCTTGGTTATCGGCCTCGCTGCCTCCGGAGGTGAAGGTAATTTCACTGGGGTCGCAGTTCAGCCTTTTTGCAAACACCTGCCGGGCCAGAGACAGCCGCTCCGCCGCCTCCTGCCCCACCGTGTGCAGGCTGGACGGGTTCCCGTAAAATTCCTGAAAGCATGGCAGCATAGCCTTTACTGCCGTATCACTCACGGCGGTGGTCGCCGCGTTATCAACATATACACGCATTATTAGGACCTCCCTAATTCATATCAGTTTACTGTGGTTAAAATATATCACAGTTATCCTATTTGTCAAGTATGGTAATTGGGTATCTGCCATTTTTTTGTGTACGCTATGCCGGAGCAGGAAAATCAGGCGGAGTGTCTCTGGCACAGTGCACTTTAAAGAAGCACCCAATTTTGTAACCTTTTGGTGTTTTATTTTGTCGATTAACCTGATATACTGATTAATATAAGAAAAAAACGGCGGCTGCGGCTTGCGCGGCTCTGCTTTAACCGTTTAGAAAGGGTGTCATTCATATGCGTCGATTCCTGCCGCTTTTCCTAGCGCTCTCCCTGCTTACGTCTTTGGCCGCCTGCGGCCAGACCGCGAGCGGTGTTGGCTCCGGCGGCTCCGCCTCCTCTTCCGCGTCTTCCTCTGCCGAGCCGGAGGCTCCACAAATAGAACCCTATACCATTTCTGACCCCACCGTAGCGCCTGCGGGCGACGCGGTGGACGGCGTGCCCTACGTGGCGTGGGACGGGATTGTGGAGCACCTGTTTTTCCATCCTGTCATTGCTTATCCCGAGCTTGCCTTTGACGGGGACGCGCAGGCCAACGGTCTGGACGATTTCATGGTGACCGTGAACGAGTATAACAAAATTTTGCAAAGCGTCTACGACAAAGGCTACGTTCTGGTGGACATCGGGGATGTGTGGCGGGAAACCACCGATGAGGGCGGACAGCCCGTGATGGTTCGCAACACATTGTATCTGCCCGAGGGAAAAAAGCCTTTGATTCTGTCCTATGACGATGTAAACTATTATCCATACATGCTCAAGGACGGGCTGACATATAAATTGATCATCGGGGACGACGGCCTGATTTGGAGCGAGGGTAAAGACCCGCAGGGCAGCGAGGTCATCTCTCAGGATTTGGACGCTCTGCCGATTTTGGACAAGTTTGTCCGGGAGCACCCGGATTTCTCTCCCTTCGGCGCGAAAGGAAGCCTGTCCCTGACAGGGTATTGCGGCATTTTGGGCTATCGCACCCAGACAGACACCAAAAGCTGGACAGTGGAGCAGGAAGCGGCGCGGCAAAAAGAGATTGAAGCGGTAAAGCCCATCATTGCCGAGCTGAAGCGCACCGGCTGGACCTTCGGCAGCCATACCTGGGGCCACATCCGTTTGGGCGCCAAGTCCTTGGAAACAGTTCAGGCGGACACCAAGCGGTGGTTTGACGAGGTGGGCAGTCTGGTGGGAAAGACCACTATTTTGTACTATCCCCACGGAGAACGCCCCGACGGGAACGACTGGACGAAAACCGGGCCAGTGTTCCAGTACCTCCAGAGTCAGGGCTTCCGGGTGTTCGCATCCGTGGGCGTGGAGAGCTTCAGCTATATTAAGAAGGACATCTGCGCGGTCATCTGCGACCGACTCCATCCCGACGGCACCACCCTGCGCCACTCCCGGGACCGGTATCTGCAATTTTACGATGCCAAGGACATCATGGATGTAGACGTCCGCCCCCAGCGGGCTGTGGATTGGAAGTAACAACTGAAAGGAACGGTTTTTATGACGCGAGAGGAATTAAAAGCGGCGGCGGCCGGGATGCTGGACAAAGCATATTGCCCTTACTCCCACTTTCCTGTGGGCGCGGCGCTGGAGTGCGCCGACGGGACGGTGTACACCGGCTGCAACATTGAAAATGCCGCTTATCCCGTGGGCACCTGCGCGGAGCGCACCGCCATGGGCAAAGCCATCAGCGAGGGCCATCGGGACTTTGTGCGCATTGTGGTGGCGGGTAAAAGTGAAGGCCCCTGCGTCCCCTGCGGGATGTGCCGGCAGTTTATGAAGGAGTTTGCCCCCAAGCTGGAAGTCATCTGCCTTAACGCAAAGGGCGAGGAGCAGTCCTTCACCATGGAAGAGCTGCTGCCCCACGGCTTTGACCAATCGTATCTGTAAAAGCATTCCTTATTTTCAAGCTTTTATGCGTTTCGTCCGGCCGCCCGAAAAGGCGGCCGGACAGTTTGTCTATGTACCGAAAAAAATGCGCACCGCCAGAGCCGAAGCGATAAACCCTGCAAGATCGGCAGTCAGTGCGGCGGGAACGGTGTGCCGGGTGCGGATAATTCCTGCCGCTCCGAAGTAAACGGCGATGGTGTAAAAGGTCGTCTCCGTGCTGCCCAGCATAACCGCCGCCACCCGACCCACATAGCTGTCCGGGCCGTAAGCCTGCATCACCTCGCTGCCCACTGCCAGAGCGCCGCTTCCGGAAATAGGCCGCACCAGCATCAGCGGCGTCAGCTCCGGAGGAATGCCCAGTTTTTCCAGCAGCGGCGTGCACAAGACAGACAGCCACTCCATGGCCCCAGAAGCCCGAAACATGGCCACGGCAGTCAGCAGCCCCACCAGAGCGGGGGCAATCTTGAAAATCACACTTAGGCCCTCTCCCGCCCCGGCGGTCAGCGCTCCGTATACATCCACGCGCCGCCACAGGGCGATGAGCGCTGTTCCTGCCAGCAGGGCGGGAATCACCATGGCAGAGGGACTCATGTCCGCCTCCTGTCCAGAAAGGCCATCAGCTTTGCCGCCGCCAACCCCGCAGCCACGCTTAGCACCGAAGCAAGCCATACTGCTGGCAGAATGTCAAACGGAGCAGCAGCGCCCGCAGCGGACCGGACGGAAGCAACCGTAGCGGGAATGAGCTGGATGGAGGCCGTATTCAGCACCACCAGCAGGCACAGCTCGTCGCTGGCCACCCCATTCTGTCCCACAGCCATCCGTCTGGCAGCCTGCATGCCAAGGGGCGTGGCCGCATTCCCCAGTCCCAAAAGATTGGCGGAGACATTGGCGGAGACTGCTGCCAGCGTTTTTTCATCCCGGCTTGCGTTAGGCAGCAGGGCTTTAAGAATCGGGCGAAACGCGCGGGCCAGCTTGGCGGACAGTCCGCACCGATTCATTATCTCCATCACACCGCTCCACAGACAGAGTACGCCGGCCATGGAAATGCATAGCTGAATTGCGCTTCCCGCGCCTTCCAGAGCGGCTGAAGAAACCGCCTCCATCCGTCCGTTGATCAGGCCAAATATCACAGACAATAGAACCATTCCGGTCCACAAAAACGCCATCGCCATTTCTTTCCTCCATATCTTAATTAATGGAAATCGCATAAAATAGCAAAGTGTTTAAAAAGCGCCATTTTTGTCCTCAACGGAAGGACAAAATATGAAATAAGTATAAATAATTGTAAAAGTTCTTAAAAGGAATTGACAAAATATTACATTCTATGTTATTGTCAAAAAGCCAAAGAATTACAGAAACAATCGCGGAAAAGGAGATAAATTATGAAATCAACCGGAATTGTGCGGAAGGTCGACGAATTGGGCCGCATAGTACTTCCGATCGAAATGCGTCGCACGCTTGACATTGCGGAAAAGGATGCATTGGAAATCTATGTGGAAGGTAACTCCGTCATTCTCAAAAAATACAAACCCAGCTGCATCTTCTGTGACAGCAACAAAGATATCGTCCAGTTTAAGGGCAAAAACATTTGTCCCAAGTGCCTGCGTGAGCTGACCGACCTGCAGTAATCTCTTTTTAAATCCGGCGGCGCACCAGCACTTTTTTCTTGCATCCCTTCTCATACTCGGCCTTTCTGGAAAAGCCGCAGCGATTGTCGCTGCGGATTTTTACATGCTATGCGATTTTCCTTGCTTTTTTACAAAAATAAGATGTATTAATTTTTAGTGCTTTTTATTGCAAATTAAAAAAGCAGATGCTGAACCGGATGTTCAACATCTGCTTTCTTTTTGGTTAACGTCAAATGACGATTGGCGCTTTGGCGTATTCCCGCCGAAACCGTGCGAAGCACGTACCCCTCACGGAAAGTGCGCCGTTTCTCTCATATTTGTATGCCGCCTGATCCTAATTAAGGATTATGGCGGTTTTTTCTTTTGTTAACACGCCATTTTCTGCCGAAAAATTCAACACTTGGCATTTCGCACAATTAAATTTAAATATTTTGTCATTTTTGAAGATTTCTTCTAAACACTCTTGCATTTAAATAAAAAAAAGCCTATAAAAGAATTAGTTTCACAATTTTACCATAATTAAAAAACATGTTACAAAACGTGATTATGTGTTTATGATAAACGTGTGAACGCTGTCTATATAAAATTTATGGTTTCTAGGAGGGGTTTCACATGCCGGTTGGAAAGCGTATTTACCTTAAGCGTCAGTTGCCGGATCCACAGCTTATGATGCAATTCAAGTCTATTCCCGCGTCAAATACCGCCGATGTGATGGGGCGTAGCTGCGCGATGCATCCACGCATCCATCTTGTCAGCAGCCCGCTGGAGCAGATGATGGTGGGGCCTGCGTTCACGGTCAAGGCCCGTGCGGGCGACAATCTGGCGCTTCATGCAGCGTTAAACTTCTGTCAGGAGGGCGACGTGCTGGTCGTATCCAACGAGGGTGATGACAGCCGGGCCTTGATGGGCGAGATCATGATGGCCTATCTGAAACACACTAAAAAAGTGGCAGGCATTGTGCTTGACGGCCCAATTCGTGACATTGATGAGATTGGTAAATGGGACTTTCCTGTCTACTGTACCGGCACCACGCCCGGCGGCCCCTACAAGGACGGTCCCGGCGAAGTCAACGTGCCGATTGCCTGCGGCAACATCAGTGTCAATCCCGGAGACATCATTCTGGGCGATCCTGACGGTGTGATCGTCATTCCGCAAAAAGATATGGCTGTGATTCTTGAAAATGCAAAGGCATTTCAAGAAGCGGATGAAAAAAAACTGGCTGCGGCCAAGAATGGAACAGCAAATCGTTTGTGGGTTGAGAAGTCATTGAATGAGAAGGAATTTGAAATTATCGACGACGTTTACCATTCCTGACTGATTTGAAATAACCACTGGTAATTGATTAAATACCCAAAATAAAGAGGAGAGAATTATTATGAAAAAGTATTTATCTTTTGCACTGGCTCTGGCAATTTCCTGCACAGCATTGTTATCGGGATGCGGCAGCCAACCTTCCGGAAGCTCTGCTGCCAGCACCTCCGGCGCCACAGGCGATACGGATTGGCCCACAGGTACGGTGACGGTGACGCTGCCTTACAGCGCCGGCGGCGACACGGATACATATTGCCGGGCTCTGTTCCAGCGTGTGGGAGAAAAGCTTGGGCAGACCTTTGTGGTTACCAACCTGACCGGCGGTTCCGGCGTCGTGGCGGCGAAGGAAGTGATGAGTAAGAAAAACGACGGGTATAACCTGCTGTTTACCCACACGGGCGCCGCTTTGGTGCAGGAAGCCACCGGTACGGTGGACTTCTCTTATACCGAGGACTTTGCCAATTGCTGCACGGTTGCCATTGATGAGACTTACAGCCTTGTGGCGGTGGCACAGGGCGGTGAATATGGACAGTATAGCCACGGATGGGAGAATCTGGAGGATATGATTGTGGACGCCAAGGCCACTCCCGGTGTCATCCGTTATTCCACCGTGTTTGGTTCTACCACTCAGTATGTGGGACAGATGCTGGAGCGGGACGCAGATGTTACATTTGATAACATTGACGTGGGAAGTGATTCCGCTACCCGCATGACCGCCCTGTTAGGCGGTCAGGTGGATTTGCTGGCAGTGAATTACATGAATGTAAAGGATTACATTGAGAGCGGCGATCTGGTTTGCCTCGGTGTGATGGCAGCGCAACCTGTGGACGGCATTAATTTCCCCACTTTTGTGGAACAGGGCTATGCAAACGTGGTTACAGCCAAGAAGTATGAAGTCAAGTTCCCCAAGGGTACTGATCAGGCAATCATTGATAAGCTGAGTGCTGCTTGCGAAGAAGTTGTGTCAGACCCCAGCTTTGCGGACGTTCTGGCTTCCTACTTTGCAAAGCCTCTGTTCCGCGATGCTGCCACCATGAATACGGAAGACCCTGCGGAAGTAGAGATGCTGAAAGCCGGACTTGCGGGTTAACGCAACTTAAACTTCAATAACAACCAAGTTTCTTCCGACACCGTAAACGTCTGCGGTGTCGGAAGCTTGTGAGAAGGGGATATAAATGACCAGTAAAAAAAGCGACATTCTCTGTTCTGCAATTTTCCTTGTTTTTGGCGCCGCTATGGCCTACTTTTCCCTCGGCATAAACAAAATGATTGAAACAGATGTGGGGTCTGGCTTTGTTCCAAAGTTTATTGCGATTTGCATTATGATCGTTGCCGCCGCAAAGCTCATTCTTACGCTGACGGAAAAGAAACCTGCGGCTGCGGCTGCGAAGAAATCCAACAGCGATCTTCCGGGCGGCGTGGGCACAGTGGCGCTGATGGCAGCATATATGCTAAGCTTTGAACCCGTGGGATTTTTGCTGTCCAGCATGGTATATCTGTTTGCGCAGATATTGCTGATGAGCAATCGGGAAAACCGCAAGCCCCTTTTGTTTGCCGTTATCAGCGTAGTTTTACCGCTGATAATTGATCTTCTGTTTGTGTTTGTAATCAAGATGCCGCTGCCCAAGGGCATCTTCGGTTTCTAAGGGAGGGAACGTTATGCTTGCTACTGCGTTTGCCAATGTCTTTAACCCCCTGTGTCTGGCCCTGATTTGGGCTGGCACCATGATTGGCATTATCTTTGGTTCTATCCCCGGCCTGTCTGCCACCATGGCTGTGGTTCTGTTTCTTCCCCTGACCTTCAGTATGGAACCCACCACCGGATTAGCGCTTCTGGTCGGCTTGTACATGGGGGGCATTTCCGGAGGGCTGATTTCTGCGATTCTTTTGAAAATCCCAGGAACCCCCTCCTCTATTTCCACGGTATTTGATGGCGGACCCATGGCAGATAAGGGCGAGGCCGGCCGGGCATTGGGCGTTGGAATTCTGTCTTCAGCCATTGGCTCTTTGCTGGGAATTTTTGCGCTCATGTTTATTTCTCCCGCATTGGCTAAGGTCTGCCTGCTTTTTGGCGCCACGGAATACTTTGCGGTTTCCGTCTTCTCCCTTACCATCATTGCCTCTCTCTCCGGCAAAGATATGCTGAAAGGGCTGCTTTCCGGCTTGTTCGGAATTGCCATTGCCATGGTTGGCATGGCTCCGATTGATGCCACCACCCGCTTTACCTTTGGGAATTATCAGTTGATGTCCGGCTTTGACATTACCGTTTTGCTGATCGGTGTGTTTGCAGTTACAGATATCATTGCGGCCGGGTTTGAGCGCCGTGACTTAAGCAAGGAAGCCGAAAAGAAAAAATACCACTTGCGCGGCTATGGTATGTCCGTTAAAGAGTTTGTGACCATGATTCCAAACTTTTTAATTTCTTCCTTAATTGGCATAGGAATTGGAATCTTGCCCGGAATTGGCGGATCCACAGGCGGCCTGCTTGCTTATACAGCGGAAAAGAACCGCTCAAAGCATCCCGAAAAGTTTGGAACCGGCATTATCGAGGGCGTAATCGCCTCAGAAACAGCGAATAACGCAGTCATCGGCGGATCTTTGGTTCCCTTGCTGTGCATGGGCATTCCGGGTAATACCGTGGCCGCCGTTTTTCTTGGCGGATTGCTTGTCCAAGGCATCAGCCCCGGCCCGCTGATTTTTGAGAAGTCCGGTCAATATGTGTACGGCATTTATCTTGCCCTGATTGTCTCCACCATTTTTATGTTTGTCTTTGAAAGACTGGGACTGCCTGTTTTCGCAAAGCTGCTGGATATCCCCAAGCACATTCTGCTGCCCATTATCATGGTTATGTGCTGCGTGGGCGCTTTTTCCAGCGACAACCGGATATTTGATGTAAAGTGCGTATTGATTTTTGGGCTGATTGGACTTTTCTTCAAAGTATTTAAGCTGCCCGGCACTCCGCTGATTATCGGCTTTATTCTGGGACCCATGTTTGAAGAAAATCTGCGCCGTGCGCTGCAGGCCAGTCATGGCAGCTGGAGCATTTTCTTCACGCGCCCCATTTCCTGTGCATTCTTAATTATCGCCGTGGTGTTCTGCACAATTACCGTCCGTAAAAATCTTAAAGAGAAAAAAATGGCGCAGGCCAAAGGCGATTCATTTGACACTGCGGAGGAAGACGGCTGAGGTAAAGGCAGGAGGTGCACAATGTATCAATTGATTGTAAAGAATGGGACCATTCTGGATCCGGAAAATCACGTTTTTCAAAAAGCAGATGTGGCGGTAGTCGATGGAAAGATCGCAGGAGTGGGGCAGTATCAAACTGAAGATGCCATCATGGTGGTGGATGCCGCACAGTGCCTCGTAACTCCCGGATTGATTGATCACCATGCCCATCTATATCCGCTGGCAAGTATCGGTATTCCCGCTGAGGCGGTATGTTTCAGCTCTGGCGTGACAACCGCGGTGGACGCGGGCAGCACCGGATGCCGGACGTTTCGGGAATATCTTCCCTTTCTGGATGACAGCAAGCTCACCATTCGCGCCTATCTGAATGTGTGCTCTACGGGGCTTTCCTCTCTTCCCCGGAAGATGGAGGAGGTTGCGCCGGAAAGCTATGACCCGCACGCAATAGCGGAGCTGTTTGCACAGTACGGCAGTCGTCTGGAGGGGCTGAAGCTGCGCACCAGCCGCGAAATCGTAGGAGAGTTGGGATACCGCCCTCTTCGTGAAACGGTGAATCTGGCAGAGCAGCTGGGGGTTCCCGTAATGATTCATTGTACCAATCCCCCGGGCACAATGGATGAGCTTTTGAGCTATCTGCGAAAAGGGGACGTTTTGACCCATATGTATATGAACAAGGGAGATACCATTTTGGGTCAAAGCGGCGCGGTTTCTCAGGCGGCTTGGGACGCACGGGAGCGGGGCGTATTATTCGAGGCAGCCGATGCACGGGCGCACTTTTCCTTTGCTGTCAGCGAGCCTGCGATTGCCCAAAAGTTTTATCCTGATTTTATTGCCACAGACCTGACCAGGTTCAGCATGAACCTGCGTCCCACAGCGTTCAGTTTGTCCAATCAACTGGCTAAGTATTTTATGCTTGGGGTCCCCATGGAGAACCTGTTTGCCGCCTGTACCAGCGAGCCGGCGCGGCATATGCGCTTACAGGGAAAAATCGGATGCCTGAGTCCGGGGGCAAACGGAGACATTGCGGTATTTCAGCAGGTTCTTGGTGACGTGGAATTTGGCGACCGTCCATATTCCGATTCAGCATGTCAGCTGCGAAAAGGAACACAGCGGTTTCGCCCTGTTATGACAGTCAAAAACGGAGAGGTTGTATATCGTGACATTTCTTTCTAAAAACGGCTTGAATGCGCTCTATCAGGCAAACAGGATCATCTGCCGCTGACTCGTCTTTCGCAAACGTATCATTTGCAGTTTATCAAGGATTGTAACCCGGTTTTTATTGATGGGCAGACTGCCCCAAAACAAAGAGAAAGAAGCTTTTTTATGCCTTGGAAAATATTACTTCCCCAGGAAATTATGCATGAAGGTCGCCAGCTGCTGGAGAATGCGGGCCACACCATCATAGATGGACGCGGATTTGAACCGGCGGATGTTTTGGCAGATATGAAGGAGCATCAGCCGGACGCGATGATTGTCCGCATCACCCCCGTTACGCGAGAAGTTATTGAGAGCAATCCCAATCTCAAGGTCATTGTCCGGCATGGTGCAGGCTTTGATTCGTTAGATGTGAAGGCATGTCATGAAAATGGCGTGCAGGCACTGTATGCACCGGTGGCCAACAGCACTTCTGTTGCGGAAACGGCACTGCTGCTAATTTTGGAATGCAGCCGAAATGTGACGGTTTTGCATAATACATGGGTTCAAGACTATTACAGGGCGAAGCTGAAGGTGCGCAAAAACACCATCAGCGGAAAAACCATCGGAATCATTGGCTGCGGCAACATCGGAAGCAGGCTGGCCATTCGTGCGCTGGCAATGGAAATGAATGTCCTGGCCTATGACCCTTATAAACCTGCCGAAACATTTCCGGAAGGGGTGGAAGTCGTTCGGGATCTTGATCGCATTTTTAAAGAGAGCGATTATGTTTCTGTTCACACGCCCAGCACCAGCGTAACAAAGAACATGATTGACCATACGCGTCTGGCTATGATGAAACCCACCGCCTTCCTCATCAACACGGCACGCGGAGCCTGTGTCGTAGAAGCGGATCTGTACAATGCATGTAAATCCGGCGTGATTGCCGGAGCAGGGCTGGATGCGATCAGCAACGAGCCGGTAAACCCTGCAAATCTGCTTCTAACACTGGACAACGTCATTATCTATCCTCATATCGGTGGCAATACCGTAGAAGCCGCTCATCGTGCGTCTTATTTTTCGGCCATGGGGATACAAGAGGTTTACGAGGGAAAAGAACCGACGTGGCCCATTCAAGACGTAGATTATGCCACTGCGCCAATTTATACCGATCTCAAAAAGCCAGGTACCACCCCAATCGGCATGTTTGATTTCTGACCAATGCCCTGTGTGAAAGCTTACAGCATGAGTACCCCTTCTTATTCGGGGGAATGCTCGCAGTTTTTTGGTTCAAGGAGATACCCGGCATATTTTACGCCTGCCGGAACAGGTTTGTTTTGATCACCGCCTTTTAAAAGTAAATTACAACATACATAAAGTATCGGAAAGAAAAGCAAAAACTTTTTCCGGTGCTTTATGGTTTTTAGCCCCGAATTTTTGCAAAACAGTTGCGAGTGAACAATATGTGCGCTAAAATATAAAACATGTTACAAATAAATTTTCGGGACAACCGCTATATACCGCACTCAAATATTTTATGGCTAAGGATAGGAGACGCACATGGCTGGAGTAAATCAGGAAGACTATTCTCTTGCGTTTGAGGAGTGCGGGGAGTACATGGAACGAATCCGCATAAATCATGATAAAATGAGTCAGGCGGAGCTTCTGGTATCCGATTATCTGTTGACTCACCAGGATGCCTTTGCTTCCCAATCCATTCATCATCTGGCAGGAGAAATCGGCGTCAGCGTGGCAACAATCATTCGCTTCTGTAAAACAATCGGCTACAAGGGGTTTGCTGACTTGAAGTTCCACATTCAACAGGGGCGCGTGGTTTTGCCGGAACACGACATTGGCATTGATGATAATGATTCCATCAATACCTTCAAACAAAAAGCCATCCGGTTTACACAGAAATCCATTGAAGAATGTATTTTAAATACAAACAATGCCTCTTTTGCGGCCGCCATTAACGCCCTTTCCACCGCCAATCATATTCTGTTCACGGCAATCGGCAGCGCCAGCGGAATTGCACAGGCAGGAGCAGGCATGTTTTTGTCGCTTGGTATGATGGCAATGTCCGTAGGCGATACATTGCTGCAGCTTAGAACCGCCGCTTGTTTAAAGGAAGGGGACGTAGTAATTGGCATAAGCTATAATGGCACATCCAAATCCACCGGCGATTGCCTATATTACGCAAAAGAATGCGGAGCAACAACAATTCTAATTACATCCGCACAGAACTCCATATTGAGCAAATATGCCGATATTGTCCTGTTTACCGCTATCCGCAACATCAGCAATACATTAAATATTTCTACCACTGCGATGTGCCAGCTGGCAGTTCTTCAAACACTGCAAATTGGTGTATGGCAGAAAAATCGGCAAGAGCTTTTTGAGCGAAGCCGAAAGCAATTGCATTTGACGAATCTTAAAAATTACGGTAACAGTCAATCCGATATCCATATTGCCAATGTGACCTTGAGCAATAAGTAAGATCGCCAAAAAATTGATTGACTCTCCAGTGTGGAGCAGACCGCTTCCAGCAGCCATTGCTGTCACTCCTTGGTGATGGGCAGAATTTTGTCCGTAGTGCTGCCGGTGCGCAGCAGCTCACGCAATTTGCACGCCACAAACATTGCCGAAACCGAGTCAATGCTGCGATGTGGATGAGCGGCGTGCCCGCCGCTGCCGGTGATTTCAGAAGTATAAATTACGCCTAAGGCGATGTAATCCTCTATTGATTGAGGCAAATGCCGCCCCATGCTGCGTGCAGTTAAAACGTGTACACGAAACCAATTAAGTTTCATTTGTGATTTAAGCGTCAAGAAAAAGCCACTGCTTTTCGTAAAAAAGCAGTGGCTTTTAGAATTTCCAGCATGTTTTTTGCCTTTGTCGGCGTGCTTACTTGCAAAATTCTCTCTTGCGAAACAAGGACCGCAGAAGCACCATCCATCCCCAAGAGAGGGACACCGCAGGCAGACATGCCAGCAAAATTGCCTTCACCGGGGAAATATCCGAAAAGCAAATCGGCCCAAAAAAGATGAGAAACGTCACCACCAGCATTGTAAGCAGGGTAATTCTCTCCTTTTTTGTATCGGGCGGCGTTAAAAAAATCTTCATGAGGTCTATTTCAACTTGTTTTTTATCCGTTCCGCGCATGATACCTGCCCCCTTTCTCATTTCAGCGGACCTGTGACGCTTTCCACTGCCTGCGCCAGATGTCCGGTGTGAATCATCTCCCGCAGCGTTTCAATGTAGGGATAGAGAAATTCATCCTTTTCCATGACCGGAACCCGTTTCCCTATCTCCTTCAGCGCTGCGGCGCTGCCTATCCCACGGCTTACATCCGGGTCCAAAAATTGTTGCGCCTGATAAGCCGAAAGCAATTCAATTGCCAAAATATATTCCAGCTTTTCCGCCGCCGCACCTGCCTTTTTGCAGGCGTTATAGCCCATGGCCACATAGTCCTCCTGATTGCCGCAGGTGGGCGTGTTGTCAATTGTAGACGGCGTGGCCAGCATCCGCATCTCGTTCAGCAGGCCAGCCTGCGTATACTGAGGAATCATCAGCCCAGAGTTTAAGCCCGGCTTCTTAATACAAAACCACGGATAGCCGGACAAGCTTTCATCAATCAGGCGGTTGTTGCGCCGCTCGGACATTTTTGCAAGCCCCACGGCGGCAATGCAGGCGCTGTCCATCTCCATTCCCACATAGGACGAATCCGCATTGCATGCGGAAATAACCGCTTCGTTTCCGTCCTCGGGCCAGATGATCGGATTGTCGCAGCAGGCGTTCATCTCAATTTCAATGGCCGTTTTTGCATCCAAAAGGGTTTTTTTCGCCGCGCCATGGAGCTGGGGAATACACCGGAGCGAAAGCGCATCCTGCACCCGGCTGCCCCGGTACTTTTCTATAATCCCTGAGTCTTTTAAAATATGGCGGACATTCTCTGCCGTATTGGCCTGATCGGGATGCGGGCGCACCTGCATGACCCTTGGGTCAAAAGCGTCCATCACGCCCCGCCCGGTTTCCAACGATACTGCACCGATGATATCGGCGGCTTTCGCGGCATTCAGTAAATCCCAGACGGCCAAGGCCGCCATGGCGGTGGAAGAGGTGGTGCCTGACACCAGCGCCAGCCCCTCCTTGGAACCAAGCGTCAAAGGCTCCAGCCCTGCCCGCGTCAGAGCTTCGCGGCCCTCCAGCAGCTCGCCTTTCCAATAGGCCCTTCCTCCGCCGATGAGCACCATGGCCATGTGGGCCTCCGGAGACAGATAGCCCACGCTGCCGTCACCCGGCGCCCACGGGGTCAACCCCAGATTCAAAAAGCTGCGATACCGCTCCAGCACGCCAAGGCCCACGCCGGAGTATCCCTGACCCAGATTTTGCAAAACCATCAGCATGGTTCCCCGCACCCGTTCAATCGACAGGGGCTGGCCCACGGACACGGAATGGGAAAGCAGTATATTTTCCTGAAGCTGCGCAGTTTCCTCCTTGTCAATGGCTTTGGTGCACAATGCACCAAAGCCGGTGGTCACGCCGTACATGACCTTTTCCTCGTCCACCCATCGCTCTACCAGTGCACGGGAGCGTTTTACGCGGGTTTTGTATTCTTCTGAAAATTCCACCTCAGCGCCCTCCCGGGCTACCGCGATAAAATCTTTCAAAGTGATGGGCATCCCCAAAACCACCGCTTGACTTTCCTTTTTCACATGATTCCTCCGCTTACTCGGTTTTTTCCAGTGCTGACTCGGCTTTTCCAGCCTCAATATCCCGCTTGGTAGCAGGATCAAAGAAAAACACCTTCACCGCTGAAAACACTTGCAGAATAAAAATTGCCAGCACGACAAAGCCGCCGCAAGCCGCCAGATATTTCACGCCGTCCACGCCCTGTACACCGCCGCCAAAGGCCACCATAATGCAGGCAATCAGGCCGATGGAAACGCCCCAGACAATCTTCTGCCAAAGGGCCGGCTCCTCATCATGCCGCGCACCCTGTGTGCACAACGCCGAGATGGTGGTGGACATGGTATCCGCGGTGGTAGAAAACGCCGCGATCAAAGTAATAATAATGATGGGAATTAAAATGGTGCCCAGCGGAATATGCTTCAGAAATTCCCAGATGCCGGCCACAGCGCCGCCGCTCTGAATGGCACCGATAATATCCGCCTTGCCTGCAATCTGCCAGTTCAGAGCAGTACCGCCCCAAACAGCAAACCACACAAAGCCGAAAGCGGAGGGCAGCATCCAGTTAATGACCAAAAATTGCCGGATTGTGCGGCCATAAGCGATGATGGCAAAGAAAATGCCCATCAGCGGCGCATAGGCAATCCAGATGGCCCAGTCGTACATGGTCCACCATGTCACCAGCGCCGATCCGCCCACAGTGGCAGGATCAAAGCCCCACATCCAGAAGCGGTCCAGCCAGTACCCAAGGCCCACATTGGCCATATTCAGAATATAAACGGTAGGCCCGATGATAAAGAGCAGAATCAGCAAAATATAGAAGATTTTAGAGGTCAGTCCTGCCAACCACTTAATGCCCTTATCAATGCCTGTGACGGATGCGGCGGTGAAAGTGACGGTAATGATGGCGGTGAGAATAAACCAGACAACCGGGCCCTGTGCGATGCCGTAGGCTGCGGAAAGGCCGGTGCCGATCAGTGCCAGACCAGCGCCCAAGGAGGCTGCCAAGCCCAGCGCAATCGCCAGCACAGACAGTACGTCAATCAGGGATTTCCAAAAACCGTGCATCACCTTTTCGCCGAACAGCGGCGTGAGGGATGCGGCCACGGAAAGTTCTTTTCCCCGGTTGAAATACAGATACGCAATGAGCACACCGGACAAGGCATACATCGCGTAGGGAATCACAGTCCAGTTATAGAAGCAGCGACCCATGGAAAAATATGCCGCTTCACTGCTGAGCGCCTGAATGCCGTAGCCATCCAGCTCTCCGTAAATATTGCCGAAATAAATCAGCACTTCATTGACGCCATAAGTAATCAGCCCGGTGGCAATGCCGCCGGTAAGCGTCATGGCAAACCAGGAGCCAAACGAGTATTTTGCCTTGGCCTCCGGCCCTCCCAGCCGAATATTGCCCAGCTTTGAAAAAGCCAGCAGACTGATGAGCAGCAGCGTTCCCATCGCTACCAGCTGATAGAGCCAGCCGAAGTTGCCCAGGGACCATCCGAAGACGGCGCTGGCCACCTCCGTCAGCCATGCATTGTTGACAATGCCCAGAATTGCGGCGCCTCCGATGATCAGGAAGCAGGGGACGAATACGCTCCAACGGACAGGTTTCTGCGCGGTGTTTTTTTCGCTCATGACTTGTTGTTGTATGAAACTGCTGATTTAACGGCAGTTCACACTCTCCTTCCTTTTTGTTTAATAAAATACAAGCAATTATCATGCCATCTTTTCCGAAACATAATACTTGCAAGCAAAAATTCCACGTTTTTCTCTGGAAATACCGCATTTTGCTGACGCATTAATTTTTGCTTTCATCTCTTTCAGAGAACACAGACGGCATTGGCTTCAAATAAAATCACGGACCAACCGCCAAGCCATTTTGCAGTTTGCAAAATGGCTTGGCGGTTTCTTGACACAATTTATGCCCCTATGCTATGCTGTAATTTCAAGGAGGCGAGTTCGTGGAGTTTTATTTTTATGATTTTTACTTTCTGCTGGAACAGGACGGCACGATTAACCGTGTTGCATGGAGAAATGCTCAAGCCCAAGAGATGTACCGCCTGCTTTTTTCAGACTGGATGCTGCGCGGGTATAAGCCTGCGGAGGCATTTTCTCTGGCGGAGGACGCGCATACGGGTGAATTCTCTTGGGATAAGGATTGCTTTTTCTTTGAAAAGCTTCCCGAAAAGAGCGGCAGAACTTATCTGTTTGTCAAAAAGCGAGACGACCGGGAATGGCTGATGACACAGGCTATGAACCATATTTTGCAGGGCATTCAGATATACGACAAAAATGCTTGCGCTGTTTTTTTCAACAAGTCCAGCCGAAGAATTTCTCAGATTCCGGACGACCTGACGGTCGGAGGACGGCATCTGCTGGACATATACGCGGTAAGCGAAGACATCAGCACTGTGATGACCTGCCTGCGAACCCAGTCTCCGGTCATTAATCGGGTAGACCATTTCACATCCAGCAACAGCGTCTCTATCGCCACCGCCAATACTGCCTATCCGATTTTACGGGGCAAGGAGCTGGTAGGCTCCGTGGTGTTTGAGCATAGCTCTGAAATTGTGGATGCCTATGCCCGAAGAGTGGAGGAAATCAGCAAATCGCTGAAGCAGTATGCCCAGCATGCCCAGACAGTTCGCTTTTCCGGATACACATTTGATCACATTGTCGGCCACGGCCTGAAGCTTCAGGAAGCGCTGGATTTGGCCAAGCGCGTTGCTCCGCGCGAAAGCTTTATTTTGCTGGTCGGCGAGACGGGAACCGGCAAGGAAGTCTATGCCCAAAGCATTCACCGGGCCAGCAACCGCCGAAATAAGCAGTTTGTGGCGCTGAACTGCGCCGCCATTCCCGAAACCCTGATTGAAAGCCTGTTGTTTGGCACGCAGAAGGGGGCCTTTACCGGAAGCGAAAGTAAGCCCGGCTACTTTGAGGAAGCCGAAGGCGGCACGCTCTTTTTGGACGAACTAAACTCAATGAGCCTGGGTATGCAGTCCAAAATCTTACGGGCCATACAGGAGAATACATTCCGCCGGGTAGGCGGGCAGAAGGACATCGGGATGGATGTGCGCATCATTTCCTCCTGCAACGAAGACCCGTTTCAGGCCGTGGAGAAAAACAAGCTGCGTAAAGACCTGTTTTATCGCCTGTCCACTGTGATGATTGAGCTGCCGCCTCTGCGGGAGCATCTGGAGGATTTGGATGAGCTGATTTCCTATCGTCTCAGTTCCACATCTTATCAGTTTGTCCATACCTTCTCGCAAATCTCACAGGAGGTCAGGCGGCTGTTCGCGGCCTACGCCTGGCCCGGTAACGTGCGGGAGCTATTCCACGTTCTGGATTATGCCCAAAACGTTACGGACGACGACGTACTGAAAGTTGAGCACTTGCCCGGATACCTGCGGAAAAAATCGGAAATTACGTCTGAGTCGGAGGAAACGACCATTGGCAGTGAAGCCGCTACGTTTCCCTGGGGAGAAGATTTGCAAAGCATTATGGACGCCTATGAAAATAAGGTGCTGCGCGAGTCTTTGGCCCACTACGGATATAATATCTCCAAAACCGCCGATGCCTTGGGCCTGCGGCGGCAAAGCCTGCAGTATCGAATCAAAAAATATGGTATTTTTATTTGACACGGGCCTCTGCCGCCTTTCAAAACCACAGAGGTCGGGTATCAGCTCTTTGGAATTTTCATTAAAGCAACTGTTGAAGTTAAGTTGTACTTTCAAATAGCTGCTAAAAGTGCTTGCAATTATCAATCATTCAACGAGGATTCCATATTGTCCCTGCGATTCCCAGTACAACAGACATGATTAACCCACATGCAATATAGGCAGCGTATATGGGATTCGCAAAATAGAAAACGCATGTCAGAACGCACTCAATCGTGGCCGTGACGGCCACTCTCACTTTAATTTTCTTTCTGTGTGCTTGAATATGTATCTTATTTTTATGTGGCACCGGAGCTATGACAATGGCGATTATTGCTCCCACAATCGTGCAGAGAACTGTGGTCACCGGATGGGTCGCCAAGACAGGGCTGACGATGATACTGGACGCACCGATCACCGTTCCAATCAGAATGCACCAAAAATGGGACAGGGCATGCAGCCCTCCCAGATTGGCCCGCAGCAGAGAAAAGCTGACCGCCCAGATGAATAAAGGTACAACACGATGCGTTAAAAGTCCGATTATTAGCAAAAGGCCGTCTGAGATCAGCAGGTTTAAAAAGCACTCGGCCCCATAGGTAAGAACCTCTTCCTCCTCATGATCGGCGCCGTTTTCAACGAGATACGCCGATATTTTTTTGGATAATTCAGAAATCATACCGTTACCTCATCATGTCCGCATAAGACATCAGCGCAGATCGGACATCCTGTAAATAGGTTTGGCTGATCGGCACAATTGTGCCGTTGGACAAAGCCAATTCCCGTCCTTTCAGCTTGGTTACATGCTCCATATTAATGATGATTGTCCGATGGCAGAAGAGAAACCGGCTGGGAAGGTGGGAAAAGACAATTTGCAGTGACTCTCTCTGCCGGAAGTCTCCTTCCGTGGTAATAATTTGTGTATAGTGGTTGGCGCTGGAAAAATAAACAATCTTGGAATAGGCAATGCGCGTCACCGAATCATGCTCCCGGAATATATAATGATCGTCATGCAGCTTCTGCTCCACATAGTCCATACATTTTGCAATTTTTTCGTAGGAGACGGGTTTCATGAGATAGTTCAGTGCCTGCACCTCATATCCGTCAAATACATATTCAGAGAAAGATGTTAAAAAAACAAGCTGACCATGAAAGCCCTGCTGCCGCAGTTGACGGGCCGCAGAAATCCCATCTATTTCATTCATTTTAATATCCATAAATACAAGATCAAACGGATCTCCGCAGGCGCTTGAAATTGCCTCGCCGCTGCCAAAAAGCGTAACATCGATTAGCACCTGACGTTCCTCTGCCCATTGCCGCAGCTGCTCCTGTAAAGCCTCGGCGTGGAGCGCCTCGTCTTCAACAATTGCGACCTTCATGTCCCGTCCTCCAGAGGAATCATAATGCTGACATTAAAATGGTCTTTTTCCGCCTGGAATTGGCAAGTACCACCAGCTTGCTCAACGATTTCCCGAATGCGCCGAATCCCAATGCCGTGATGCTTTTCTTTTTTTGTGGAGAGCAGACTCCCCTGCGCCCCATGCAAATAAGCTCCATCCGAGGAATTCGAGCAGAAGAGATACAGCATTTGCTTCCATGGCCTGATTTCAAACCGGATTGTGGCGTTTTCTGCAATTTTTTTGCATGCCTCAATTGCGTTGTCCAATAGATTGCCTACAAGCGAGGCAAGTGTCACATCTTTTAAAGGAATCTCATTTGGCAAATACAGCTGGGTATCAAAACGAATGTTGTGTCGCCGTGCCTCCATGATACGCAGAGAAATGACTGCGTCTATTGTGCGGTTTCCACTGCACAAGATGCAGGCAGACGCGGGCAGCGCGGAATCCAACTGTCCGCAGAATTGTTTCAGTTCCCCGTATTTCTCCTGTTCGATCAAGGCGGAAATCAGCCGCAGCTGCCCTTGATAGTCATGCTTCCATTCGGATAAGGATTCGCTTGTGGAAACCATCAGATCATATTGCTGCTGCTCAGCCAGCGTCAGCTGCTGTTTTTGCTGCAGCTCCCTGTTTTTTTTGAGAATCACGCCCAGCCATTCAAACGTGACCAGCAGCGTGAGAAGAATCAGCAGTAGGATATAGCATAATACCGTCAGCTTCCGTGCCTCCTCGGCAGTTGCGGGATTGGTTCCCAGCACCAGGGAAAGATCTAAAATGGACTCTTCCGCAAAAATGCCGATGGACAGAATTCCGAATAGAACCACCGTAACCGCCAATGGGAACACCGGCTCCGGTTCGCCGAGATGAGCAGCCACCCATACCATTATGGCCATCAGAAATAAGTAGACCAGAGTAAACTGAATTCTGGCGTCGCCAAATTCCATCAACCTCTCAAACGGAACATCACCCATCGCTTCCGCAACAGAAAACGTAATATTATCCGCCAGTACCACAATCAAAAAGTAGATACCCGGCCACAAGACCGCCTTGTACCACATAATACGATGGAGCCCATTAAAGATCCAAAAAGCGATCAAAACGCAGGCGGAGAAATCGAGTAAGATTCGCAGGCCGGAGGATACCTCCAGAAAGGTAAATAAGCTCAGTATGCAGGTTAAGACGCCCACCGAAAGAACCATCCTGATTTTACTGCGGGCGTTTAAGCCAATCTTTTGATAAAGCAGATAGGTAATCAACAGCGCCTCAATCAGGCAGACAAATATTTCCCAAAAATAAGATTGCATAAAGTAAATATCCACCCCCTCCCGCCAGTAACGTTTTTATATTACCATAAAAAAGGAGAGGATGACAGGGGTGTTGGATGCAATTCACGCCGGAAAACAGGCAACTCGCGCCAAAGCCCTTGTTTTTTCCAAATTTTGTGATAGCTTCGACTATAGAGATGTAAGACAAATGGAAATCTCAAAAATTAAAATGAAGGAGCTGTTTGGAATGAAAAAAAGACAGGACAAAGAATTTAAGCGGGTTGCGAGGAAACGGATTCTCCATGCGAGCGGGGCCTTTTTGATGGCATTGGCTGCCGTCTTTGCAGCGGCTCCCTGTAGTGGCCATTTTTATGAGCCTGAGGTCCCCCGGAAACTGCGGTAAACGCTGATTGCATAAGCCCTGCACGTAAAACTGGAAACCGACGATTTCTTAAAGCCTAGTTTTGCTGGCTTTAGTAGGAAACGCAAAATTCTGAGTAACTCCCAACGCAAGTGATCCAAGCCCTGTGTACCCTATGTTAAAATTTAAAGGAGGTAGAATATGAAAAAGGGTCTTATTAGCATTTGCTTGGTACTGGCAATGTGTTTATCACTCTACATGCCCGCTGGCGCAACAAACATTGCAGATGAGGAAACATCAAACAAGCAAAATGAATTCTCATTGACTCTAACAAATGATACAACCGGTGAAGTTCAAGTTATCAATGCAACGCGCATGACATCTAATATGCTAACCCGTTCTGCAAATAGCGAGGTTACTGTCGGCTATTCTGCTTTTGTGCCTATTCCTACCTATGCTACACTCAGCACAACACAACCAGGCGGAAAAAGTGACGGTAGTGGCGTAAGCGTATTGTTTTATGTTGTTTATACCATAAGTACCAATCATGAAAAAATTAAGGTAAGTAGAATCTATGGTTCATGGACGCCCACTTCGAATCTTTACGCCATTTCAAACAGAGAAGTTGGTATGCACGCCGGATTAGATTCACCTGGTACATTATTAAAGTACCCCTCATCTAACTCCTTTGATTATAGTACTGGATGGGGTTATTGCAATTTCGTCACAGCAGGAGATGCTTCGCCATATGCGTGGGCTGATGCAACCATTAGCGTATATGGGATGTCCGGAACTCACAGCTTGACTGTAGGCTTTTCATTTCCGGAAAGTCGACAATAATTATGCATAAACATAGTCTTGCTTATGAACTTGCTATAAGTGCTGGCGTTGTCCTTTTTCCTGTTTTATCAATTTTACTAATGTACTTTGCTTCAAGCTTTATTTCATCCATGAGAAAGCACATATATATTTATAGTTTTTATTTTATATATCTTGCTTTTTTTGCTTTTTTCTTTCTTTTTCTCTACTATTTTATCTACAAGGCTGTTAGAATTTCTTGGCCAGTTTTAACGGTCGGTATAATTGAAATTATTATATTTCACTTTCCGGGGTTTTGGAAAACACTGTCATTTACTCTTTATTCTGCAATTTGGAGACATTTTCCCTATAACTATTTTTTGTTAGAAATTGTCTGCGTCCTTTATGGCATAATTGCATTTATCAAAATAACTAAATCAAAGAATATGTTAAAAAGCAGGGAATAATGTAGGCCCATACTTAAAAATGCAAAACTAAAGGCCCGCTGCAAGAGTTTTGCGGCGGGCCTCAGTTTGTCCAGAAAGCTTCCCACAAGCTCGTGCCCCAGGTGAATTTGCAGATTTTTCAACTATAATATCCGTGAAATCAGCAAAATTAACCAAAACCCGAGATAAGGTAGAATAAATTGCGCAAATTGAAAATGGATAAAAGGGGCACGGTTTGCAGCTCTCTGTTTAAGAAATTTTGATATCACACGTAACAGACTGGAGGTGGCGGTTTATTGTTGAAGCGGTCAGAAAAAGCAATTCTAGCGTTTATCCTCCTCTTCAATTTAGCGCTTTGGGTGCTTTTTGGAGTCGCTTTTATTTGCTTCCATAACACATTTTCATTTTCAAGCGGATTAGTCCATGTCATGACGACGTTGGATTGGGAGTTGGCTGCACAAAGCGCAAAGATGGACGGCGATACGTTTGGCAGTATTCTTACTTTGATAGGTGTAGTCGCAGCTGTAATCAATGGGTTAGGACTCTGGATGCTTTGGGCGCCAGAATATAAGCGCGGTAAGAGTCTTTTTCTACCCATTTCCAAACAATTACTGGTTGCAGTTCCTTGGTCAGCTTTTCTACTTTATGCAGCTTGCTACATCTGGATTAAGTATTTTGTGGACTATTTTCGTGTATGGATGCATCTGGTACCGCTGATGTTTCAGTCGGCAGTTCTCTTGACCCTGCTTGCCATCGGTTTTCATGGACTACGCAGCCAAAAGCAAAACCATGAATGGAATCTTTGAAGAGAACTCCGGCACCGCGCACAATTACTCCGCCCTAGTCAATGGCTGGTAACGGGGCTTTTCTGGAAAGCTACGGATAACTATTAGCGTCTATGACCTTAGCTTAGTTCTTTATACGCATGTCAGTCGTAAGTCTCCTATACAGATAACGGCTTCTAAGATTGATTTCTTAGAGGCCGTTATGCTTTCTATAAGTAAAAACTCTTGAAACACTAAAAATTAATGATTTTAAGTATTTTTTTATGGCAGTGGATGAAGAATTCGAACCCTCACAGAGATAAGGTAGAATAAGTTGCGCAAATTGAAAAAGAGATAAAAAGAGACATGGTTTGCAGTCTTTGATAGAATGAAGTTACCACACACCATTCTGAAAGGAGACAGCAAACGCGGAACAGCTGACTCAATCTGCTAAATACGAGCGTAGCGTTGAACGCAAGGCTACCGGGGTAATCAAATCATTACAGCCAAACCTTCGCCACCGGGGGCACGAAAGGAGCAGGCCAAGGCAGTAAGTATTATCGCAAAGACACTTTGCATATCTCTATTCCGGCGAATTCTTTACAAAATGAGAAAAGAGGTATAACATGAAAAAGAAAATGATGAGTTTGGCTCTGGCAGTGGTGATGTG
>JAEXCS010000046.1 GCA_023402075.1 Bacillota bacterium | reverse complement strand
GGGAAGTAGATCACCTTTGCGCCCATATTGATTGCCGCGTCCACTGCCAGTGCATTGAAAAGGCCTATGGAATTGTTCAGTGCCATAGAGCTGTAAATCTCAACGCCCCGGGCGTCGCAATGCTCCTGAACCATTTTCACACCCATACAGCTGGGAAAGTAGTGGTCCTTTACCAAAAAACCGCGATAGCCAGCCACAACGGCCTTCTTCAGCATATCGGCGGCATCCACCGCGCGATTAGCCACAGAGGGTCCCGCATGGACATGAATATCCAGAATCCCCTTGAGAATCTCTCTTTCGTCTGTCATAATTCTCCTCCTCTAATTTCAGTTTCTTTTCTTGGGCAGATTGAATTTCCTGTAAGGTGCTATCCCACGTTTGTTAGTGTAGCAATATTTGTGCCAGTTTTCAAAATGATATTTGGTGAAAAGTTCACAACCTTGCGTTGGAAGAAGCGGCGGCAGATAAAGCCGATGATTGCAGTTAATTTGAAGACCTGACGCAATGGTTGGATACAAGCCTCCCATCCACTGGGTGGAAAAGAACCGGTCAACATCATTCGTTTTTGACTCGCTTTTGCGACCTTCAAATAAAAATGACTCATTAACAGGTTTTGCTGCGTTCATATCCAGCATTGGAAAGCGTTTTTTGGGAAAAACATCGGCCTTTTCTATGGTGCAATGCGTGAAGTTTACATCATCGGTTGCAGGTTGTCTGCCACGCTGAGCGGGGCCTCGGTAGCCGCCCGAATATCTTCCACCGTGTATTCCGGGTTAATTTCCGTCAGCAGCAAGCCCCGGTCTGTGACCTTCATAACCCCCATTTCCGTGATGATGGTGGCGACACACTTTACCGCCGTGTAGGGCAGCGTGCACTTTTTCAGAATTTTGGGTTTTCCCTTGGCCGTGTGCTCCATAGCGACAATGCACTGCTTCGCGCCCACGCACAGATCCATGGCCCCGCCCATTCCCGGCATCTTTTTACCGGGAATGATCCAGTTTGCCAGACTGCCTTCCTCGTCAACCTCCAGCGCGCCCAAGATGCAGGCGTCCACATGACCGCCGCGAATCAGGCCAAAGTTGGTGGCAGAGTCTGTAAAGGCCCCGCCTGTGAGGACGGAGGAAGGAGCGCCGCCCGCATCCGTCACGTGATAGGGGGCATAGTGTTCCTCCTGCTCGCCGGGACGTCCGCCGGCGCCAATCATGCCAAGCTCTGCATGAATCGTCACCTCCATATCCTTGGGCAGGAAGGACGGAATCATGGTGGGCAGGCCGATGCCCAAATTCACAATGTCCCCATTCTTCAATTCCTTTGCCGCCCGGGCGGCAATTATTTCCTTCGTGTTCACTGTGCTGCGCCCCCTTCCACGATGTAGTCCACCAAAATTCCCATGGTCATCACGTCTTCCGGCTGAATTTCGCCGATGTTTACCAACTGCTCCGTTTCCACAACTACCAGCTCGGCGGCGCCTGCCATGGGAACGTTGAAATTGCGCATAGTTCCTTTATACCAGACGTTGCCGCCCAAGTCGGTTTTATAGCCGCCAAGCAGAGCCACGTCGGCTCTCAGTGCTTTCATCAGAAGATAGTCCCTGCCGTCAATTGAAAGCTTGCGATCTGTAAGAGGACTTTCCTCCACAACGGTACCCACGCCAACCGGGGTTAAAATGCCGCCCAGTCCCGCGCCCCCGGCGCGAATCATTTCTGAAAGGGACCCCTGCGGAACCAAATCCACCGCCAGAGTTCCTTCCATGGACTGCTGGCCCACCTCCGGCGACATGCCCACGTGGGTGGCGATGACCCGCTTCACCTTGCGCCAGTGAATCAGACCGGCCACGCCATAATAAGGCTCGCCCCCCGGGCCGACCTCCCGTCCCATGTCGTTTCCAATCAGGGTAAAGCCGCCCTTGTCCGATTTAATCAGCTCGTCGATAATTGCGTGGGCCTGTCCGCAGCCAAGAAAGCCGCCAATCATAATGGTCGCGCCGCTGGGAATCAGCGCTGCCGCCTCCTTTGCGGAAATTACCGGTTTATTTGCCACACATGCTCCTCCATTTCATAAGCGTATCTTAGAAATTCACCTGATCGACGCCTTTAAGCTTTAAAATTGCCCGGGCTTCTTCCGCCGTTGCAACCTCGCGGCCTAGAATATGGGCGACGGCAGCGGCGGCCTGCACCTGCTCTGCGTTAGACTTGGCCAGCACACGTGGACGGATATACAGGTTGTCCTCCAGACCCACCCGGGCATTGCCACCCATGGCCATCGCCGCCGTAATCATGGGGAACTGGTTTCGTCCCGCTGCCGCGCAGGACCAGTTGAACTCGTCCAGCTGCTTTTCGGCGGTGTTGCGCAGAAATACCAGATTGTCAACCGATGCGGGCAGTCCGCCCTGAATCCCCATGACAAATTGCAGATAAATGGGGCAGGTCAGAATCCCCTGCTTTTTAAAATACGCAATGTTGTTGATCATGCCTGCGTCATAGACTTCAAATTCGGGAATGGTTCCGCTTTCCTGCATGGTGCGAATGTAGGTATCAAGACCCTGATAGGTATTGGCAAATATGTTGTCATAAGTACCTGCCAGATACTTTTTCTCCCACGCGGGGGCGTCGTCCGTCAACTGGGGAACCAGCCCGGACAGAACAAAATTCATGGAGCCTGCGTTGCAGGAGGCAAGCTCCGGCTTCATATCGGGCACCACCGACAAACGCTCCTGCACCGTCATCATCTGGCTGGCCCCGGTGGTAATGCAGATGATTACGTCGCATTCTGCCTTGATGGCACTCACCATCTGGCGCATTAGCTTGAGATCGGAGGACGGCTCCCCGGTTTTGGGATCTCTTGCGTGCAGATGAACCACGGCGGCGCCTGCGCGGGCCGCGTCAACTGCTTGGGACACAATCTCCTCCGGTGTAATGGGAAGGTAAGGACTCATGCTGGATACATGAACCGCGCCGGTGATGGCGGCGGTCAAAATCACTTTATTGTTTTTCATGAAAATGCTCCTTTCCGTTATTCCTTGACGAGCTTTCTGATTTCCTGAAAGTGCTGCTTGGTGCGGCTGTGGAAAAAGCCAAGATCGTTCATGCAGGTGACAAGCTGAAAGCCCTGACGGATGCGTCTGGCTGCGTCATCGGCGCTGGCGGTCACGATGCCGGGAATCACATTGTTTTTCTTGCAGGCTGCTAAAATCCGATCAATTGCCGCAATCATCTCCGGCGATTCCACCTTGTGGCTGGCGGAGGAATCCGCCTTAAACTGAATGCCCATTTCCAAAGAAAGATCGCCTGTCCCAATAAAAATTGCGTCAAGACCCCGCGTTGCGGCAATTTCCTCAATGTTGTTCAGCCCTTCAATGGACTCGCACTGAACAATGCAAAGTGTGTTGTCATTGGCGTTTTTCACATAGTCGTCGTATGCGCCCCAGCGGGGGCCGCGGCCGCCGTTGGCCCCGCGCTTGCCCAGCGGGGGATATTTTAAGTATTGCACCGCGTGCTGTGCTTGGGCGGGGGTTCCCACCAGTGGGGCCATCACACCGTGGACGCCCACGTCCAGCATCCGACTCATCATGGGTGCGTCGTCCGGGTCGTAAACCCGGACCAGCGGCGCCATGCCGTATAGCTCTGATGCCCGGCACATCTGGACGATGCTCTCCGCATCCGTCTCCGCGTGCTCGCAGTCAATCATTACGAAGTCCAACCCGCCAAGTCCCAGAATTTCGCAGTTTACCGCCGAGCCCGAAGCCACAAAGGCTCCCAGCGCATAGCCGTTTTCTGCAATTTTTTCCCGAACTAAATTACGCATTTTCATATGGTATCGATCCTTTCTGCGTCCGCCTGACGCGCCTTTTGGGCGGTTGGCGGACTGTGCTTTTTTTAATGAAGTACAGAGGCCGGTATTCACAGGCCTCTGTACTGAAATGTTCTTCATTGAAAATTCCTGCGGGGGTAAAAAAGTTATCCTCTGACCTCAGCGCTGGTATCCTGCGGCTCGGTCAGGTCGGGAACCTCCCGGCCGCCCGCGTCCCAGTCAATGTCGTATTCGGATTTCAGCCATGCCTTGTACTCGTCGCAGCTTGAAGAGCGCTTGGGGGACATGATATCCATTTGATAGCACGGACCCTGAGAGCGATAGACCTGTGCGTAGTGTACATAGTGAGGGGGAACGTTGACCCAGCAGCCGGGGGACAGGCGATAGGGAACACCGTCTACCCAATAGTCGCACTCGCCCTTGACGACGGTAGCAATCTGCTCGTTGGGGTGGGTATGGGGGCCGATGGGTATTCCGTTATACATCTGGCCAAGACACATGTGCATGTTGGCAGCCTCCATGGCAAAGCACTTCATGTAACACATGACCTTGCCGTCAACATCCTTTCGGTGGTTTGGCATCCAAGGGAGATCGTTATAGTTGCCGTACATAATTTTAGCCATGATTCAGTTTCCTTTCCGATTCGTTTATTTGTCATTTCAGCGCAAGGATTTTCTTGAAGAACAGGGGATCGCGTTAATACTCCAGATAGCTTTGAGGAAGGCCCTCCAGAATGTCAGAGGTTAGGCTGTAAGATGCAATGGGATAGCGCAGGCCGTTTTTGCTCAGTCCTTCCAGACCGTTCACCGCGCGCACCAAATCCTGGGGGGAAAACGTCAGCCGCACTTCGTTTTCGCTCATACCGGCAAACTTTTTATCTGCATAGCACGGCAGGCTCATGGACGGTTCTCCTGTTAAAAAGGTCCGAACCCAAGAGTCAGAACAGCCGGATTCGCCCACAAAGGTGAAATTCAGCTTTTTATAGTCTTCAAACTGATAGCCGGACAGCAGCAAAAATGCCTGTGCGGGGCTCATGTACAGTACGCATACGTCGGGCTTAATCCGTCCTGCCGTCAGTGGGGAAGCCACCACCGCGATGTACTCCGGCGGCACGCAGTTCAGCGCCTGATTGTGTGCTTTTGCCGCTTCGAGATTATTAAACCAGACACCGTTGAAGATTTCCCCGGAATGCCACTTTTCGTCGCGTTCAAACATTCCGTTGATTCCGCGGCAATAATTTGCGTGCACGTTTTCAAACTTGCAGGCGCTGGTCCAGTTATACTGCGCGGCATGTCCCACAATGCTGCACGGCGGCAGATGCTTCTTGTGAATCCTTACCTTCGGGATGCTTTGCAGTTCCTCCTCCGTTTTAATCCACTTCATGGCAACAGGAGGTGTTTGCAGGCGCAGCAGCTTTGTCAGCCGCTCAACAATACTTTCCCAGTCATAGTTTTCCATGGTGTCACTGTCCCTTCTTCTCAATGACAGGACGTCCTTGCCGGGCTGATTCGAGCAATAAATCCTGTCCGCCTTTTGTAATAGCATTTTGGATGCCAAGCTGCCGTAATTGGAATTTTTATATTTTATTTTTTAATATTTAGTTTGTGCGCGGCGTTTGGCATCTGTGTTGCTACTTCTTAAGTATCAAACTAATTTTTAAAAGACTCTAAATCAGAAAGGATTGACAGACATGGAGCAAAGCATAAAAGCAATTCCGTTCGGCGTGACGGCGGACGGGCAGGCGGTGCAGCTTTTCCGTATACCTAACAGCACCAACGATTACATTGAGGTTTCCACCTACGGGTGTACCCTTAAAAGTGTTTTTATCCATAATCGCAGGGGCGCTCTTCAAAATCTGCTGGTTGGCTTTGAGACGCTGGCCGAATATGAACAGGCTTCCGCGCCCGTATGCGCAATCGCCGCCGGCTTTGGGGACGGCAGCTACCAACGGCTGCTGGCCCGCAAGGTCTGGAAGGTGGAGGAGATCGGCGACAATTATGTACTGCTGTCCTGCACCACCTCTGAGGAGGAAAGTGGCTGCGCCATGACCGTGGGGGCGCGCATTATGTGGGTCAATTTAAATCGATTGGTGGTGGATTTATATGTGACGCCCGAGAAGCAGGCGGCAGTCAATTTCACCTGCCAATTCCCGTTCCGGATGCTGGAGGGGGGCGGAATGGACGGCTACGTCGTGCGCACCTTCTGTCCCACGGCGCTGGTGGAAGGGGAGACGAGTCCCATTGGCGACACGCCTTACGCCGATATGGCGTTTCAGTCTGTGGACGGGTCTTCTGTCACCTTTATTTCCGGGGATGACGAGGTAAAACCCATGGCGGAGCTGGCTAATGTTCAGGCGGGGCTTGCAGTTTCTGTCTACGGAAATCTCTCCTCCGTCTGCGTGGAGCCGCAGCCGCAGATGGGGGCCGTCCTTATAAATCAGACCATGATGCGGGAGGTCGCACTGGACGGAGGTGAAACCTTGGCGGGCAGAGTGATTTACGGATTTGACAAGCTGCTTACAAAGGAAGAACTGGAAAACCCGGAACCTTGCTGCTTCGGTGCTTTTTGCTGACTTAAAAAAACGAATTACATCCGAATCGATTTTTGTATACAATTTCACAGATGACTCAAAATATGGGCGCGGTGGGAACAATAAAATTCCCGCCGCGCCGTGGGACATCTGCAAACTTTTTATTCCATCGGGTCTGTGCAATCCGCCTATAAAAGATTAAAATGGATACCGAAATTTTGTGGCGAAGCGATATTTGGAGGAAAACGCAAAACTTTTTATTGACTTATCCCCGGGCCTTTGCTAAGATACGTTCAAACATGAAGATGTGAAGTAGTAAGCAGCATTGTCCTTTCAGAGAGTTGCCGATTGGTGCGAGGCAACAGGGTGCAATCTGCCGAACTGGTCACGGAATGGCCGCGCCGAACACATAAGTAGGCGTGGACGGAAGCCACCGTTATTGAAGGCAGAGGTATGTCAGTACCTCGTAAAGTGCATTCGAAAGAATGAAGAAGAGTGGTACCGCGTAAGGATTTTATCCTTTCGTCTCTTTGCTAAACCGCAAGGAGACGGAAGGATTTTTTGCGTCTTCTTGGATAGTATTTGGGAGGTCAACATGAAAACAGCAGCGACATCACAGGCGGCAATTCCGAATCCCGGAGCAAACTCCAAAAAGAGCGCGTTTTTCCTTGCCTTTTCCGTGGGCTCGGTTCTGTTCTCGGCGCACGCCGGGGGCGGCTTTGCCACCGGCAATCAGGCGAACACCTATTACGTGGGCCTTGGCTGGCTGGGCCCTGTGGCTGCGATTCTGGCGGTGCTTCTCATGTCTCTGACTATGCGGGAAGCTATGTTTTTCTACAATTCCCGGAACCTCAAGTCCTACAAAGAGCTGTTTGAATCCATTTTCAGTCCTTTTAAGAAAATTGAATGGCTGTTCGAGGTGTTTTTCTACATCATGGTAGTTATGGCCATCGCTGCCGCCATCTCGGGCGCGGCTTCGGCGCTGAATGCCTACTTTGGGATTCCCTATGCGCTCAGTGTTTTTGTGGTGGGTGCGCTGGTGCTGACGCTTACCATTTTCGGGGCAAGTCTGGTCCGTCTGGCTTCCACGTATATGGGCATGGCAATTCTGGTCATCGCCATCAGCATTTATGCCATCGGCATCACCAAAGGAGAGAACATTTCCTCTGTCCTGTCCGCCAGCTTTCAGAGCACCGGCTTTTCCATGCTTCCCAAGGCAATTTTGAATGCCTTTGTCTATGCGGGCTTCCAGTGCGTCACGCTGCCCACCATGCTGGCCTGCGGCAAGCCGCTTTCCGATAAGCGAGGCTGCAACAAATCCATGAACATTGCCTTCGTTATGAACGCTGCCGCTTTGACCCTGTCGGTTCTTATGCTGCTGTCCTGGCAGGGCTTTTACACCGCCGCAGAGGGTGGAACCGTGATTCCCACGCTCACCGTCTGCCGCGAGATCGGCATTCCGTGGCTCACGGTGGCCTATGCCGCGTGCCTGCTTCTGTGCCTGATTTCCACCGGCGTGACCACTACCTTCGGCTTTGTGGCTAAGTTTGAGAATGTCTCTGTTTTCAAGGGAATTCAGAATCCTGCTGTGAAAAACGGAATTATCGCCGCGTCTATCATTGCAATTTCCATGGGCATTTCCTTCGCGGGACTGACCAACATCATCAAATACGGCTATGGCTACTGCGGGTATCTTGGCATTGCGGTGGTCATCGTTCCCATGCTGACTGTGGGCGTTTACAAAAATCGTAAGTTCCTGGCTGAAAATCCGGGCTATAAGGGTTAAGGAGAGATAAAAATGGAAAGAACACTGATTCCAAGCTATACCATCGGCGCGGACGCGTATGACGGGATTGCCACGGTTTGCGCTGCCTACGGAACAAAGGCGGTAATGATTGGGGGCAAAAAGGCAATGGCCGCAGCGCAGGAGAAAATTGTTTCCGCGCTGAAAGGCTCCTCCGTGGAGGTCATCCGCTGCCTGTGGAACGGGGGAGAGGCCTCTGTTGAAAATATTGAACGGCTGACACCCGACACGGAGGACGCGGACATGGTTTTCGCCGTGGGCGGCGGCAAGGCCATTGATACCGCAAAGGTATTGGCCCAGCGGGCAGGGAAGCCCTTCTTCACCTTCCCCACCATCGCTTCCACCTGCGCTGCATACACCAGTCTCGGCATCCTCTACCATCCGGATGGAAGCCTGCGGGAATACTCTTTCTCGAAGGTTCCGGCAAACCATGTGTTTATCAACACCCAAATTATCGCGGAAGCGCCCGTCAAATATCTCTGGGCCGGAATTGGCGATACCATGGCGAAGCACTACGAGTGCACCGTCTCTTCCCGTGGGCATACGCCCCGTCATTCCGACGGCATGGGCATTGCCCTGAGCACTATGTGCGCAAAGCCCCTGAAGATTTACGGAGAGCAGGCGCTGAAAGACTGCGAAGCAAACACGGTTACTCCGGAGCTGACGGAGACGATTTTAGGCATTATCGTCTCCACCGGTATGGTTTCCAACTTTGTGCAGGTGGACTACACCACGGGCCTTGCCCACGCGGTGTACAACGGATTTACGATTCTGCCCTCCACAGAGGAGTTTCACCATCTCCACGGAGAGGTGGTGGCCTACGGAATTCTGGTTCTGCTCACCGTTGACAAGCAGTATGAGGAGCGGGACGAGGTGTTCCGGTTCAGCAAATCCATTGGCCTGCCCACGAAGCTTGCGGATATCCACGCCACGGAGGACGACCTGCAAAAGGTGGCCGAAAAGGCGCTGAAAGGCATCGATGTGCGTGTTTACCCCTATGAGGTGACCGATGCGTTGATTATTAGTGGAATCCGGGAGATGGAAGAATATAACCGGGCGCAGGCGTAAATTCAATAAAGAGAATTTCCCCGATACTGCACGGAAGAGTGAGGGAACGGCATCAACGCATCCGCTGAGCTTGACAAAGCCGCACCCCCGGGAAAGAACAGGTGCAAATTGCCTTAAAATGCCATTTTGCAAAGAGCAGCGGGGCATGAAACGATAAAAAAAACCGCCCCCGCCAAATTTTGGCGGGGGCGGGGAAGACGGCGGTTCAGTTGTCCAGCTTGGCGTTGCATTTGGCAAGGAAGCGGGCGTTGTCGATGACGGCGCGGGTGTGGATTCCCTTCCCGATGGGGCCTTTTTCGTCCCCGGCCGTGACCTTGAAGTCCACCATTTTTCCGTTTTCGGAAACGGCGGTGACTTCTGCTTCCGCCCAAACCTTCATGCCCACGGGGGTAGGCGCGTCGTGACTGATTTCAAGACGGACGCCTACGCTGCCCTTGCCCTCTTCAAGACCCTGCTGCAAGCACTTGAGTGCGGCGGTTTCCATCAGGGCCACCATAAACGGCGTGCCAAACACCGGCAGCGCGCCGGATCCAGCGGCGGCGGCGGTCAGCGCGTCCGTGACGACCTGCTCCTCGCGGTAGGTTGTTCCGATTGTTACCATTTGTGCATTCTCCTTTGTGTGTTAAATTGTGTGTGTTTATTATACCGGTATGCCCTTGACGTTACAAGGGCAAAAACGAAAAAACCGGATGGGACCGGTTTTTTTGGAGAATACAGTCGGCGGGGAAACCGAATTCCGGTTTCCCCGCCGCTTTTAAATGATTTTTTTAAGCTTTCAGCCGCAGCCACTCGGAGTCGTAGAGCTTCAAGGTGGCTTCAGGAAGATTCAAAAACGCCTCATAGCTTGCCAGCACCTCGTCGGAAGGATAAGCTACCGGGTCGGCGGTAATTTCCGCGTCCAGCGCTTCCTTGACGCTCATCAGAGGAGTGGAATAGCCGATGGCCTCGCAGTTGGCAACGCCCACCTCGGTGGAGCACATGAAGTTGATGAACTTCTCGGCGTTCTCCTGATTGGCGGCACCCACGGGGATGCACATGGCGTCGGTGAAGATGTTGCTTCCCTCGGAGGGGAGCACAAAGGCAAGGTCCTCGTTGTTGTCGTGCATGGAGAGGTAGTCGCCCGCGTAATACACGCCAATGGCGGCTTCGCCGCCCTCCAGCTTGTCAAAAATTTCATCCATAACGTAGGCCTGAACGATGCCGTCCTTTTTCTGCTGAATCAGAAGGTCCGTGGCCTCGGCAATCTGGGCGGGGTCGGTGGTGTTATAGGAATAGCCAAGGGTTTTCAGCGCCACGCCGATGGCGTCCCGGGAGTTGTTGATCATCAGGACCTGTCCCGCATATTTTGTGTCAAACAGGGCCTGATAGCTGGTAATGGCTTCGTCCACCATAGACGTATTGTAGATGATGCCCACGGTGCCCCACATATAGGGGACGGAATAGGCATTGTCCGGGTCATAGGCGGGGTTTAAAAAATTGGGGTCCACATCTGATGCGTTGGGAATATTGTCAAAGTTCAGCGGCAGGAGCATCTCCTCGGAGATGAGACGGGAGATCATATAGTCGGAGGGGATAATTACGTCATAGGAGTCTCCCTGCTTCAGGTTGGCATACAGCGTTTCGTTGTCGGGGCAAACGGTGTAGTTCACCTTAATGCCGGTGTCCTCCTGGAATTTTTCAATCACGTCCAGCGTTTCGTCCTGTCCGTTGGAGATATACTCGCCCCAGTTAAGCACGTTTATTTCGCCGTTGGGATATTTACCGGCGGAGTCACCGCAGGCGGTGAGCAGGGCGCAGACCGAAAGGGCTGCCAAAGCCAGAGAGAGGATCTTTTTCAATTCTTCATATTCTCCTTTGCAATTGTAGTATGGGGGCAAACGGCGCGCAGCGCCGGGCCTTTAGGTTTTTGGGGTCAGGGCGGCGCGTT
Organism: Bacillota bacterium; assembly: GCA_023402075.1. Lineage (GTDB taxonomy): Bacteria > Bacillota > Clostridia > Oscillospirales > Oscillospiraceae > Oscillibacter. The sequence continues at coordinate 63,340 of JAEXCS010000046.1, read as the reverse complement.
GACGCCGCACGGCAGAGTTCTGCCGGGACTGACGCAGGTTCACGATAATCAAAAGCGCCAGCACCGAGACGAACATGATGGTTGAAATGGCGTTGATCTCCGGGCTGATTTTCCGCCTTGCCATGGAGTAAACCTCCATCGCAAGGGTGGAAACCTTGTTGCCCGCCGTGAAATAGGAAATCACAAAATCGTCCACCGACATGGTGAAGGCGATGATGGTTCCGTTGACGATGCCGGGCATCAGGTCGGGGAGAATTACCTTGCGAAAGGCGTAAAAGCCCCGGGCGCCCAAATCCTGCGCCGCCTCGTAGATATGGGGGTCCAATTGCCGCAGACGGGGCATAACGGACAGGATCACATAAGGGATATCGAAGGTCACATGGGCGATCAGCATGGTGCCGAAGCCCTTAACCAGCGTGATGCCCGCAGCCTTGCCCACGGTTGCGTTAAACGCCCCGATGGCCAGCATGAACAAAAGAGACAGTGACACGCCGGTGACGATATCCGCGTTGGTCAGGGGAATGTTGTTAATGGACATCAACGTGTGGCGGCTGCGCCGCTTCATAGCCGCAAAGCCCATGGCGGCGGCGGTCCCCGCCACCATGGCGATGAGGGACGCCAGCACGCTGACCAGCAGCGTGGTTCGCAGGGCGCTGAGAATCGCATCGTCCTGAAACAGGCGGATGTACCATTGTAGGGAGAATCCGCCCCACACCGTCCGGCTTTTTGTGGCGTTGAAGGAGAAGAAAATCAGCACGAAAATTGGCGCGTAGAGAAACAGAAAGGTCAGTCCCATCAGAAGACGGTTGCCAAAGTGGTTTTTTCTCACAGCAGCATCGCCTCCTCCTCGCCCTCGCCGAAGCGGTTCATCACGGCCATGGAGATCAGCACAATGGCCATCATCACAAGGGAGATGGCAGAGCCGAGATAGGGGTTGTACGACCCGCCTAAAAACTGCGTTTCAATCAAGTCACCCAGAAGCGTCACCATACCGCCGCCAAGCAGGCGGGAGATGGCAAAGGTGGCAACCGAGGGAACGAATACCATGGTCACGCCGGAGAGAACGCCCGGGACCGACAAGGGGAAAATCAGCCTGCGGAAGACCACGGCGCTGCTGGCGCCCAAGTCCTGTGCTGCCTCAATCAGCCGGGGGTCGATCTTCTCAATCACGGTAAAAATGGGCAGAATCATAAAAGGCAGGTAGTTATAGACCATGCCCAGCACGATGGCCCCGCGGGTGTTGATCATGGGAAAGTAGGCGAAATCTGTTCCAAACAGGCCGTTCACCAAAGCGATCAGTCCGATTTTTTGAAACAGGGTGTTCAAAAGCCCTGTGTTTTCCAAAATGGACATCCAGGAGTAGGTTTGAAGCAGAAAGTTCATCCACATGGGCAGCATAATCAGAATTGTGGCAATGCGCCGCAGACCCGGACCCTCCCGGGCCAGAAACCAAGCCACGGGGTAGCCGATCAGAATGCAGATCAGAGTGGCGATGGCTGCCAGAAGAAAGGAGCGGCCAAACACGGCCGCATAAGTTCCCATGGCGCGGAAATTCTCCAGCGTAAAGCCGGAGCCGTTATGAAATGCGTAAATCAGCACCAGAATCAGGGGCGCCACCACAAAAATTGCCATCCATGCCACATACGGCATGGCCAGACCTTTATTCCTCATGGCTGCCGTCCCCCGCGGAATCCTCCTCCTCGTCCAACGCCTCCGCGTCGGACAGCTCGTCGTATTCTTCGCTGTAAGAGCTATAATCTCCGAATTTTCCGGAGTATGCGCTCTTCTTCATAATGTGAAACCCCTCGGGGTCGATCTTCACGCCGATTTTCGCGCCGACAGGGGAGTGATCCGTGGTTTGAATCAGCCACTTGAAGCCGCGGAAGTCCACAATGATGTCATACTGCATCCCCTTGAAGGTCACGTTGGTGACGGTGCCCACAATCTGGCCCTGCTCCACGGGAACAATATCGATATCCTCCGGACGGACCACCACGTCCACCGGCTCGTTTGGCGCAAAGCCACCGTCCACGCAGGGGAAGATTTTGCCGTACAGCTTCACCAAATTGTCTTCCGGCATCACGCCGTCGATAATGTTGGATTCGCCGATAAAGTCCGCCACGAAGGCATTTTTCGGCTCGTTGTAGATATCCTCCGGCGTGCCGATCTGCTGGATAGAGCCCTTGTCCATCACCACGATGGTGTCGGACATGGTGAGGGCTTCCTCCTGATCGTGGGTAACATATATAAAGGTAATGCCCACCTGCTGCTGAATCTTTTTCAGCTCGATCTGCATATCTTTGCGCAGCTTCAGATCCAGCGCGCCCAGAGGCTCGTCCAGAAGCAGCACCTTGGGCCGGTTTACCAGCGCCCGGGCAATGGCAACCCGCTGCTGCTGGCCGCCGGAAAGGGCGTCCGGCTTGCGATGCTCAAAGCCAAGAAGACTGACGGTTTCCAGCATTTCCAGAACCTGCCGCTTAATTTCCTGCTCCGTCAGCTTCACCGTCCGCTTGCCGGAGGGGTCTGCCGGGTCGGGAACACGCTTCATCCGCAGCCCGAAGGCCACGTTTTCAAACACGTTCATGTTGGGAAACAGAGCATATTTCTGGAACACCGTGTTAATCTGCCGCTGATAGGGCGGAACGTCATTAATCCTCACACCGTCGAACAGGACATCTCCCGACGTTGGCGTCGTGAAACCCCCGATGATACGCAGCGTTGTGGTCTTGCCACAGCCGCTGGGTCCAAGCAGTGTGAGGAATTCTTTGTCATTGATGTAGAGATTTAAGTGATCGAGAACAAGCTCGTCGTCAAACGCCATGCAGAGGTCCCGCAGGCGAATCAACTCTTTGGACATTTATCCTCCCCCGTTTCTACAATTAATAGAATAAAAACGCCTCTTCTCTCTGTTGAGGGGGAACCTTTCTCGTTGAAATTCGGCAATTACAAATTGTATCGAAAAGGCGCTGAAAAGTCAAGGAAAATAGCGATTTTTGAATGGAATATTTTCTACCCGCAAAACCTTACCCCGCAGGTACTCAAGAATCCCCGCATCCGACTGAAAATCAAACGCCAGTTGATAAGACCAAAGGCACTGCTTTTGCTCTCCGTAGCGCCGGTTGACCTCGCCCCTGCCATATTTGCCGTCGCCCAGCAGGGGACAGCCGATTTCCGCCATAGAGACGCGGATTTGATGGGTCCTGCCTGTCAAAAGCTCGCACTCGACAAGAGCCAGCTCCCCCTTTTTCTGAAGCGTCTCATAATAGGTAACGGCGCTGCGCCCGCCCGGGATGGGGCGGTGGTAGAAAGAGACCTCTTTTTTTCGTTCATCTTTTAAAAGAAAGCCCTCAATTTTTCCGGAGGCGGGCCGGGGATTTCCCACCGCCACGCACAGATAGGTTTTGCGCAGCTCGTGGGTGCGGATTTTGTCGTTGATAATCCGCAGCGTCTCCGCGTTTTTTGCGGCGATGACAATGCCGCCGGTGTTGCGGTCAATTCGATTGCAAAGGGCCGGGGCAAAGGAATTTTCCTCCGCCGGGTTCCACTCGTGATTTTGATAAAGGTATGCCTGAATGTGGTGGACCAGCGTGTTCACCTTTTCCGTTTCATCGGCATGAACCACAAGACCCGGGCGTTTATTCACAAGCAAAAGGTTTTCGTCCTCATAGATCATGTCAAGCTGAGGGCGGAAAGCGGAGAGAAACTTGTCTTCCTCCGTGTCCGGCTCCTGAAAAAATTCATCGTTGACATACATCTGCACGAGATCGCCCAGTTCCAGTCGAATCTCCCGCTTTGCGCCCTTGCCGTTGATCTTGATCCGCTTAAGACGGATATATTTCTGCACCAGAGCCGGGGGCAGGGCAGGTGCGGCCTTGGCCGCGAACCGGTCCAGCCGCTGTCCGGCATCATTTTTATTGATGGTAAATTCCCGCATAGGACCCTCCAAATATCGGTATAGGCACATTGTAGCCGATTTTAGGAAAAAAGCAAGGAAATCTGAAAAAGTATTTGACAAGTCTTTGGATATCCATTATAATATTGCTCGTGTCATTGCGAGGTGTACTATGCGTTTAGACCTAAAACCCATTTTGAATTTCCCCGGAAAATCTTTGGATTTTCAATTTTTCATGGATCTGTCCGACGCGGAACTGAACGGACAGTATCCCGTGAAAGAGCCGGTTGCAGTGGAGGGAAGCGTGCGCAACAGCGCTGGTGCGCTGGAACTTTCCATGGCTGCATTTGCCACGCTGGACGCCTCCTGCGACCGTTGTATGAAGCCTGTCCGGGTTCCCAAGGAAGTAAACTTCTCCTGCCTGCTGGCGGAGGAGCTGGAAAACGGGGAAAACGACGAGATCGTTTTACTGGAAAACGGCGAGGTGGATGTGGGCGAGCTGGCCCGCACCGCGTTCATTCTTGAAATGGACGCCAAATTTTTGTGTTCTGAAGATTGCAAAGGACTTTGCTCCCGTTGCGGCGCCGACCTGAACCTCGGTCCCTGCGGCTGCAAGAAGGACGCGGATCCGCGTCTTGCGGCCCTTGCAAAGCTTTTGGAGAGCAATCAATAAATACGTAACCAGAGCGGGGAGGTCAAGGCCCTCCGCTGATCTGAAGGAGGTGTCATCATGGCAGTACCCAAGACAAAAGTATCCAAGGCAAGACGGGACAAGCGCCGCAGTTCCACCTGGAAGCTGGCGACCCCCGGCCTCGTTGCCTGTTCCAAATGCGGTGCTCTGCACCTGCCTCACAGAATGTGCAAGGAGTGCGGCACTTACAACGGCCGGACCATCAAGGTCGTCAAGTCCGCAGCCGTGAACGCTGCGAAATAAGGTTTGCATCATAAATGGGGAGGAAAGAGTGCGCTCTTTCCTCCTTGTTTTGTGTCCGGTGAAAATTTTCCTATCGGTGGATTTGCTGTGCGCTGCCGGTGAAAATCAAAACGCTGTACTTTTTTAAGATGTATGGTATGATTAGCTGGAAGATATAAATTTTACCATAATATCTTTGCTGAACGAATGTGTTTTCATTTTGCGGGCGAAACTGGCTGAGAGCCATCTGACTGTTTGAAAACGGAAATAGAAGCACCGCTTATTTTGCCCCTGTTTTTGGGCATGAATATATAGAAACGGGAGGTAACCCATGAAACCCATTGTTGCTATTGTGGGCCGGCCCAATGTGGGCAAGTCCATGCTTTTCAATAAGCTCATCGGCCGTCGGCTCTCCATCGTGGAGGACACGCCGGGCGTTACCCGGGATCGGGTGTACGGTGAAACGGACTGGAATGGCCGCACCTTTACACTGATTGACACCGGCGGAATCGAGCCGCGGACGGACGACCAGATTCTCACCTTTATGCGCCAGCAGGCGCAGCTTGCCATCGACCACGCCACGGTCATCGTCTTTTTGACGGATGTGAAGACCGGACTGACCGCCTCGGACCACGAGGTGGCGAATATGCTGCTTAAAAGCGGAAAGCCCATCGTTCTGGCGGTGAACAAGATGGACTCCACCGGCGCTGTGAATCCTGATTTTTACGAATTCTACAATCTGGGAATGGGGGACCCCGTCGCCGTCTCCGCCGTCCACGGTCACGGCACCGGCGACCTGCTGGACGCCTGCGTGGCCCATTTCCCTGCGGAGGAGCATGAGGAGGAAGGCGCCGATTCCATCAAGGTGGCGCTGATTGGCAAGCCCAACGTGGGCAAGTCTTCGCTTTTAAACCGGATTTTGGGGGAGGAGCGGAGCATCGTCAGCGATGTGGCGGGCACCACGCGGGACGCCATCGACTCTCCCTTTGAAAATGAGCAGGGAAAGTTCATCTTTATCGACACGGCGGGCATGCGGAGAAGGTCTAAGGTGGAAGAAGATATCGAGCGGTACAGCGTTTTGCGGGCCACCATGGCTATTGAGCGCAGTGACGTGTGCCTCATTCTCATCGACGGCCGCGAAGGCGTGACCGAGCAGGACACCAAGGTGGCTGGTCTGGCCCACGAGGCAGGAAAAGCCGCAGTCATCGTAGTGAATAAGTGGGATTTGGTGGACAAGGACGACAAAACCATGGACCGCCTTACTGCCGACATTCGCCGGGATTTGGGCTATATGACCTATGCACCCATTCTGTTTATCTCTGCCCTGACGGGGCAGCGGGTGAACAAGCTTTTCGAGATGATTGTGGCTGTGAGTAATCAGGCGTCCCTGCGTATCACCACGGGCATGCTGAATAATGTCCTGTCCGACGCGCAGACGCGGGTGCAGCCCCCCTCTGACAAGGGCCGCCGCCTGAAAATTTACTATATGACGCAGGTGGGCATCCGCCCGCCCCATTTTGTGGTGTTCTGCAACGACGCCAGCCTGTTCCATTTTTCCTATCAGCGGTATCTTGAAAACCAAATTCGCGCCGTGTTTGGACTGTCGGGGACGCCGATCATCCTCTCCATCCGGCAAAAGGGCGACAGGGAGGAATGACGCGATGGCAAGCTATGTGTTGGCTGCGGTAATCGCTTATTTTCTGGGCTGCTTTAACGGGGCGGTGATCGTTTCCAAGTATATTCTGAAGGATGATATCCGCACCCATGGCAGCGGCAACGCGGGCCTGACCAATTTTTACCGCACCTTTGGGGGGGCGCTGACCTTTGTGGTCATTCTGACGGACGTGCTCAAGGCGGTGCTTGCGGTGCTGATCGGCAGCTGGCTCTTTGTGCACTTTCAGGCGCAGACGGCGCTGTTCGGCAAGTATTATGCGGGCCTGTTCTGCCTGATCGGGCATATGTTTCCCTGTATGTTCCATTTTAAGGGCGGCAAGGGCATCCTTTCCGGCGGCACGGTGGCGATTATGATCGACTGGCGGCTGGCGCTGATTGCCTGGGGCGCATTTCTGCTGATAACGGCGCTGACGCGGTATGTCTCTCTCGGCTCCGTGTGTGCTGCCGCTGCCTTCCCGACGGTCACGATTTTTTTGTATCAGGACATAGTGCTGACAATTCTGAGTGCGGCCATCGGTGGGCTGATTCTCTATATGCATCGGGCCAACATCCGTCGGCTGCTTCGGGGCGAGGAGAGTAAGTTCAGCTTCCATCGAAAGCAATAGCGGGCAGTTCAAAGGGGCGCTGCCCCGGAAAATTTCCACAGAAAGCGGGATTTGGATATGAAGGCAGTGGTTTTAGGCAGCGGCGGCTGGGGTACGGCTCTGGCCATGGTGCTGTGCGATAACGGACACGACGTAACCCTCTGGTCCCACAGTCCGGGAAAAGCGGAGCTGATGGAAAAGAATCGAAAAAACCCGGCTCTGCCTGACGCGGAGCTTCCCGCCGCGCTGAAATTCAGCGGAGAAATTCGCTGCGTGGAGGGGGCTGAAATTGTGGTGTCCGCCTCGCCGTCCTATGCCGTGCGGAGCAATCTCCGCCCTGCTGTGCCGTTCCTGAAAGAGGGCACGGTGCTGGTCAGCGTGTCCAAGGGCATTGAGCGGGATACGAATCTGCGCATGAGCCAGCTTGTGCGGGAGGAGACGGGAGATCGCTTCCCTGTGACGGCCCTGTCAGGCCCCTCCCACGCGGAAGAAGTGAGCCTTCGTCTGCCCACCGGCTGTGTGGCCGCAGGGGAGAATGGTGAGGCCGTGAAGCTGGTGCAGGATGCGTTTATGAACCAAAATTTCCGGGTGTATACCAGCCCGGACATCGTGGGTGTTGAGTTGGGCGGCGCGCTGAAAAACGTGGTGGCCCTAAGCTGCGGCATCTGCGACGGAATGGGCTATCAGGACAACACCAAGGCGCTTCTCATGACCCGGGCCATGGCGGAAATCGCCCGGCTGGGCGAGATGCTGGGAGGACGCCGCCAGACCTTCGCGGGCCTTGCTGGGATGGGAGATTTAATTGTCACCTGCACCTCCATGCACTCCCGAAACCGCCGGGCGGGTATCCTCATCGGCCAGGGAAAGACCGCCGAGGAGGCCATGGAAGCGGTGGGCGCTGTGGTGGAGGGCTACTATGCCGCCGAAAGCGTCCATCAGCTGAGTCAGCGGGCCGGAGTGGAAATGCCCATCTGTGACCGCGCCTATCAGATACTTTACCGGGGCAGGGACGTCCGGGATGTGGTGGCGGAGCTGATGGGCCGCTCCAAAAAAGACGAGCTGGGCTACGACTGGATGTAATATACAGTAAAAATGTGACCGCGGACAAACATTGCCCGTGGTCACAACATTTTTAAGACTATAAAAAATAACTCCCGAACAGTTTGGTTCGGGAGTTAGTTCTCATATCAGACCGCTCTGGTAACTTTGCCGGAACGCAGACACCGGGTACAAACATATACATGGCGCGGCGTACCGTTCACAACTGCTTTGACACGCTTTACGTTGGGCTTCCAGGGACGATTGGAACGTCTGTGGGAGTGAGACACCTGAATTCCGAAGGTGACACCCTTATCGCAAAATTCGCACTTAGCCATCCGTTGCACCTCCTTGCTGTTGGGAAATCAAACCTGCTCTTCACAGGCACAAACGATATTTTAACAGATGAAAACATAAAAAGCAAGGGGAAATCTTAAAAAATATTCAAAAATATTAAACAGGGGCGGCCCGGGTGAAACAGTTGCGAAAAACAGGCATATACGTTATAATAAAAGGCAAAAAGCGGTTATGATAAAAATACCAATTGATACCGCCGCGGCGCTGTGCGTCTGCGAACTGAAAACACCGAAGGGTGGCGCCTGACGGCCGCCCCGGAAGGAGACTGGCGCTTATGACGGCGAACGGACTGAAAATGACGGAGTTTGCGGCTGCCTTTGATTTGCAGCTGATCAATCGGGGAAGCGATTACGAAGAGGCGGTTCTTACCATTACGGACGTGAACCGGCCGGGACTTCAATTTTTGGGCTTCTATGATTATTTTGACCCCCGCCGCCTTCAGGTAATCGGCAAGGCGGAGGTCATGTATCTGAAGGGCCTGAGCGCACAGGAGCGGAAAAAGGCATTTGACGACCTGTTTCTTTACGACATTCCGGCGCTGGTGATTTCCCGGAATCTTGATTGTTTTCCGGAGTGCGAGGAAAGCGCCCGGGAATATGAACGGACGCTGCTGCGCACCTCGGAAACCACGGTGGAGTTTACCTCCCACGCCATTGAGTTTCTCAATCGCCGACTGGCCCCCTGCATCGGGCGGCACGGCGTTTTGATGGACGTGTACGGTGAGGGGATTCTGCTTACCGGGGACTCCGGCATTGGAAAGAGCGAGACGGCTATCGAGCTGATTATGCGGGGACACCGGCTGGTGGCAGACGATTCTGTGGACATTCGGCGCATTTCCAACGAGCTGATTGGCACGGCGCCGGAAATGATCCGGCATTACATTGAACTGCGGGGCATCGGCGTAATCGATGTGCGGCAGCTGTTTGGAATGCGGGCAATCAAGGAAGAGGCCCAGATTGATTTGGTGGTGGAGCTGGAGCAGTGGGACAGCAGCCGGGTTTACGACCGGCTGGGGCTGGAGGATCACTATCTGGAAATTCTGGATTTGCAAGTGCCCTGTGTCAACATCCCCGTGCGGCCCGGACGGAATCTGGCCAGCATTGTGGAGGTGGCGGCCATGAACAATCGTCACCGCCGCTTCGGCTACAATGCGGCGGAGGAGTTGGTCCGTCGGGTGGATGAACGGGCGGACCGGGGAGCGCAGTAAGATGCACATTGGTGTGGACGTGGGCGGAACAAACCTGCGGGCCGGTCTTGTGGATGAAACGGGCCGCCTGCTGGCTGTGCGCAAAATTCCGCTGGGTGAATTCCAAGGAGACGAGGGTTTTGCAAAAACGCTTGCGTCTCTGGCCGTGCAGGCGGCCCGGGATGGGGGCGTAAATCCGGAAAGCCTTGAATATGTGGGCATGGGCATTCCGGGTGCGGCTATGGCGGGGCAGGTGCTTTACACCTGCAATATTCCCATGAAAAACGTCCCGCTTGCCCAGCTATTCCGGAGCTATCTGGACGTTCCCGTGCTGCTGGAGAACGACGCCAACTGCGCCGCCGTGGGCGAATATTTTTGCGGCGCGGGGCGGGGAACAAAAAATTTTGCCGTGGTGACTCTTGGCACCGGCATCGGCGGCGGCTTTATTTTGAACGGGAAGCTCTACTCTGCCGGAGGAATGGCGGGCGAGGTGGGGCATATGGTGGTAGAGAAGGACGGCGTACCCTGCTCCTGCGGGCGGCGGGGCTGCTGGGAGACATACGCCTCTGCCACCGGCCTGATTCGCATGACGAGAGAAACCATGGAACGGGATAGAGCCAGCCTTTTGTGGGCGGAATCCGGTGGCGGAACCAATGTCACCGGCAGGACGGTCTTTGGGGCAGCCCTGCGGGACGACAAGTCGGCGAAGGCGCTGTGCGGAACCTTTGTTTCATATCTGGCGGCGGGGATTGTAAACCTTCTGAACATTTTGCAGCCGGAGGTGCTTGCCATCGGCGGCGGAATCGGAGAGGCGGAGGAGGAGCTTCTGCTTGCTCCTTTGCGGGAAATTGTGAACCGGGAGAGCTATGCCGCCCGCTGCGGCGGAAAGGTATCCGTGGTCCGGGCTGAGCTTGGCAACGATGCGGGAATGATTGGCGCGGCGCTGCTGGGCCGGGTAATCTGAATTTTTGAGGGGGAGCCGTATGGATTGGGCGGAAGAGCTGGACAAATGGGCGGCGGACTATCTGCCGGACCTTACAATAAAAAACGATGAGGCGATGAGCCGCCACACCTCCTTTCACATCGGCGGACCGGCAAGGCGCATGGCCTTTCCCCGCAGTGGGGAGCAGATGGTGCTGCTGTGTGACTTTGCTCTAAGCTGCGGCGCGCGGCCGCTGGTGATGGGAAACGGAACAAATCTGCTGGTGCCTGATGAAGGGCTGAACCGGCTGGTGATTGACACCACTGCCGGGCTGAACCGGCTGGAGCTGGGAGCGGGAGAAAACGAACTGATGGCCGAGGCAGGAACGTCTCTGGCGCGGCTGGCGGACTTTGCGCAAAAGCAGGGCCTTACGGGATTGGAGTTTGCCCACGGAATCCCCGGTGCAGTGGGGGGCGCCTTATGCATGAACGCCGGGGCCTACGGCGGGGAGATGAAGCAGGTGGTGGCCGGAGCTGCTCTGCTGGACCCGAAGGAGGGCGTGAAGTACCTCTCGGCGGAGGAACTGGGCTTTGGCTATCGCCACAGCGTGCTGACCGACCACCCGGACTGGGTGGTTTTATACGCCGTCTTCCGCCTGTCGCCCGGCGACCCGGCCCAAATACGGGCGAGGATGGACGACTTGAAAGGAAGACGCAGGGCCAGCCAGCCCTTGGAACTGCCCAGCGCGGGAAGCACCTTTAAGCGTCCGGTGGGCGCTTACGCGGGGACGCTGATTGACCAATGCGGCTTGAAGGGACTGCGAGTCGGCGGCGCGCAGGTAAGCGAGAAGCACGCGGGCTTTGTGGTCAACCGGGGGAACGCCACCTTTGCCGACGTGACGGAGCTGATTCGTCAGATTCAGGAGCGGGTGGAGGAACTTTCCAGCATTCGGCTGGAACCGGAGGTTAAAATTGTGCGGTGAGTGCCGCGCGGGAGAGAGAAGCGGGTGATTGCATGGAAATTTTGATTATTTCCGGCCTGTCCGGGGCAGGGAAGAGCAAGGCCGCCTCCTTTTTGGAGGACTTGGGCTTTTATATCGTGGACAATATGCCTGCGGCCATGATTTTGAAATTTGCGGAATTCTGCGCGGGGGGCAACGGACGGTATGACCGGGTGGCGCTGGTGTATGATGTGCGGACCTCGGACTCTTTTACCGAACTGTTCGACGTACTGGAAAAACTGCGGGGTATGGGCGGCGTGTGCAGAATGCTGTTTTTGCAGGCTTCGCCGGAGGCAGTTATCAAGCGGTATAAGGAGACGCGCCGCCGTCATCCCCTCAGCGGGGGGACGGACACGCTGGAAGAAGCGGTTCGCCGTGAAATTGAGGTAATGCGTCCCGTGAAGGAGCAGGCGGACTATGTGATTGATACCAGCAGCCTGTCTACTGCGCAGCTTCGGGCCGAGCTTCTGCGTCTTTTCAGCGAAAAGGACGAGAAGACGGGGATGACCGTTGCGGTGACCTCCTTCGGATTTAAGTATGGTCTGCCGCTGGAGGCCGATTTGGTGCTGGACGTGCGATTTTTGCCAAACCCATTTTATATTGAGGAACTGCGGGAAAAGACGGGGCTGGACAAGGATGTTTCCGGCTATGTGTTTTCCTTCCGTCAGGCGAGAGAATTTCTCGATAAACTGAAGGATTTGCTGGCGCTGACACTGCCGCTGTATGCCGGGGAGGGGAAAACCAGCCTCACCGTGTCGGTGGGCTGCACCGGCGGACGGCACCGCTCCGTGGCCGTGGCCCATGCGCTGACGGGCTTTGTCCGTCAGTTGGGCTACCCCGTGACGGAGTATCATCGGGACATGCCCAAGGGCTGACAGGCCCGGGGTGAAAGGGAAGCCATGGAAAATCAACACACGCTCTACCGTCCTCCCAGAGCGCGGGGACCGAAAATTGCCGTCATTGGCGGCGGACACGGCCTTTCCAACATGCTTCGGGGGCTGAAGCAATATACGGAAAATATCACCGCCATCGTCACTGTGGCGGATGACGGTGGCGGCTCCGGGGCGCTGCGCAGCGATTTGCGGATGCCGCCTCCGGGGGATATCCGCAACTGTCTTGAAGCGCTGGCCAACACGGAGCCGCTGATGGCGGAGCTATTACATTATCGCTTTTCGGAGGGAGTGCTTGCCGGGCAGAGCTTCGGAAACCTGTTTCTGGCGGCGCTGAACGGCATTTCCCCCTCCTTTGACGCGGCGGTGAGCCGGATGAGCGAGGTGCTGGCAATTACGGGGCGGGTGCTGCCCGTCACCAATGCCAACGTGCAGTTGGAGGCGGAGTTTGAAAACGGCGTGCGTGTGGTGGGAGAATCGAAAATTTCTTACTGCAAAAAAGAGCAGGACTGCCGCATCCGCCGGGTTCGGCTTCTGCCGGAGCGTCCGCCTGCCTTGCCCGAGGCCGTGGAAGCCATTTTACAGGCGGACATGGTGGTGCTGGGGCCGGGAAGCCTGTATACCAGCATCATTCCAAATCTGCTGGTGGACGGTATTGTGGATGCTATCCGGAAAGCAAACGGATTAAAAGTCTACGTCTGCAACGTGATGACACAGGAGGGGGAAACAGAGGGCTATACCGTGGCGGACCACATCGCGGCCCTGTTCAAGCACTCGGCGCCGGGGCTGTTTGATTTATGTCTGACCAACGCCTCGCCCATTCCCCGAAGCGTTGCCCAGCGGTACGAACAGGAAGGGGCGGAGCCTATCTGCCGCGACAGAGAGCGGTGCGCGGCCCTTGGCGTGGAGCTGGTCAACCGGCCCGTGGCCACGGTGGCGGACGGCTTTGTGCGCCACGACCCGGCAAGCCTTGCCCGGGAACTGATTTTGCTCCACGCGGAGCGCAGCGTCCGCATTGCGGAGGGCAGGTTTGCCACAGGGGGAGATTTTTACCGTGCGGAGCATGCAAAAGAGTAAAGAGGTGAGCGGGATGTCCTTTTCCTATGACGCGAAAAACGAGCTGTGCCGGCTGGAGGTTCAAAAGCATTGCTGTGCTTTGGCCGAGGCTTACGGCATTCTGCTTTACTGCAACACCTTTCACTCCGGAGAAATCCGCATTGTCACGGAAAACCCAAACCTTGCCGCAAGGCTGCCCCGGCTGTTTCATCGTGCCTTTCGGATTCGGTTTGACAGGAAGCCGGAACTGGACGCACAGGGAAAATTGGTGTTTCAGATGACCGAACGCAGCAAGCTGGACGGGATTATTGACGCACTGGGCTTTTCGCCGGAGCAGAACATGGTGCTGCACATCAACTTTGGTCTGCTGGAGGAGGAGTGCTGCCGGGCTTCGTTTCTGCGGGGCGTGTTTTTTGCCGGGGGAAGTGTTACGGACCCGCTGAAGCGGTATCATCTGGAGCTGGCGACTTCTCATTTGCAGGTGAGCCGGGAGCTGGAAGCATTGCTGCGGGACAACGGCTTTCCACCCAAGAGCCTGAGCCGCAACGGGAGCTACATCACCTACTTTAAGCAGAGCGATCAGATTGAGGACTTTTTGACACTGATCGGCGCGCCGGTGGCAGCTATGAGCGTGATGAGCGCGAAAATGGAAAAAGACCTGCGCAACAGCGTAAACCGACGGCTGAATTGCGACAACGCAAATCTTGACAAGTCGGTGGACGCGGCGCTGGAGCAGGCGGAGGCCATTCGCCGCCTGATGGATGCGGGCCTTTTGGAGCAGCTTCCGGACAAGCTGCGCAAAACGGCGCTGGCCCGGCTGGAAAAACCGGAGCTGAGCCTTTCGGAGCTGGCGGACAGTTTAGACCCGCCGGTGACGAAATCCTGTCTGAACCACCGTCTGCGCAAGCTGACGGGGCTGGCAAGAGAGCTGCGGGGCGAGCCGCCTAAATAATCTAGACGGCCTGTTGTGCTGTCGGCGGCCCTGATAATAGGGGAGAACGAGATGAATAAACATATTGTGGATATGACCGGGGATCCCCGGCGGGAGCAGTTTGCCTATTTTTCAGCCATGGCAAACCCCTATGTGGGAGTGACCTGTCAGGTGGATATCACCGCCCTTATGGAGAGAATCCGAAAGGACGGAACACCTTTTTTCCTTTCGCTGACCTACGAGGGGATGGCGGCGGCCAACGCCGTGCCGGAGCTTCGTCGGCGGATTGAAGAGGGACGCGTGGTTGAGTACAGAAGCTGCCGCTGTTCCTGCACTGTGGCAAAGCCCGACGGGGCCTATGCCTACTGCACACTGGACACGGCGCTGCCCTTTTCGGAGTTTTTGGAGACGGGACGCACGGCGCTGGAGACTGCCAAATATGGAGGGACCATTGCGGAGGAGCAGGGACACGAGGAGTTCTTTTTTGTCTCGTGCGTACCTTGGCTCCGATATACAGACTTGGTTTTGCCGGTGCCCAGCCCGGCATTTAGCAACGTGCGGATTTCCTGGGGGAAATGGACGGAGGAAAACGGGCGGACGAGCCTGCCCGTGACGATTCTGGCCCACCATGGGCTGGTCGATGGCATTCATCTGGGGCGGTTTTACGAGGAATTGGAACGTCGGGCGTCCAAGGCCCGATAAGACAGGATAAAGGGGAACTTTTACGATGGATCGGTGCGAGGCGGCGTATCAATATCACAAAGCGGGCTATAACTGCGCGCAGGCGGTGGCGCTGGCGTTTGCGGATTTGCTGAAGATTCCGGAGACGGTGATTGCCGCCGCCGGGGGCGGGTTTGGCGGCGGCGTGGGCGGAAGCCACGGGGAGCTGTGCGGCGCCGTCAGCGGCGGGGTGCTGGTGCTTGGGTGGCTTGCGCCCCACACGGACGGCGCGGACACAGAGGGGAAAAAGCGGACCTATGCCGCCGTAAAGGAATTTCGCCGCCGGTTTGAGGAGGTTTTCGGACTGACCCGCTGTGCAGATCTGCTGGCAGCCCATCCCCAGCCCAACGAGAAAAACCCCGCCGCCCTGCGGCTGGGCGTCACGGCCCACTGCGACAACATGATTGTCACGGCGGTGGAGATTCTTGAAGAAATGCTGGCAGAACGAGAGAGGAACTGAATTCTGCGCGCCGAGCGCGGCTCTGCCGCCGGAAAAGCCAATATGAAAGAACAGGAGCGACCTATGTCCTTTGCCCATTTACATGTTCATACGGAGTTCAGTCTGCTGGACGGGGCCTGCCGCATCAAGGAGCTGCCGGCTGTTCTGAAGGGGATGGGCCAAACCGCCTGTGCCATCACCGACCACGGGGTGATGTACGGTGCGATTGACTTTTATCGTGCCTGCAAGGACGCGGGCATCAAGCCCATCATCGGCTGCGAGGTCTACGTGGCCCCCAGAGGCAGGACCCGCCTTCAAAAGCAGCACGAATTTGACGCGGAAAGCCGCCATCTGGTGCTGCTGTGCGAAAACGAGGAGGGGTATCGCAACCTGTCTTACATGGTGTCCATGGCGTGGACGGAGGGGTTTTACATCAAGCCCCGGATTGATATGGAGCTGCTGCGGGAGCACCACGGGGGATTGATCGCCCTGTCCGCCTGCCTTGCGGGAGAAATTCCCCGGCGGATACGCAACGGAGAGTATGAAACAGCCAAAGCCGTGGCGCTGGAAATGGCCGAGTTGTTTGGCCCGGACCGCTTTTATCTGGAAATTCAGGATCATGGCATTCCCGACCAGCAGACGGTGAACCGGGGGATTTTGAAGCTCCACAAGGAGACAGGCCTGCCCATGGTCTGCACCAACGACGCACACTATCTCCGCAAAGAAGACGCGGAGGCCCATGATGTGCTGCTGTGCATCCAGACGGGAAAGCTTTTGTCCGACGAAAACCGGATGCGTTATGAGCCGCGGAATTTCTACCTCCGGTCCGAGGAGGAGATGCGCACCCTGTTTGAGGGGTATGAGGACGCGGTGGACAATACCGGGAAAATCGCGGAGCGGTGCAATCTGGAATTTGAATTCGGAAAATATCAGCTTCCGGAATTTCATCTTCCGGAGGGCTATGACGCGTATACCTACATCAAAGAGCTGTGCGACACGGGCTTTGCCCAGCGGTACGGCGGGGAACACCCCGAATACCGGGAACAGCTTGACTATGAGCTGGAAATGATTGAGAAGATGGGCTTTACGGACTATTTTCTGATTGTTTCCGATTTTGTGCGCTATGCGCGGGAGGTCGGAATCCCCGTAGGGCCGGGGCGCGGCAGTGCCGCCGGAAGTCTTGTTAGCTATTGCCTTGGCATCACGGACGTGGAGCCGATGCGCTTTGGCCTGTATTTCGAGCGGTTTTTGAACCCGGAGCGGGTCAGCATGCCGGATATTGATATGGACTTCGGCGATGTACGCCGGGGCGAGGTGGTAGAGTACGTGCGCCGTAAATACGGCGACGACCACGTGGCACAGATCGTTACATTCGGCACCATGGCGGCCCGCGGCGTGATTCGGGATGTGGGGCGAGTGCTTGGGATGCCCTATGCCGAGGTGGACAATATTGCAAAGCAGGTGCCCTTTACACCGCACATCACCCTCAAGGACGCACTGCGGCTTTCAAAGCCCCTCAGTGATCTGTACGAGGGCGACGAAAATGTGAAAATTCTCATCGACACGGCGAAAAAGCTGGAAGGGATGCCTCGCAACGCTTCCACCCACGCCGCAGGCGTGGTGATTACGAAGCGGCCCGTGTACGAATACGTCCCGCTTGCGAAAAACGACGATGCGGTGGTGTGCCAGTACATCATGACCACGCTGGAAGAGCTGGGTCTTCTCAAAATGGACTTTCTGGGGTTGAGAAACCTGACGGTGCTGGACGACGCGGTGAAGATGGTGGAGGCGGAGCGTCCGGGATTTCGGTTGGAGGATATCCCGGAGGACGATGCCGCCACCTATGAAATGCTGGGGCAGGGGAAGACCATCGGCGTGTTCCAGATGGAATCCGCCGGGATGACCGGCGTGTGCGTGGGGCTGAAGCCACACAATATGGAGGATATTTCCTCTATTATTGCCCTGTACCGTCCCGGCCCCATGGACTCCATTCCGAAGTTTATCGCCTGTGCCCAGAACCCCAAGCGGATATCCTATCTCCATCCGTCCTTGGAGCCGATCCTCTCCAACACCTATGGCTGTATTCTATATCAGGAGCAGGTAATTGAAATTTTCCGCCGTCTGGCGGGGTATTCTCTGGGACAGGCGGACATGGTGCGCCGGGCCATCTCCAAGAAGAAGGCCGCCCAGATTGCCCGGGAAAAGGACGCGTTTATCCACGGCGAGCAGGAGCGGAATATTTCCGGCTGCGTGGCAAACGGAATTCCGGAGGCGGCGGCAGAAGCGATTTATCAGGATATCTATGACTTTGCGCACTATGCCTTCAACAAGGCCCATTCCGTATCTTATGCGGTGGTGGCCTATCAGACGGCGTACTTCAAGCGGCACTTTACGAAGGAGTATATGGCCGCACTGCTTACAAGCGTATTGGACAACTCTGCCAAAATCGCGGGCTATATCACCGAATGTCGGGACTGGGGCATCAAGCTTCTGCCGCCGGATATCAACTGCTCCTGCGATACCTTCACCGTGGAGGAGGGGGGCATTCGGTTTGGCTTGGCTGCGGTGAAAAACATCGGGCGGGGCTTTATTCAGGCCGTCATGCGGGAACGGGAGGAGCGGCCCTTTGTTTCCCTCAGCGATTTTTGCGGGCGGATGAACGGAAGCGACATGAACAAGCGGGCGATGGAGAATCTCATTCGTTCCGGCGCGTTTGACGGCTTTGGGGCAAAGCGCTCCCAACTGCTCAAGGTTTACGAGACGGTGATGGACTCTGTGGCCAGCGCCAGCCGCCAGAACGTGGAGGGACAAATTGATTTCTTTTCCATGGCGGCAGGGAATGATGATAAGCCGAAGCCTGTAAAGGAAATGCACCTGCCGGATATTCCGGAGTTTACCCGGCAGGAGCTGATGAACATGGAGAAGGAGACGACCGGGCTTTACCTTTCCGGTCATCCCATGGATCAGTACCGGGACGAGGTGAAGCGGCTGAATGCGCCCTCCATAGCTTCCATTCTGGACGATTTTTCGCAGGAAGGCGGTCCCACCCGCTTTGCGGACGGGCAGCGGGTATGCATTGCGGGGGTGGTGACCTCCAGCAAGACGAAGACCACGAAAAATAATTCCCTCATGGCCTATGTTACCGTGGAGGACGACACCGCCGCCATCGAGCTTTTGTGCTTTGCTAGAACCTTGGAGAGCTGCGGTCCCTGCTTGCAGGAAAATCAGGCGGTGGTGGTGCGGGGAAAGCTCTCCGTCCGGGATGAAAAAGCCCCCCAGCTCATGTGTGACTCTGCTGCCCCGCTGGGTGGCGGCGCGTTGCCGCCGGACCCTGTCCCGGAGCGCCGGGAGGGGAAGACAGTCGAGGGCGGCGCCCTGTACCTGAAATTTTCCGGGAAGGACAGCCCGGAGCTGCGCCACATGAAGCTGGTGTTTCAGATGTTCCCCGGCAGCACGCCGGTGAAGCTGGTGATGGCGGACACACGAAAGGTGTTTGGCACGCAGGTGCTGCTCCACCGTGCTCTGTTACAGGAGGCGAAGGAGACACTTGGCGAAGAAAACGTGGTCGTGAAATAAAAAAACCGCCCCGCCGATCAACGGCGGGGCGGTTTGCTCATTAAATTTCGTTCTCCTGTGTCCGCTTGCCCAGCCGGATGTCCCGGATATCGTAGGGTACGGTCTGGTATACGTTGTAATTCAGCCAGTTGGTATACAGCAGATTGGCGCAGGAGCGCCATGTGACCACCGGAGATTGGGTGGGGTCGTCGTTGGGAAAATAGTGTTTCGGGAGGTGGAGGGCAGCGCCCATGGATACGTCCCGGTCGTATTCGTTTTTCAGCGTATCCCGGTCGTATTCCGCGTGGCCCATCAGGAAAATCTGACGGCCTCCGTCGGTTTTTACGGCGTAAATTCCCGCCTCCGGCGACGAGGCCAGAATTTTCAGCGACGGCACCGCTTCGATATCGGCCCTGTCCACGGTGGTGTGGCGGGAATGGGGCACACAGAACACGTCGTCAAACCCCCGAAAGAGGATGAAGCCCTGCTCCTCCACCGTGTGGGGGAATACGCCGAACAGCTTTTCCGGCAGGGGGCGCTTGGGGATTCCGTAGTGATAATAAAGCCCTGCCTGCGCGCCCCAGCAGATGTGGAGCGTGGAATGGACGTGCGCCTTGCTCCACTCCATGATTTCGCACAGCTCCGGCCAGTAGTTCACCTCTTCAAAAGGCTTGTTCTCCACAGGCGCGCCGGTGATAATCAGGCCGTCAAAGTCCCGGTCACGTACCTCGTCAAAGGTTTTGTAAAAGGACAGCATATGCTCCTGCGGCGTATTTTTGGGAACATGACCCGACGGGGCAATCAGCTCCAGCTCAATCTGGAGCGGAGTATTGCCCAAAACACGGGCCAGTTGCGTTTCCGTCGCCACCTTGTTGGGCATCAGATTCAGCAAAAGAAGTTGCAGGGGACGGATATCCTGCATGATGGCGCGCTTTTCCGTCATGACAAAAATGTTTTCCCGCGTCAGCGTGCTGGTGGCGGGCAATTCGTTGGGTATTTTAATAGGCAAAACCGGTGTCTCCTTTCAAAGCGGGGGAAGCGCTCACGCGTTCACCTGCTCCAGCGCCTGTGCGATATCTTCGATCAGGTCTTCTTTACTCTCAAGGCCGCAGCTGATTCGCACAAGTCCGGCAGGAACGCCTGCCGCCTGAAGCTGCGCGTCCGTCATTTGGCGGTGGGTGGAGCTGGCGGGGTTCAGGCAGCAGGTGCGGGCGTCTGCCACGTGGGTTTCGATGGCCGCAAGCTTCAGATGCTTCATAAATTCCCCGGCGGCGGCGCGTCCGCCTTTCAGCTCAAAGGATACCACGCCGCAGGAGCCGTGGGGCAGGTATTTTTGGGCCAAAGCGTGGTACTTGTCATCGCTTAGGCCGCAGTAGCTGACAGAAGCGATCTTGGGATGCTTCGCCAGAAACTCCGCCACGGCCTGACCGTTTTCGCAGTGGCGGGCCATGCGGACATGAAGGCTTTCAAGGCCCAAATTCAGATAGAACGCGTGCTGGGGGGACTGGATGGAGCCTAAATCCCGCATAAGCTGTGCGGTGCATTTGGTAATGAATGCACCCCCTATGCCAAATTTCTCGGCATAGGTGATGCCGTGGTAGCTGTCGTCCGGGGTGCACAGGCCGGGGAATTTTTCAGCGTGGGCCAGCCAGTCAAACTTGCCGGAGTCCACGATGGCGCCGCCCACGGCTACGCCATGGCCATCCATATATTTGGTGGTGGAGTGGGTTACAATGTCAACACCCCACTCAAAGGGACGGCAGTTAATGGGGGTGGGGAAGGTGTTGTCCACAATCAGGGGAACGCCATGGCTGTGAGCCGCCTGCGCAAATTTTTCAATGTCCAGCACTGTCAGAGCCGGGTTTGCAATGGTTTCGCCGAACACGCATTTGGTGTTGGGCTGAAAAGCGGCATTCAGCTCCTCCTCGGTGCAGTCCGGGGAGACAAAGGTGCACTCTACGCCCATTTTTGCCATGGTGACGGAAATGAGATTGAAGGTGCCGCCGTAAATGCTGGAGGAGGAGACAATGTGGTCCCCGCAGGAGGCAATGTTGAACAGGGCGTAGAAATTGGCCGCCTGACCGGAAGAGGTAAGCATCGCTGCCGTGCCGCCCTCCAGTGCGGCAATTTTAGCCGCAACGTAATCGTTGGTGGGGTTTTGCAGCCGGGAATAAAAATAGCCGTTGGCTTCCAGATCGAAAAGCTTGCCCATATCCTCGGAGGTGGCGTATTTAAAGGTGGTGGACTGGACGATGGGAATTTGCCGGGGCTCGCCATTGCCGGGAGTGTAGCCCCCCTGGACGCAGACGGTTTCGATATTCTGCTTGCTCATACTGTTGAACTCCTTTCAGTGTGATGCCTTGGGGCAAAAGAAAAAGACCCCCGCCTCAAAGCATCCTTTGAGACGAAAGTCACTCACTTCCGCGGTACCACTCAAATTGCGCGCCTTAAAACGCGCCACTCACAGGCTCCAACAAGCCCTCTGCCTTAACGCGGCGACACGGAAAGACCTGTCCCTTTGCGGGTTCGCCCTTTCGGCTCGGGAGCCATAGACACTGAAAACGGTTTCCCACCGGCTCGCACCAGCCGCCGGCTCTCTGAAAGGTTCGCGTTTTCGTCCTCTCCGTCACTGCCTTTTATATATTACAGTATATATTGGAGATAATTTTAACACGGTTTTTTGAAAAGTCAAGGCCCTTTTCCTTCATCCAAAGCGTCAAAGCTGCCTGCGCCGGGTGAAATCCTTGATTGACGGGGCGGCGCTTTTTGAAGTATAATAATACGATTGAGAACTAAAGGAAAAAACGGAGGAACCACTATGTGGATTGCGGAGAGCTGGCGGGATTATGAATTGCTGGACTGCAGCGGCGGCGAAAAGCTGGAGCGCTGGGACAGGCAGCTCTTGGTGCGCCCGGACCCCCAGGCCATCTGGGAGACGGATCGTGCCTATCCCGGCTGGAAAAAAGCCGACGGGCGGTATCTTCGCTCCCAGACCGGCGGCGGGCACTGGGAAAAAGGAAAGCTGCCGGAGAGCTGGCAGGTGCATTACGGGGAGCTGACCTTTCAGGTGAAGCCCATGAACTTTAAGCACACGGGCCTGTTTCCTGAGCAGGCGGTCAACTGGGACTTTGCCATGGAAAAAATTAAAAATGCCGGAAGGCCCATCCGGGTGTTAAACCTGTTTGCCTATACCGGCGGGGCCACGGTGGCCTGCGCCAAGGCGGGGGCCGAGGTGTGCCATGTGGACGCGGCGAAGGGAATGGTGGCCTGGGCGAAGGAAAACGCCCGGCTTTCCGGCCTTACGGACGCGCCCATCCGCTGGATTGTGGACGACTGCGCCAAATTTGTGGAGCGGGAAATCCGACGGGGAAAGACCTACGACGCCATTATTATGGACCCGCCCAGCTATGGCCGCGGCCCCGGCGGCGAGGTTTGGAAGCTGGAGGAAAACCTGTACGAATTTGTAAAGCTGTGCGCCGGAGCGCTGTCAGAAAAGCCGCTGTTTATGCTGATTAACTCCTATACCACGGGGCTTGCCCCGTCGGTGCTGGGATATTTATTGGGCATTTTGGTGAAGGAAAAATACGGCGGCAAGTGCGCATGGGACGAGCTGGGCCTTCCCGTGACCAGAACGGGGCTGTATCTTCCCTGCGGCGCCACCGGGCGCTGGTGCAGCGAATAAGGATTGGAAGTAAAAACATGTCTACGATTCTTGAGACAGAGTGGCTTCAATACCTCTACCCGGCGGTGGAGGAGGGGGAGCAGGCGGTGCAGGCCCTGCGGGGCGTGGACCTGAAGATTGAAAAAGGCTCCTTTGTGGTGATTCTGGGGCACAACGGCTCTGGGAAATCCACGCTGGCCAAGACCTTCAACGCCATCCTCCTGCCCTCTGCGGGCCGGGTGCTGGTGGAGGGGATGGACACAGCCGACGAGGATCGGCTGCTAGACATCCGCCGCCGGGTGGGCATGGTATTTCAGAACCCGGATAATCAGATCGTGTCCAACGTGGTAGAAGAGGACGTGGCCTTTGCGCCGGAAAATCTCGGCGTTCCCACGGCGGACATCCGCCGCCGGGTGGACGAGGCTTTGGGCGCGGTGGGCATGGCGGACTTTGCCCAGCACGCGCCCCATCTTCTCTCCGGCGGGCAGAAGCAGCGTATTGCCATCGCGGGGGTCATCGCTATGGAGCCGGACTGTATTGTTCTGGACGAGGCCACCGCCATGCTGGACCCCACGGGCCGGCGGGAAGTGATTTCCACCGCCCACAGGCTGAACCGGGAGAAGGGCATCACCGTGGTGCTCATCACCCATCACATGAACGAGGCGGAGGACGCGGATCGGGTGGTGGTGATGAACGAGGGAGAGCTTGTGATGGACGGCCCGCCCCGGGAGATTTTTGCCCGGGTGGCAGAGATGAGAAATCTGGGACTGACCGCGCCCGACACCGTAGACCTGCTGGATCGGCTGCGTCAGGATGGGCTTGACTTGCCGCTGGACGCGATTACCGTGGAGGAATGCGCGGACGCGGTGGCGGCGGTGCTGCGATAAACAGGACAGGAAGGAACAGAGCATTGGAACCGATTTTAAAGGTCATCAATCTGACCCATACCTATGGGATTGGCACACCCTTTCAGCGCAGCGCCGTGGAAAGTATGAGCTTTGACGTGGCGGACGGAGAATTTTTGGGCGTCATCGGGCACACCGGCTCGGGAAAGTCCACCCTGATTCAGCACCTCAACGGGCTGCTGCGGCCCACCTCCGGGCAGATTTTGCTGGAGGGGAAGGACATCTGGGCCCAACCGAAAAAAATTCGGGACGTGCGGTTTCGGGTGGGGCTGGTGTTTCAGTATCCTGAGTATCAGTTGTTTGAGGAGACGGTTTATAAGGATATTGCCTTCGGCCCCGCCAATATGGGCAAAACCGGAGACGCGCTGGACCGCTGCGTGCGGGAGGCCGCGCGGCTGGTGGGCATTCGGGACGACCAGTTGGAAAAGTCCCCCTTTGAGCTTTCCGGCGGGCAGAAGCGCCGGGTGGCGCTGGCGGGGGTGCTGGCCATGGAGCCGAGGGTGTTGATTCTGGACGAGCCTACGGCGGGGCTGGACCCCGCGGGACGGGAAAATCTGCTGGCCAACATCCGGGACTATCATCGGAATAAAAACGGCACAGTCATTATGGTGAGCCACAGCATGGACGAGGTGGCCCGCTCGGCAGACCGCGTGCTGGTTTTAAAATCTGCCCGGGTGCTGATGGAGGGAACGCCCAAGGAGGTCTTCGGACGGGCGGACGAGCTGCTCTCCGCCGGACTGGACGTGCCCCAGATTACCCGGGTGGCCATGGCGCTGAAAGCCCGCGGCCTTGCGGTGGACCCTGCGGTTTACACTGTGGAAGATTTGGAGCGGCAACTTCTGGCCCTGCGAAAGGGGGCGGAGGGATGCTGAAGGATATTACCCTGGGGCAGTATTTCCCGGGAAACACCGTGGCCCACCGGCTGGACCCCAGAACCAAGCTTTTGCTGACGCTTTTTTATATCGTGGGTTTGTTTGCGGCGGACTCTGTGCTGACTTACGGAATCATGATTCTTATGTTTGTTGGGTGCGCCCGTATCTCCCGGGTAGGCGCCCGGGCGCTGGTACGGGGCTTGAAGCCGGTGCTGTTCATTATTCTGTTCACCGGCGTTCTGAATCTGTTTTTCACCCCGGGCGACGATCTGTTCCGGTTTGGCGTGCTCCACGTCTCGCGGGAGGGACTTGCCATGGCGGTGCGGATGGTAATGCGCATCATGCTGCTGATTATGGGAACGTTTCTTTTGACCTACACCACCAGTCCCATCCGCCTGACAGACGGGCTGGAGAGGCTGATGGGCGGACTGAAAAAGGTAAAAGTGCCGGTTCACGAGCTGGCAATGATGATGTCTATTGCCCTGCGCTTTATTCCCACACTGATTGAAGAGACTGATAAAATCATGTCTGCCCAGAAGGCCCGGGGCGCGGATTTTGAAAGCGGCAACCTGTTTCACAAGGCCAAGGCCCTGATTCCCATTTTGGTGCCCTTGTTCGTCAGTGCATTTCGCCGGGCGGACGAGCTGGCGGTTGCCATGGAGTGCCGCTGTTATCACGGCGGCGAGGGGCGGACGAAGCTGAACCCCCTGAAATACGCCGCCCGGGACGTTTTGGCCTTGATGTTCGGCGGGGCGGTGACGGCAAGCGTGATTGTGCTGGGCCGTATTGGATTTTAAAGCAACGGCGCGCAAGGCAATTAAGAACTCCGGAGAAAAGAAACGAAGAGAGGAAAGGCCGCCCATGAGGGAAAAAAGACTGATTCTATGGCTGCTGGGTCTGGTACTGGCGCTGTGTGCCGTGCTGGCGGGCCTTGTCCTTTTGCAGGGCAGCCGACTGCGGGCATTGCGTGAAAACAGCTCGGCTGCGATTTCCTTTCCAAAGGAGAAAGCGCCCGTATTAACCACCCCGGAGAACGCCGACTACCTGACGGAAAGCTTTGAGCTGACACCTGCTGGGACGGACGAGACGAAGGGGACGGCAACGGCGGAGATAGCTCTGCGGCTTTGGGAAGACCGGGCGGACGCGGCGGTAACGCTGCTGATTGACGCGGGGGGAAACATGAGCTCTATCCCGCTGGAGCAAAGCGCCGATGGGACCTATACCGCGCCTGTGACGCTGCCGCTTCCCGGCAGACAGAGCGGGAAGGACGGCTCCGTATCTTTGGCGGTGGAGGTGGAGGACGGCGGCGCCTTTTCCCAAGAACGGCTGGCGGAGTATCCCAATACGCTGTTTATGACCGCAGCGCTGCGGGTGGATTTGAAAGAAGGCGGCATGACCTATGTGCGAAAATCCCTTCCCACGCCCGGGGTGGGCGTGATGCGGATTAACACGGAGTGCCGTCTTTCCGTGCTGGACGGCGATGAGAGTGTGGCCGTAAAAGACCCGGCCTTTCAGTTGTATTGCAATGGAAAGCTGGCCAAAAGCCTGCCTGCCGTGGAGGATGAGACGGGGCGGAATCTGTTTGGACCACAGGCGTGGGACAACGCGCTGGTGTGCCGCAACGGGGATCGGGTGACGCTGACCTTTACCTGCACGGGAGAGGACGGACGCTTCTATGAATTTCAATTGGAAACAGCCCGCATTGCCCACGAACAGGGAGAGGTAACGTCCCGGCTTATGCCGCCTGCCGTGTCGTAAAGGCGGAAGATGCGAAGCACAAGCCGCTTCAATATCACAGAGGAGAGCTGTCATGCGGAATATTGCCCTGAAACTGATGTACAACGGCGCCGCCTACCACGGGTGGCAGGTGCAGAAAAATGCTGTCTCCGTCTGCGGGACGCTGGAAAAGGCGCTGGCGGAGGTTTGCGGAGGTCCGGTGCATCTCACCGGATGCGGCCGCACCGACGCAGGAGTCCACGCCGAGCGGTACGTGGCCAATTTCCGCACGGAAAGCCGTATCCCTGCGGAGCGGCTTCCCTTTGCCGTGAACACGCACACCCCACAGGACATCGCCGTGCGGGAAGCGCTGGAGGTGGACATGGATTTCAACGCCATCGGCTCCTGCATTAAAAAAGAATATACTTACCGCATTTTCAACTCGACATTCAAAAATCCCTTCTATGTGAACCGGGCATATTTTTACCCAAAGCGGCTGGATGAGGAGTTTTTAAGCCGTGCCGCCGGCATGTTTGTGGGAACGCACGACTTTGCGGCGGTGCGTAGTGTGGGGACGGAGACAAAGTCCACCGTCCGCACAATTTACTACTGCGATGTCTCCCGCAGTGGGGACCTTTTAGAATTAAAGGTCTGCGCTGACGGGTTTTTGTATAATATGGTGCGTGCCATCACAGGGACGGTGCTCTACGCGGCGGAGGGAAAATTTGCCCCGGAGGACATTCCGGCAATTCTTGAAGGCCGGGATCGCAGCGCGGCGGGGCCTACCGTCCCGCCGGGCGGACTGTACCTGACAAAACTTTGGTATGGGGATGAGCGGCTCAATGGCTGATAAACGGAACGACATCTGGAATGACAACGACGAGGAAGACCGCCCGCCAAGGCATCGCCTGCGGGGCTTTCTGGCCTTTTTCCTGCTGCTTTTGGCGGTGCTGGGCGTGGTGCTGGCCGCGGCGTGGAGAGACGGCACGGGACTGGACGTTTTGCGGCGCTATGTTTCCTATGGCAAAAGCGAAGGAGACGGCTCCACAGGCTATACCTACGACGCATCCCACAGAAACCGCTATGCAAAGCTGGGCAATACCCTTGCGGTTTTGTCCGACACTGCCCTTTCCTTAGTGGACGGAAACGGAAAAACCATCTGGTCCGCATCGGTGAAAATGGAGTCTCCGGCACTGAGTGCGCAGGGGGACAGGGCCGTGGCCTATGACGTGGGAGGCACGGAGCTGTACGTATTGGATAAGAACGGACTGGTTTACCAGCTTACCGCGGGGGAGACGGAGCCGTATATTGCCGCTGTGCTGAATCAAGGCGGCGAGCTGGCGGTGACTGCCCGCAAGCAGAGCTATAAGGCTTCCGTGGTGGTCTATGACGCGGCGGGAAACGAGCTGTTTGAGTTCCGGTCGTCGGAGCGCTTTATCTCCGGGGCTTACCCTACCGATGACGGGAAGTATCTGGCGGCTGTAACGCTGGGCCAGTCCGGCGGGGCCTTTGCCTCGGGTGTTGTGCTCTATGACCTGACGGCACAGGACCCCATCACCTCCTGGACTGTGGGGGAGGGCGTGTGCTACGACATGGGGACGGTGAGCCGAAATCTGGCGCTGGTCTGCGACGACGGGGTGTATTTCAGCGCCGACGCGCGGGAGCTTTCCGCTTCGTATTCCTATGGCGGGGCTTATCTGCGGGAGTATGACCTCCATGGCGAGGGCTATGCCGTCCTGCTGCTGAACCGCTATCAGTCCGGCAGCGTGGGCCGCCTTGTGACGGTGGGAGCGGACGGACAGGAAATTGCAACCTTAAATGTCAGCGATGAAATTTTAAGTGTTTCCGCCGCCGGGCGGTACATCGCGGTGCTGTACGCCGACAAGCTGGTGATTTACACGCCGCAGCTTGAGCAATATGCCTCCCTGAACGGGACGGATTACGCGCGAGAGGCGCTGATGGGCGAGGATGGCTCTGCTTTGCTGCTGGCGGCGGAGCGAGCGGTGCGCTTTTTGCCATGAACGTGCAGTTTTGGTCGATATTTCAGTGCGGTTCACAAATTATTTACGAGTGGAGAGGTAGGCAAAGTTGAAAACTGCTGTTATAATAGACCTTATTCTCGCGGCTTTACTGCTGGGCTTCCTGATTTATGGGGCATGGCGGGGCCTGTTTCGCTCCGTGGTGGGGCTTGTGATCGTGGTTCTTGCGCTTACGGGATCCACGTTTGCGGCCCGGGAGCTAACGCCTATGGCTGTGGAGCTGCTTCGGCCTGTGATTGAGTCCGCAATTTCCGAAAGAGTGGACGATGCCATGAGCGGCGGCGCTTCCTCTCAGGCGGAGAGTCTGCCCCCGGCGGGGGGCGGAGCTGTGAACCCTGTGCAGCCCGAGCTTCCGATGCAAAGCACCGGCAGCGCGTCGTCTTCCGCAGGAAGCAGCGGGGAGGACAGCTCCATGCTTCGCATACAGGCTGGAGAGCTGCTGCGGCTGATGGGCTGGGACGACACGCTGACAAAATCCCTGTCGGATAAGGCGGCGGAAAAGGTTCGCGAAACCGGCGTTTCTTTGGCGATGGCCGTGGCGGACAGCGTGACGGAATCCTTCGTGTACATGCTCATTTTTGCCTTGTCCTTCGTGGCGCTGCTATTGCTGCTCCATCTGGTGGCAAAGGCACTGGATGTGGCCACAAAGCTGCCGGGCATCCACTTTATTAATGGGCTGGGCGGCGCGCTCATCGGTCTGCTTCAGGGCGCACTGCTGATTTTTCTGCTTGTCTGGCTGCTGCGAAGCGCCCGCGTCTCTTTTGACGCGGAAACGGTGAGCCAAACCTATCTGCTGCGCTTTTTTGTCGCAAGCGGTCCGCTGGACCTGCTTTTCTACTGAACTTTCCCGGATTTCCCACGCCGGCATGGCCGGCACGGCGTTCCGGACGCCCACTGTAATTCTGGAGGTATACAATGCAACCGAAACTTTGCTCAAGATGCAAAAAAAATGTGGCCGTGGTGTTCATCTCCCGTCTGGACGGGGATAACACGGTAAACGAGGGCCTGTGCCTGCGCTGCGCCAAGGATCTGGGGCTGCCGCAGGTAGATGATATGATGAAGCGGATGGGAATTTCCGACGACGATCTGGAAACTCTGAACAACGAGATGCTTCAGGCCTTCGACGGTGTGGAGAACGTAGAGGATTTGCCCAAGGGCGAAACGGCCGAACCCGAAGAGGAAGAGGGCAAAACAGCCACCTTCCCGTTTTTGAACCGGCTGTTTAACAATGGCGAGTCTTCCCGAAACGATGAGCAGCCCTCCGGAGGCTCTGCCCGGGCGGAGCGGGATCGGGAACACAAGGGCGACAAAAAACGTAAATTTCTGGAGAGCTATTGCCTGAACCTGACGGAGCGGGCCAAGTCCGGCAAGCTGGACCCGGTCATCGGGCGGGAGCAGGAGATTGAGCGGGTGATCCAGATTCTCAATCGCCGCCAGAAGAACAATCCCTGCTTGATCGGCGAGCCGGGCGTTGGCAAAACCGCCATCGCCGAAGGGCTTTCCCAGCGCATCGCGGATGGGAAGGTCCCCTTCAAGCTGCGGGAGAAGGAGGTCTATCTTCTGGATTTGACCGCCTTGGTGGCGGGGACGCAGTTCCGTGGCCAGTTTGAGTCCCGGATGAAGGGCCTGATCGACGAGGTGAAGCGGCTGGGGAACATCATCCTCATGATCGACGAGGTGCACACCATCGTGGGTGCGGGAGACGCCGAGGGCAGCATGAACGCCGCCAATATCCTGAAGCCCGCCCTGTCCCGGGGCGAAATTCAGGTCATCGGCGCCACCACCTTCACCGAATACCGCAAGTCCATTGAAAAAGACACCGCGCTGGAGCGGCGCTTTCAGCCGGTGACGGTGAGTGAACCGTCTTTGGAGGACTCTATCCAGATTTTAAAGGGACTGGCCCCCAAGTACGAGACGTTCCACGGCGTAAAGCTCTCCGACGGGATTTTGCGTCAGGCAGTGCTGCTTTCCGAGCGGTACATTACTGACCGCTTTTTGCCGGACAAGGCCATCGACCTGATTGACGAGGCTTGCTCCGACCTGAATCTGAAAGACCCGGACATTTCCCGCCGTATGGAAATTCAGCGGGAGCTGGACGACTATGAGAAGGAAACTGCCATGCTGGAGGAGCTGGCCGCCGAGGAAGGCGCCGAGCCGGATTATGCCCGGATGGCCCTTTTAAAGAGCAAACAGGCCAAGCTTGGAACGGAGCTGCAAATTCTTTTGGACAAGGGTGACCCCCAGTTGGCCATGGAAAATCTGGCCCACGTCATTGAGCTGTGGACCAAGATTCCCGCCTCCCGCATCCGGGAACAGGAGTTTCAGCGCCTGAGCCAGCTTTCCAGCCGCCTGAAAACCCACATTGTGGGGCAGGACGAGGCCGTGGAATCTGTCACCGCCGCTGTGCGGCGGAACCGTGTGGGCATCAGCCCCAAGCGCAAGCCTGTCAGCTTTATCTTCGTCGGCCCCACCGGCGTTGGTAAAACGGAGCTGGTGAAGCAGCTGGCCACGGATCTGTTCAACACGCCGGATTCCCTGATCAGGCTGGATATGTCCGAGTTTATGGAAAAGCACTCCGTCTCCCGCATTGTGGGATCCCCACCCGGCTATGTGGGCTATGACGAGGCGGGCCAGCTGACGGAGAAAATCCGCCGAAAGCCCTATGCCGTGGTTCTGTTCGATGAAATTGAAAAGGCCCATCCGGATGTGCTGAACATCCTGCTGCAAATTTTGGACGACGGCGAAATTACCGATGCCCACGGGCGAAAGGTCAACTTTGAAAATACCGTCATTGTCATGACTTCCAACGCGGGCAGCGCCACCAAAGAGGGAACGGTGGGCTTTGACCGCACGGCCGGACAGCAGGACAGGGCCAAGGCCATGAAGGGGCTGGAGCAGTTCCTCCGTCCTGAATTTATCAACCGGGTGGACGAGGTGATCTGCTTCAACCGTCTCAGTGAGGAGAATTTCCAGTCCATCGCCCGCATTATGCTGGAGGAACTGACCACGTCCCTGAAGGAAAAGGGCGTGACGCTGACCTATGGCGACGGACTGCTGGCATATCTCACCCGCAAATCCTATTCCACCACCTATGGCGCGCGGAATCTGCGCCGCACCATCCAGAAAGAGCTGGAGGACCCCATGGCGGCGAAGATGATTGACAGCTACGAGCACCCCGTGTCTCAAATTCGGGCCACGGTGGAGGGTGAGGGAATACAAATTGAGGCTCTTTAAGGGCTGTGAATTGAGGTGACTTTTGTGCTGTTTCGCAAGGACATCGATCCCCGATGCGCGTATTGCCTGAGGGGTGCGCAGATCAATGAGCGGGACGTGGCCTGCGTGAAGCGGGGAATCGTCCCTGTGGAGAGCAGCTGCCGCAGCTTTCGATACGACCCGCTGAAAAGGATTCCGCCCAGGCCTGCGTCCTTGGAGACGGCGCGGCTGAGGGAAGAGGACTTTTCGCTTTGAGGGCGGTTTGAAAACAGAACAAGGGGGAAAATGGATATGGCGATCCAGAGAGTACGGGTGGTTTATTTCAGTGCCACAGGCTCCACCGAAAAGGTGGCGATGGCTGTGGCCAAGGGGGCGGCTTACAAGCTGGGAAAACCCGTGACGGTCACGAATATTTCCCTGCCCGTGGCGCGCGGAAAGGAAGTTTCCTTTACGCCGGGCGACTTGGTAATTGTGGCCACTCCCACCTACGCGGGGCGCGTCCCCAACAAGATTCTGCCTTATTTCCAGAACAAGCTGACGGGTAACGGCGCACTGGCTGTGCCGGTGGTGCTGTTTGGCAACCGGAGCTTTGACAATGCACTGGCCGAGCTGTGCGCGGAGATGGAGGCCCATGGCTTCCATACTGTGTCTGCTGCCGCCTTTGTGGGCCAGCACGCTTTTGCAACCGAACTGGCCCACGGCCGACCCAATGCACAGGACTTGGATCAGGCAGAGGACTTCGGCAAAAAAGTTGCGGAAAAGCTTTTGTCGCTGACGGAGACGCCCACCCCTGTGCAGGTGCCCGGCGACCCCGCCGCGCCCTATTACACGCCGCTGGGAACAGACGGTCAGCCCGCCAAGTTCCTGAAGGCAAAACCTGCGACGGATATGAAAAAGTGCTCTCAGTGCGGCGTGTGCGCCGCCGTCTGCCCCATGGGAGCCATTGACCCGAACAACGTGGCCAACGTTCCGGGGACATGCATCAAGTGTCAGGCCTGTGTGGCAAAGTGTCCGCTGGACGCGAAATATTTCGACGACCCGGCGTTTTTGTCGCATAAGGCCATGCTGGAGGAGAATTATACCCGTCCGGCGCAGAGCGCACTGTTTTTATAAGAACAGACCTTGGACGCGCGGCGATTGTATCGCCGCGCGTCTGTTTTTTTGTTTTTTCACCATGGGCGAAGCTGCGGTTTTTTTATCTCTTTTTAAATTTACCTGCTTCTGCGTAAGAACCGGATTGATTTTGTGTCGGGTCAGGCTGTTTCCGCATAATCTGTGGATGAGAACGGATTTGGAGGAGACGATATGGCTGCTGTGACCAATTTCTTTCTGGGCGCCAATGGCGGAGCCGGATTTCAAAGCCTGTTCGACCGTTTGGCCGGAGAGGATACATATGACCTGATGATTTTAAAGGGCGGCCCCGGCGTTGGAAAGTCAACATTTTTAAAAACTCTGGGAGAAGCGATGGAGGGAGCCGGGGAGCGGGTGGAGTATCTGCTGTGCAGCGGCGACCCTGATTCGCTGGACGGAATTTATTTGCCTGACATGGGCTGCGCGGCGGTGGACGGCACCCCGCCCCACGTGATGGAGCCGCGCTACCCGGCTGCGGTGGATCGGAATGTGGATTTGGGCCGGTTTTACGACCTGACGGCGGCAAAGGCCGTCCGGAAGGAAATTGTGGCGCTGACCCGGAAAAACAAAGACGCGGTAAACGGGGCTTACCGCTGCCTGAAAGCGGCGCGTGAGGTGGAGCTTGAAGCGGTGACAGATGCTGGACGATGTTTTGACCTTCAGCGCGCAAACCGGCGGCTGGACGGAATTATTGCCCGGGAGCTGCGAAAAAAGGGGAATCAGTCCGGCAAAACGGATTGGCGCTTTTTAGGTGGGATTACGTCCCGGGGCACTGTGTGGCGGTTTGACAGCGTGGAGGCCCTATGTCCCAAAATCTATGAGCTGGCGGATCGGTGGGAGCTGGCAGGGCCGCTTTTGGAGCGGCTGCGGACGCTTGCATCCGGCCGAGGCTGGGATACCATTGCCTGCCCGTCCCCTGAAGAGCCGGGACGGCTGGAACATTTACTGATTCCCGGTCTGGGGCTTGGCTTTGTTACCTCCCGGCCCGGAATGGAATTCGAGGGAAAGCCCTTCCGGCGCATCCGTCTGGACGCGCTGGCCCGGACGGAGGAGCGGGGAAGGGAACGGCTGCTGCGGAGAATGTCCGCCGCCCTGCGGGAAGAGGCCGTCTCTGCCCTGTGGGACGCAAAGGTTACGCACGACGCGTTGGAGGCAATTTACAACCCCTATGTGGACTTCGACGGCGTTCGGGCGCTGGCGGCCATCGAAACGGGACGGCTTTTAAGCTGGCAGAGCCGCCGTTAGGCGTTGCAAAATCGGCGGATGTCCGCTATACTTAATACAACAGAAAACTTACGAAGGAAAGGGAAGTGGTTTCGTGGAAGACGGCTTTTCCGTAAAATTCATCGCCCATATCCACAGCGATTTTCAGACAAAATTCGGCGTTCCCCGCCAGAGCGGACTGGTGGAGGAGTTGGAAAGCCGCGTGGTGTTTGCACCGGAGTACCGCAATCCGGACGCGCTGCGGGGTCTGGAGGGCTTTTCCCACCTGTGGCTGATCTGGCAGTTTTCCGAATCCGTGCGGCAGAGCTGGTCGCCCACGGTGCGCCCGCCCCGACTGGGGGGGAATGTCCGGATGGGCGTGTTTGCCACCCGGTCGCCCTTTCGCCCCAACCCCATCGGCCTTTCCTGCGTAAAGCTACTGGGTATTGAGGAGAGCGGAGCGGATGGACCCATTCTTCGGGTGGCGGGAGCCGATCTGATGGACGGTACGCCGATTCTGGACATCAAGCCCTATCTCCCCTATGTGGATGCCCACCCCGAGGCCACGGGCGGCTTTGCCCCCTCCGCTCCGGAGCGGAAGCTGACGGTGGATTGCCCGCCGGAATTGCTGGAATTTCTTCCCGAGGGGAGTCGGGCGGCGCTGCTGGGCGTTTTGGCGGAGGATCCCCGGCCCGCCTATCAGGACGATCCGGAGCGGGTGTACGGCTTCGGATTTGCCGGGGCGGAGGTGAGATTCTCCGTGGACGGGAATCGGCTGACGGTGCTGTCTGTCATAAAAAATTAACACAAGTCGGCTTGACAGACGCAATTTCAGGTGCTATATTAGCAATAATCATACCAAAAGGCTTGGAAAAGGACATCGTTCGGGAAAGACACCAGAGAGGGGCTGCGCTTGCTGCAAGCGGCCCTTGCCGGAACCGAAGCGACACCGCCTTGGAGCCGCCCGCCGAAAGGGGAAACCCCAGTAGAACGGGACGGGACCTCCCGTTACAGAGGACACGAGCGGCGTTCTTTTGAACGCAAGCAGGGTGGAACCGTGGAATACGAATTCGTATCTCACCCCTGATTTTTTCAGGGGTGAGATTTTTTGTCGTCAAAAATCTCCGGCGGCGCGTCCGCGTGCCGCCCCGGCCCCAATTTGAGGAGGAATTGAAATGTCTGAAGCAAACGAGAAGCAGTTTACCTTTGAAGACCCGGCCTACCGCAAAACCTATTGGCACACCTGCTCCCACGTGATGGCGCAGGCAGTAAAGCGCCTGTATCCCGAGGTGAAGCTGGCCATCGGCCCCTCCATCGACGAGGGCTTTTATTACGATTTGGATTCTCCCGTTCCCTTCACCCCCGAGATGATGGAGCAGATTGAGGCCGAGATGCGGAAAATCTGCAAGGAAAAGCTGAAGCTGGAGCGCTCTGAGATGCCCCGGGCTGACGCCATCAAGTTCATGGAGGAGAAGGGCGAGCCTTACAAGGTGGAGCTGATTAACGACCTGCCGGAGGACGCGGTGATTTCCTTCTACAAGCAGGGGGAGTTTATCGATCTGTGCGCCGGCCCCCATCTGGACTCCACGGGCCGCATCAAGGGCAACGCCATCAAGCTTACTGCCTGCAACGCCGCCTATTGGCGGGGCGACTCTAACCGCCAGACCCTTCAGCGGATTTACGGCATTGCTTTTCCCAAAAAGGAGGAGCTGGACGCGTATCTGGAGCGCATTGAAGAGGCCAAGCGCCGGGATCACCGCAAGCTTGGCAAGGAGCTGGGCCTGTTCGCCTTCCGGGACGAGGCTCCCGGCTTCCCCTTCTATCTCCCCAAGGGTATGGTGCTGAAAAATACCCTCGCCAGCTACTGGCGCGAGGTGCATAAGAAGTGGGACTACGTGGAGATTTCCACGCCCCAGATCATGAAGCGCTCCCTGTGGGAGACTTCCGGTCACTGGGATCATTATAAAGACAATATGTACACCACAGTTATCGACGAAGAGGATTTCGCCATCAAGCCCATGAACTGCCCCGGAAGCATTTTGGTGTACGACATGGAACCCCACTCTTACAAGGAACTGCCCCTGCGGTTTGCAGAGATGGGTGTGGTTCATCGCCATGAGTTGTCCGGTGCGCTCCACGGTATGTTCCGCGTCCGTTGCTTTACGCAGGACGACGCGCACATCATGCTGGCGAAGAATCAGATTAAGGACGAGGTAGTGCGGATTGCGCAGCTGTTCGACGAGGTGTACAGCTTGTTCCAGCTGCCCTATAAAATCGAACTGAGCACTATGCCCGAGGACCACATCGGAACCAATGAGGATTGGGACGTGGCGACGGCGGCTCTGGCGGACGCCATTACCAGCATTGGCAAGACTTATGTTGTGAACGAAGGGGACGGCGCCTTCTACGGGCCGAAACTGGACTTCCACATTCAGGATTCTCTGGGCCGTACCTGGCAGTGTGGCACCATCCAGCTGGACTATCAGCTGCCGGGCCGCTTTAATTTGGAATACGTGGGCGAGGATGGGCAGAAGCACTGCCCCGTTATGATTCACCGGGTGGTGCTGGGCTCTGTGGAGCGGTTTATCGGCATCATTACCGAGCATTTTGCCGGTGCGTTCCCCACTTGGCTCAGCCCCGTGCAGGTGAAGATTCTCACCATCACTCAGCGGGCGGACGACTATGCCAAACAGGTGGCCGCCTCTTTGGAGGCACAGGGCTTCCGGGTGGAGATGGACCTGCGGAATGAAAAAATCGGCAAGAAGATCCGCGAGGCCCAGTTGGAGAAAGACCCCTTTATGCTGGTGGTGGGCGACAAGGAAGCCGAAAGCAGTCAGGTGGCAGTTCGCCACCGGGCCGATGGCGACCTTGGCGTGATGTCGCTGGAGGCGTTTACCGCACAGCTAAAGGAATTGGTGGACGGTAGAGCCGCGAAGTAAGGATATTAAGAAGAGCGCCGCGTCCGGTCAGGGGACGCGGCGTTCTGGAAAATCAGGGAGAAGCGGAGCGCTTTGTAGAAACTGCCGGAAACGGTAGAAAAATTTACGCAAAAGCTGTGGCGTTTTCCGAAATGAGAAAAACCGTGGGATTTTCGTTGCGGCAGAGCTTTGCGGGGGAGTATACTAAATTAAAAAAATTTGCGGATGTGCGGCAGTTTGCGGCGCTTCCGGAAAGGGAAAAAGCCGTCCCGCGTCTCGTGTGCGCGGGGAAAGGGAGGAGAACCATGGGCAGAGAATTTAAAAAGGTGCTGGTGGCTAACCGTGGTGAAATTGCCATGCGCGTGTTCCGCGCGTGTCACGATCTGGGCTTGCAGACCATCGCCATTTATTCCAACGAGGATATGTACGGCCTGTTCCGCACGGCGGCGGACGAATCCTATCTCATAGGCGAGAACGAAAGCCCTCTGGGGGCGTATCTGGACATCCCCCGCATTATTGAGTTGGCAAAAAAGCACGAGGCGGACGCAATCCATCCCGGCTACGGCTTTTTAAGCGAGAACGGAGATTTTGCCCGGGCCTGTGAGGAAGCGGACATCAAGTTTATCGGCCCCAATTCCAAGGTGCTGGACATGATGGGCGACAAGCTGTCTGCCAAGGCGCTGGCGATTGAGTGCGGTGTGTCCACCACCCCCGGGACCAAGGACCCGATTCCTGACCGGCAGGCGGCCCAGAAGCTTGCCATGGAGTTTGGCTTCCCGGTGATTCTAAAGGCCGCTGCGGGCGGCGGCGGACGCGGTATGCGCCGGTGCGACACCGTGGAGGAAGTGGGCGTCAATTACGACCTTGTGAAGTCTGAGGCGAAAAAGGCTTTTGGCAACGACGACATCTTTATGGAAAAGTTTCTGGTGCAGCCCAAGCACATTGAGATTCAGGTGCTGGGTGACGAGCATGGAAACGTCGTCCATCTCTACGAGCGGGACTGCTCTCTCCAGCGGCGGTATCAGAAGGTAGTGGAGTTCACTCCCGCTTTTTCCATCTCTGAGGAGGTGCGCCGGGCGCTGTATGAGGACGCGGTGAAAATTGCCAAGCGGGTGGGCTATACCAACGCAGGAACGCTGGAATTTTTGGTGGACAGCGAAGGGAATCACTACTTCATTGAAATGAACCCCCGCATTCAGGTGGAGCACACCGTCACCGAAATGGTCACCGGTGTAGACCTTGTGCGCTCTCAAATTCTGATTGCGCAGGGCTGCCCCCTCAGCGATCCCCGCATCGGTATCAAAAAGCAGGCTGACGTGCATCGGAACGGCTACGCCATCCAGTGCCGCGTCACCACCGAAGACCCGGCCAACGGCTTTGCTCCCGACACCGGAAAAATCACGGCCTATCGCTCCGGCGGCGGCTTTGGTGTGCGGTTGGACGGAAACGCCTATGCCGGTGCGGTCATCTCTCCTTATTATGATTCCCTGCTGGTGAAGGTCACCACTTGGGACTCCACCTTCGAGGGCGTGTGCCGCAAGGCCATCCGCGCCGTGCGGGAGGTGCACGTCCGGGGCGTGAAGACCAACCTTGCCTTTATCCTGAACATTCTCCACGACGAGGTGTTTCGGGCGGGCGGTTGCCACACCAAGTATATTGATGAAACCCCCAGCCTGTTCGAGCTGGACGAGGGGCAGGACCGGGCCACCAAGATGCTGAAATACATTGCCAACATCGTGGTGAAGGAGCAGGGCCCCCAGAAGCTCTACGAAGACCCCCGTTATCCGCCCGTCACCGGAGAGCGGCCCGACGGCTTAAAGCAGATGCTGGACGCCAAGGGGCCGGAAGCTGTTGCCAAATGGGTGCTGGAGCAGAAAAAGTTGCTGATTTGCGACACCACCACCCGGGATGCGCACCAGTCTTTGCTTGCAACCCGTGTGCGGACACGGGACATCGTGAAAAGCATGGAGGCCACTTCTGAAATCGAGGCGGACGCGTTTTCTCTGGAGTGCTGGGGCGGTGCGACCTTTGACGTGGCCTATCGTTTTCTCCACGAGTCCCCTTGGGAGCGGCTGAACATGATCCGGGAAAAGGCCCCCAATTTGCTGCTGCAAATGCTGCTGCGGGGCGCCAACGCCGTGGGCTATACCAACTATCCCGACAACGTGATTCGGGAGTTTGTGCGCCAGGCTGCCATTAACGGCGTGGACGTGTTCCGGGTGTTCGACTCTCTGAACTGGATTCCCGGCATGGAAGTGGCCATGGACGAGGTGCTGAAACAGGGAAAGCTCTGTCAGGCCGCCGTATGCTACACCGGGGACATTCTGGACCCGGCCCGGGACAAGTATACCTTAAAGTATTATATCAATCTGGCAAAAGAGCTTGAAAAGCGGGGCGCGCATATGCTGGCCATCAAGGACATGGCGGGCCTGCTGAAGCCCTACGCCGCCAAAAAGCTGGTTTCCGAGCTGAAACAGGAGATCGGCATTCCCATTCAGCTTCACACCCACAACACCTCCGGCAATCAGGTGGCCGCGGTGCTGATGGCGGCCGAGGCGGGCGTGGACGTGGCGGATCTGGCCATCTCCTCCATGAGCTCGCTGACCAGCCAGCCGTCCCTGAACGCCGTGGTTGCCGCGCTGCAAGGCACCGAGCGGGACACGGGGATGGATTTGGAACGCCTTCAGTATCTGACGGACTATTGGGAGGACGTGCGCACCCGGTACGACTCCTTCGAGGCCGATATCAGATGCCCCGCCACCGATATTTACCGCTATGAGATTCCCGGCGGACAGTATACCAATCTCAAGCCGCAGGTGGAATCTCTGGGACTGGGGGACCGGTTCCGGGACGTGAAGGAAAACTACCGGAAAGTCAACGACATTTTAGGTGACATCGTGAAGGTGACGCCTTCCAGCAAGATGGTGGGCGATATGGCCATCTTCATGACACAGAACAGACTGACTCCCGAAAATATCGTGGCAAAGGGTGCGAATCTTGCCTTCCCCGACAGCGCGGTGAGCTATTTCTCCGGTATGATGGGCCAGCCCGCGTGGGGCTTCCCCAAGGATCTGCAAAAGGTGGTTTTGAAAGGGAAGAAGGCAATTACCTGCCGCCCCGGCGAGCTTTTAAAGCCGGTGGATTTCGAGGCAGTGCGCAAGGAAATGCTGGAGTTTGACCCCGAGCCCGCCGACCGGTCGGTTATTTCCTACTGCCTGTATCCCAAGGTTTACCGGGACTATAAGCGGGACCAGAAGGAGTATGGCTACGTCACCCGTCTGGGAAGCCATGTGTTTTTCCATGGTCTGGCCGTGGGGGAGACACACAAGGTCAACATTGCCGATGGCAAGACATTGATGATTAAGTATCTGGGGCTTGGCGAGGTGGACGCCGAGGGAATGCGCACCGTCAGCTTTGAGCTGAACGGCATTCGCCGGGATGTGCAGGTTCCTGATGCAGAGGCACAGAAAAACATCGTTAAAGTCCCCATGGCCGACCCGGAGGACAAGAGTCAGGTGGGCGCGTCTATTCCCGGCGCGGTGAGCAAGGTGCAGGTGAAGGTGGGAGACACCGTGGAGGTGAACCAGACCCTCATCACCATCGAGGCTATGAAGATGGAAACCGCCATTACTGCCCGCATGGCGGGCACGGTGGAGGCCGTTCAGGTGGCCGAGGGAGAGACGGTGAAGGGCGGACAACTGCTTCTGACCATCAAATAAGAGGAAAAACAGTCAAATTGCACAAAAGAGATTCCTGACATTTTGAAGAAATTGGACGGGGCGCGGAAAAAAATTTCGCGTCCCGTCCTGTATTTATTTTTACGCTTTTTACGATAATTTTGCGAATTTAATGAATTTTTTGTGAATAGAAGACTGAACAAAAAACTTATGACTGCATTTTGACTTAAGTCATGCAAGAATAAATCTGACATTTTGCAAGGAAAAATTCATAGTATATAAAAAAATTTGCACAAATCGCCGAAAAGCATGTTGAAACTTTCCAATAATTAAGCTACAATATAACAAGTCCCGAGCAGATTGAATGAAAGAAAAGGAGTATTGCGATGAAAAAACTGATGTCTCTTCTCCTGGCCACTTTGATGATGGCCTCTGTCCTCTCCGGCTGCGGAAATGATGGTGGAACCACTCCTCCTGCGGCTTCTGGCAGCGGAGCAGCTTCCTCTGGCGCGGCAGCTGGCGCCACTGATTCCCTGACCTTCTCTACCGGTGGTTCTCAGGGTACATATTATGCCTTCGGCGGCGTACTGAGCCAGTATGTCACCAGCAACACCGGCATGAGCGTCACAGCCATCGAGTCCGGCGGCTCTCAGAACAACATCGAGAACCTGCAGGACGGTGCCGCCCAGCTGGGCTTTGTCCAGTCCGACGTAATGTCCTATGCATATGAGGGCACCAACCTGTTTGCTGAGACCGGCGCTGTTTCCGACATCTCCACCGTGGCAAACCTCTACATGGAGCAGGTGCAGATCGTCACCACCAACCCCGACATCAAGACCGTTGCCGACCTGAAGGGCAAGAACGTCTCCATCGGCGCCGCCGGTTCCGGCGTGTACTACAACGCCATTGACCTTCTGGGCGCTTATGATCTGACCGAGCAGGACATCAATCCCACCTATCAGGGCTTCGGCGACAGTACCGACGCGCTGCAGGACGGCAAGCTGGATGCAGCCTTCGTTGTGGCCGGCGCTCCCACCACCGCCATCACCTCTCTGGCCACCGCCAAGAGCGTGTATCTGGTGAGCCTGGATGATGCGCATGTCGCAAAGCTGCTGGAAACCTCCCCCTATTACTCCGAGTACACCATCCCCGCCGGCACCTATGAGGGGCTGGACGTGGATACCAAGACCGTGGCCGTGGGCGCCGTGGTTGTCGCCCGCGACGACGTGAGCGAGCAGGCGATCTATGAGTTTGTTTCCACCATTTTTGAGAATCTGGATGCCATCTCCGCTCAGCATGCCAAGGGCACCGAGCTGAACGTGGAGTTTGCCGCTTCCGTTACCTCCGTTCCTTATCATCCCGGCGCTGCCAAGTACTTTGCCGAGAAGGGCATTACCGTTCCCACGAAGTAAACACCGAAACCAGCATTTAGATGCAAGTGGCCGCGGCGGGCATCCGCCCGCCGCGGTCGCTTTCTGTATTTACCTCATGAGTTAAGGAGAAGGTATGAGTTTATTTAAAGACAAATCCGGGGACGAGAATCAGGAGCGTCCTTTAGAGGATACTTCCGCCTTGAACATCCCTCAGGATGCGGATGTAGGCACTGCGGCGGATGTTGAAGCCGTTATGAAAAAGTATGACCGTGAATCCAACGTCCGGGTCTGGGAGGGAATGCCCAAACAGGTAATCCGCTGGCTGATGGTGACGTTCTCGGTGTACAGCATTTGGGTGACCTTATTCAGCAATGCCATGCCGGAAAAGCGACTGACCGTGTTTGTGGGTCTGATTGCCATTATGGGCTATCTGACCTATCCCGCGAAGAAGGGCAGCGTGAAAGTCAACAGCCTGCCCTGGTATGATGTGATTTTAATGCTGTGCGGTTCTGTGCCGTTTTTCTATTATGCAGCCAACGCCGTGCAGATCATCAAGCTTTCCGCCAGAATCCATCCGTATATGATTGTTCTGGGTCTGGTTGCGATTGTGGCTCTGATGGAGCTGTGCCGACGAAGCGTCGGCCTGCCCATCTTGGTTGTGTTGAGCCTCCTTCTGATCTACACTTTTTATAATATGTTCCAAACGCCCAACGCCACGGGCTTCATGGTAATTCGCCGGGTGATTTACACTCTGTTTTATACCTCCTCCGGCATTATGTCCACCCCCATCAACGTTTGCGCCAAATATATAGTGGTGTTTATCATCTTTGGTGCGTTCTTGGAGCGGACAGGTATTGCCAGCTTCTTTATTCAGGTTGCAAACTCCCTCTGCGGCGCTGCCGCAGGCGGTCCTGCCAAGGTGGCGGTCATTTCCTCCGCACTGTGCGGCATGGTGTCCGGCTCCTCCGTGGGCAATACAGTTACCACCGGCTCGGTCACTATCCCGATGATGAAGAAGACCGGCTATCAGCCGGAATTTGCCGGTGCGGTGGAGGCTGCGTCCTCTACCGGCGGACAGATTATGCCTCCCATCATGGGTGCTGCCGCGTTCTTGATGTCGGAGTACATTGGCGTGAGTTATGGGCAAGTTGCCCTGCGGGCAATTCTTCCTGCGTTTTTGTATTTCGCCGGTATCTACATTGCCGTCCATCTGGAGGCGAAGCGCCTGCGGCTGAAGGGCATCCCCAAGAGCGAGCTGCCCAGAATCGGCATTCTGATGAAGAAAATGTATCTGCTGTTGCCGCTGGTGATTCTGGTGGTACTGGTGTCCACCAATACCTACACCATGCAGTTCTCCGCTGCGGTTGCCATTCTGATCGCTATTGTGGTGGGCTTCATCAATAAGGATGAGCGGCTGAATCTTACCAAAATCATTGATGCGCTGGAAAACGGCGGCAAAAACGTGATTACTGTGGCTGTGGCCTGCGCCATGGCGGGTATGATTGCAGGCTGCATTACCGTCACCGGTCTTGCATCCAAGCTGCTGGGCGGAATTTTGACCGCGTCCATGGGTATTCCCCTGATCGCCCTATTCCTGACCATGATTGCCTGTATCATTCTGGGCATGGGCGTCCCCACCACGGCAAACTACTGCATCATGGCTTCCACCTGTGCGCCAATTCTGGTGCAGATGGGCTTCCCCATCATGGTTTCCCACTTCTTTGTGTTCTACTTCGGCATCGTGGCGGACATCACACCGCCCGTGGCTCTGGCGGCCTATGCCGGTGCGGCAATTGCAAAGGGCAACCCCATGAAAACGGGCGTGAACGCCACAAGGCTGGCAATCGCGGCATTTATCGTACCGTATATCTTTGCATTCAGCCCCGTGATGCTGGGAATTGACGCGCAGTGGTACGACATGGTGATTATTGTAATCACATCCTTGCTGGGTATGTTTGGCATTGCTGCGGGTCTTGGCGGATTCCTGTACAAAAAGATTAACTGGCTGTTCCGCATTCTGTTTGTCCTTGGCGGTTTGGGAATGATGATTCCCGGAACGTTGACGGATGTTGCCGGTCTTGCGGTTATGGCGGCGCTGGTGGCCTATCAGCGTCTCTCGGCCAAAAAAGAGCAGATCGATGCGGACTGATTACCGCTAAGTCTCTGTCAGAAAAGCCCCGCCGTTTATCGGCGGGGCTTTTTTGCGCAAAAGCAGAGATTTTAAAATATACGGTTTTATTGGAAACTTTTCTGGGCGACTCTGCGTCATATAAATAATGTATGGAACTATGGACGGCAAGTCAGTCTTGAAAACAAGCAGGCACTTGAACTGTAACTGTTTTGTTGTTGATTTGCACGTCATACTGTATTAATCTGATTGATACAGTTATTTTTTGTCACAGGCGGCTCTGTGGGAAAGGAACAGCAAATGGCAGAAGTGAAAGATCCGATTAAGGGCGGGGAGGTTGAACCGGAGAAGGTTGAAGCCTTGGCGGCCGGAAATGAAGGCTTGCCCGCCAGTGGGGGTTCGGAGGGCAAGGAGAAGCCCAAGCGT
Organism: Bacillota bacterium; assembly: GCA_023402075.1. Classification (GTDB taxonomy): domain Bacteria; phylum Bacillota; class Clostridia; order Oscillospirales; family Oscillospiraceae; genus Oscillibacter. Next base: position 18,921 of record JAEXCS010000046.1, on the reverse strand, counting down.
CCTCCTTTGACGCCGAAGCAGAAAAAAAAGCTGATCCGATGGGGGATTATCGGCGGCGTGACCTTGGTTGCGATCATTGCGCTGTCAAAAATTCTGGGCGGCGGCAAGCAGGCAGAGGCAGCGGTGGTAGAGGACACGGTGATGTACAATTCCATCACCTCCACTGTGCAGGGCAGCGGCATCACCAAGGCCAAAGAGAGCAAAACCATTACCCTGACCACATCCGGCACCGTGCAGGAGGTCTTCGTCACGGAGGGCCAGCAGGTCACGGCGGGAACGCCCTTGTTTGTCATCGATTCCGAAACGGCCCGCACCGCTGTGGAGAAGGCCCGAAAGGACGTGGACGGCTATCAGAAGCAGCTCAACGCCATGCAGAAAGATATTGCGGGACTGAACCTCACTCCTCCCTTTGCTGGGAAGCTGAAAGACATTGTGAAGTTGAACGTGGGCGAGGATATCAGCAAGGGCACGAAGGTGGCTACGCTGGTGGACGACCGCACCATGAAGCTTCAGCAGTATTACAGCTACGCCTATGAGGGCGACATTCGGGTGGGGCAGACTGCCGATGTGTCCATTCCCGCGCTGATGGGAAATGTCACCGGCACCGTCTCCGCAGTACATATGGTAGATCGAATTTCTCCGGAGGGCGCCCGGCTGTTCGAGGTGGAATTTTCCATTAAGAATCCCGGCACGCTGACCGGGGATATGGTTGCCTCCGCCGTGCTTACGGCAGGGGGCGAAAAGGTGTATCCTTATGAATCCGGCAAACTGGAATACAACCGCGTGATTGATCTGAAAACCACCGTCAGCGGCACTGTGGTTTCCACCGGCCTTCTGGATTATCTGGACGTGACCCCCGGAAAGGTGCTGGTGCAGATTGATGGGGAAAACAGCGAGAACGAGCTGTTTTCTCTGGAGCAAAGCTTGACGGACTCCAAGAAGACGCTGGAAACCGCACAGGAGAATCTGGACAATTGCAGCGCTGTGGCTCCTATCGACGGGACGGTGATGGGCCTTGCCCTTACCACCGGAGCGGAGGTGTCCGCAAATACCACGGTCATTTCCATTGCAGATACCACCACCATTTTGATCGACGCCACGGTGGACGAGCGGAATATCGGCTATGTGAAGGCGGGGATGTCGGTGGATCTGGACCAGTGGGGAACCCCATTTATGGGAATGGTGGAATCCGTCAGTCTCAACAGTAAGGTTGAAAACGGTGTAGCGGCCTATCCCATGGTGGTTTCCGTGGACAACCTTGACGGTTCGCTCATGAGCGGAAGCAATGTCACCTATACGCTGGTGGCCAGCCAGAACGACAACTGCCTGACGCTGCCCATCCAGAGCGTGAAAAACGCCCAGTTTATGGATGGGTCCTCGGGGTATGTGGTGTTTGTCAAGGCATCGAAGGCCCCGGAGAACGCCGCGGAGCTGGCGGTTCCCGTGGACGGTGTGCCGGAGGGGTACTATCCGGTGCCCGTGGAAATCGGCATTTCCGACAACTATAATGTGGAGATTAAGTCCGGCGTGGAAGAGGGCACCGTTGTGTTCACCACCACCCAGATGGAAAACTCCTATGGATGGTAAGGCCCATGTTGATCGAATTGAAGGAAGTTTATAAAATCTACGGTGAGGGCCTTGAAAGTGAGGTTCGGGCGCTGGACGGGGTTTCCCTGAACATTGATCGGGGGGAGTTTGTGGCCATCGTGGGCCAGTCCGGCTCTGGAAAGTCCACCATGATGAACGTGCTGGGTTGCCTTGATATTCCCACCAGAGGAGATTATCTGCTGGATGGGGTAAATGTGAGGGAACTGAGCGACAAGGAGCTTAGCCACATCCGCAACAAGCAGATCGGGTTTATTTTTCAGCAGTACAATCTGGTGCAGAATCTCAGCGTGCTGGAAAACGTGGAGCTGCCCCTGATTTATCAGGGCATCGGCATAGAAAAGCGCCGGGCGCTGGCGCTGGAGGCCCTAGAGAAGGTGGGGCTTGCGGGACGTACGAAGCACAAGCCCTCGGAGATGTCCGGTGGACAGCAGCAGCGCGTGGCTATCGCCCGGGCTATTTCCACCAAGCCGCCCATCATCATGGCCGACGAGCCCACCGGTGCGCTGGACTCCCACACGGGAAACGAGGTGCTGAAATTTCTCCAGCAGCTCAATAAGGACGGCAGCACCGTTATCCTCATCACCCATGACAACGGCATCGCCGCCACGGCCCGCCGGGTGGTGCGCCTGACGGACGGAAAGAAGATTGAAGACCAGCCCCAGGAGGTGGATTGGCTATGAAAATCGGGCAGGCGCTGAAAATGGCGCTGAAATCCATTTTGGGAAACAAAGGTCGGTCCGCGCTGACGATGCTTGGCATCATCATCGGCATTGCCTCCGTCATGACCATCGTTTCGGTAATTAATGGATCCAACCAAAAGAGCATGGAAATGATGGCGGCCATGGGTACGAACAAGATCACCGTCTATGCCAGCTACAACAACGGACAAGATGTGTTTCAGGATCTATATGAATTTTGTCTGCAGCTTAACGACAGTGTGGACGGCGTGACGCCTAACAGCCAGTTTGACGCTACTGTGGTATATGGAACCAAGAACAGCAGCAAAATGGGCGGAGACGGTGGAATGAGATATATGGGCGGCGGCGTGTCGGTGTCCAGCAGCAGCGGCGGCAGTGGCGGCGGCGCAAGCGAAAACACGGAGATGCCCCCCACGCTTTACTTTGGCAGCGACCAATATTCGATTTGCAACAATTTCGAGCTGCAAAAAGGCCGTGACCTGTCGTTGCTGGACATTCAGGAGTATAAGCAGGTCTGCGTCCTGGGGGCGCGGGCGGCACAGACTTTTTTCAATTACGTGGACCCAGTGGGAAAAGAGATGCAGGTCAACGGGCTGCCCTTCACCGTGGTGGGCGTCTATAAGGAAAAGGACGCAGACAGCCGCTGGTCTATGGACAATGTGATTGTGTTCCCCTATACCGTCAGCCGGACACTGGCTCCCAGCACCCAGATGAGCGAGTTCTCTGTTAAAGCAAAAAGCGCCGATCTGGCGGTGGAGGCCACTTCTCGCATCATCGGCTTTTTGACGGGGCTGATGGGTCAGAACATGGAAAAGGGCTGGTATCAGGCACAGAATGAAAACCAGTGGCAGCAGAGCAGCAATGATTATGCCACCATGATGAGTCTGGTGATGGGCGGCATCGCTGCCATCAGTCTGCTGGTGGGCGGCATTGGCATTATGAACATTATGCTGGTCACCGTTACCGAGCGGACAAGGGAAATCGGCATCCGACGGGCCATCGGCGCAGAGCGCCAGTCTATTGTCACCCAATTCCTGATTGAAGCTGCCATGATCTGCGGGATTGGCGGCATCATCGGGATTCTAATTGGCACGCTGGGGAGCCGCATTGCCGGAAAACTGCTGATGCAAATAGACATTTGGCCCTCGGTGAATATCACTGTGGGTGCGTTTGCCCTGTCCGTGGCGCTGGGAATTCTGTTTGGCATTTACCCGGCGGCAAAAGCCTCCAAGCTCCAGCCCGTGGAAGCGCTGCGGGCGGAATAAAGAAGGAGAAACACAGAATGAAGAGACGAATTCTATCCCTGCTGCTGGTTGCGTGTATGTCCGCGTCCCTGCTGGTGATGCCCGCCAACGCCGCGTCTGCGGCGCAGGGCTTTAACGACGTCAGCGACCACAATACGCTTGTGGCGGCGGAGTGCCTGCGCCTGCTGGGTGCCATGGACGGTTACGCAGGCGGAGCCTTTCGCCCGGAGGGGCAGGTGACCCGCGCCCAGTTCTGCAAGATGTCCACCTTTGTCATCAAGGACGGAGAGAGCCAGCTCAGCCGTTACCGTACCGTTACGGTGTTTCCGGATGTGAAACCCTCCCACTGGGCCGCGCCTTACATTAATCTGGCGTCCGACGCCAGCCGGGGCGCCACCGGTGAAGACAAGACAGACAATTCCATTATCAAGGGCTTTATGGATGGAAAATTCCACCCTGAACGGGTAGTCACCGTTGGTCAGGCCGTCACCATCCTGATGCGGCTGCTGGGCTATACCGATGCCGACATGGGCGGTATCTGGCCGGATGGCTACATGGCCGCAGCGTCCACCGTGGGTCTTACCGACGGGGTGAGCACCGCAGCTTCCGTGGCCCTTACCCGTGCGACGGCGGCGCGGCTTTTTGTAAATCTTCTGCGCAGTGACGCAAAAGGCGGCGGAGACTATGGGTCTTCCATCGCCGCCAGTACGGTGGAAGGGATGCTGACCACCTCCAGCGCCACCGCGCCGGATGGCAGCGACACCGCCATGCGGCTGGGTAATTCCACCTCCTATTCCATCGCGGGGGGGAAGGTTTCCACTGGGGCATTAAACGGCATGAAGGGGACGCTCCTCCTGAACAAGGTGGGGAAGGTTATGACCTTTGTTCCGGAGATTGCCGGTTCCAGCCGCACCGTCACCTTTGCCTCTGTGAAGGACAACAAGCTGACGACCTCCGGCGGCGAGAGCTTTACTATTCAAAGCACTACCGCCATGGTGGTGAACGGAGAATCTACTACCTGGGCGGAAGGCCAGACTTGGCTGCGCGCCGGGATGTCCCTGACGCTGTACATTGGCGCCAGTGGCACAGTGGAATACATCTTCGTGGGCTCCAGCGCCAAATCCACCGCTGCGGTAGTGGTCTATACCAGCGGCTCTACAGAGGGCTTTAGCGGCCTGGCCGGCGGGACACAGTATTCCATTTACAAAAACGGTGCGTCCGCCACGGCGGGAGATATGCGCCCCTATGACGTGGCAATCTACGACCCGGCAGGCAACACCATCCGGGTGTGTGATACCCGCCTCACCGGCGTGTATGAAAACGCCGAACCCAGCCTGAGCAATCCCACGAAAATTCGGCTGATGGGCCATGATTTCGAGGTGCTGTCCACTGCGGTGGATACCCTGTCCAAGCTGAGGCTGGGCGACACCGTCACCCTGCTCCTCACAGAGGACAATCAGGTGGCCGGCGCGGTGCCGGCCGGAACCTCGGGAGCTGCGGGCAACGCACTGGGCATTCTGGATACGGGCTCTACGCCGAGCAAGGCCACCGTGAAGCTCCTCTCCGGCATAGAGATCAGCGGAACCGCTGCGGTATCCGAGAGCAGCATGAAGCTCATGCTGGGCCAGGTGGTTTCCGTCAGCTCCGACCGCAAGGGAACCATCGGCCTGGGCCGCATGGTGGGCAGTGTCTTCGGCGATCTGGACGTGACCGCGAAAAAGCTGGGCTCTAAGCTCCTTTCGGAGAACGTGATGATTTATCAGTCCTCCTCCTCCGGGGTGGAAGGCATCAGCCTCCGTCAGATTTCCAGCGCCCGCATCCCCTCCTCCGGTGTGGTATATGCCCGCACCAACTGGGCCGGACGGGTGGATTTGCTCATCCTCTCCAACGTCACCGGCAGCGACTATCAGTTTGGCCGCGTGCGCTATATCATGGGCGAAGCGCAAGTAGGGCCGGATGATCCCATTACAGGGGAGCCCACCGTAATACACGAGTCTGATACCATTGCCGTGGACTGCGGAAACGGCAAGACACTTGGCCCCTTCTCCATCAGTAACTTCACGGTGGTGGACGACGAGGATCTTCGGGACGGCAACTATGTGGGAGTGAAAGTAAACAAGAACGGGACGTCCTTTGAAACCTTCCTGATTTTGGACAAATACGGCAGCGTGGCCAACAGCGCGTGGAGCAGTCCCACTTCCGTCACCATCGGCGGGCGAAGCTACACCGTGCCCTCCGATGTGCTGTGCTACAACAAGGCTAATGGGAAATGGGTTTCTCTGGACGAAGCCCGCGCCTTCAAAACCTCTTCCACGATCTATACGGATCGCTCCGGCTATGTCCGGATCGTAGAGGTTCAGTAACCAACGCAAGGAGTCCAAGCAGGGGACCCGCCCGCGGGCGGGTCCCCTTTTTTAGTTTCTATCTGACATAAAAACTTGACCAATCTGGAAAAGTTTACATAAAATTTTGGATTGACCAAAGTAAACAGTCTTTGCTATAATAACTGAGGGACAGGCAATATCTGGATGTCCCATGGAAATATGGCTTGGCTCATTTTGTGTCAATGCGGGCGCAGAGAGCGATTTTGAGGGGGCTTTCACTGTGCCCTCATTCCATCAAATAAAAGTAAAAACGGCTTTGAGCCGGTATGTACCGGCCCAAAGCTTCTTTTTTGAAATGAGATTCGACTGATTTCGACAAGTGTGAAGGGAGAGCCTATGGCAAGATTTCGTGTTTCCCGCGCCGCCGCCGCGCTGGCGCTGTCCGCTGTCCTGTTGACGCAGCCCATGGCCGCAGCCGGGTTTCCGGATGCAGCAGGGCACTGGGCGCAGAGCGCCATTGAAAAATGGAGCGAGCGGTACGGCGTGCTTAACGGCTATGAGGACGGCTCGTTTCATCCGGACGACCCCATTACCCGAGGCGCGTTCGCGGGGATTCTAAACCGTTTTTTACAGTATCAGGCATGCTCTCCCGCGGGGGCGTTCAGCGATACCAAAGGAGCCTATTGGGAAGACGCGATTCTGCGGCTTCACGCGGCGGGAGTGTATCTTGGAACGGATGGCGCGGCGCGCCTCACCGCCAATATTACCCGCCAGCAGGCTGTCACCATGGTGGGCCGGGCCTTTCAGCTGACCGAGTCTCAGACGGCGCTGCCCTATGCGGATGCGGGAGACATTGAAATCTATGCCACAGGCTATCTCAGCACTATGGCGGAGCGGGGTTACATCACCGATGTGAGCGCGGACAACCGCTTTCGCCCCACCGAGCCGATTACCCGGGCAGAGCTGGTAAATCTGCTGAACAACATGATCGACACCCTTGTTCAGAAAAGCGGGGACTATTCTGCCGACTGTACGGGGGTACTGATGATAAACGCAGCTGACGGTGCCACGCTGCAAAAAATGAACATCAAGGGCGACCTAATTATCGCTCCCGGCGTGACCGGTGGCGTGGTGCTTCAGGACGTAACCTTGAGCGGAACTATCCGCAATCTGGGCAGCGCACCGGTAGACCAGTATGCCACCACGCCGGTTGAGGTGCCCGAAACCACCGTACCGACGGAGAATGTCCCCGACCTGAATTGGAGCTATATCACCGACCGCAGCGGCAAGAAAATACCCAATTATTCCGGCGTGCCGGTGAATCCCTTTGGACAGGGCAGTTTCTACTGGAACGATGCGGGGCGGCTGGTGTACAGCGGAACGGACTTTACCACCCGCTTCGGCATCGATGTCTCGGCTTATCAAAACCGCGCGATTTCCGGCAATAACATAGATTGGAACGCTGCCAGAAACGACGGCGTGGAATTTGCCTTTGTCCGGATTGGCTTCCGGGGTACCGGCTCGGGCACGCTGAATAAGGACGCGTTTTACGAGCGGAATATCGATGGGGCCATGGCCGCGGGAATCGATACCGGCGTTTACTTCTTCTCTCAGGCCATCACGGTGGCGGAGGCAGTGGAAGAGGCCAATTATATCATCAGTCTTCTGGGCGGACGGAGCCTTACAGGCCCCGTGGCTTACGACTGGGAAATGCACGACAGTACCTACCGGGTATACGGAACCAGCGCGGCGATGGCCACCGCCTGCGCCAAGGCATTCAGCGAAACGATTGAGGCGGCGGGCTATCGAGCCATGGTTTACACCAGCAGCTACGTGGCCTACAACAAGTTTGACCTGTCCGTGCTGTCCGGCTATCCCGTTTGGTATCCTGAGTATAAATCCGCCGAATCTACGGCGCTGTATCCTCAGCTCTACTACCGTCCGGATTACTGGCAGTTTACCAGTAAAGGCTGCGTGGCGGGCCTTGCGGGCAACGTGGACTGCAACTTGCAGTTTATCGCCAATTGATTTATTCTCGATTGAACGGAAAGCACAGGAGCGGACACAGGGCCGCTTCTGTGCTTTCTCTTTATAAATACCCGGAAAAAGAGCCAAAGCCGGAGCGGTTGGTTTGCCCGGTCTTTTGAGTGCTTATTTTAGGAAGAAAAGACGCTCCACGATGTCCCCGCCTTGCTGCCAAAGGGGAAGACGTGGCGCTGCCTTGCGCGGGACTTGAATTTTTTCGCTATCTGTGGTAGCATCATTCAGAAAACAGACGGGGATTTGCACAATTGCAAGTCTTTTTTACGTTAAGGAGCGCAAATGGAAAATCATTTTGAGATACACATGACAACGGGACGGCTTCAGACCGTCAGCAGCATCGGTCTTGCCCACGTGGGGGACGCGGTGTTTGAGCTGCTGGTCCGCTCCTGGCTCTGCGCCGGGGGAAAGGCCACTGCCAAGGGAATGCACCGCGCCACTGTGGCCATTGTCAGGGCAGAGTCTCAAGCGGAGCGAGCAGAGAAAATTCTGCCCGTCCTGACGGAGGAGGAGGCCGGGGTGTTTCGCCGGGGGCGCAACGCCAACGTGCACACCGTCCCCAGCCACGCAAGCCGTGCCCAATACGCCGAGGCCACGGCGCTGGAAGCGCTGCTGGGATGGCTGTATCTGTCCGGGCAGAGGGATCGGATCAGCGAACTGTTCGGGCTGATGATGGAAGGAGAGGGCTGATATGGCGCTGGACGCGGTCTGCCTGTGGGCAGTTGCGGAGGAACTGAGGGGTCAGCTTCTGGGCGTGCGGGTGGACAAGGTGCAACAGCCTGCAAAAGATCAGGTGATTTTGCTGCTGCGGGGCGGTTTGCGGCTGCTGCTTGCTGCTGGGAATCATTCCCGCATTCAGCTTACCGGTCGGCTTCGGGACAATCCGGCGGAGCCGCCCATGTTTTGTATGCTGCTGCGCAAGCACTTGGTGGGGGCGCGGATTGCCGCACTGACTCAGCCGGGGCTGGAACGGCTGGTGGAGCTGGAGCTGGACGTGACTGACGATTTCGGACGCCCGGGAAAGCGGACGTTGGTGCTGGAGGCCATGGGCCGTAACGCCAACGTGATTTTGCTGGACGAAGAGCGGCGGATTGTGGAGTGCCTGCGCCGGGTTGATACGGAAATGTCTGCCCAGCGGCCTGTGCTGCCGGGGCTTTTTTACCAGTATCCGCCCGCCATGGAGAAGATAAGCCTGCTGGATGCGGAGGAAGAGGATTTGTTTTCCCGGCTGGTCGCAGCCAACCCGGAACGGCGACTGGATGAGTTTTTACTGGACGGATACTTTGGTATTTCTCCACTGCTTGCGCGGGAACTGGCCTTTCGTGCGACGGGAGAGACGGACAGCCGTCTGTTTTCTCTGGATGCCGCCGGAAAGCGTCGGTTTTGGGAGGAAATTGCCGCATTTCAAAGTGCTGTCAAAGAAAATCGGTTTACACCTGTTTCTGTCTGGAAAGACGGAAAACCGCTGGAATTTTCCTGCTTTCTCATCGGGCAGTACGGGGCGGTGGCAGAAAACCGCACCTATCCGTCTTTTTCCGAGCTGCTGGATGACTTTTACGAATCCCGGGAGCGGCAGGATCGGATTCGCCAGCGAGGGGCCGATCTGGTCCGGGCCGCCACCAATGCCCGGGACCGCCTGCGGCGAAAGCTTGCTATGCAGGAAAATGACTACGCTGCAACGCAAAACCGGGACGCATTGCGCCTGAGCGGCGAGCTGATTACTGCCAATCTTTATCGCATGGAAAAGGGACAGCGGAAGCTGGCCTGCGAAAACTATTATGATGAGGGCCGGGAAATTGAGGTTTTGCTGGACCCGCTGCTGTCGCCGCAGGAGAATGCGGCAAAGTATTTCAAGCGGTATGCCAAGGCGAAAACCGCCGAAAGATATCTGAAGGAGCAAATGGAAATCGCGCGGCACGACGCGGCGTATCTGGAAAGCGTGCTGGAGGAAATCGCGGAGGCGGAGACGGAGCAGGATTTCAACGACATTCGCGCCGAGCTGAAGGACGCGGGCTTTCTCCGCCAGAAGGGGAAGGAAAAACGGGGGCTTCAGCGTCCCGCAAAGCCCCGGGAATTTCGCACCACTGCGGGACTGCGGGTTCTGGTTGGCCGGAACAACCGGCAAAACGACAGGCTGACCCACGACGCGGATCGGCGGGACATCTGGCTTCACACACAGAAAATCCATGGTTCTCACGTCATTCTCCGCACGGACGGTGCGGAGCCGGACCGGGAAAGCATCGTGGAGGCGGCAAAGCTTGCCGCGTGGTATTCTCAGGCCCGGGAGAGCGGCAATGTGCCGGTAGACTTCACGCAGGTAAAAAACGTAAAAAAGCCTGCCGGTGCAAGGCCCGGCATGGTAATTTACACCACCTGTGAGACGGTGCACGTCACACCGGAGGAGGAGACGGTCAAGCGGCTGAGCGTGAAGTGAGCCTATCGGATAAAATTGCAGGTGTAGGTTGCTAGACAGCGCTTTGCTCCGAAATGTTTGCTGAGGGCAGGTGGTTGGGAGCATACGCCGCAAGCGGATTTCTCCCTCCATGCTTGTCCGGGGAAATTTTCTTTGGTAAAGTAAAAAGCGGCCCCCCCGCGCATAGCGCCGGGGGCCGCTTTTTTGTGCGGAAAATTAAATCGGATTTACCGGATTAAAGCTTTTTCATATGCGTGCCGGCGGATTTCAGCATCAGCTTTTTGATGCCTTTTTGCTCGAAGTTCACTTCCACCAACGCGTCGCCGCCCATGGGACGCACGGACAGCACCGCGCCTTTGCCAAAGGCAGTGTGCTCTACGGTGTCGCCCTGCGCCACAGCCATCAAAGGCTCCGCCGGGGCCGCTGCTCTTTTCGGCGCGGGCGGAGGAGGCGTGGCACCGTCCCGGTAGGTGCGAACACCTCCGCTTTTATGGGATGCACTGCCGAAGCTGTCGGATCGCCCGGAATATTCGCCCGCGCGCCCGGAGCCACCGCCAAATCCACCGCCAGACCCACTGGAAGCGCTGCCGCTGCGCCCGGAATATCCACTGCCAAAGCTATCGCCAAAGCCGCTGGGGGAATCTCCGAGATTGCCCCAGTCTCCGCCGCTTTCAGAAGAAGCGGCACGGGCTTCCGGTTTTCCGAACCACTCGTAGGTTTCCTCCGGAAGCTCGTCTAAAAAGCGGGAGGCGCGGTTGGCGCTGGTTCGGCCATACAGCATGCGCTGGCGGGCGTTGGTCAGGGTCAGCCGCTCCTTGGCACGGGTCATGGCCACGTAGCACAGGCGCCGTTCCTCCTCCAGCTCGTCCTGCTCGAACAGGGCGTTCATCCCGGGGAAGATGCCGTCCTCCATGCCTACCACGTAGACGCTGGGAAATTCAAGTCCTTTCGCGGCGTGGATGGTCATAAGTGTCACGCAGTCGTCGCTGCCGTCCATAGAGTCCAAGTCCGTGTACAGCGCGATTTCATTCAAAAATCCCGACAGGGTGGGGTCCTCGGGACTTCCATCCAGAAAGGCCGCGATGCTGGATTTCAGTTCCTGCACGTTTTCCAGCCTGCCCCGGCTCTCCATGTCGTTTTTCTCTTCCAGCACCCGGACGTAGCCGGTCTGGTCGCACACAGCGTCGTAAAACTCCGGCAGGGCCAGCGTGCTGCCAAGCTTGCGCAGTCCGTCCACCAAATCAGCAAATTTCAGCAGCTTGGGGGCGGGGGATTTCAGCTCTGGAAACAGGTCTGCATTGCGCATTACCTCGTAAAGGGAAATTCCTTGCTGGGACGCGACAGCGTTGACCTTGTCCATACTGGTGTTGCCGATACCCCGCACAGGAACGTTCACAATGCGCCGCAGGCGCAGATCGTCCAGCGGATTGTTCAGCACGCAGAGGTAGGCCAGCATGTCCTTCACTTCCGCCCGGTCGTAGAACTTGGTGCCGCCCACCACCTTGTAGGGCATCCCGTTGCGGCGCAGGGCATATTCCAGCGCGTTGGACTGGGCGTTCATGCGATAGAGCACCGCGCACTCGGAAAATTTTCGGCCCCGGTTCACCTGCATCATGATGTCGCCCACCACGAAATTTGCCTCGTCCGCCTCACTGTAACTGGTGCGGATCACCACTTTGTCGCCACTGCCATTGTCCGTCCAGAGGGTTTTTCCCTTGCGGCCGCAGTTGTTTTTGATAACGGCGTTGGCTGCGTCCAAAATATTCTGGGTAGAGCGGTAATTCTGCTCAAGCCGGATGGTGCGGGCGTTTTTGTACTGCTGCTCGAAATTCAGGATGTTCTCGATGTTTGCGCCACGGAAACGGTAAATGGACTGGTCGTCGTCGCCCACCACACAGAGATTTTTCCGTCCGCCCGCCAGCAAAGAGGTGAGAAGATACTGCAGATGGTTGGTGTCCTGATATTCGTCCACCAGCACATAGCGGAATTTGCGCTGGTAATACTCCCGCACCTCTTTGTCCTTTTGCAGCAGTGTCACGGTGTGGAAAATAATGTCGTCAAAGTCCAGCGCGTTGGCGGAGCGAAGTTTTTTGACGTATTTGGTGTAGACCTTGGCAATGCGGGTCATTTTCCAGTCGCCGGAGTTCTGATACTGCTCTGCAAATTCCTTCGGCGTTTCAAAACGGTCCCGGGACTTACTGATGATGCCCAGCAAATCTCTGGGGGGGAAGGCCTTTTCATCGTAGCTCAGTTCTTTGAGAATGTCCTTGAGGACACGCTTGGAATCGTCGGTGTCGTAAATGGTGAAGTCTTTCTGAAATCCAATCCGCTCAATATCCCGACGCAGAATGCGCACACAGGCGGAGTGAAAGGTGGAGGCCCAGATGTCGTTTGCCATTGGCCCCAGCCGGTCTGCCAGCCGGTTTTTCAGCTCGCCCGCCGCCTTGTTGGTAAAGGTGATGGCAATGATTTCCCATGGCCGGGGCGGGTCCACCGCGCAAAGCCGCACTGCCCGCCGCCGCTCCTCCGGTTCGGGATCGTCGGAAAGGCGCTCCAAAAACAGAAGGTCTTCCTCCGTCGCGTCCTCGGGAACCTCGTCGCAGTCGCCGCCCCGGCCATAGGTCAGCAGGTTATATACCCGCTGGATGAGAACGGTGGTCTTGCCGGACCCGGCCCCCGCCAGCAGAAGCAAAGGCCCCTCGGTGGTCATGGCCGCCTGCCGCTGCATGGGGTTCAGCCGCCGCAGATCCCGGGAAATAAAAGCTTTCCGGGCGGCAATAAAACGCTTGTTGAAATCAGTCATATGTTCACCAGTTTTCTATAATCTCAACATCCATTTTAGGACAAAATAGGGCCGGGGTCAACCGTGGTTTCATATTTTGCTTTTGCCCAGTGCGGACTGCGCACTGGGCTGAAGGCGTAAAATCCCGTTTTTGTTGACGCTGCTTGCCGGGAGTGCTATCCTGATGGAAAAGGGCGGGAGGGAAGGCTGTGGGCAAGCTTGGCGCAAGTTCATTGATGAAGAGTCCCGCAAACGTTTTGACAGCAGGCCGCATCCTGCTGTCTGTTCCGCTGGTCTGGACCGCGCCCCTGTCCCCGGCATTTTATGTCCTGTATACGCTGGCAGGTGTCACGGACATGCTGGATGGCCCGGTGGCCCGCAAAACTGATACCGTCAGTCGGGAAGGCGCCATGCTGGACAGCATTGCAGACGCCGTGTTTCTGGCGGCGGCACTCATCGTGCTTTTCCCTGTGCTGAGAGAGCGCTGCCCGAATTGGGGCCTTTGGCCGGTGTTGGCGGCGGCTGCGCTGCGGGGAGGGGCCTATGGCGTTGGCTTTTATAAGTACCGCCGTTTTGCGGCATATCACACGTGGCTGAACAAGCTCACCGGGGCGGCGCTGTTCTGCGCGCCCTATCTGCTGCCATTTTGGAGGAGTAGTGAAGTGCTGTGGGCAGTGCTGTGCGCCGCGGCGTGTGTCTCCGCCGGAGAGGAATTGCTCATTCAACTGCTAAGCAGGAGATATGATCCGGATATGCAAAGTGTGTTTGATTTGAAGAGGAGGGATTTCCATGTATGAACTGATTCAGGCCGCCCCCCGCACGTACTATATCCAAAGCCCTGCCAAAATGGGAATCTGGAAGCCCGACGGCGGCAACGCGGTGCTGATTGACAGCGGCGGGGACAAGGACACCGGGCGTAAAATTCAAAAAATTCTGGAGGCGCAGAGCTGGACGCTGAGGTGCATTCTCAACACCCACGCAAACGCCGACCACAACGGCGGAAACAGCCTGCTGCAAGCCCGGCTGGGCGTTCCTGCCTATGCCCCGGGAATCGACGCCGCCATCACTATCTATCCCGTTTTGGAGCCGTCGTTTTTATACGGGGGCTATCCCTGTCGGGAGCTGCGCAATAAGTTCCTGCTGGCCCAACCCAGCAACTGCCAAACCCTGACGGCGGAAACTCTGCCCGAGGGGCTTACGATGCTTCCCCTGCCCGGCCACTTTTTCGACATGTGCGGCTTTCGCACGGAGGACGGCGTGTGGTTTCTGGCGGACTGCCTCTTCGGAGCCAATATTCTGGAGAAGTACCATGTCAATTTCATCTATGATGTGGCGGGCTATCTTCAAACCTTGGAGTTGCTGGGCACGTTGGAGGGCAGTCTCTTCATCCCCGCCCATGCCGAGCCGACGGAGGACATCCGCCCTCTGGCAGAGCTGAACCGAGCGAAGGTGTTGGAAATTTGCGGACTGATTTTGGAGCTTTGCGGAGAGCCGCTTTGTTTTGAAACGCTTTTGCAGAAAGTTTTCCAGCACTATGGGTTGACCATGGATTTCAACCAATACGTGCTGGTGGGGAGTACGATCCGCTCCTACCTATCCTATCTCCACGACAAAGGGGAGCTTGGGGTGGAGTTTACGGAGTGCAGGCTTCTTTGGCGCAGGGTCTAAGCTTTTTCCAGTCAACAGCGCTGGACACCAAAACGGGCGGCACGGGAACTCCCGTGCCGCCCGCGTGTTTATTTGCGCAGGGAAGAGCAGTCCGCTTATTTTTTCAGCGGGCAGAGCAGCTCTTCAAAGCTTTTGATATACACATCGCAAAATCCCCGCATCTCCGCTTCGTCCTTTGCGAAATAGCCGTCGTAAACGCCGACAACCCGCATTTTCGCGGCGCGGGCGCCCTTGCAGGCGGCGATGCTGTCGTCAAACACGGTGCATTCCTGCGGATCCACGCCGCAGGCAGCGGCGGCATGGAGCCAGACGTCGGGATCCTTCTTCTCAAGGCCCAGATCGTGGGCCAGCACAATGCGCTCGAAATACTTATCCAGCTCCAAGTGCCCCAGCGCCGTGCGGCAATGGGCGGGTACGCTGCTGGTGACCACAGCCATGCGCCGCCCCTCCGCCTTGCATTGGCGCAGGTACGCCCGGACGCCGGGCTTGACGGATACATGCTCATACAGTGTTCCGGCAAGCGCCATCCACTCGGCGATAATTTCCTCCGGAGAGTCGGGAAGATGACAGTGGGCTTTGGTAAAAACTGCCGCCTTTGGCATGATGGTGTGGGCCACGCCCTCATAAAATGCATGGGTATAGGGCAGGCCGCGCCGGGCCAGAAATTCACGGTCCACATCCTTCCAGATGCTGTTGGAATCAATCAGCGTGCCGTCCATATCAAATAAAAACATATGCGATCCTCTCTTTCCGGGCAAAGCCGCAGGGGATTCCGGAAGCTTTCAAGCGGGACTTGCCGCTTTGTCCGGAGAATATTTCGGGGAAGACTTGCCATTTTTTCTTCGTAATGTTAAAATAATTAGGTTTTACAGTTCTTTTGGGCGAAAAAACACCGCCCTTTTCTATTTTATCATTTTTAAAGGATGGGAGCAAGAGTCATGCAAAAAACCAAATTTATCCGGCAAAATGTGTTTCCGGTTCTGGCGGCGTTTATATGGGGAACAGCCTTTGTTGCCCAAAGCGTCAGCACGGATTTTGTGCAGCCCTTCACCTTCAACGCAGCAAGATTTTTCGTTGCCTTTGTGTTCACGCTGGGGCTGGCGGTTCTGTTCCGGATACGGCGAAAGCGAGACTTTGACCAGCAGGCAAAGCCCCGGCCCCATTACCGCCGGGCGTTGCTTCTTAGCGGCGTTTGTTGCGGCGCGGCGCTGACACTGGGGACAAACCTTCAGCAGATGGGGCTTGAAACCACCACTTCCGGAAAGGCCGGCTTTATCACGGCACTGTACATCGTGATTGTTCCCATTCTGGGGATTTTTCTGAAGAAGAAGGTGGGCAAGGCGATTTGGGCCAGCGTTGCGCTGGCTGTGGCAGGGCTTTACTTCCTGTGCATCCGGGGGGGATTTGCCATCTCGGAGGGAGACTTTCTCATATTCCTGTGCTCGCTCTGCTTCTCCGTCCACATTCTTATGATCGATCATTTTACCGAAAAGGTGGATGGTGTGGAGTTGTCCTGCGCACAATTTCTGGTGGGGGCGGTGTTTTCCGCCGTGGGTATGCTGGCTGCGGAGCAGCCCTCGTGGGAGGCGCTGCAAGCGTGCATATGGCCCATTTTGTATGTGGGCGTCTTCTCCAGCGGTGTGGCCTATACACTGCAAATTCTGGCCCAGCGGGACTCTAATCCCACGGTGGTGTCGCTGTTGCTGAGCTTGGAGGCCGTCTTTGCTGTTCTGGCGGGGGCGCTTTTATTGGGCGACCGCATGAGCGGACGGGAGTATTTTGGCTGCGCCTTGATGCTGACGGCGGTGGTGCTGGCGCAGATTCCGTGGCAGGCGAGGAAGACCTTGCCCCTTGAGGATGCGGATAAGGCAGCGGCGCTGCCTGCGGAAAACGGGCAATCGCCTTCTCAGAACGACTGACGGAGCCAATAAAGCTTCCGGAGAAAAGATGAGATTTTCCGCCATGAAGACCCGCCATAGGGAAAGAAAATAATCCGCGCCGCAGGCGGCTTGCTTTACAAGCCGCTTGCGGTGTGATATGATTCCCCCGTCTCAGATTGCGCCCCGAAGACCTGAAGGAGGATTGTGTTCACGATGAGCAGTCAAAAATCCAAAAAGAACAGGCAGTCCGCCATGGAGCGGGAGGCGGAGATTGCCGCGGCAAAGCTTCTCGGCAAGCAGATTTCAAAGGAGAAAGCGGCCGCGCTGCTGATCGCAACGCTGATTGCCTGTGCTTTGCCCATGCTTTTGGGCGCGCGTCTGTGGAACAGCATTCCGGAGGTTGTGCCCAGCGGACTGATCGGAAGCGGCGGTAAGGACGACTCCATTCCCCGGTGGGTGGTGGCTTTCGGTCTGCCGGGTTTCATGTGCCTGATGAACCTGATTGGACACGGACAGCTTATGGCAAATCAAAAGCGCATGACCATTCCCAAGCCCTATGTACGTCTGGTGGGCAGGTGGGGATTTTCGCTGATTTCTGTTCTGTTTTGCAGCGGCATGATTTTGCAGTCCACCGGTGCAGACCTGACGCTGCCGTTTGTAACGCCCTGCATTTTGGGCCTGCTTCTGATCATTCTGGGCGGCCATATGTGGGACTGCCCCAGAGATGCGCGGATTGCCCTGCGGTTTTCCTCCACAGAGCACAGCGAAAGTGCGTGGAAAGCGGTTCATTTGTTCGCCGCCCGCGTCTGGATGGCGGCGGGGCTGCTGGTTATTGCCGGGGTGATGGTGACATCCACCTCCACAGTGTATACTGCCGGGCTGATAGCGGCGGCGCTTGTGGCACCCGCAGTATACGCTGCGCGGTATGGAGACACGCATCAATTGTAAAAGTTTTCCGAAAAGCGCCGTCTGCGTGTACGGCGCTTTTCGAAGTTCTATGACTGATTTTTGACGGTTATTCCAAAAAATGGGGATTATTTTCTATGCGTAGTTCATTGACGGCAAAAAAAGACGATGGTAGCATGGTATTACCAAACAAGGAGGCACAGCAATGCAGTTAGAAAAGATTCAATACGTACCGCCAAAGATACCGGAGCTTGTGATGAAGGCGCTGCTCGCCGCGATTGACAGCGGACATATTCGCGTGGGGGAGGATCTGCCCTCAGAGCGTGATCTGGCGGAGACGCTGGGCGTTGGCCGAGGCTCTCTGCGGGAGTGCTTTGCCATTTTGGAGTTTTTGGGCGCCATTGAGAACCGGGGAAACCGGAAGGTCGTGGTGCGGGACGCGGACTATATTCAAAAGGCGATGTCCTTTGTTCGTCTGTCCAACCAGACGGATATTCGGCAGGATTTCAACGAGTTTCGCCGCATCAACGAGGTGGCAATTGTGGAGCTGGCCTGTCAGCGGGCTACCGAGGAGGACATGGCCACCATCCGGGAGGCAGTCCGCAATCTGGATGCCGAGCCTGATAACTATATGAACGATGTGGCGTTTCACGACGCACTGGCCGAAGCCAGTCACAATGTTATGCTGGCGGCCACGATCCATCTTGTGGGAAGTCTGCTTGCGGATGTGCGGCGGCGTTTCTTTGGCCTGCCCGATTATCAGCAGCGCACGCAGGATTCCCACCACGCCATTTATGAAGCGGTGAAGGCCCGAAATCCGGAGCTGGCGAAACGGGAGATGACGCTTCACCTTGGAATCGTGGACGAATTTCTGCAAAAATACCCAGAGCGGGATTAATTTATTTAAAAAATTGTGCAATTGCACCAATAAAATGAACCAAGATTTGGACGGCGTCTGCCCAGTCTAAACTTGACTATAAAGAAGCTAAATGGTATGGTGGTCTTATAACCCGAGTGGTAAGACCAACATACCATTTTACCGTCAGACGGTAGTTGGTAAGACCGAAAATGCTGAAAAGGATGTGTATATACGATTAGCAGTCTGACAAACTACATGGAAACGGGGTCGCAGAATCCCTACTATAATCTGGCGTTTGAGGAGACTGTGTTGGCCCGAAGACGGTCGGGAGACTATCTGCTCTTGTGGCAGAACGACAACACCATCGTGATCGGCCAGAATCAAAATGCGGAGGCAGAGATTAACCGCGCCTTTGTGGAAAAGCACGGCATCCATGTGGTCCGCCGCACGACCGGCGGCGGCGCGGTCTATCACGACATGGGAAACTTAAATTATTCGT
>JAEXCS010000004.1 GCA_023402075.1 Bacillota bacterium | reverse complement strand
AAAATGAGGAGTAACGAGTTCATTAGCGAATACTGGGACCACTCCCTCGGGAGTTGAGGCCATACGGACAGCCGGGTCCACTGCCGATTGGTGGTTTTCCGCCTCTTATTGATTGAGTTAAAATCTCAAATTTTATAAGTTGGTTACTTAATAACCAAAATGCGTGATTGCGCAGACTTGTGAAACGGTCAATAAAGAGTAGTAAAAGTATGATTGCTATATAGACTCTAAAGTACCCTCTGAATATCCGCTCTGTTCTTTTCGGATTTTAATTTTATGGCCTTGTGGGAGCTTGTCTCTGGAATGCCGCAGGATTTATTCGAAAACACGATGGAGTTGCGAGAACAGGTTTCAACCACAAGCTGTGTAATAACAGCTTGTGGTTTTTTGTTTTTACGAGGTGCGATATGGAGAAAGAGACAATGCTAAATCAGGGTCGTGCGCCTATTTACGAGGCTTTGCAGACATTTCGCCAGATGCGGGTGATGCCGTTTGACGTTCCGGGACACAAGCGGGGCAGAGGCAACCCGGAGTTGACAGAATTTCTGGGCGAGCGATGCATCAGCGTTGACGTCAACAGCATGAAGCCGCTGGACAACCTCTGCCACCCGGTTTCTGTGATTCGGGAAGCGGAAGAGCTGGCGGCGGAGGCATTTGGCGCCTCCCACGCTTTTTTGATGGTGGGAGGAACCACAAGCTCGGTGCAGAGTATGGTACTTTCCACCTGCAAGCGCGGCGACAAGATTATCCTGCCGCGAAATGTGCATCGAAGCGTCATCAATGCGCTAATCCTGTGCGGCGCAATCCCGGTCTATGTAAATCCGGAGGTGGATCAGCGCTTGGGAATTTCTTTGGGGATGAAACGGGAACAGGTCGCCAAGGCAATTCAGGAAAACCCGGACGCGGTTGCGGTTTTTGTGAATAACCCAACCTACTATGGAATTTGCAGCAATCTCAGGGCAATTGTGAAAATGGCACACCAGGCCGGTATGTACTGTTTGGCAGACGAAGCCCATGGCACGCACTTTTATTTTGGAGCGGAAATGCCCGTTTCCGCCATGGCAGCGGGAGCGGATATGGCGGCTGTTTCCATGCACAAAAGCGGCGGCAGTCTGACGCAGTCAAGCCTGCTGCTGATCGGGCCGGGGATGCAGGAGGGACATGTCCGCAAAATCATCAACCTGACGCAGACCACCTCCGGAAGTTATTTGCTGATGTCCAGCCTTGATATCAGCCGCCGCAATCTGGCCCTGCGCGGCAGGACCATGTTTCAGCAGGTGTCGGCGATGGCGGAATATGTCAGAGAGGAGATCAATGCCATCGGCGGATACTATGCGTTTGGAAGAGAGTGTGTGAACGGGGACTCTGTGTTTGACTTTGACCCCACGAAGCTCTGCGTCCACACCCGTGATATCGGGCTGGCCGGGATTGAGGTGTATGACCTTCTGCGCGACGAGTACGACATTCAAATTGAATTTGGTGATATCGGCAATATCCTCGCCTACCTTTCCATGGGAGACCGTCCGCAGGAGGCGGAGCGGCTGGTCAGTGCGCTGGCAGAGATTCGCAGACGCTATCAGACGGACAGCGGCGGACTAATGAAGCAGGAATACATTGCGCCCGAGGTTGTCATAAGCCCGCAGGATGCGTTTTACGCCTCGAAAAAAAGCGTTCCGCTGGCGGAGAGCGCCGGATGCATCTGCAGCGAGTTTGTCATGTGCTATCCGCCGGGGATTCCCGTTGTCGCACCTGGGGAGCGCATCACGTCCGAGGTGCTCCAATATATCCAATACGCGAAAGCAAAGGGGTGCTCCATGACCGGACCCGAAGACCCCAATATTGAGCAAATCAATATCTTATTGGAGGAACATTGATGGAACTTTGGTTTAGCGAATTTCACACGCCGGATGTCAAGCACAGCATTCGGGTTAATCGGCACCTGTACTCGCACAAAAGTGAGTATCAGCAGATTGACATTTATGATACGCCGGAGTTTGGAAGGGTTTTAACGCTTGATGGGAACGTGCTGCTGACGGAGCGGGACGAATTTATTTATGATGAAATGGTCACCCATGTTCCGATGGCGGTCCACCCCAGCATTCAAGATGTGCTGGTCATCGGGGCAGGAGACGGCGGCGTAGTTCGTGAACTGGCCCGCTACGACACGATCCGGTCCATTGATCTGGTGGAAATGGACAATCAAGTGGTGGAGGCATGCCGGCTCTATCTGCCGGAGAACGCCTCTCGGCTGGACGATAAGCGGGTGCATATCTATTTTGACAACGCCCTGCGCTTCATCCGCTGCCGCAAAGCGCAGTACGATTTGATCATCGTGGACTCCATCGATCCGTTTGGACCATCGGAGCCTTATTTCACAAGAGAGTTTTACGGAAGCTGCTACAATGCGCTACGCGAGGACGGGATTATGGTCAATCAGCAGGGCAGTCCCTTTTATCACCATGACTCGGAGGCCATGCAGCGCAGCCATAAGCGCATTGTCAGCACATTCCCCATCAGCCGGGTCTATCAGGCGCATATTCCAACCTATGCCGCCGGCTATTGGCTCTTTGGCTTCGCCAGTAAAAAATACCATCCGGTGGATGATCTCAATGCTGAAAGATGGCGCGCACTGCATTTGGACACGCAGTATTATACGACCCGCCTTCACACCGGGGCTTTCTGCCTGCCTGCGTTTTTGGAAAAACTGCTGTTGGAGGTGGAGGAGAAATCATGAGACCTAATGTTGAAACATTTATCGGCTGCGACTGCGCTTATGAGGACGCCGAGATCGTTTTGTTCGGAGCGCCCTTTGATTCCACCACCAGCTACCGGCCGGGGGCCAGATTCGGCTCTTCCGCCATAAGACACGAGAGCTTTTGTCTTGAGACATACAGCCCGTATCAGGACCGAGACTTGCTGGACTGTCGCATTTTCGACAGCGGGGATTTAGAGCTTTGCTTTGGAAGCGCGGAGTCTGCACTCAGCGACATTGAAAAGCGGACGGCTGAAATTTTGCGGGACGGGAAGCGCCCTCTGCTTTTGGGAGGAGAACACTTGGTCACGCTGGGGGCTATTCGCGCCGTGATTCAAAAGTTTCCAAAGCTCCACCTCATCCACTTTGACGCCCACGCGGATCTGCGTAACGAATATCTGGGCGCCGAGCTGAGTCATGCCTGTGTAATCCGCCGCTGCCATGATCGTTTAGGGGATGGACGAATCCATCAATTCTGCATTCGGAGCGGCGACCGGACGGAATTTCAGTTTGCAAAGGAGCATACGGATTTACATTCCTTCTGCTTTGGCGGTCTGGAGGAATTGATTGCACAATTACGCGCCTTAGACGCGCCGGTTTATTTGACCATTGATTTGGACTGCCTTGACCCCGCGGTGTTCCCCGGCACGGGGACTCCGGAAGCCGGAGGGGTAACCTTTACGGAGCTGTTGAACGCGATCCGTCTAGCAGGCCAGACAAATATTGTCGGGGCGGATTTAAACGAACTCGCGCCGATGCTGGACCCAAGCGGAGCCTCGACCGCGACAGCCTGTAAGGTACTGCGGGAGCTGTTGCTCTGCCTTTCGGAACACTACGAATAATGAGTACAATCAATGGCGCTGACTGTACAGAAATTTGACGGCAGTTCGGCAACGGCCAACTTACCCGAAAGGAACATGCGGAGATCTCTCCGCTTATTTTTGAAAGGAGAAATCAGATGAACAAAGTATTGGTGATTGGATGCGGCGGTGTTGCATCCGTAGCAATTAAAAAGTGCTGTCAGGTCAGCGAGGTCTTTACAGACCTTTGCATTGCCAGCAGAACCAAAAGAAACTGTGACCGGCTGGCAGCCGAATTGGAAGGAAAAACCGCCACCCGGATTACGACGGCACAGGTGGATGCGGACGATGTGCAGCAGGTGATCGACCTAATCAACCGCTACAAGCCCGATCTGGTGATGAACATTGCCCTTCCATATCAAGATCTTACCATCATGGACGCATGCCTTTCCTGCGGCGTCAACTATATGGATACGGCCAACTATGAGCCGGAGGACACGGACGATCCGCTGTGGCGGGATGCTTATGAAAAGCGCTGCAAGGAAAAGGGCTTTTCCGCCTATTTTGATTACAGCTGGCAGTGGGCGTACCATGAAAGATTTGAAAAGGCCGGATTGGTGGCGCTCCTCGGCTGCGGATTTGATCCCGGTGTGACGCAGGGATATTGCGCCCACGCGAAAAAACACGAGTTTGACACCATCGACACGATCGACATTCTTGACTGCAATGGTGGAGATCACGGCTATGCGTTTGCCACCAATTTCAATCCCGAGGTCAATCTGCGGGAGGTTTCCGCGCCCGGAAGCTATTGGAAAAACGGGCATTGGGTGGAAATTCCGGCAATGAGCATTAAGCAGGAGTATGCGTTTGACGCGGTTGGTCAGAAAGACATCTATTTGCTGCATCACGAGGAGATTGAGTCTCTGGCGAAAAACATCCCAGAGGTAGAGCGCATCCGCTTTTTCATGACCTTTGGTCAGAGCTATCTGACCCATATGAAGTGTCTGGAGAATGTGGGGATGCTCTCCACCACGCCCATCGAATTTAACGGGCAGCAAATTGTGCCGATCAAGTTCCTGAAAGCGCTGCTGCCGGACCCCGCCGGTTTGGGCCCTCGCACCCACGGAAAAACCAATATCGGCTGCATTTTCACAGGAAAAAAGGACGGCAAGGAGAAGTCCTATTACATTTACAATATCTGCGATCATCAGGCGTGCTACAAAGAGGTGGGCAGTCAGGCAATCAGCTACACGACGGGAGTGCCCGCCATGTGCGGCGCATTGATGCTGCTGAGCGGGAAGTGGAGCCTAGCGGGTGTGCATACGGTGGAAGAGTTTGATCCGGACCCCTTCCTCGCCGCATTGGATCAATACGGACTGCCCCGCAGTGAAAGCTACAGCCCCACGTTGCTAGATTAATGGGAACAGCGACGACGCAGGTCTTTTCGGGGCTGGCGGGACAGGACCCGGACGTTTTGTTCTCGGCCTTGCCCACGCCCTGTTATGTCATTGACGAAGAACAGCTCAAGCGCAACGGAGCCTGTCTTGCGGCTTTGGCAAAACGCACCGGCTGCAAGGTACTCTTGGCGCAAAAGGCCTTTTCCAACTTTGATTTTTACCCGCTTCTTAAATCCTGTCTTGCGGGGACCGAGGCCAGCGGGCTGTATGAGGCGAGGCTGGGCAAAGAGGAGATGGGCGACAGGGAGGTCCATGTGTTTTGCGCTGCCTATCAGGAGGACAGCTTTGAGGAGTTGCTAAACTATGCCGACCACATTGTATTCAATTCTCCCAATCAGCTGAGACGGTTTGGAGGCAAGGCAAAGCAGCTGGGAAAAAGCGTTGGCCTACGGCTTAACCCGGAGCACTCCACGCAGGAAGGCCACGGCATTTACGATCCCTGTGGACCGGGAAGCCGGCTGGGGACGACGCGCGCACTCTGGGACAGGGAGATGAACGAAGAACTGATCTCCCTTTTGGACGGACTTCATTTTCACACGCTTTGCGAACAAAACGCGGACGATCTTGCGCGCACGCTGCAAGCCACGGAGGAGCGTTTCGGGAAATTTTTGCCCCGCATGAAGTGGCTGAATATGGGGGGAGGGCATCATATCACCCAAGCGGGATATGATTTGGACTGTCTGGAAAAAACGATTGCCTACGCGCAAAACACGTGGGGCGTTGAGGTTTATCTGGAGCCGGGAGAGGCCATTGCCTTAAACGCGGGCTATCTGATCAGCCGTGTGCTGGACATTATTGAAAACGGATCCGTTCAAATCGCAGTTTTGGATGCCAGCGCCGCGTGCCATATGCCGGATGTGCTGGAGATGCCCTATCAGCCGCCGGTTTACTGCGCAAGCACCAATCCCTCGCGCGGTTATCCGTACCGCTTGGCCGGGCCTACCTGCCTTGCGGGGGATGTGATCGGAGCGTATCATTTTCCGCAGCGGCTCAAGGAGGGGGACATGGTGCTATTCGGCGATATGGCCATTTATACAACATGCAAAAATAACACGTTCAACGGAATGCCTCTTCCGGATATTTGGAAGCTGGACAAGGAAAAACAGCTTGTCCGGCTGACCCAATTTGGCTATGAGGATTTCAAGCGGCGCTTGGGAAAAGATCTATCAGCGGCCACGGGGATGTAATTGCAGGCTTTCTCATCGGTATGGCGGAGGAACGGCGGCCGCCGGGATTTCCGGAGATTGGCCCGCATCTTCGTCGGATTGGAAGCCCCCGACGATATTATTGCCGATCTCAAGCGTGTTCTTGACACCCTTGTCTCTTAAAACACAGGGAAACCGCACCGCCTGATTTGCGGCTGCGCAAGTCTCGGCTACTCAAATGATATAAAATTTTCAACAGGCAGAGGGGCAGGATAAAATCCTGCCCCTCTGCCTGTTGAAAACGGCCTCACTTTTACGGTTTTTTAATTCCAGCCGAAAAAACGGCACAGGAATTGCTAGAGAAAGGGTGAGGAAGGCTTCATCAATCTTTCTTACGGCAATTATCTAACAGGAGGAAATCCAACTATGGAAAACAATTTGGCACTGCGCAATATCCGGGTACTTGACCTGACCCGCGTCCTGGCGGGCCCTTACTGCACAATGTATCTGGCGGATCTTGGCGCGGAGGTCATCAAGATCGAAATTCCGGGTTCGGGCGACGATACCCGCAAGTTCCCGCCTTTTAAAAATGGAGAAAGCCTGTACTATTGTAACGTTAACCGTAACAAAAAGGGCGTTACGCTTAACCTGAAAGACGATGAAGGTAAAGCACTTTTTAAGGAAATGGTTAAAAACGCCGATGTGGTGGTGGAAAATTACCGTCCGGGCGTAATGGATAAGCTGGGGCTGGGCTATGACGTTTTGAAAGAAGTCAACCCCCGCATCGTATATGCGGCCGTTTCGGGCTTCGGCTTTTATGGGCCGCTGCATGACCGTCCGGGCTATGACATCATTGCACAGGCAATGAGCGGTATTATGAGTCTTACAGGCGAGTCCGGCGGCGGCCCCATCCGCACCGGAAGCGCCATTGGCGATCTGGTTGGCGGCCTGAACACCTGCATCGGCATTCTGGCAGCACTGAATGCCCGCCAGCTTACAGGCAAGGGCCAGCGGGTGGACGTGTCTCTGGTAGACGGATTGGTTTCCTTTTTGGAGACAAATACCCAGCGCTATCAGGCAAACGGGATGCAGCCGCCCCGCATGGGCAACCGATATCCTTCCGCCGCCCCCTACGATTCCTTTAAGGCCAAGGATGGCGAATTTGTCATCGGCTGTGGCAACGACAAGCTGTTTGCCCTTCTGTGCACCAAGGTAATCGGCCATCCCGAGCTGGTATCTGACGAGCGTTATAACGAGCCAGCCAAACGACTGGAGCGGCAGGCAGAGCTAAAGGACATCATTGAAGCATGGTCTGTCAACTTCACCATTGAGGAAGCCGTAAACCAAATTTTGTCCGTCGGCGTTCCCGCAGCGCCCATTTACGACATCAAGGCCGTGATGGAAAACGACCACATTGCCAATGTACGTGAAATGTTTATCGACTGCGAGCACCCTGTGGCCGGGCATCTTCGCATCAACGGAAATCCGGTTAAGCTGATGGACAGCATGCCTAAGCTGCGCACCCCTGCTCCCACGCTGGGACAGAACAACGAGTCCGTCTACGAAAACGTGTTCGGTATCAGCGCCGACCGCCTGCGGGGATTGAAAGAAAAGGGCGTTGTTTAAAGAGCTTGTGAAAATACTGCTTGTGATGAAAGGAGCTTTGCAATGAATCTTCCTAAGTTTGTTGAAATGATTGAAGTCTGTCCACGGGACGGTTTTCAGAACATTCATGATCTGATTCCCTTTGACACCAAGGTCGCGGTGATTAAGCAGTTGGCTGCCGCCGGATATCAGCGGATAGAGATTTGTTCCTTTGTCAGCCCCAAGGCCATCCCTCAGATGGCCGATGCGGTGGACGTGGTGGCTTCCACGCGGGAGGTGCTGAAGTCCAACGGCGTGAAAACCGCCGCGCTGGTACCCAATGCCCGGGGTGTGGAAACGGCGGTTGCCTGCGGGATTGACGAGCTTACTTATGTCATCAGTGTCAGCGAAAAGCATAATATGGCTAATGTGAAGCGCACCCCTGCCGAGTCTATGGAGGAGTTTAAGGCGCTGATCGGCCAATATGGCGACAAGGTGCGATTCCGGCTGTCACTGGCCACCGCTCTGGGCTGTCCCTTTGGTGAAGAAATCCGTACCGAGCGGGTGCTGGAAATGGCCAGATTTGGCTTTGAGCTGGGGTGCGAAGAAGTAATGATCGCGGACACCGTGGGCATGGCCAACCCTGTCCGTGTTTCGGCTCTGATGACCGCTTTGGTGCATGCCTACGGCCCTGACAAATTTATTATGCACCTCCACGACACCCGCGGGCTGGCTTTGGCCAACACGCTGGCCGCTATGCAGTTAGGACTGCACAAGTTTGAATCCGCAGCCGGCGGCTTGGGCGGCTGTCCCTTCGCTCCCGGCGCGGCGGGAAATGTGGCTTCTGAGGACGTGCTGAACATGCTGACGGAGATGGGCGTGGAAACCGGCGTGGACGCCGGCGCTTTGAATGAAGCCGTCATTTTGATTCAGGAAGGCGTCCACGCCCCCATTGTCAGCCACATGGCCGGTCTGTACAAGAAGCCATCCTGCGTTTAAGCGCGGACCGCTGAAATCGGCCCACTCTCTGCTATGCCCCCCTCTTTCGTGCAGGACGGACAAAGCCATACGGCTTCGTTCGTCCTGCACAAATCTCAACAGAAGAAATCGACAGAACCGGTGCGCTGTGTTATAGTGGCTTCAATTATGAAACGTGGAGGCGAAACAATGCAACCATTTTTTGACTCTTCCGACGGCAAAGCCGTTCAGGAGATTTGCATGATTGCACCTACGGAACAATTGGCCCGAAAAGCCCGCGGTATTATTGAAAAAAGAGGAAATCCGGTGGATGTGTTTGTCTGCAACCGGAACGGAGACGGGCCAGAGAGCGTCACCTCCCCGGAAGACCTTGTAAATTTGGCCTCATCCTTGCGTCAGCGGGGCGCCAAGCTGTTTCTCTCTCGAAAGGGGACACAGCAGATTGTTGAGCGCGCGTTGGGGATTCAGGTGGTTGGGCTGAACAATACCCTGACGGACTATATGAAAATGATTTTGGAAAAGCAGGTAGGCGACGGACTGATTGCTTTCTTTTCCTATGGCGCGCTGAGCGATGAGGTAATGCTCATGTGCGAAATGCTTCACATCCGGGCTAAAAACTATACCTTCACCAGCCCGGAGGACAGCTATGACGCTGTAACAGCCGCCGTGGCCGACGGAGCGACCTACGGAATCGGCGGGGCGTGGACCTCGGTTGCCGCCGCTGCGGGCGGCTTACCCCATGCTATTTTGGAAAACTCCAGCGAATCCATTGTCAACGCATTGGATGTTGCGTTGCAGATTCGTGTTATTCAGCGGGAAGAAGCGGTAAAGCAGCGCCAGCTTAAAACCCGTATGGAAATGTATCAAGCGGTGCTGAATGCCACACACGATGCCATCATCTCCGTAAACGAACAGGGGACGGTTCAAGTGGTCAATCCTGTGGCAGAGCGGATTATCGGCAAACGCGCCGCGGAATTGCTGGGCTATCCCATTGAGGAGGTCTTGCCCAACACAAAGCTGCCGGAGGTGCTGCGTACAGGCCGTCCCCAGACCAACCAGATTATGCAGTTCGGCAAGACTCTGACCAATACCAACCGTTTGCCGATTTTAGTAGACAACGACGTGCGGGGTGTTGTGGCCACGTTTCAGGACATCCGCCAGCTTCAAACCTCGGAGCAGAAAATTCGCCTGAAGCTGCATGAAAAAGGGCTGGTGGCGAAATACACCTTTGCCGATATTTTGGGTGTATCCCCGTCCATTCTCAGCACCATTCAGATTGCCAAAAGCTATGCCATGTCCTCGGCTGCCGTGCTGATTCATGGAGAAACCGGGGTGGGCAAAGAGCTGTTCGCCCAGAGCATCCACAACGGCAGCACCCGGCGCAACGGCCCCTTTGTGGCGTTAAACTGCGCGGCGGTCGCCAACAATCTGCTGGAGAGCGAGCTGTTCGGCTATGAGGAGGGCGCGTTTACCGGCGCTTCCCGGGGCGGACGGGAGGGTCTGTTTGAGCTGGCCCACGGCGGCACAATTTTTCTGGATGAAATCGGTGAAATTTCCACGGAGACACAGGTGGCATTGCTGCGTGTTCTTCAGGAAAAGGAAATCCGCCGGGTGGGCGGATCACGGGTCATTCCGGTAGATGTAAGGGTTATCACCGCCACAAACCGGGATTTAATTGAGGAAATCTTGAAAAAGCGCTTTCGGGAGGACTTGTATTACCGGCTCAATGTGCTGGATCTAGAAATTCCGCCCCTGCGGGAGCGGGGCCGGGATGTGGAGATTCTGGGACTACATTTTTTCAAAAAGCTTTCCGGCAGCGCAGCTTCGGAGCTGCACAAGCGTTTTCTGGAAATACTGCATCAGGTCGGACAGTATGACTGGTATGGCAATATCCGCGAATTGCAGAACTTCGCCGAGCGCGTCTACATTTTGCTGAAAAACCGCGCGGAAACCTTTGATATTATGACGGAGATGATGCGGCGACGCAGTTTGGCGCCTGCTTCCCAGCCGAACCCAGACAAAAGCGACGAGCACGAGCGTCAGGCCATTGCCGCTGCTTTGGCGGCATATCCCAACTCTGTGGAGGAAGCCGCCCGCAGCTTAGGCTGCAGCCGACAGACACTGTGGCGCAAGATGAAAAAGTTTGGGATTTCCCGGTAGCTTTTCCTTAATCGTTTCACGTCAAACAACATGTAACAGCAAGCTCTGCAACGCAGGCGCAACGTTAAAACCGCCGACACAGTGTGTCGGCGGCTTTTTTAGGCCTGTAATCTTTTATCTTACTTTCAAAAAACAAAAAGCAACATCAAAATTGGAGTACATGGCAAATTTCAGCATCTGTTATTAGTCAAAAGCACAGGCGTTAAATAATCTTGGCTACGCGCCTTATTTGGCATAGATGTTGCTTGCTCTTGTATTGATGAAGCTTTGCTCCGCAAACCAAACAGGCGGCCCGCAAGTGTGTATGCGCTGTCGCAAGGAAATTAAGGAGGAGATTACATGGGTAAATTCAAAGTCAGAAAAATCGGTTTTATCGTGGGTTTGCTGGTCATGCTGCTGCTGGCGTTTATGCCAACCCCGGAGGGGTTGACGCTGGTAGGGCAGCGTGTTTTGGCTGTCACGGTATTAATGGTTATTTTCTGGATGACCGAAGCCATGCCGATTTCATTTACCGCCCTGCTTCCTTTGATTCTGTTCCCGCTGCTGGGCATTACCGGCGCAAAGGGCCAGAATGATATTGAATTGTTTAAGCACTACGCTTATCAGACCTGCTATCTGCTGGTGGGCGTAGGGTTCCTGTCCGGCGCCATGGTAAAGCACGGCTTACATAAAAGGATTGCGCTGGGCATCGTCAGTAAGATTGGCAAAAAACCTACCACCATGGTTTTAGGATTTATTATTGCCGTCGGCTTTGTATCCATGTGGATGTCTAACACCACGGCTACCGTGATGATGCTGCCTGTGGCTCTGGCAATTGCAAAAACCTTGGGTGATAATGCAAAGGGCCTGAAAAAAGCGCTGATTCTCTCCATCCCCTATGCAGCCACGCTGGGAGGTATGGCTACCGTCATCGGAACCACCACTAATCCCACGGGAATCGGCTTGATTCAGGAGACAATCGGTCTGACCATCGGGTTTACCGACTGGCTGAAAATCGGCCTTCCTTTCACGCTGATCCTCATTCCCCTGTTTTGGCTGTACATGGTCAAGTTTTTCAAGGTTGACAAGATGCCCGATATGGATATTGCCATTGCCCATCAGCAGTACAAGGAATTGGGTGCTTGGTCTAAGGGCGAAATATACACTGCCGCCATTTTTCTGGTGTGCGTATTTTTGTGGGTTACCCGCTCCAACCTCTGGGGACAGTTTTTCCCCTTCGCAACGGACGAAACGGTCGCCATGCTGGGCGCTTTCCTGACGCTTGTGGTTCCTCTGGATTACAAGGAGGGCGAGTATGTCATGGATATGAAAACCGGCATGCGTGAAATTCCGTGGTCTGCGGTAATCCTGCTGGGCGGCTCCATGGTGATGGGCAACGCCTTTAAGGATGCGGGCGTTGCCGCATGGATCGCAGGCAAGCTGACAAGTCTGGCTGGGCTGAACTCTGTTGTCATCGTCATCATCGTGGGAATTGTCACCGCGCTGTTGACCGAATTGACTACCAACGCTGTGGTGGTGGCCGCCTTCCTGCCGGTGCTCGCCTCTGTGGGCACTGCCATCGGCGTCAGCCCTCTGGCCATGATGCTGGGCTGTATGCTGGCCTGTAACTTTGCCTTTATGCTGCCGCCCGCCACGCCTCCCAATGCCATTGCCTATGGTACCGGTGAGATTGAAATGAAGGATTTGATTAAGTGCGGCCTTGGCCTGAAGCTGATCTGCCTTGCCGTGTTCCCCTTGGTGCTGTACTTTATAACGATGGCTGTTTTTAAAATCGGAGTTTGATTTGCATTCACGAAAACAGTGCAGGCCGCCGCGCAATCTGCGCGGCGGCCTGCACTTTAACGGCTGATTCCCTCCATATTGAAGGCCGGAGAAAGCCACCCTTGCAATGCTGGCAAAGCTTATGTAGAAAACTCTGTCATATCCCTAGCCGCAATGGTAGCCATGGCGGTAAACACGGAATCGGTGTAAGACACCTCGAAATCGTCACCCGGACAGCTCAGCGTCCTGCGAATGCTGAGCAGTCCCAGTCCCCCCTCCTGTTTACGGGACAAAATTTCCCCGCCAATTTTGCGAACCTGTCCGTCAAAAGAATTCTCCACCAGCAGCTTCAGATAGTTGCTTTCCCACCGGCAGCGAATACGGATGAAACGAGTGCCGGTAACCCATCGGCAGGCGTCCAGCGCGTTTTCCAGAAGGTTGCCGATCACAATACACAGCGTCAGATCATCGATAGAAATCGTTTCCGGCAGGTCCAAATGCGTTTCCAGATTGATCTGATCTTCCCGGCACCTGCCCGAAAACTCCTGCAAAAGGCCATTGACAGCCTGATTCTGGCAATATGTCTGCGTGGCGGTGCTGTCCAGCTCTTTTTGCAGGTCGCGGAGATACCGGGTTTGCGCATCCCGATCCATCGTTTGCAGAGCGTGAATATGATGGCGAAAATCGTGGCGGATAATCCTAACCTGTTCAATATAATCCAGTATCTGATGATAGTGCTCCCGCTGCTGATAGAGAAGCCGTTTTGCAACCTCCAGCTCCTCAGTCATTTTTCTGCGCTCCATCAGCTCCAGAATGCTGTTTAAAATCAGGACATACAGCCCGACAATCATACTGCAAAGAATAAAGAAAAACGAAACGGAGCCAAATCCGCCCTCCGCCAGCGCGTGGCTTGAAAAAATGGTGTTTGTTCCTACAAACAGAAGAAGCAGGGTTACCATGGGGTAGCCAAGCAGCAGTGTGGCGGCACGGATAGACAGTTCTGTAAACAGCCGTTTTGCAATCGGTTTCATCCACAGGCGGACTCCCATATAAAAGCCCAATGCTGAAAGCGTGGATACAATCACACAGATTTGAAAGTAGGTCAGCGCCGTTCTCCCGTGCAGGGCCCATGCGATTAATTCATTTAACGATACAGAAAGCACCGCAAACAGCCAGGCCGACAGATAGAGAAAGGCTTTTTCCAATAAGCCCCCCTGAAAGAACAGCAGAAGAATAAGAAAATAGAGGAAAGAGAACAGTCCCTGAAACACCACAAAAATGCTGTCGGGAATGTGAAACAGGATTTGTAGGAAGGTCATAATGACCCACAGGTAAACAGAGATACTGGCAATATTCTCCCGGCTTTTGACCTTCGGCTCCAGACACACAAAAACGGGCATCATCCGCACAGACAGCGTAATCAGATTGAGAAAGATTCGGCAGGCTTCATCATTCATGGATGTCACCTGAGCCGGTGGCGGTAAAATGCCGCCTTGCTCTGCCGATAATAATTCCGGGAAATCGGCGCCACCATGCTTTGACGAAAGAGAAACCCGTCCTGCTCCATCTGTTCCACACTGTCCAAATTCACAAGATAGCTTTGATGGCATCGCAGGAACTGAGAATATCCCGCGAGACACCGCTCCAAGTCTCCCAGCTTATGGGTAATTGAAAATTGCTCTCCGCTGCACAGCGTCACATAAACCTGATGCAGGCGGCTTTCAAAATAGGCCACCTTTTCCAGCCGCAGCTCCAGCGGAACGCGATTGCGAACGACCTGAATAGAGGCCGTGCGGCGCTCAAAGCGCTCTTTCAGCACGCGATTCATGGTGTCTTCAAAGGCAGGCGGCTGAATGGGTTTGAGAACAAAGCCCGCCGCGCGGACGCTGTATCCCTCCACTGCCGACTCCAACGAAGAGGTTACAAAGATAATCACCGGGTTTTCTTCTCTTTTTTGGAGCGCCCGGGCAGCCTCCAGCCCCGACATCTGCGGCATCATCACATCAAAAAAATAGAGGTCATAGCATTTTTCTGCGGCCAAAAACTGCATTCCACTTTCATAGGTGTCAATCTTCGCCGATATATTTTTCAGGCGGAAAAAGTCTGACACATAGCCGGACAGGCGGCCGCACTCCACAGCATCGTCATCACACACGGCAATTTGAAACATTTGTATCCCTCCCAGAAAAGAGTCCGGCCACAGCAATTTGCCCGAAAGCATTGACTGCACCGCCCACACAGGCGGTTTTTTATATTTTATTGAATAATAATCTGGCAGTCAAGTGAAAGGGACGTTATATACGTAAAACTCTCTGACCCGTGCTCATCATATTTGGTAGGTTTTTTACAGAAGCGGAGGTTTATCTCACAGTAAAGTGATGTTACATTAATCTTATAATGTACGGGCAGGCAAAGTCTTCATCTCCCTGCACAGCCCGGAACGTCTTTCAAAGGAGGAAAATTATGCACACAAATATTATTGTAACCATCATTGTTGTCGTCTATCTGCTGGCCATGCTGTGGATTGGCTGGTACTCCTCGACCAAGGTGTCTACCAACACCGATTTTATGGTGGCAGGCCGCCGTCTGGGGCCTTTCCTGATGGCCGGCACCTTGGCTGCAACGGAGATCGGCGGCGGCAGCTCTCTTGGCGTTGTGCAAAACGGAATGTCGGGCTATGGTCTGAGCGCGGCGTGGTACATTATTGCAATGGGTCTGGCGTTTGTCATTCTGAGTTTTGTGGCGCCTAAGTTCCGGGCGGCAACCGTAAAAACCGTACCGGAATACTTTCGCAGGAGATATGGAAAGTCCTGCGGCATTATTACATCCGTGATTATGCTTCTGCCGCTGATCGGCCTGACCGCCGGACAGTTTATCGCCTCGGCTGTCATTCTCTCCACCATGCTGAGCATCAACTATCAAGTTGCTGTCATCATTGTGGCCGTGGTGGTGACGGTTTACTCCATCATGGGCGGTCTTTGGAGCGTCACGCTGACAGACTTTGTTCAGGTATTTCTGATTGTCCTAGGCATGATTATCGCCGTTCCGTTTGCACTGAACGATGCGGGCGGCTGGGCAAATGTTGCAGCCAATGTCCCTGAGGGAACGCTGAATCTTTTTCAGGGCTATGATTTGTTCGGCATCATTTCCCTGGTGGTCATGTACACCGCAACCTTTTCCGTGGGGCAGGAAGCGGTTTCCCGCTTCTATGCTGCCAAGGACGAAAAGGCTGCCAAGGCAGGCGCATGGCTTGCTGCGCTTATCAACTTTATCTACGCGTTCATCCCCACTATTCTAGGCGTGATTACGCTGGCCCTGATTAACATGGGCAAATTTGACGCCGCCCAGTTTGAAGCTGTGGGCGCCAGATATGCGCTTCCCGTACTGGCCATGCGGACAATGCCCGCGCTGATCTGCGGATTACTTTTTGCCGGTATTATCTCGGCAACCATGTCCAGCTCCGACTCCGATCTGCTGGGCGCAGGCTCCATCTTCGCAAACGACATATACAAGGCGGTTCTAAAGCCCGACGCAACCAGCAAGCAGGTTATGCGGGTCACCAAAATTGTGATGTGCATTGTGGGCGTGGCCTCTATGTTTATCGCACTGTTTAATACCAGCAGCATCGTGTCCATCCTGATGTTCTGCTTTACTCTGCGGGCCGCCGGCTCTTTCTTCCCCTACGTAATGGGCCATTATTGGAAAAAAGCATCCACCGCCGGCACGATTGCTTCCTTGCTGTCCGGTACACTGGTGGTCGTTTATCTGGAGCACATCTCCAAGGGCGTGCTGTTTGGAATCAAGTTCAGTCAGCCCGTGATTCCGGGTCTGGTTGCGGCATTTATCTGCTTTATTATCTTCTCGCTTGTGATGCCGCCGAAGGTGGAAAGCACCGCGCTTGCCCCGGAAGACGACGACTAAACCGACCACAGCCACCTCACATACTATAAAATAAATCAGGGAAGCACATCCTGTTCAGGAGAAATTCTGCGGATGTGCTTCCCTGATTTTCTGTTTTTATAAAAATTTTAACGAAAGCAAGAAATCCCGCCAAAATGCCACAGGCTCATCTTGCGATTTACGCTTCGCCATGCTATGATGAAGCAAATAAAAGAAGACAGGGTGATTTTATGATGTGGATGCGCAGCCGCGTTCTTGCCGTGCTCATCGCGGGCATCAGCCTGATTATCGCGGTAAGTCTGGCCGTCGGCAGTCTTGTGGATTACAAGCAAAACGCCGCTGGCGGCATCAGCGCCACCGGATCGGCCACAAGAGATTTTACATCTGATTTAATCGTGTGGCGGGGCAGCTTTTCCGCTTATGGGCAGTCCAC
>JAEXCS010000015.1 GCA_023402075.1 Bacillota bacterium | reverse complement strand
CTTTCACGATAACATTCTGCCTGTTCACTTTTGGCTGATGCTTCAGCGGTGGCCTTTTTGCGTTGCTTTTTTTCCGTCGCCTGTTTTGCCTGATTTCCTATTGACTTTTTATTTGCAGGCTTAAATTGTATTTTGATAAAATAAAAAGGCCAACATTCTGCAATGAATGTTGGCCCTGAGCACCCTATTGTACTTCTGGGGAGAAGCTCGATTTTTCTTGATATTTCAATACTTTTCGGAAATTTAGATGCGAACCGAGCGCAGGGGATGGTTCGCAACTTCTAAGGTTTTGGGGCTGTTTTGCTTGTGGTATTTTAGGGATGGCTTTTGAGTCAATTCTTGCCCTCTTTTTCACATAGGAAAATAGGATGCGAACCAGGCGAGGCCAATTTTACGAAAAAGCGTGGAAACGGCAGGTTCGCAGGCCCTCAAAATCCTCCAAAAAGTTATGAAAAAGCGGTTAAATCAATCGATTTAACCGCTTTCTTGGTGGAGACGAAGAGGATCGAACTCTCGACCGTGTGATGCCAGTAAAACCACATTATAATTCAATCAGGCTCATGCCGATAAATTGATAGTAAATGTCTATTTGTTGCGTGTACTTACCATCCTCACCCTTTTCCCGCTGGTGTACAACAATCTTTTGAATCAGCTTGTTGAGGATTCGGGCATCCAAATAGCGAATATCGGTGTACTCAGTGATGATATCTGCAAAGCGCTTCACATTGTCCAAAGCCTGCTGTTTCGCTTCTGCCGCCTCATCGTAGGCATCCAGCTTTTCTTTTAGTTCTGCCTGCTCACGCTCATACTCAGAGGAAAGGAGACAAAAGCGGTCATCAGAAATTACCCCGGCAGCATTTTGCTCTAACAGCTTTTTAACGATCCCATCCAATGCGCCACAGCGCTTGCGCATCCGCTCTATTTCCCTTTTTTGTGCCGCACTCTGCTGTTCTTCTTGCTCCGTCAGGGAGCGGGTCAGTTCCTCTACATAGCGGTCGTGGTACAACGCAGCATAACGTGCCTGCCTGCGGATGTCATGCCCAACCACATATGCCAATTGAGACAGCGTCACATAGTGGGTAGAGCAGAACTCCTTGCCGTGTCGCATGTAATACCAGCATTTGTACTGCCCGTCATCCGGCATGGTCTTGCGGGGAGAGCGGGAAAAGGAGAGGGCACTGCCGCAGTCGGCACAGTATAGAAGGCCTGCGAACATCTGGGGCGTGCCATCGGCGCAGGCTCGTCTGCGCACAGCAAGCTGCTTTTGTACCAGCTCCCACTGCTCACGGGAAACGATGGCATCATGGGTGTCTTCAACGGTAATCCATTCTTCGGGCGGCTTTTCATATTCCTTGCCCTTCATTACCTTGTTGCCCCTGCGACCTTGAGAAAGCTGTCCAAGGTATACTGGGTTTTTAAGAATGGTCTGGATGGATGTAACGTGCCAGAGGTTGTCGGTGTTCCAATGCTCCTGCGGAAAGCAACCGGGGCTTTTTTGATTGGCGTAGGCGCTGGGGTTCAGGATTCCATCGGCGTGCAGTACCCGCGCAATCCTGTTGTAGCCATCACCCGATGCCGCCATGTCAAAAATCCGTTTGACCACAAGAGCCGCTTCCTCATCAATAACCAGATGGTGCCGGTTGTTGGGGTCGCGCATATAGCCGTAGGGAGGCTTGGAGCCTACAAACAAGCCCTGCTTCGCCCGGATTTGTTTGGCTGCTTTTGTCTTTTCGGAGATTCCACGGGCATAAAAATCGTTCATCATATTGATGATTGCCACGTTCAAGTCCGACTTGCCTCGGATGGTATCCACGTTGTCACCGGGCGCAATGAAGCGGATATCATTCTGCACGAAGTAGCGGTCGAGGTACATCCCGGCCTCATAATAGTTGCGTCCAAAACGGCTGAGGTCTTTGCAGATCACCGTGTTGATTTGTCCCGCTTCGATTGCCGCCAGCATTCGCTGGAACTCTGGGCGCTCAAAAGAGGTTCCGCTCACACCATCATCAATGTAATAATCCACGATACGGAAGCTGTGCTGCTTGCAATAATCAGTCAGCAGGGCTTTTTGTGTTTGGATGCTCTCGCTTTCGCCGGAGGTTTGATCATCTACGGATAACCGGCAGTAAATGCCGGCATTCACTGTTGCGGTTGTTATCATATAGCTCCTTTCCCAGACTGATTTTACCTGTAGAATCAGGTATCCGGTTTGCAACAGCAACCTGTCTTGGGGACAGTATACCATTGCCGGTGCGAACAAGCTATGGTTTTTCAGAAGAAATTAAGCATCAATTTCTTCCGTTTCCCCCTCTTCAATCAGCTGATCTACCATAAGCTCCTGCAGCCTGGGAACAATGCTTTCCCAACCGCAAAATAGGCTGTGAACAACGAATGTGCAGTTTTTATACTCATAGGAGCTAAATGCTTCATGCACTGGAATCATATAGGCTTGCTTTTCCTGTTCCATTTTTTCCTCCTACATTGTCATGGAGAATCCATGATATTGCTCATATTCCTCGTTCTGCTCATCACTGACAGCATACTGTGCTGTTCGTTCAACCTTTTTACCACGGCGCAGCATACGCTGAATTTCTTCCTCGCTATGGTGGACGGTTTCGAGATGAAATCGGTCATTATCTCCTGCAGCAAGGGCTTCCAAAATAGAGGCAAGCCCACAAACTGCATCATCCAGTGTTGGCGCAGGCTCACCGATTTCCTGATATGCGATACGGCTATCCAGATACTCCTTGCCTCCCATTTCAAAGTAATGCTCCATGTTAGTCCGCAGCAGCGTCTGGTCGAACAGCTTACTATCCCGGCAAACATAGCCCTCGGGCGTGCTATAGGTAATGTACTTATGCCCTGGTTCCCACTTCACCTTGTAATCAAACAGCTCCATAAAACGGATAAATTCTTCTCTGGAATAGCTCTGCTCCATCCCCTTACGGATGTAATGCCGCAGCTTTTTCTTCCAGAGTGGGATGGCAAATGGATCGGCCTTTACTTCGGTAACGGACAGGCCATGTTGCCTGCATAGTTTGTTAGAAAACTCCTTGGCCTGCGCCATTTCTCTGGCCGACTGATGAAACTTCTTACCGGTTTCATAGCTGACGCTGTTGAGGATAATGTGATTGTGCTTGTGAGCGGTGTTCATGTGGGTGGCTACAACCGCCTGAAAGCCGGTGAAGTAGCCTGCAAACTCCAATCCAATCTGGTGCGCTGTTTCAAAATTCAGCTCGTCCTCTGGAGAAAATGCCTGCACGATATGGTAGTAGCTGCGTCCGTCCGTCTTGCGGAACTGCTTTTTCACCACCTCAAATTCATCCTGCGCTGTCTGCGCCAGACAGTTTACCCCGGTAATGAGGCTGTCCAGCGTCTTTTCCCGATTAGTGACATACTCCAGAATATCCTTTATCCCACGCGAGACAGCAACGAATTTAACGCTTGCCATACCTGCCGATACACCTCCTCCAGATCTTTTTGGTTGACAAATTCTATCCGTCCCTGACGTGCCAACACGGTCAGCTGATTAAGATTGTTGCCCTGCCGACGTAGCTCGGTGAGTAGCTCCTCAATCCCGCCGAGGACGATAATTTCCTTTTCGCAGGCAGATTCCCGAAGCAACTCGCTTATCGTTCTTCCCGATTTGATGCAGTTTTCCATGATGGTACGGTACTCCGAATCGGTAACTCGTACCTTCAAAATCCTTTTTCTTTCTGCCATAATTCCCTCCGTCATCGTTTCATAGGGGTGCGGGCTTAGCCCGCTTCTGCCATGTGGACGGTGGGGCAATTGCCCCACCGTACCACAAAGGCGAAACTTGCCACTCCCCCCAAGGGAGTGAAGCTTCGTAATCGCAGCCCTTTCCCTTTATCATCAGAAAAGAAAGAGGAAAGGCGCTAAGGCGATTACCCCCTTGCCCTCTTGTAGCTGTGCGATATTCTGCAATCCTCCTTCCTGCGCCGGTTGCGCTATGTATGGATTTAGGGCAAAAGAAAAAGACCTGCACATCTGGCGTTAAGCAAAACACAAATGGCAGCACATTATTTCAGTACTGCAAGGTTTGCTTAACCTCAGATATGTAAGCCTTAGGAGTTCGTGAGGTTACAATATTGAATTGTAAAGAAAAACGCTTATGTGCAAGGAAATTTCTCCCTTGCACATAGCTTAACAGACAAATTCATTTTTTGTCAAGAGGGGATGTATAAATTTCTTCTTTACGAGGCATACTATATAGTTTTAGGCGGCTTTGTGCAAAGTGCCGGTTGCAGCGAAGCCCTTCACTTGGATATCTCCTATTGCTGACTTCGGTGCATTCTCGCCCACAAGGGCTTTTGGGAAGGAAGGCGAGGCTATGCCCTATGCACCTTTCAACGTCGTACACAAGGCGAATGGCGGGGGCCAAGCGGCGGTTTGCGGTGCGAAAGCTATGTTTCGTCTGGCGGTTCTTCATGGGGCATAGAAAAGCGGTCGTTTCCATCGAGATTCTTCTCGAGGGAACGGCCGCTATCGTATTGATGAAGTTGTGTGAATAAACGCCATGCCAACCAAAATCCACAAGAGAAGCTCTCTCTGGCACGGGCACCTGCAATGTGGTCTTTGTTGTCAATAATTCGCAGCACCAGCTTGCGCTCAGGCTTTTCCAAACTACGAATGAGCTGCCGGTGGCATTCTTCAATTTCCCGCTGAGTTTCAGTGTCGGGGATAAAGCGATTGTATTGGTCATATAGCTCGTCCAATGGTTTTTGCATCCTGTGTCACCTCCTGTTAGTGACACAGGATACCACAAAGGAAGGAGGATAGCTATTAGAAATTTTACTAAAACTTATAATTTGCAATTACAGCCTACATGTCGTATTTTATCACACGAATAAATTAAAAACTATTTCTTATTAAGTCTACTGCATAGGCACGGGCATGCTTAGCTCCAAAGTCACTAACATATATCGTATCGGGCTCGCTGGGCGTTGCCCACATCGACGGATAAACTTTAAGCTGTTTTTGCGTGTTACCAAAAGCAACGACAGTAGTACTTTCCTTATTAATCAGGCTTACACCATAATCATTCAGAATTCTGCTTAATGGATAAGCTAACTTCTGCTGTTGTCCAATAGATAACGAAGGAGATAGAGTTCGACTGCAAGCCCAATCCAATAATTGCAAGGCTGCGAATCGATCCAAGGAAGAATGGTACTGTTGATTTTGATAATGCTTTAGACAGTTCTGACAGGCACTATTACAAGAGCAGTTGTCCAAAAAGATTCTCGTTGACTTTAATAAATCAACGATTCGTTCAGCGATGCCGGAAGAGTAGCCTGCCCCACTTGATAGATTATCGTACAAATAAATGTCGACAAAATGTTTCCCACTGTTTTTTCTGATTCGATATCCTGCCCCTAATTCTGTAAATTCAATATCCATAAGCTGGCTTGTTTGCAGACGCAAAGCTTCTGAAAGGGATTGCGACGCACGGATTAACCATGGATTTTCATACCGAGATAGATTCAGAACAGTAGCGTCAAGTTCTATTTCAATAACAAGCATGTCGGTTATAAAATCGAATCCCAACGAATAGTTCTGTGCATGAGTTTCATGTTTACACATAGAACGTATATTATTATTTCTGTAAGGACGTCCAATATCATTACCACGCGAGTCACGATATGCCTTTGGATCATCTCCAGGAACAGCTGCTCCGCACTCAGTACATATCATAAAACCGTTTTCAGAGGCACCACGATTTCTCATAATTACTCTCTGATTTGCACGTTTTGCCATTCTAACCATCTCATATCCCAAGATCGGAATCATATCGTTTGATGACGGCAAGGTGGAGTACTCGGGCGGCTGAGAAAATGAATATATCTCCTCTAACTGAGCGTGGATACTGGATTTCCCATTTATGGGAGCAAATCCCCACGGTTTTACCATTGGCAAGTCTTGTGTAACACCTGCACCACAAAGAGGGCATCTGTCATCTAATAGATCGACATCAAGCCCAAACCATCCGCATGTACATGAATGCACCTGCTTTACATAATTTGGATCGGTCATAAATGATTTTGCTGGAGAAAAAAATGAACCTGTTCTTTTTTCACTTCCATTATAGTATAAGCCCCCAATTTGATAGGTGTTTTTATCTACCACAATTGCTCTGCCTGGCGCATACTCGCTGATGGCAACGTCAAGGCCACGATCAACCTGATATTCAGTCTTGCCTTCCTTATCACCTATAAACACGCTGACTACATTTTTGGGGAAAGAATATGTCGGAATAATCCCTTCCTCATATAATGCATCAAGTAAGCTCTTTCCAGCAGACACTCCATTACTGGCATACAGTTCCGGGTGCTCTTTTTGTTTTCTGAAAAGATCAGTCATATCTTTTTTTAATTGTTTTTTATGGAAACAGATTAATGGGTTTGTCTCACGAAGTCCAATTAAAACTTCCCCGTAATAGTTAAATTTCTCCAGAAAGGCAAGAAAATCTTCATGATGCTCTTTCAGGAAAGTCTCAGTTTCAAGAGTATCTATACTTTCATTGTGGCTTTTCAAAAATTCAAAAATTGCAATCAAATTAATATGTCGATATAGGAGTCTTACACTGGTCGTATCAATCCAAGGGCGGCGAGGAGTCCCCCTAAACATATCCGTTGGGTTATTAAAATAGCGTGTGTCGTGTGCACCATCTTCTGCAAAAGTAACTATGGTTGAGAGTCCGGCGCCCCGTCGTCCAGCTCGTCCTGCACGCTGCTGGTAATTTTCTCGCATAGGCGGCACATTACGCAAGCCAACCGCGGTCAACGAACCAATATCAATTCCAACTTCCATAGTAGTTGTACAACTTAAAACATCAACGGGAGTTTCATCTTCGCTGAGTAAATCCTGAAAACGCATCTCGTACTGCTCGGTTCTCGACCAGAGATTATCTCGCTGGTCTTTATGAGAAAGCTGGGCAGTATGCTCTTCCGTATCTATTAAATGTATTTCGCCGCCATTCATAACATCAATGACAGGATTTCGCCAGAAACTCATTGAGTGCAGCTCTTGCGAGGTGGGGTTATGGAGAACCGAATGTCCGCAAGTTGGGCATTTACCATTAATGGGGAATGCGGTCAACTCGGAGCAACGTGTACATCTCAACCACGAGTGGTTTAACCCGTTACGGGCATGTATTTTTGAGAGCTGTATGTAATAACGGTCATCTATTCCATCAATAAACAAATCATGCAAAACCTGTTTCCAGATGTCTGCAACGGGGTCACCTTTAGACCATCCCATATTTTTACGTAACACAGTGGAGAACACCCAGTCTCTTTTTAGTCCAAATTTTCTGACATTGTTTAAGACCTCTATACGCCTATCGTCGTGTATTTGATGTCCCAAGGCACCATTTTTATTAAAAATCTCCATAATCCAGGCATTGAAAAAAGCAATAAAATCTTCTTCTGCCACAACAATTCCCAAATCCTCCAACGCATCCACAGCATCAAAAAGCATTTTTTCCGTCGGTTCTACCCATGCAAGTGCTGTATCATATAAGGCATTGTAGCTGCCACAAAAAAGGCGCAACAAGTGTTCCAGCATCATGGGTGGAGCAACATCAAACCTTTTGTCCGGGATATATTCTCTTCCCCTGCGCTTCTTACTATCAATTGCAGAGAGGATTGATTTACAATCTTCCTGAAACTTATTCCGACTATCACTATGAAACAACTGGATATGTCGTTTTGCTGCTTCTGCGAGAATAAAGCCATAGAGTTCGTCCACGGAACAATTTAAGTTGCTGTCCGTTTTAGTAATAGCTAACATAAACAACTGCATAATGGCCATGTCATCAGAAGCCTGTGACATATCCAATGCAAGGCGAGCAGCACGTTGGCGGCTATCAGAAAACAGCAATACTTTTCGTCCTTGATTTGGATAACGGCTTCTGTCTAATTTTGATAAAACGGGGGGTTGAGTGTTAAATTGAGATTGCACAAGATGGTAAAACGATAAGTTGCCTTTTGTGGAAAATGAGGTTAACTGTCTTTTGCTAAGTTGATGTTGGCAGTGTGGGCAAGTAGCGAACGTAGAGACGTCGGGGCGCTTCTTATCGATTTTGGTACTGAAAAGCAATTTTATTACCCCAATACGCTCTGCCGTTTTATCGTCATCAAAATATATAAATCCACTCTGGGAATCAAGATAGCAAGGGCGTATAGGATAATCTGTTGTACCAGTATAGCTATCTCCCTCTGCAGGGATAAACAAATGAAGTTCACGCATATTGTTAGGGTCAAAATAAAGCCCCGGATGTCGCCACCCGTACACTTCACCAGTCATATCTGTAACGAATACGCGAAAAAATAGCGCACCGCAGCGCCGGTCGTTAATTAGTTCATGCACAACGCCTCCACATGCAGGGCAAGTATCAACATCATCTCTGATAAACACCTTTCCAATGGCAACGCCCTCATGCTGATGGGCATCAGGACACTGTGGGTTGGTACAGGCGTATACCCCGTGCAAGCCTCTAAAAATCATATGAAGTCGTATTGGGAATAACGGTTCTCCAGAACAATTTACGGAATAAGACGCCAAACTCAACAATGCATTCGTAGCCTTTTGAGCTTGTTGCCCAGTTAATCCCGGGAAAATTGTTGTCGCAA
Organism: Bacillota bacterium; assembly: GCA_023402075.1. Lineage (GTDB taxonomy): Bacteria > Bacillota > Clostridia > Oscillospirales > Oscillospiraceae > Oscillibacter. Next base: position 110,854 of record JAEXCS010000015.1, on the reverse strand, counting down.
TCTCTTCAACCGAATTAGCATTCCCCCGGCATAGATTATAAAGCTCTTGGAATTGCCAATAATCTCTTATATTATGGTACATCCAATCCTGAGCATGACCTTCTGTTGTAAACTCCGGGGCTCTTTCTTTCCAAAACTGATTCATCTCGCGTAACAAAGAAGTATTATCCTCGGAATCTTGATAGTTTAAAAACCTCTCATTCTCCAAAAGAATTGTTCTTTCACAATTCGGGTTTTCGGTCACTCCAAAAAGATATTTAAACGAATCTTTAGATGATGAGGTAAGTTGCATAGCAAACTTATGTACAGCGACTTGATCATCTTCTGTCTGATTGGGCATACTTGCGGTGGTTAAGATAAACTGCATTTTATCTCTTGAAATGCCAAGATTATGAAGCAAACGCCGTAGCTGCAGAGCAACTTCCCCTCCTGAAGCTCCTCTGTACATATGCGCCTCATCAATGATGAATAATAGCTTATTGTCAGTGGAAGCATCAAGCCATTTCTTGGTTGATTGCCAGATATGAGCTTCTCGGGGACGAAGCATCATATATTCCAGCATTGAATAGTTGGTAATAAGAATATCTGGCGGAGTTCTTTGCATCTCAAAGCGCGTGATTAACTCCGCATCATTCTCGTCAGTGATATGATTTCCTGAGCGTAACTCTTCAATGAAACGTGGCAAGTTCTGCTTTGAAGGTATTTTACCTTCGCGTTTTAACGCAAAATAAACCTCATCTGCCTCATTCTGTGGCAGGAGGCGCCGTAGAGATTTTGCCAACTCTTTATCCTGTTTTGAATCAGATGAGACACCGGGATAAGGCGTCCTTCCAGTATACATCCCAAACTGCGGTCGACGTGTATTCATACCAAACGCTTCACGATATAATTGCAAGAATTTATCAGAGCCAATAATGCGGCGAAGCCTGCCAATCTGATCCGCAACCAAAGCGTTCATAGGATACATTATAATTGCCCTTACGCCACGCTCTTGCCAAGAGCACTGAGAGGAATGAGCCTCAGAGCACAGCTTAGCAATCAGCGGCCACATAAAACACTCAGTTTTTCCGGAGCCTGTACCCGTCGAAACAAACAGATCGTGTCCACCAAATGCAAGTTCAAGAGCCTCGACTTGGTGGGTAAACGGAGTCTTATATACTCCAAGGTGATGGTCGGATAAGCTGTTAAAAAACAGTTTTAACCATTCTGGCAAATTTGTATCAGCCATACCGTTGCAAACCGTTTGGTAATATGCCGGTAATTCTACAAAAGGAGGTTGCCAAAGAACTCCCTGCTCATTTATTTTTTCACCTAACGCAGATAACAACAAAGGGCTTTTTCCTAAATACTGCGAACACAGATAATCAGAAAGCTCGGTGCGCAATGTTTTATGAATAGACAGAACAGTTTCCACGTTAAGTTTCCTCCTTTAGACCAAACCCTAATCGGGATAGCATCTCTGCGAAAAGTGGCAACATCTCTGTTGGTATGATACGGTTCCACGGAAACTCCAAATCCACTGGCCAGCTATATACTTCAAGAAAGTTTTGCTCAGATGGTGGCAATAAATAATCCAGATATAGGTAGGTGATGGGTCCATCTTTAACAATGGTCGCATACGGCAAATTAGAAACAGATAAGCGCAGGGCCAAGGCAATTCGCAAATACTCCTTATCTACTGCACGCCATGTTGGAAGCATGTATTGTTCAAAACGATTATTATAAATTCGAATGAGTCGATATAAGGGTTCTCTTTCACCTACACTTCGACACAAGATTACTCCGTCTTTCGGCCTTCTGGAACACCAATAGTTCTGACCACTATTTCTTTCAAGATTAAGAAACTCCAAGTCGTCAGGGATCGTTTCTGTCGACTGCCAGGTAATACCTCTCTCAAATTCATGGTACCATTCCGTAATATTTAGCGTTTCCAAACGAAACATATCATCTACTACAATTTCACGACTTAGCAATCGGCTCGATATTGGACCAAGGCCACTCATATGGGTTACGTTCCAAGGCTCTAACCCCCTTACCAAATATCCGTTTTCAAATCTTGCGGAAGTTCGTGGAGGGAATGTTAATCGCCCGGTCTTGTGCAAAAGAAACCCCGTTCTTATATACAACAAGCGAATCGCATCTGCAAGCATTTCAGGGTAAATTACACCTGTTGCTTGACTGAAAATATTCAACAATTGTTTTCCTCGGTGTATCACTCGCTGCATAGAAACGGTATCTTCTGAGTAGTCATTTTCAAACACTGAATCATCATCAAAATCGTAAGCTGAGGAAAGCATATGTAAGCCAACACAACTATACAAAACCCGAGTTTTCCAAGAAGCTACTGACTCGGAGTCGCCTCTTTCGATATGGAGTGAATCTGCTACTCTGTTTATAAGTTCATTTATCACAGCAATCACCTACAAAAAGTCGGAGCTGCTGGATTTCCTTTTCAGTACAAGAAGACGACGAAATTAGTTCAAGCAATTCCTCTTTCTTTTCTTGAGCAAGCATTATGGGAATGGTCTGTAATAAAAACAGCTCAAACGAGGTTAATGTCCCATTTGCAATACTTTCTGTCGTTGCAAGCACTTCACGGCAGCGTCCCATTGCCATTGGCGACAATGTATGCTCTGGCAGAAAATTAAGTCGGAATCTTGTTTTTATACTTAGCTGTATGGAACTATAGCTACCTTCAAAGTCTCCCTTACAAGGTGAATCAATAAAACACTCTGTATAGAGAGGCAATGCAAAATTGAAAAAACCTCTGGGTTCAATAGTCAATTCCTCGCCAGTTAATGCAATTAAGCATATATATGGGGTGGAAACCGAACAGCATAAAGATTGCAGTATATAGCTATCAAAAGCGTTGTACAAGCCAACGACCGCTGTGTTTGGCATCCTTTTTATCATTTCAACATCTGCCATATTGGGCCTATATACACTAACAGCTGTCTTATTTTGAATAGTAGCACTTAATGCATCTAAAATATTCTGCGCTCCAACACCTGCGAGAATCAGAGGTGTATGAGTTGTGTATGCGGATAGCAGATATGCCGTTAGTGCCGCCCTCTTTTCTTTGGCAACACCGGCAACTTCAAGATTTTCCCGCAGGCTTTCGATTAGTTCTATTTCACTCTGTATTTGCACAACCTCAGCATTGAGCTGGTATCCCATGTAAATATTATTAGATGGGCTGGGTGATCCCGCAAGGGTGTACATCGCATGTTTAGAAAAGAAATTGGATAGGTCATTCTTAGCTACAGCAATTTTCTCATGTACTTGAGATACAATACTATCAGCTATTGAAAGCTGTTGATTATATTTTTCTGTTAAATGGGCAACAGCCTTTTCTAACTGAACCTCTTGCCGTTCTAATACTTCTGTTTGAGAAATAATATCGCTATATTTCTGTTCCGCCTCAATGCGTTGTTGATCAAAATGCGCAATCTGTTCATTTGCTTTGATAATAGTGTCAGCGTGTTGCACTTCCCAATCTGCTTCCACCTGATCTTTAATTTTACTGGCGAGTTCGGTATCGCTTTCCGCAAGACGAATAAGTAGCTTTGCATCAAAATCTTCACATTGAATATATTCTTCACATATCTTCAGAAAGCCTTTTAGATACTCAGCCGCTGCTTGGGCATCGCAACCACTTTGTTCGGCAATATCCTCAACCAACGTAGTATCCGGAATAAAATCTAAAAATAATCTGACTGCCGATTTTCCTTTTTTATCAAGCGCCCCAGAATATTTGTTAATTCGGGAACGAATAATCTGCGCAATAATTGCATTTGTATCGCGCAATTGTTCCATACGCTCTGGCTCAGGCGGATCGGCACAAAGAAAATAGAAAGCTGTGAGCTCTGGTATTCTCCATGTCTTAATTTCAGCTACATCTTCCTGATTAACAATACAAACAGGTGCTTTATATACGGAGGCGGCAACTCTTGCTTTGCCATCCGTAGCAGATATTTCAAGCTCTTTGCCACGAAGGAAAAGGCACGCATACTCTTTATCTGGCAACCGCTCAAAGACAAAAAGATAATTATGATCTCTGGACAGGCTTGAAATTCCTGCTCGAAGTTTGCGTTTCAAATCGGATAGAGAAAAGACATCATCAAATTGAATATATTCAATCCACGTAATCTTTTCTTCAATCGCAGAGGTTTGATAGTTGTTTTGTGAACTCCATCTCCAAATTGAAATATCCCCTTGCGATGGAATTGTCTCCGATGGATGGAATATAATATCGCGATTCTCGTCATCCATTTCTTGATTCCGATCGAATTCATACGGATGAAATGTAGACTGATCTATATCCGCAATTCTCAATAGCCGCAATTTGCCTTGATTGGTTACTATAGATAAGCAAAGTGAGTAAGTCCAATTCTCATACATACTACTTTCCTCTTTCAATTATCAATTTCAGCTGACACAGGGCTCTTTCATCAATCTCACCACGCCTAATCTGTTTCAGCAGCCAACTCCTTGTTTGGGGGAGACCGGATAATTGTGTGGCTACGGAACCCAATTCATGACTTACCGGCACACGCGCTCCGCCAAGAGTTTTGAGTTTTCTTACTATGTCCGCATCAATGTGCTCCATAGCATCTTTTTTTTGCTCAAATGCGAGTTCTGACACAAGATCTATTCCCTGAAAAATTCGATACTTTCGGTTAAACTCAACCTCGATAGTAAACCGTTCTCCAGCTTTTACGTTGATCCTATTGACAACGGAGTTAGCATTTAGTACATCTACACAACCATCAAAGTCAAGTAAACCTATAATTTTTTTCTCCTTTGGAAGTACATGATAGATACCTGTCTCCAACGGCATATTTTCAATATCAAACATATGAGTAGGGGTTAAGTACTTCGTGCGAACAATATCTTGCTCTTTACGCAGTAAAGTATATCTAAGAACTCCGATTTGTTCTTCAAATCTACTAATTGAAAGTATTTGTTGAAAGCTTGATTCTACAGAAAAAAATGAATCGCTTTTTTGTTTTACTGCTGCATTAGTAGGATAAATAGAAACATGACCATTTGTTTTGTGGAAAAATGTCTTATCTCCACAGAATGATATGCAATGGGATGAACGCAGTGCAGTAGGCCAGAGCAAAGTAACAGAAGAGGGGGAGTCTGTTAAGAAAAGACTTAAGCTTCTGAAAAAATCCACCGAACTTCTTGATAGTCTATTAGCCTTAACACTATAAACACTCCAACCGCTAAACTGATTCAGATGTTTGCAAACAACATCCCCGGTTCTATCAACATTAATATAAGCCCTCTTGGTAAATAAGAAATACTCTCGTTCCACTACCACCGTTGAACGATTCGGAAGTCGTTTTCCTGAGTTCCCATCAAACAAAGTACCCGCCGGGCAAAAACCATCAATAGAATGTGGCCAGAACTCATTTCCAACAGTAAATCGCCCCTCCGAGGTAAATGATAGCCTATATTGTTCTGCAATAAGGCTTCCAATATCGATGTATGAAATGCGGTCAGAAGAAAATCGAAGTTGATCGATATAGTAAGAGCGTGGTTCATATAAAACTTTTCCTGTTTTACATGGTACGATATTTACTTTGGCTTTGTTTTTAGCCGCTTGATCAAGACTAAGGTTGCTAAGCGGAAGAAAGCCTATTGATATATGCAAATGGCTATCCATTTTTATCCGTATTGGCAAAGAGAAACCCAGCGGATTTGTTTGGGCGTATATAATCCGCTCTAAAGTAAGTTTTTCATCACAATCATTGCTTCCTCGTTTATGTTTGAAGTGAGGTCTATTTTTTCCACCGGCAACAAGGGTTGTATATTGCATACAAACTTCGCACATAAATTGCCCTGTAGAAGCCGAAAGACCCATTGGATAGAGCCGAACTGCCTCGCTGGGGGACGTTGAGGAAAAACTCTGATGTTCATTCCTAATGGCAACATGGTTCAGCGCCATTTCTCACCCCTCCTTGCCAATTTTGTAAATGAGACGTTTTTAAAACTTTGTCGCAACATATCGGAATATGTCTATCATACCATATTTATGAGAAATCCTCTATTTAAATTTGGACGTATTTTACCAATTTAATTTTTACTTTCATAGGAGAGATACAATCAATTAAACCGTTTTATTGACATTGATCCAGGGGTAAAGAAAAAAGCCAGCAAACCATAATGGTTGCTGACTTTCCTTGTGGTGGAGATAAGCGGGATCGAACCGCTGACCTCCTCGTTGCGAACGAGGCGCTCTCCCAGCTGAGCTATACCCCCACATAGATATGAAATTGTAATTGGTAAGACAGGTTGCCATTGCTCGGGGTGTCAGTCTGATGTGGTTTTAACTACACCGTTTGACCTTACGGATGCGAACCGTACGCTCTCCCAGCTGAGCTACGCCCCCAAGTTGTTTAATCTGTTCAATTTTCGGATTTAACTTTGTGCAAGTTGTCAGGTGGTTGGGGCCCGCTTTGCGGATAGCTTGCTCTCCCAGCTGAGCTACGCCCCCAGATTTTTTCAATTTTTAGTTTTCTTGTGTGATGCGAACCAAATGCCAGCCAAACGAACTACGCCCCAAAACGAGAGGGCATAGAACCAAACCACTTGCTCTCCCAGCTGAGCTACGCCCCCAAATATTTCCCATTTGAAATTCTGCCCGCGGCTCTGCTCCCCCGCAGAGCGGGCCACATACCGGAACTACCAGAGCCAGAGACAAATGATATTATAGCATGATTTTTGAAAATGTAAAGGGTAATTTTGCGAAAAATGCGGGCGCTCCCCCGTGGGGAAAAATTTTGCAGCGTGAACAGTCGGTAAATTGCGCCGGGAAACGTGAAGAAACACTACCAAACTGAAAAAAGGTATGATATACTACTATAATTGAGATAAAATGTTTAGACCCTGACGAGGCAGCAGAAGGAGGCTGACACATTGAAAAATAAGCTGGGGCGTCTGCCCGCAGTCTCGCTTTTTTTGGCCCTCTGCCTTTTTTTAAGTGGCTGCGCCGGACTGAAACCGGAAACCGCAGAGGACCTTTACAGTCTGCCCAGTCTTCCGGTTGAATACCGGGATCTGGAGACCAGCATTAACGCGCTGATTGATCAGGGCGCAGAATATGCTGCCCCCACCTCCGGGTCCAACATTCAGCCGGTGCAATTGGTGGATTTGGACGGAGACGGGCAGGAGGAAGCCCTTGCCTTCATGCGCAAGCCCAACGAGGAAAAGCCCCTTAAAATCTACATTTTCAGCGCCAGCAACGGAAGCTATCAGCCCTCCGCCGTGATTGAGGGCAGCGGCAGCGCTATTTTCAGCATCGTATACAGCGATTTTGACGGGGACGGCTACACCGAGCTGGCGGTGGGCTGGAAAACCGCCTCGGAGATGCAGGCGCTGACTATTTATGCCCTCCGCGGCGATCAGCCCGAGGAGCTGCTGCGCATCACCTATGTCAAATACGTCCTGACCGACTTGGACGCAGACGGCCGCTGTGAGCTGGTGGCTTTCCGTGCAGACACGGACGGCATGGGCGTTGCTGAGCGGTATGTCTGGCAGGACGGGACCATGGCGCTGAAATCCTCCTGCAAAATATCCGTCACTATGGCGGAACTGAGCAATTTGGGCCGGGTGGTGTCGGGCTCTTTGCAGGACGGAACACCGGCGCTGTTTGTGGTGGGCGTGTCGGATTCCACCACCGCGATCACAGATATTCTAATCGACCGGGATGGGGAGCTGGACAACATTGTGCTCTCCGACATCACCGGCATGTCCTCGGAGATTGCCCGTTTTCTTTCCCTCTACCCCACGGACATCAACGGCGACAAAACCACGGAGGCGCCGGTTCCCGCGTTGATTTCCATGTCCGAGGGCGGGCAGAGCTACTACCGCATCGAGTGGCGGGGCTATGACAGTTCGGGTGCCTCCACCCGGGTGGCGTCCACCTATCACGACGTGGAGGATGGCTGGTATTTGGTTCTGCCGGAAAGCTGGCTGAATCAGGTGGTTGTGCGCAGAGAGTCCGGCCCGGAAGAGGCCACCGTAACCTTCTCTTACCGCGACGACACCGGGACAAAGGAATTTTTGAAAATCAGCGCCGTCACCGGAAGCAGCCGTGAGATTAAGGCCGTGCGGGGCGGGCGGTTCATTCTCAGCCGCCGGGCCGAAACGGTTTACTCCGCCGAGCTGCTGGCTGAGGCCAACAACGCGTGGCCCCTGAGCATGACCGAGGACGAGCTGCGCACCGCCTTCAGCCTGATTACCGGAGAATGGCTGGCAGGCGACAACTGAGAATACCGGGAAAGGACGGAGCACTTATGAAAAAAGTTCTGGTACTGGAGGACGAGTCCAGTATCCGCGATTTCATTGTCATCAACCTGCGCCGGGCGGGCTATGACGCAATTGAAGCGGAAACAGGCGAGGACGCCATGGATCGGCTGCGGGAAAACCCGGACGTAACGGTGGCCCTGCTGGACATTATGCTGCCGGGAATCGACGGCTTCGAGGTCTGCCGCCGGATTCGTGCCACCAATACAAAAATTGGCATTATTATGCTTACCGCACGCACGCAGGAGATGGACAAGGTGACAGGTCTGATGACCGGGGCGGACGACTATGTGACAAAACCTTTCTCCCCTGCCGAGCTTACCGCCCGGGTGGACGCTCTGTTTCGCAGAGCGGGCGGGGAAGACCCCGCTCCCGCAGGGGAGCTGAACCAGCCGCCCTTTTTGCTGAACACCCGGAACCGGACGCTGGAAAAAAACAGCAAACGCATTAAGCTGACTCAGGTGGAATATTCCATCGTGAAAATGTTTATGGAGAATCCCGGAAAGGCCCTCAGCCGTGAGGAAATTTTGGACACGGTCTGGGGCCGGGACTATTTCGCGGAGCTGAAGATCGTGGATGTAAACATTCGGCGGCTTCGTCTGAAAATTGAGGACGACGTGGCAAACCCCGCGTTCATCACCACCATCTGGGGCTACGGCTACAAATGGGGCCTGTGACAACACACTGAAGATAAAACAAAAAAGAGGACGAAAAACCATGCCGAATACAGGCGAAAGCTTGCGAAAAAAATATCTGCACATCAGCGGACTGCGCCAGCGGTGGATTCTTAACACAATCATGCCGGTGCTTGCCCTGCTGGTGCTGATTGTGACGCTGTTCTCCGCCGGCGTAGCCAGCTATTATTATGGTGGAATGCAGCGGGGGCTGGAGATTCGGGCGCAGGAAGCGGCAGACTCTTTCAACAGCTACTTTATGAACAGCTACGCCGAGTATTATCAGATGGCGGTGTACTCCACCGATTCCTTCGAGGACAAGGACCGTATCGAGCTGCAATTTATCAGCCCCAGCGGGCGGATTCAGGCCTCCAGCTACGGGCTTACCGTGGGCACCTCTCCCAAAACGGCCGACATTCCTGATGCGGTTTCCACTGGGGAGAAGGCCGTGTTTCAGGGTGAGGACCCCGCCACAGGAGAGCGGATTCTCTCCGTGTCCTACCCCCTGATGTTCAACAGCCGGGTAGTGGGCGTGCTGCGGCTGGTAACGGCACTGCGAGACGTGGACCGGCAGGTGCTTTTATCCGTGCTGGCGGTTTTTTTGATCGCGGCGGTCTGCATGTCCATGGTGGTGGTTTCAAACCTCCTGTTCATTAACCGGGTGGTGGAACCGGTGGCGGTTGTATCTGACGCGGCAAAGCGAATTTCCGCCGGGGGCTATGGCCTTCAGATTGAAAACCGATATACCGACGAGCTGGGCCAGCTGGTGGACAATATCAATGATATGTCCATGAAAATCGGGCGGAACGAGAAAATGAAAACTGAGTTTATCTCTTCCGTGTCTCACGAGCTGCGCACCCCTCTCACCGCCATCAACGGCTGGGGCGAAACAATTTTGGCGGACGCCTCGGGCGACCCCGCGCAGCTTCGCAAGGGCATCCGCATTATTTTGCGGGAAGCCCGCCGTCTAAGCACCATGGTGGAAGAGCTTTTGGAGTTTTCCAAGATGGAGGACGGACGCTTCACTCTGCGGGTGGAAGCGGGCGTGGACCTTCGCAGCGAGTTTGAGGACGCGATTTTTACCTATCGAGAGCTGTTCCGTCAGGAGGACATTGAGCTGGACTACGACACTGACGGCGAGGACCTCCCCCCTATCTCCGCAGACCCGGAACGGCTGAAGCAGGTGTTTTGCAACGTGCTGGACAACGCCGCCAAGCACGGCGGCTCGGGCAAACGCATTGCCGCCTCCGTGGCTCTTGAAAACGAATACGCGGTGGTTCGCGTGCGGGACTTCGGCCCCGGCATTCCGGAAGCGGAGCTGCCCTATGTGAAGCAGAAGTTTTATAAAGGCTCCTCCAAGGCCCGGGGCAGCGGCATCGGCCTTGCGGTGTGCAATGAAATCGTCACTCTGCACAGCGGAAAGTTTGACATTGCCAACGCAGAGGGCGGCGGCACGGTGGTGACCATTCGCCTGCCAATCGGAAACTGAAAAATCCGCCTTTTTCGCTTGCTGCCCATCGGGGCAGCTGGCGCGCAGGCGTCTTTGCCGCCAGATTACGCGTGCGGCAAAAATATTGTAGAACAAACGTTGCATTTCTATAAATTTTGTGCTATTCTTAAGTAACTAGAAAGGACCACACATGGCAGAAAACAACTCCTGTGCCTTCCGCACCAGCATCGGCGGACAGGCCTTAATTGAGGGCATTTTGATGCGCGGGCCTGAAAAGCAGGCCATTGTCGTGCGGGATCACGAGGGAAATCTGGTAGAAAAGGAGGAAGAGCTTCACCTTATCAAGGAGCGGCATCCGTTTTTGGGCTGGCCTCTTGTGCGGGGTACCGTAAACTTTTTGGACTCTATGGTCAAGGGTATAAAGGCGCTGATGTACTCTGCGGACTTTTACCCGGAGGACGAAGCGGCAAAGCCGTCTAAATTTGATCTGTGGCTTGAAAAGCATCTGTCCAGTAAAAAGCTGGAAACGATGCTGGTGGCGGTGGCCACCGTGGTGGGCGTGGGAATGTCTTTGCTGCTGTTTCTGGTGCTTCCCACGTTTATCACCGGCGGGATACTTCATTTTTTCCCCGACTTCCCCCTATGGGGGCGCAACGTGGTGGAAGGCGTTTTAAAAATCGTCATTTTCATGATTTATCTGATAGCCTGCTCGAAAATGAAGGATATTTACCGGGTGTTTCAGTATCACGGGGCGGAGCATAAAACCATCTTCTGCTACGAGGCAGGCCTGCCCTTGACAGTGGAAAACGTCCGCATTCAGCCCCGGCACCACCCTCGCTGCGGCACAAGCTTCTTATTTGTGGTGATTTTTGTGTCCATTCTCATCTCCTCCGCAGTGTTCGGCATCTGGCCAATTACCAATGTGTGGCTGCGGACGCTGGTACACCTGCTGCTTTTGCCGCTGGTGGTGGGCATCACCTATGAGTTCAACCGCTGGGTTGGCCGCAGCAGCTCCGGCCTTGCCAGAGCGTTGACCGCGCCGGGCATGTGGATGCAGAACTTTACCACCAACGAGCCGGAGGACTCTATGATTGAGTGCGCCATCCGCTCGCTGGAGCTGGTTTTGCCCGACGAAAAGGGGCAGGACGCCTGGTAATCACAGCTTTTTAAAAAGGATGAAGCAAACGTGACCAAAACCTATAACAATTTATATATGGACCTTCGCGCCGGTTTGAAAGCCGCCGGTGTGGAAATGGCCACGCTGGAGGCCCGGGAGCTGACATGCTTTGCCACCGGAAAAAGCCGGGAGGAACTGGTGCGGGACGGGGCACTGTACGCCTCGCCCGAGCTGGAGCAGCGCGCACACGACCTGCTGGCGCGGCGGCTGGCGGGAGAGCCTGTGGCCTATCTTGTGGGCGAGTGGGAATTTTTCGGCCTGTCGCTGGACATCTCGCCTGCCGTGCTGATTCCCCGGACAGACACGGAGGTGCTGGCCGCGCAAGCCATCGATTTCTGCGACGCTCTTCCCGATTGCCGGGTGCTGGACTTGTGCGCCGGCAGCGGCTGCGTGGGTCTTGCCATCGGCTGCCGGATTCCTCAGGCCCGGGTGGTTCTGGGGGAGTTGAGCGAAGCGGCTTTGAAAATCTGCCGTCAGAACGTGCGTCGCTGCGGCCTTTCCGGAAGAGCGGTCTGCATGCAGATAGACGCGCGGCAAAAGCCCTCCCCCGCCCTGGGGGAGTTTCACTGCATCGTGTCCAACCCTCCCTACATCCCGGCAGGGGATATTCCCTCGCTGGACGCGGCCGTGCGGGACTATGAACCCCATCTTGCGCTGGATGGCGGCGCGGACGGGCTGGACTTTTACCGCGACATTGTGGCGCGGTGGCGGCAGGCGCTGGCCCCCGGCGGGCGGCTGTATTTTGAAGTGGGCATCGGGCAGGCAGACAGTGTTTTGCGCATCATGCGCGCGGCGGGTTTTGGGGACATTCAGGTGGTGAAGGACACAAATAACATTCCCCGCGTGGTGTTTGGAACGCTGTGCGCCGAGATTTGAGCGATGCAGGTGCAGCCGGACAATTCCCTGCGCGGATGGACGCTTGCTTAAACGCTTTAAGCGGGCTTTGACAGTACCGTCCGAAAAATAAGGAGGAAGTAAACCATGGCAAAAGATAAAGCATCCGCATCCTCGCTGCCGGATAAGAAGGCGGAAATCGCCTCTGACAAGGATCAGGCCATTAAAACCGCCATTGCCCAGATTGAAAAGGCCTATGGCAAAGGCTCTATCATGCGGCTGGGAGATCGGTCGAAGCTGGAAATTGATACCGTCCCCACCGGGTCGCTGGCGCTGGATCTGGCGCTGGGCGTGGGGGGCCTGCCCCGTGGCCGCATTATCGAGATTTACGGGCCGGAATCCTCCGGTAAAACCACGCTGGCTCTCCATGTGGTGGCGCAGGCTCAGAAGAAGGGCGGCGAGGTGGCTTTTGTGGACGCGGAGCACGCGCTGGATCCCGCCTATGCCCGCGCCCTTGGCGTGGACATTGAAAACATGCTGATTTCTCAGCCGGACACCGGCGAACAGGCTCTGGAAATTACAGAGGCGCTGGTTCGCTCCGGCGCCATCGACGTGGTGGTGGTGGACAGCGTGGCCGCGCTGGTTCCCCGCGCGGAGATTGAGGGCGACATGGGCGACAGCTACGTGGGCCTTCAGGCCCGGCTGATGAGTCAGGCCCTGCGCAAGCTTACCGGCGCCATCGGCAAAACCAACTGCATTGTCATCTTTATTAACCAGCTTCGGGAAAAGGTGGGCGTTACTTACGGAAACCCCGAGGTCACCACCGGCGGTCGGGCGCTGAAGTTCTATTCCTCCATCCGCATCGACGTGCGCCGTATCGAAGCCCTGAAAAACGGCACGGAGCTGATCGGAAACCGCACCCGTGCCAAGGTGGTGAAAAATAAAATGGCCCCCCCGTTCCGGGAGGCCGAGTTTGACATCATGTATGGCGAGGGTATTTCCCGCAGCGGAGAGCTGATTGATCTGGGAATCAAGCTGGATTTGGTGCAGAAATCGGGGTCTTGGTTCTCCATGGGGGAAACCCGCATCGGTCAGGGCCGGGACACTGCGAAAAACTACCTGCGGGATAACCCTGAGATCATGGAAAAGCTGGAAGCGGATATTCGCGCAAACTTTGATAAGCTGCTTACCGGCCAGTCCCGCGTGGCGGCCAAGGCGGCAGGCCGGGCCGTGGATGTGGACGCGGACGATTTTAACGATGAAGCTTGACCGTCTGGAGCGGTCGAAGCACGTTTCCGGGCGGGTTCTGGTGTTTCTTGAAGACGGGACACTGCTGAAAATCACGGAGCAGGAGCTGCTGGACTTTGGCCTGCGGGCCGGAGACGAGCTGGACGAGGAGACGCTGGGGCGGCTGAAAACCTCCGCCTCCGGCTCCGATACAAAGGCCCGGGCTGCGGAGCTGATTGGCCGGCGGGCCATGTCCCGCCGGGATTTGGAACGGAAGCTGACGGAAAAAGGCGCTTCACAGGTGGAAGCGCGCTACGCCGCCGAATGGCTGGAGGCCATTGGCGCGTTGGACGACGGCGAATACGCCGCCCTGCTGGTGCGCCATTGCGCGGATAAGGGCTACGGCCCTGCCCGCTATCGGGACGAGCTGTACAAGCACGGCGTTCCCCGTGAGCTGTGGGAGGACGCCATGTCCTCCGCACCGGAGCCGGCAGAGCTTGTGGTGGCCTATCTGCAAGGCCGCTTTCGCAAAGGCCCGCCGGACGAGCGGGAACGCCGCCGGGCCGCCGACGCGCTGGCCCGCCGCGGCTTTGGCTGGAGCGACGTGAGAGCCGGGCTGTCTGCTTGGGCAGATCTGCCGGACGACGAAGCATAAGCGCTTTTTTGAAAGCAGCCGCCGCCTGCTCCGAAACAGGCTGAAGCTATTTTGAAAACAGATTTTCCCTGTGCAGGCGTTACGCCGACAGGACAGCATTTAAATCAAGCTGGGACACATTGGGCCTCGTTTTTGGCGCGGCCCGCAACCAAACCCATGCAATGGAGGAGCTATTTTGAAGTACAGTGTTGCGTTTATTTCCCTTGGCTGCGCGAAAAATCAGGTGAACTGCGAGCAGATGATGGCCACCGTCACGGCGGCGGGCCACACCGTTGCTGCCGCGCCGGAGGGCGCGGACGTGGCCGTGGTAAACACCTGCGGCTTTCTGGCCTCTGCCTGTGAGGAGGCCATTGACAACATTTTGGAGATGGGTGCGCTGAAAAAGGCGGGAAAGGTCCAGAAAATTCTCGTCACCGGCTGCATGGCCCAGCGGTATCAGGAGGATGTGATGGGCGAGCTGCCGGAGGTGGACGGCGTACTCGGCACCGGAAGCTACGGCGACGTGGCCTTTGCCGTGGATGCTGTGATGGCCGGTGAGCGGCCCTGCCGCTTTGGCAGCATCCACACGGCAGAGCAGGAGGGAACCCGCGTTCTCTCCACCCCCGGCTGGTACGCGTATCTTCGGATTGCTGAGGGCTGCGACCACCGCTGCGCCTATTGCGTCATTCCCTCTCTGCGGGGAAAATATCGCAGCCGTCCCATGAAGCACCTTCTGGAGGAAGCCCGGGACTTGGCTGACCGGGGCGTGAAGGAGCTGATTATCATTGCGCAGGACATCACCCGGTATGGTACCGACCTGACGGGAAAGCACGAGCTTGCTCCCCTGCTGCGGGAGCTGTGCAAGCTGGACTTCCACTGGATTCGACTTCACTACCTTTACCCCGACGAGATTGACGACGAGCTGATGGAGACAATTGCCACGGAGCCGAAAATTCTCAAGTATATTGACCTTCCTATTCAGCACTGCAACGACAGAATTTTAAAGGCCATGAACCGCCGCGACACCAAGGCGGCGATGCTGTCCCTTTTGAGCAAGCTGCGGGCGCATATTCCCGGTCTGGTGCTGCGCACCAGCATCATCGCGGGACTTCCTCTGGAGGATGAAGCGGCCTTTGAGGAGCTTTGCGAATTTCTGCGGGAGACGAAAATTGAACGGGCAGGCGTGTTCCCCTTCTCCCCTGAGGAGGGAACTCCCGCCGCCAAAATGGACCATGTGGACGAGGCGGAGGCCCGCCGCCGGGCCGAGCTGCTGGTGGACGTGCAGTCCGACGTGATTGACGGGTACAACGAATCTATCCTAGGCTCCGTGCGTGAGGTGCTGTGCGAAGGCTTTGACCCTCAGGCCCAGCGCTATTACGGGCGCAGCTATGCCGAGTCCCCGGACATTGACGGGCGCATCTGGTTTGATGCCGACGCGGCCCAACCGGGAGAATTTGTGAATGTCCGGCTTACCGGCACCACGGACGGTGAACTGACCGGAGAAAAGGAGTGAGCCACGGTGAATCTGCCGAATAAGCTGACGCTGCTGCGCATTTTGCTGATCCCGGTGTTTATGGGAGTGCTGTACTGGGGCTTCCCCGGTGCGAATTACGTGGCGCTGGCCATTTTTATTCTGGCAAGTCTCACGGATTTGCTGGACGGCCACATCGCCCGTTCCCGAAACCTCGTCACCGATTTCGGCAAGTTTGCAGACCCCTTGGCAGACAAAATGCTGGTGACCGCAGCCATGCTTTGGTTTGTGGAAATTGGGCAGATGCCCGCATGGGCGCTTCTGATTGTTATCTGCCGGGAATTTGCCGTCAGCGGACTGAGAATGCTGGCTTCCGACGCAGGACGGGTCATTGCCGCCGGCTGGTCCGGCAAGGTGAAAACCGCTGCCACCATGGTTTGCCTTGTGCTGATGTTTTTGCCTATTCCAAAGGTGCTTAATACCGCGTGCGTGTGGGTGATTGTCGTGACCACGCTGTATTCCGGTGTGGAATATTTCACGCAGAATAAGGACGTATTTCGTTCTATGTGAGTAAAAGGTCCGGGGGTTCAACAAAGTTGACCCCCCGGACCTTTTTGCATTTATACATAGAAGCTTTCAAAGCTGTTTGGTGGGAACGAGTGACTTTAAGCACTTGCACCCCGGACACGGGGTCGCAGCGGTGATAAAAGCGGTGCAATCTTATGTCTGGAACAAATACTTCTCTTAAGCAACATCCTGAGAAAGCAAACAGATTCTTATCAGGAGGATGCCAGCCTCCATTCACCGCGCCGAACAGCAATACCCCGTCCCACCAAAAATCCGCGATACGATCTCCCCGGCAGAGAGCTTGGCAAATCCCTCCGGGTCGGTGAGCACGTCCCCGTCAAGCGCCCAACGGAATACGCCTCCGGAAAACGCCGTGTAAACCTCCCATGGCTTTTTAACCGGCGCGTAGCGCCCATACCATGCGGAGCAGCGCCGCATCACCGTCTCCGCCAGTATCATTGCCTGACAGCAGCCATTGTCCTGCGGAGACAGGGCGCTAAGCTGCACGCCCCCGCCGGGGCAGCCCGCGCGGCTGTCTGATGGCGTGGAGTGAGCCAGCAGAACACTGCCGTCTCCACAGGTTCCAAGACACAGCCACACGTGCCCTTTTATGCTGCAAATATCTCCCGGACAAAGCGCGTTTTCCTGCCCAATTTCCTTCACACAACCCCAGCCCCGGCTTGCAAAGTCCCCAGCCATAGCCACAGAAGAGCACACATAGCCGGGTAAACCGTCCCGGTCATGGAGGGTATTGTACACCGTCCAGCCCAGATACCCCGAACAGTCCAGCCCAGCGTAGTAATAGACATTTTCCCCCGACACGGGATAGTAGTCCCGATAGGAATAGCACTCGTTCTGCATCCTAAAAAACGCGCACCACTCCGGCGCAAGTCCGATGCGGACCGTCTGCGGGCCTGCGCCGGTGTCTTCCCTATTCCAGCCCCCGCCATAGACATACAGTGCGCCCCCCATGGGAGTCAAGGCAGTCGTCAGCAGATTCTTCAGCGTCCGCAGGCCGGGGACAGCCCCGGGTGGGCAGCTCCTGTTTCCTGCATCGAAAAGCGAGGTGTTCATTGGATTCTCCTCCTCTTTGGCGGGGCTTCCCCGCCCGACTGTTTGGATGTATGCTGGAGAAGCCGCTTTCATAACCAACGGGGTAAATTTCAAGTTCTGTTTGTAAAAACGCACTGCGAAAACAGAACCCCATATTTCATGAAGAACATTCTGCCAAGCCGCTTTTTCCTAAACAAGGCCGTGGCATTTCCAAGCATGGGCGCAGATAAAATGCAAAAAGCCGCGGAAAATTTCCGCGGCCCTTTTTATCGGTAACTCTCCATTTAAAAGGCTCCTCATGGCCTTTCCGGCCCCTTCATACGGAACAAAGCTGCACGTAATTCTCCCGTTCCGCAAAAGAAGAGACTTTCCCCTGTCAGCCCTTCCAGAGGACAGGCTCTCCTTCCCGCAAAGACGCGGGTACGTCGAGAATCCTCTGGTTGGCGCTGCCCCGGAAGCGCAGGGAAATATCCTTCAGCGACTGCACAAACTCGCCGTCCACCAGCACATCCGTGAGAGCCAGCATTTCGTCCGTTGCCTCACAGCGGGCACGGCTCTCCCCCGTCAGCTCTTCCCATGTGTATCCGGAAAAAGCCCAAACGGTTTTCTCGGGGTACTCCGCCCGCACCCGCCGGAGAAAGGGCAGCAGCGCACGCTGGTTTTCCGGTTCAAAAGGCTCGCCCCCCAGCAGTGTCAGCCCCGCCACATAGGATGGCTCCAGCGCCCGGAGCACCAGCTCCTCCGTCTCCCGGGTAAAGGGTCTTCCATATTGAAAGTCCTGCGCCTCGGCATTAAAGCAGCCGGGACAACCGTGGGTACAGCCGGAGACGAACAGACTGACCCGTACACCCACGCCGTTGGCAATGTCGCAGGTTTTAATATTCGCATAATTCATAGTATCCCTCGAAAAGTCCCGCCGGAGATCCTCCGGCGGGCTTTTTTTCGTTTATTTACAGATGGAGCACCCGCTCCCGAATTTCCTGCGTTCGGCCCTGATTCCAGAACTGGGTCCCGATGTAGCCACAGGTCCGCCGGGCCACGTTCAGCTTGCTTTGATCCCGGTTGCCGCATTTGGGGCACTCCCAAACCAGCTTGCCGTCGTCCTCCACAATGGAGATTTCCCCGTCGTAGCCGCAGATCTGGCAATAGTCGCTCTTGGTATTCAGCTCGGCATACATAATGTGGTCGTAAATATACTCCATCACGCTCAGCACCGCAGGAATGTTGTCCTGCATATTGGGAACCTCCACGTAGCTGATGGCTCCACCGGGGGACAGCGCCTGAAACTGGGACTCGAATTCCAGCTTGTCAAAGGCATTGATCTCCTCGGATACGTGGACATGATAGCTGTTGGTGATATAGGCCTTGTCCGTCACACCGGGAACAACGCCAAACCGCTTTTGCAGGCACTTGGCAAACCGGTAGGTGGTGGACTCCAGCGGCGTTCCATACAAAGAAAAGTCGATATTCTCCTTGTCCTTCCACGCGGCGGTGGCCTCGTTCAGCCGCCGCATCACAGAAAGAGCAAAGGGCGTGGCCTCCGGGTCTGTGTGGGATCTTCCAGTCATGTACTTCACACACTCGTAAAGCCCCGCATACCCCAGAGACAGCGTGGAATACCCGCCGTAAAGCAGCTTATCGATGGTTTCTCCCTTTTTCAGCCGGGCCAGCGCACCGTACTGCCACAAAATGGGGGCCGCATCGGACACCGTGCCCTTCAGCCGATTGTGACGGCACATCAGCGCCCGGTAGCAAAGCTCCAGTCTCTCAGAGAAAATCTCCTCAAACCGGGTCATGTCTCCGCCGGAGGACAATGCCACATCCACCAGATTGATGGTGACCACGCCCTGATTAAACCGGCCGTAATACTTGGGGCTTTCCGTCTCGGGGTCCACATAGGGCGTGAGGAACGAGCGGCAGCCCATGCAGGTGTAGCAGTGGCCTTCACCGTTTTTGTCAACCTTGTTCTGAAGCATCACCTTTTCGGAGATATAGTCCGGCACCATCCGCTTGGCGGTGCATCTGGCCGCCAGCTCCGTCAAATAGTAATAGGGCGTTCCGGGGCGGACGTTATCTTCCTCCAGCACGTAAATCAGCTTTGGGAATGCCGGAGTAATCCACACCCCCGCCTCATTTTTCACGCCCTGATACCGCTGGGTCAGCGTCTCTTCGATAATGACCGACAAATCCCGCTTGGTCTGAGGGTCAGACACCTCCCCCAGATACATAAACACCGTCACAAACGGGGCCTGCCCGTTGGTGGTCAGCAGCGTCACCACCTGATACTGAATGGTCTGCACGCCCCGGCGAATTTCCGCACGAAGGCGCTTTTCCACAATCCGGTTCAAAACTTCCCCCTCGGGGTGGCCACCCATGGCGGCGGCCTCCGCCAGCACGTCGCCCCGGATTTTCTCCCGTGAAACCTGCACAAAGGGCGCCAGATGGGCAAGGGAAATAGACTGTCCGCCATACTGACTGGAGGCCACCTGCGCAATAATCTGGGTTGCAATGTTGCAGGCAGTGGAAAAGCTGTGGGGCTTTTCAATCAGCGTGCCGGAAATCACGGTTCCGTTTTGCAGCATGTCCTCCAGATTGACAAGGTCGCAGTTGTGCATGTGCTGGGCGTAATAGTCCATGTCATGGAAGTGAATCACGCCCTCCTCGTGGGCCTGCACAACCTCTGCCGGCAAAAGCAGGCGCTTGGTAATGTCCTTGGACACCTCGCCCGCCATATAATCCCGCTGAACGGAGTTCACCGTGGGGTTTTTATTGGAGTTCTCCTGCATAACCTCCTCGTTGTTGCACTCGATGAGGCTGAGAATCTGGTTGTCAGTGGTGTTGGCGGCCCGGGCCAGCGTCCGGGTATAACGATAGCGGATATAGCGCTTCGCCGTTTCATAGGCGCTGTGGCGCATCAGCTCCGTCTCCACCAGCTCCTGAATTTCCTCCACGTTCAGCGTCCGGCCAACTTTCTCCGCCGTGGTTTCCACGTTCAGCGAGATTTGCTCCACCTGCGCTTTAGAAAGCTCGGGCATTTGCCCGCATGCAAGGTTTGACTTTTCCACCGCTGCCGCGATTTTCTCCCGGTCAAAGCCCTCTTCGCTGCCGTTTCTTTTGATAATTTTCATGATATTTCTGCCGCTCCCTTTTGTCGAAAAGTCAAAAATTTTCTTCCCGACATACTTTTATGTCAACCAAACGGTTTTATAATAACCACATTATATAGTGCATAGCTTCTTTTTGCAATACCTCATTTAGTATTTTCTTCAGAAATTTCCATAGTCTCCTGCCGTGCCTGCACTTCGGCAAAGCGGCGGTCCGCACGCCGCTTTGCCCAAAAATAGCAGAGCACATGGGCCAGAAGGGTCACGACCCACGAGACGGGGTAAGACCAGTAGACGCACTCCGGCGTGTGATACGCCGGAATCTGAAAGACGGTGGCAACCCACACGAGACGCAGGGCACAGGCGCCCATCAGCGACACCACCATGGGCATCACGGAGTATCCAAGTCCCCGCAGTGCGCCCACCATGGTGTCCATCATGCCGCAGATAAAATAGGTTCCGCAGATGATGCCAAGGCGCACAAAGCCGGCCTCCACCACCGCCGCGTCCCCGGAGTAAATCCCAAGCAGCAGACGCCCTGCCTGCCACGCGCCCAAACCCAGTATCAGGCCGGTAGCCGTCACGCAGCCCAGCCCCGTCAGCAAAATGCGGTTGACCCGGTTCAGCCGCCCCGCGCCCACGTTCTGACTGGCAAAAGACAGCGTTGCCTGATACACCGCGTTCATCGCCACGTATACAAACCCCTCGATATTGCTGGAAGCCGCACTGCCCGCCATGACAATCTCCCCCAGTGAGTTGACGGAGGACTGAATTACCACGTTGGACAGCGAAAAAATGATGCCCTGCACCCCGGCGGGCAGGCCCACCCGCAAAATACCGAGGAGCTGTTCCTTGTAAAAGCGCAGCGCCCGCAGTTCCAGACGAAAGCCCCCCGTTTCCCGCATCAGGCAGGAAACCACCAGGGCCGCGGAAATGCACTGGGACACCACGGTGGCAATGGCAACACCCGCCACATCCAGATCAAATACAATAACCAGCAGCAGATTCAGCGCCACATTTACAACGCCCGCCAGCAGCAGGTAATACAGAGGGCGGCGTGTATCTCCCTTAGAACGCAGAAGTCCCGCGCCAAAGTTATACAGCATCAGGGCTGGCATCCCCAAAAAATAGATGCGCAGGTACAGCACCGCCAGATTCAGCACGGCGGGCGGGGTCTGCATCCAGACCAGCACCTGCCGGGCCATGGCAATGCCCACCACAATCAGCACCATACCGCTGCAAAAGGCCAGAAGCATGGCTGTGTGAACCGTACGGTGAAGCTCCCGCTCCCGCTTTGCCCCGAAATACCGGGCCGACAGCACGTTTGCACCTACGGAAAGTCCAACGAACAGATTCGTCAGCAGATTAATCAGCGCCGCGTTGGACCCCACCGCCGCCATGGAATTGTCCCCGGCAAACCGCCCTACTACAATTACGTCCGCCGCATTGAACAGCAGTTGAAGCACACCGGAGGCCATCAACGGCACGGCAAAGCGCAGCATTTTCTTTAAAATTGGCCCGCTGCACATATCAATTTCATAGGCCTTCGACTTTAACATACGGTTTCCAGGCTCCTCATTTTCATATTTTTTACCCAGCAATTCCGCAAAATTCGCGGCGGCAAAGGCTGCCGCCGCGAGTTGCAGGGGTTGCTTTTATCAGTAATTAGGTTCCATTTGCCAGCGTATCCAGCGTTTTTCTCAAATCTTCAGGGTCATAGGGCTTGCGCACAAAGCCCCTGGCGCCCAGACGCAAGGCCTTTTCCTCGCTGTCCAGATTGTCCGCCTGAGAAAGCACCAGCACCGGAATGTCCCGCAGAGCCGGGTCCTGCGCTTTCTTTTGCAGAAATTCATATCCATCCATAATGGGCATGATGATGTCCAGCAGCACCACGCCGACGTTTTCTCCGCTGCGCAGAACATCCAACGCCGCCTTGCCGTTGGAAGCCTCCAGAATGCTGTACTGAGGGGAGAGCATCTTCTCCAGCACCAGTTGGTTGACCCGGTTGTCCTCCACAATTAAAAGCTTGGGGCAGGTCCGGCAGTCCAACACCTGCGGAAGCCGGGCGGGTCCCCGGTCCTCCTCGCGGCAGGGAGCAGGCGGCACCATGCAGCTAAACTCCGCCGGCAGCTTTAGCTGAGAAATATCCCGAAACAAGGCCAGATACAGCTTACGGCTGTCCTTGCGCCCCATATAGCATACGCTGACCATCAGGCTTTTGATCCGGTAGGAATCTACATAGCGTCGGATCACCAGCTCCTGCCGCTCCCCCGTTTCTGAAGCCGTCTCCATGGCCTTGAGAAATGCGGGACGGTCCCGCTCCTCCAGCCAGTCGGTAATCAACTGCCCGCTGCGGAACAAAAGCTCGGGAGAGCTTTCCATCAGCCGATAATACCCGTCGTTCACGCTGAGAATTTCCGCCGCGTCGCCAAACTGCTCAAACATGGCCGCCGCATCCATTCTCCCCCGCATCATTCTGTCATAGGCCTTCACCGCGTCCCACACCGCCAGCGTATCCGCTGTCTTGTCAAAAATCCGAGGCCGCTCAGGCGGAGAAGCCGACCGATAGCGCTTCAGCAGGAAGAAAAAATCATCCTTGGGAACAGGGCGGGAGAAATAGTACCCCTGCACCCGGTCGCAGCCGATGGAGCGCAGATAATCCACGTGGGTCTGCGTCTCCGCCCCCTCCGCCACCACGCTCATCTCCAGCCACTTGGCCATGCGCACAATACTGCTGACCACGCAGTTGGTCCGCTCGTCGCTGCCAACGCTGCGGATAAAGCCCATGTCCAGCTTCAAAGACGACACGGTCATATTCATCAGCATATTCAGCGAAGAGTATCCGTTGCCAAAATCGTCAATCAAAACGGAAAAGCCCGCCGCGTTTAGCTGCCGGGTCAAATCCAGCATCTGCCCCGGGTCTTCCATATAGACGCTTTCTGTCACCTCAATACGAAAGACGGCGGGGTTCACATCATACTTTTTCGCAAGTCCTGTCAGCTGTGCGCAAATATCCGCGCTGTAAATATCCAGCCGGGACATATTGGCCGAAATGGTTACATCGGGATAGCCCGCCGCCTTCAGCTCCGCCAGATACTGAAACACCCGCTCCCAGACATACTGGTCAAGCCGGTTGATAAATCCGTTTTTTTCAAAAATGGAGATAAACTGATCGGGCGGAATCAGTCCCCGCTTGGGATGAGCCCAGCGAACCAGCGCCTCCGCCGACACCGGCGCGTTGGACGACAGGCTGAAAATCGGCTGGAGATACACCTGAAACTGGCCCTGATCCAGCGCCTCGTACATCCGGGAGGCCACCTCCTGTTCCCACAGAAGGCTGCGGCGCAGCTCCTCGTCATAAAGCGCCACGCTCTTGTCGCTGCGGCCGGAAACGGTTTCCTGCGCAATTTGGGCGCGGTCGCACAGCTCCACCACCGGAAGCGTGGGATCGTCGATTTCATAAACGCCGCAGCACAAATGCAGTGCATATTTTAGGTGCAGCTTGCGCATCAGGTCCGCGCTCAGCCGGTTGAAACGGGATAGTTCCAGCTCTTCCGTGCGGCACAGCAGCACAAACCGGTCCCCGCCCACGCGGCCCACATGAATTACGCCTCGCATCGCCGTCAGCTTTGCCGCCAGATTCCGCAAAAGCTGGTCACCCGCGGCCCGACCGAAAAGATCGTTAAACACCTTAAAGCGGTCCATATTCAAAAAGATGACGGACAGCGACCGGGGCCGCATATCCTGCTCTATCTCCGCCAGCGTGTCCCGCGCCTTTTTCAAAAACGGATCCCACTGCAAAACGCCGGTCAGCGGGTCCAAATCCCGATCTCTCCAAAAGAGATTTACCAGATTCTGCACCTGGCAGGCAAGAATGTCCGGCTCTCTGGTCTGCTCGAAAAACGCAGCGGCGCCAAGGCTGAGCGCCTTCAGCTCATCCTCCGCCGCCCCCATGGCAATCACAGGAATTGACTTGAGCAGCCGATTCGTGTGCAGAAAATGCATCACATCAAACCCGCTGAATTCAAACAGGCTGCATTGCAGCAGAATTGCGGCAAAGTCCTGACGCGTCCGCAGAATATCCACCGCCATCTCCCCGTCCAGCGCGGACGTGACGCAAAATGCGCCATGCAGGACCCCGGCGGTCTGCTGGCGGCGCTCTCCGTCTCCGTCCACCAGAAGAATTTTCTGTTTCTTCCGCGTGTCCTTCACGTCTCTCCCTCTCCTCCGGCGGGACGAAACCGTCCCGTTTTCTTATCTGCCCACCGCATCAAATGCCCGGCGGCCAGACCCAGCGCCAACCCCAGCGCCGCGCCGGCCAGCACGTCGCTGGGCCAGTGCACATATAAATATAGCCGTGAAAAAGCAATCAGGGCCGCCAAAACTAAGACGGGCCCCAACAGTCTGCCGCGCCTGTGCGACAGCAGAGCACCCACCGCGGCAAAGGATGCCGCCGCGTGCCCCGACGGAAACGACCAGTCCTGCGGCCGGGAAATCAAAAGCGTTACTGCCGGATTCACGTCGCAGGGCCGCACCCGGGCAATCAGCGGCTTGAGAATCCCGTTGCAAAGAATCACATCCAATACCAGCGCCAGCGCCAAAACCGCGCCGGTGCGCCGGTATCTCCGCGTAAAAAACAAAATCGCCGCCAGGGCAATCCAGATTTCTCCGTGATTGCACAGTGCGCTGATCAGCGGCATCAACCCGTCCAGAAGCTCCGTCCGGCAGTTCTCCTGTATCCAGTTCAAAACGCCGAATTCAAGCTCCCTCACCCGCACACCTCTCTCGTACGACCGGCGCGAAATCGGCTGTGCCGGGCAGCCTTCACAGCTTCCCAAAAACAATACCGCCCGTTGTGGCCATTGTACCATCTGCTCCCAATTTTGAAAAGGATTATTTATGCGCAATTCCACTAAAGTCAAACGAGTTTTCACTGCTTTTCCCTAATTTCTACAAATTTTTACGTTTTGCACAAAAAAACAAAAAAATTTTGGGAATACGGTTGACATCCTGTTAATATCGTGATAGGATACCACAAAATTGGATCGCTCAGATAGAGGCGCGAGGTTCATCAGTACCGCGAGTAAAACGGCAGGCAGCCGCCGCGGGAAAGGGGACATCGCCGAAGGGTTTTGGAGCTGCCTGCTTCAAGACACCTGGGTCGGCGGGGAATACCCGACGGACTGTCACATTTTTTGTGAAGCGCTATCATGGCTGAATCGGGCAGTATTGCCTGCTTTTTCCACGGGTCGCTTTGCGTCAAAGCGGCCCGTTTTTTGTCGTTCTCCTTTGCGGCGTGGAGAAGGATATAGAAAATCAGCCGCCACAAAAGACCATTGGGTAAAAGGAAGGAAGAATTTTATGAAGAAGTTTTTTGCTCTTGTTCTGGCCCTTGCCATGACCGCTGCTCTCGCCGCCTGCGGCGGCTCTGCCCCGGCGGCCTCCGGCTCCAGCTCCGGCTCTGGCTCATCCTCCGCGCCTGCCGAAGGCGCAGTCCCCTCCGGTGTGGAAGACGGCGTGCTGACAGTGGCCATGGAGTGCGGCTACGCGCCCTACAACTGGTCCCAGCCGGATGACTCCAACGACGCTGTCCCCATCCGGGATACCAATGAATATGCCAACGGCTACGACGTGATGATGGCCAAAAAGCTCTGCGAAGCCAACGGCTGGGAGCTGGAAATCGTCCGGCTGGAGTGGGAGTCTCTGGTTCCCGCCGTTCAGTCCGGCGCGGTGGACGCGGTGATCGCGGGCCAGTCCATGACCGCAGAGCGTGCGGAGCAGGTAGACTTTGCAGGCCCCTATCTGTATGCGTCCATTATCTGCCTGACCAAGGCCGACAGTACCTTTGCAAACGCCAAGGGCATCAGCGAACTTTCCGGCGGCTCCTGCACCAGCCAGCAGGGCACCATCTGGTATGAAACCTGCCTGCCCCAGATTGAAGGGGCCGATATCCGCACCGCGGCGGAGTCCGCTCCCGCTATGCTGATGGCGCTGGAAACCGGCGCGGTGGACTTTGTGTGCACCGATATGCCCACCGCACAGGGCGCCATGGTTGCCTATCCTGATTTCAAGCTGCTGGACTTCTCTGGCTCCGGCGATGATTTCACGGTTTCCGACGAGGACGTGAACATTGGCATCTCCGTAATGAAGGGCAACACCGTGCTGAAGGATGCTATGAACTCCGTCCTCTCCGGCATGACTGCCGACGATTTCAACGACCTGATGGCACAGGCCGTGGCGGTGCAGCCCATCGGGGCCTGAGCATCCCAATCCGGGCGCGCCCGCTGAATACTGAGGGAACGAGGAACCCATTATGGACTGGTCAAGATTTCCACAACTGGCCGCGGACATTGCCAATCTCTGGGCAAAATACGGCATGGTAAGCTATCTGGGAGGCATCTGGCGGACGCTGATTCTTGCCGTGGTGGCCACGTTAATCGGCTGCGTCATCGGCCTTGGCTGCGGTATTTTGCAGACCATCCCCAGCGTCCAATCCGACCATCCCGCAAAACGGCTGGGGCTGGGGTTTGTGCGGGTGCTGCTGCGCATTTATATCGAGGTCTTCCGGGGCACGCCCATGATTTTGCAGGCAGTGTTCATTTACTATGGCCTGCCCTATTTCACCAACAACTCCGTCCGCTTTGAGAACATCTGGACCGTGGCGATTCTGGTGGTATCCGTCAACACCGGCGCGTATATGGCCGAGTCCGTCCGGGGCGGCATTCTTTCCATCGACCCCGGCCAGACAGAGGGAGCCAAGGCCATCGGCATGACCCACTTTCAAACTATGCTGGGCGTCATTCTGCCCCAGGCTTTGCGGAACATCATGCCCCAAATCGGCAATAACCTGATTATCAACATCAAGGATACCTCCGTCATGTTCATTATCGGCTTTACCGACTTCTTTGCCGCCCACAAGGCGATTTCCGGGGCCACCTTCACCTACTTCCCCTCCGCCACCATTGAAATGGCGGGCTATCTTACCATGACCCTTGCCGCCTCCTTCCTGCTGCGGAGGATAGAGCGGTGGATGGACGGGTCCGACAGCTACGAGCTGGTGCAGGCCGACTCTCTG
The DNA here is from genome assembly GCA_023402075.1 of Bacillota bacterium. GTDB lineage: Bacteria > Bacillota > Clostridia > Oscillospirales > Oscillospiraceae > Oscillibacter. The sequence goes on along the minus strand of JAEXCS010000015.1, from coordinate 83,272 downwards.
ACCATGACTGCCGGAACCTACAACCACCCCGGCAAGGGCAGCAATTATGATGAGCACAGTAAAGAATACCGGGAGAATTCCAAGCAGTCCTCCAAAAAGCGCAACTTTACAGAGGGAGGAGAGAGCTGACATGGGCGACACGATTCTGGAAATCCGCCATCTGGGCAAGGCCTTTGGCAGTCATCAGGTTCTGCGGGATATCGACTTCACCGTGGAAAAGGGAGACGTAACCTCCATCATCGGCTCCTCCGGCTCTGGAAAGTCCACGCTGCTTCGGTGCGTTAACCTGCTGGAAACTCCCACCTCCGGCGAGATTCTCTTTCACGGAAAGAACATGGCAGACCGGGGCGTGGACGCGGCCGCGTATCGCTCCCGGGTGGGGATGGTATTTCAGTCCTTCAATCTGTTCAACAACATGACCGTTTTAAAAAACTGCGTGGCTGGGCAGGTGAAAGTGCTGAAAAAGGACCCGGAGGAGGCCCGTGCCGCCGCCCTTCGCTATCTGGACCGGGTGGGTATGGCGCCCTATATCAATGCAAAGCCCCGCCAGCTTTCCGGCGGGCAGAAGCAGCGGGTGGCCATCGCCCGCGCCCTTGCCATGGAGCCGGAGGTGCTGCTGTTTGACGAGCCAACCTCCGCGCTGGACCCCGAGATGGTGGGTGAGGTGCTGGACGTGATGAAGGACCTAGCCCGGGAGGGAATGACCATGCTGGTGGTGACCCACGAGATGGCCTTCGCCCGGGACGTGAGCAGCCGGGTGGTGTATATGAATCAGGGCGTTATCTGCGAGGAGGGCACGCCGGAAGAGCTTTTGGGAAATCCCCAAAGGCAGGAAACCCGGGACTTTCTCTCCCGCTTTCGCAGCGTGTAAGCGGCAGGAATTTCCTGCGGCAGCCCTCTGCGCCCTTTTCAACAAATAAAAGAGCTTGAGGATTTAAAGTCCCCAAGCTCTTTTTCTAACTATGACAAACGTTCCGGCGTGTGCACCGCCACGGTGACGCCGGTATAGTAATGGGTGATGATGTCCTTCCAGTCCTTGCCGTCCTTTGCCATCTGCTGCGCGCCATACTGGCTCATGCCCACGCCGTGGCCATACCCGGTGACGAAGAAGACAATCTTTCCGTCCTGCACCTCCGCTTCAAAGGTAGAAGAACGCAGAGAGAACATGGTGCGCAGCTTCGTTCCCCGGATGCTGACGCCGCCCACAGTGACAGACTCCACATTGCCGTCCTCGCTGACGGTCCAATTCTTCATCCAGCCGGAGGTCCCACCGGACAGGTTCGCTTCCGGATATGCCGCCAGAATCAGCTTTTTAAACTCCGCCGTGGTAAACTCTGCGCGGCTGTAATAATTGGGTACGCCCTCTCCTTCCGGGCTTTCCACGCTCTGGAGATAGGGCAGGTCGCTGCTCCACACCTCTCCGGCACGCTTTGTGGTTCCTGCGGAGGAGGAGTGAAACACTGCCAGAATGGGCTGCCCGCCATAGAGAATCGTCTGCCCATCGGTAAGCGCGACGGCATTTTCCACCTTCGCCTCATAGGCCTGCGCGCTGTCTCCCCAATTAGACGCGGCGGTTTCTTTGTCAAGATACGCCTGACAGCAGGTATGATCTCCGCAGACATCTGCCGTGTCGCCGTGGTTTCCGCCGGAAGCCATCTTATACATTGTATAAGTCCGGGCCGCCACTGCTTGGGCGCACAGGGCCTGCTGCTCGAAGGAGGCGGGCATCTCCGCCCGCACCACACCCTGAAGATATTCCCCCATGGTCATGGTCTTCACCTCGTCCCCCAGCAGAACCCGGATGGTGTAGGACCCGTCCGTCTCCCCCTGCGGCAACAGCTCTATCTCCGGTTCCTTCACCTTCAGTTCCCGCTTCGTTCCCGCCTCTGTCTCCCGCAAAACCACATGGGTCGTCACGGTAATCAGCGGCAGCAAAAAAAGCAGGCCCAGCAGTACCGCCGACATGCCCAGATACCGTTTCATCGCGTTTCCTTTCCCGCCGGTTCAAAAGGCATCTCCTCTTGAACAGCCTGTACACTTTCCGTAAATCTACCGAAGCAGGCTCGCAATCCGCCTCTTCTCCAGCATATGCGCGGGAAACGAAAAACAGTCCTGCGCAAAAATCGTCCAATAACGACATTTTATTATAGCACAGAGTGCCCAACACAGCAACCTTGCGCATCGGGCGCGTTTTCTCTTGGGCGGTGTGGACAAACCGCCCCGGCGGGCGTATAATAACCCCACTATACTCCTCAGCAAAACTGCAAGCCCCGTCGGTAAACCATGCTGGAGAGAACATATTTACAAATTGTGCCGGGTGTAATGCCCTGCTTTTCAAGGAGGACCGGGATGAAACAACCCACAGCTATGGCTGTTTTGGCAGCGGCGGGCGGCGCGGCGGCCCTTTTTTTGCGGCTGGCGCAGGCCCACACCGGCCTTGTTCCGGAAACCGGACTGATCGTCCCCGGAAATCTTTTCGGGCGGCTGCTGTGGGCTTTGCTGACTCTTTTGGCGGTGATACTATTTTTGTTGGCCCGTCGCCTGCCTGACCGCCGGCCCGACCCCCGACCGTTTCAGGAGGTCTTTTCCGCACAGGGAGCCGCGCCCTTACTGCTGGCAGGCACGTTCCTTCTAGCGCTTTCCGGAGCGGCGGATATGAAAGCTGCCCTCTCGGGGCCATTTTCCCTTCCCGGGTGCGGAGTTTTTCCGGCGGGAGTTGCGCTGGCCTGCGGAGGGCTGACATTGCTGTCCGCGCTGTGTCTTCTGCCTGCCGTTCTTTCCGCTGCGGCAGGGCGGCGCTCTCACCATCGCCGGGCAGCGCCGGCGGTTTTGCTGCTGCCCGCGCCGGTGGCGCTGGTATTTCATCTGGTGCTGGACTACCGCGTTCGCGCCGCAAACCCCGCGCTGGAATCCTATGCGCCGGAGCTTCTGGCACTGGGGTTTGCCGCCCTCGCCTTTTTCCGTCTCTCCTCCTTTGCATTTGAGGACGGTTCCGCCCAGGTCTTTTCCTTTTTCGCCGGGGGCAGCGTTGTTCTCTGCGCCGCCGCGCTGGCAGGCAATCGAAGCCTTTCCCAATATGCGCTGCTTGGCGGCTGCGCCCTCTTTTTCCTGGGGCTGCTTTTCTCCCTGCGGCCCGGTTCGGTCCGCCTTCGGGCGGGAGGTGCGGAAGAAGAGGAAACACCATGACCTTTTGCGGACTGCAAACGCTCTCTCTGGTGGACTTTCCCGGCAAGGTGGCAGCCACAATTTTTACCGGAGGGTGCAACCTCCGCTGCCCTTATTGCCACAACGCCCGTCTGGTCACTGCCCCCGCTGAAGCGCGAGAGCAGTATGAAGAACAGGAAATTCTTGCGTTTCTCTCCTCCCGCCGGGGCCTGTTGGACGGAGTGGTTCTCTCCGGCGGAGAGCCGCTGCTTCATGAAGGTCTTGCGGACTTCGCCACCCGGGTAAAAACCATGGGCTTTTTGGTAAAGCTGGACACCAACGGCTGCTATCCCGGACAGCTCCGGGCATTGCTGGAGATGGGAAGCATCGACTACGTGGCAATGGATATCAAAAACAGCCTGCCCAAATACCCGCTGACCGTGGGTGCACCCGGTTTTGACCCGGCCCCCGTGGAGGAAAGCGCCGCACTTTTGATGGATGGACCGACGGACTATGAATTTCGCACCACGCTGGTGCGGGAGCTTCACACCCGGGCGGATTTGCTGGACATAGCCCACCTCTTAAAAGGCGCGCGGCGCTATTTTCTCCAGAGCTTTAGCGATTCCGGAGAGTTGATTGAATCCGGTTTGCACGGCTTTTCCCCCGATGAAATGCGCGCCTTTGCCGAAATTTTCCGCCCTTACATCACAGAAGTTTCTCTGCGGGGTGTGGAGTAAGCTTCGTCGAGTTTTTTCGATAAGCACCGACTTTTTTCGTTGTGAAGCGCCGTTTGCTGCGCAGCTACGCTTTCTATGCGCCCACTAAATCTGGACGCAATTGGCATTTTTTATGAAATACTCCACAAGATATAGGAGTTCTTCTAATTGACATCCCCCAACAGCCCCGCTAGAATAAGAACGGAAGGGTGCTTCGGCACCTTTCCGTTCTGACGGTATATGGGCCTATCTTTGGTACGCTGGCGGCGGCAGGGCAGTTTGTCCCGCGCCGCGCAGCGGAATTACTTTAAGAGAGTGTGGGAGCGGTATGTATCGAGTTTTGAAGCGGGACGGCAAGATTGTGGACTTTTCGCTGTCCAAGATCAGCATAGCCATCACCAAGGCGTTTGACGCCGTGGGAAAGGACTATAACCCCGACATCATCGATCTATTGGCGCTGAAGGTCACTGCGGATTATCAGGACAACATTAAAAACGGCTCCATTTCTGTGGAGCAGATTCAGGACAGCGTGGAAAACATCCTCATCAAGGCCGGGTACAGCGACGTGGCCAAGGCCTACATCCTGTACCGCAAGCAGCGGGAGAAAATCCGGAATTTAGGCTCCACCGTGCTGGATTACAAGGACCTGGTAAACAACTATCTGCACATCAGCGACTGGCGCGTGAAAGAAAACTCCACCGTCACCTACTCCGTGGGCGGACTGATTCTTTCCAACTCCGGGGCCATCACCGCCAACTACTGGCTCAGCGAGATTTACGACGCGGAGGTGGCGCAGGCCCACAAAAGCGGCGATCTCCACATCCACGATTTGTCCATGCTCACCGGCTACTGCGCCGGGTGGAGCCTGAAGCAATTGATTCAGGAGGGACTTGGCGGCATTCCCGGCAAGATCACCTCCGCCCCGGCAAGTCACCTCTCCACTCTTTGCAGCCAGATGGTGAATTTCCTCGGCATCATGCAAAACGAGTGGGCCGGGGCGCAGGCGTTCTCCTCCTTCGACACATATCTGGCCCCCTTCGTACGGGTGGACAGCCTTTCCCAAAAAGAGGTGAAACAGTGCATCCAGTCCTTTGTATATGGGGTAAATACTCCCTCCCGCTGGGGTACACAGGCCCCGTTTTCCAACATCACGCTGGATTGGACCGTCCCCGCCGACCTTGCACGCCAGCCCGCCATCGTGGGCGGCATGGAGACGGACTTTACTTACGGGGACTGCAAAAAAGAGATGGACATGGTGAACCGCGCCTTCATTGAAATCATGGTGGAAGGCGATGCGGACGGTCGGGGCTTCCAATACCCCATTCCCACCTATTCTATTACAAAGGACTTTGACTGGAGCGACACGGAGAACAACCGTCTTCTCTTTGAAATGACCGCCAAATACGGCACGCCTTACTTCTCCAACTATATCAACTCCGACATGGAGCCTTCGGACGTGCGCAGCATGTGCTGCCGTCTCCGGTTGGATTTGCGGGAGCTGCGGAAAAAGTCCGGCGGCTACTTCGGCTCCGGCGAGTCCACCGGGTCCGTCGGCGTGGTGACGGTGAACCTGCCCCGCATTGCGTATCTGGCCAAAGACGAATCGGACTTCTACCGGCGGCTGGACAAGCTGATGGACGTGGCTGCCCGCAGCCTGAATACCAAGCGCACGGTGATTACCAAGCTGCTGGACGCGGGGCTTTACCCCTATACCCAGCGGTATCTGGGGGGCTTTGGCAGTCACTTTTCCACCATCGGTCTGGTGGGCATGAATGAAGCCGCGCTGAACGCCGCGTGGCTGCGCAGGGACTTGACAACACCGGAGGCTCAGTCTTTTGCCAAGGATGTGCTGAACCATATGCGCCAGCGGCTCAGCGACTATCAGGAGCAGTATGGCGATCTTTACAATTTAGAAGCCACCCCTGCCGAGTCCACGTCCTACCGGCTGGCAAAGCATGACACGGAGCGGTTCGGGGATATTATCACCGCCGCCAAGCCCAGCGACGCACCTTATTACACCAATTCCTCCCACCTGCCGGTGGGCTACACCTCGGATTTGTTCGACGCGCTGGCGGTGCAGGATGATTTGCAGACCCTCTATACCTCCGGCACCGTGTTCCATGCGTTTTTAGGTGAAAAGCTGCCAGACTGGATGGCCGCCGCCGCGCTGGTGCGCAAAATCGCGGAGAACTTTAAGCTGCCTTATTATACCCTCTCCCCCACCTATTCCGTCTGCGCCCAGCACGGGTATCTCACAGGGGAGCATTTCACCTGCCCCCACTGCAAAAAGCCCGCCGAGGTTTACAGCCGCATCACCGGCTATTACCGCCCCGTGCAAAACTGGAACGACGGCAAAACGCAGGAATACAAAGATCGCAGGCTGTACGAGCCGGGAACGGCCTTCAAGCCTCACGCGCCAAGCCCCACCCCACAGGCGGCCCGGTCAGCGCGCAGCTTTCCCGTTTCCCTCTCTGCCCAGCACCCCGCTCCGGAGCAAAGCTCCACCGTCCGGGCCATGCGCGACGCGGTGGACGAGCTGCTGCTGTTCACCACCAAAACCTGTCCCAACTGCAAAACCGCAAAGAAAGGCCTTGAAGAAGCCGGGCTTGCCTACACCGTACTGGACGTGAGCGAGCATCTGGACCTTGCCCGGAAATACCGCATTATGCAGGCCCCCACTCTGCTGGTGCGCCGGGGGGACAAGCTGGAGGTGGTTTCCGGCGCACCCGACATCTGCAAGCTTGCCGCCGCGCTTTAAACAGCTGTTCACAGAATCCGACTTTCAAAAAGGGTCCCTCCGCCGCAATGCGGCGGAGGGACCCTTTCATAAACACTTGAGGTGCTTTTCAAACACTTTCAGCGCAGCTTCCGCCAATGCGCCCTCATTTCCTCCTTAGGGCCTTCAGCGCCTGAATCACCAGCATACTGGCAAAGGCCAGCCCAACAATCGTCCCGAGATTTACCGCCGACAACGCCGCCACATCGAACAGCGGCTCCAGCACCGGGACGGTCAAAACGCTTGCCAGCAGCGCCGCGCCAAACAGAAACGCCAGCAGCAGATACCGATTGTTGAACAGCTTTTTGGAAAACAGCACGGGACGCTGAGACTTGCAGTTGAACCCGTGGAACAGGCGGCTGAGGCACAGCGTTGCAAAAGCCATGGTGGTTCCCACCGGCGTTCCTCCGGCGCTTAGGCCCATGTGGAAGGCAACGGAGGTGGCAATGGCAATGACCATTCCCTCCAACCCCACGTCCGCAAGGAAAGCACGCGTCAAAATTCCCTCGCTCCGGGGGCGAGGCTTTTGTAGCATCACGTCTTCGCTTCTGGGCTCCAGCCCCAGGGCGATGGCGGGCAGGCTGTCGGTCAGAAGATTGATAAACAGCAGATGCACCGCCGCAAAGGGCGCGGGCAGACCCATCAAAGACGCATACAGCACCGCGAGAATGCCCGCCGTGTTGCCCGAAAGCAAAAACTGAATGGCCCGCTTGATGTTGGCATACACTCCGCGTCCGTTTTCCACGGCCCGGACAATAGTAGCAAAGTTGTCGTCCGTCAAAATCATGCCCGCCGCGTCCTTGGCCACCTCCGTTCCGGTGATGCCCATGGCCACGCCGATGTCCGCCTGCTTCAATGCAGGCGCGTCGTTCACGCCGTCGCCGGTCATGGCCACAAGGTTTCCCCGCTCCTGCCAGGCCCGGACAATGCGGATTTTATGCTCGGGGGACACCCGGGCGTACACGCTGACTTTGGGTACAAACTCCCGCAGCTCTCCGTCGCTCATGGCATCGATGGCGGCGCCGTCCACCGCCTCGGTTCCCTCGGTAAGAATGCCGATTTTCTTGGCGATGGCAGCGGCGGTGATGCGGTGGTCGCCGGTAATCATCACCGGGCGAATGCCCGCGGAGATACACTCCGCCACCGCCACGGCGGATTCCGGACGGGGCGGGTCCATCATGGCGATCAGCCCCAGAAAGTCCAGCCCGTTTTCATCCGCGAGATTTACCGCAGGCGCGTCCAGATGCCGGCAGGCAAAGGCCAAAACCCGCAGCCCCTCCCGGGAAAACTGTTCGTTGACGGATTCAATTCTTGTCCGCTCCTCCGGCGTAAGCAAGGCGCGGTTCAGCAAAACATCAGTTGCCCCCTTGGTAATCATCAGCAACCCGCCGGACAGGCTGTGAACCGTGGACATCAGCTTGCGGTCAGAGTCAAAGGGAATCTCCGTCAGCCGGGGATACTTCTCCCGGACCTCTTCCTCGTCAAAGCGGAACCGCTCTCCCAACCGCACCAGAGCCGTCTCCGTGGGGTCGCCCACCTCGCCACCCTCGTTCACCGTGGCGTCGCTGCACAGCAGCGCCGCCCGGAGCAACGGCTCCTGTATCGCGTCGGAAAAGTCCGCGTCCTCCACGGAAATGACCTTCCCGGCGGTATAGAGCTTTTGAACGGTCATTTTATTCTGGGTCAGAGTTCCGGTTTTATCGGAACAGATCACCGACACGCTTCCAAGGCCCTCTACCGCCTGCAGCTTGCGAATGATGGCATTCTCCCGGGCCATGGTGCGGGTGCCGAAGGAGAGGACGATGGTGACGATGGAGCTTAGCGCTTCGGGGATTGCCGCCACCGCCAGCGCCACAGCAAACAAAAACGCGTTCATCACCGGCTCGTGCCGTAAAAACACGCTCACCATAAACAAAAGCCCACACAGAATCAAGATACCCACGGAGAGTTTCTTTCCAAATTGGTCCAGGCTCTCCTGCAAGGGGGTCTTCTTTTCTCCCGCCGCCTTCAAAAGCGCGGCAATGCGGCCCATTTCCGTGTCCATAGCCGTATTGGTGACCAGAAACCGGCCCCGGCCATAGGTGATGAAGCTGCCGGAGTAAACCATGTTCTTCCGGTCGCCCAGAGGAACGTCGCCTTCAATCTCCGCAATGTCCTTCTCAACAGGCAGGCTCTCACCGGTGAGGGCACTCTCGTCCGCCTTTAAAGCGGCGCACTCCAGCAGCCGCCCGTCGGCGCACACAGCGTCTCCCGCATCCAGACACACCACGTCGCCCACCACGACCTCGCGCCCCGGAATCTCCCGGATCACGTCGCCGCGCAGCACCTTGGCCGTGGGAGCGGACATTTTTTTCAGACTTTCCAGCGACGACGCGGCCTTCACGGTCTGCACCGTGCCCAAAATCGCGTTCATGGTGATCACCGCCAGAATGACCACCGCGCTTTCCGCGTCCTTCAAAGCGATGGACACTGCCGCCGCCGCAATCAGCACGATCACCAGAAAATCTGCAAACTGCTCCAGAAAAATCCGCGCCGTGGACTTCCGCGCCTCGGCCAAAAGCTCGTTGGGCCCGTTTTGTTTCAGCCGCAGCGCGGCCTCTTCCTCCATCAGGCCCTCCTCGCCGCAGCGAAGGTCTCTAAACAGTTCCACCCTTGGCTTTTGCCATATTCCCCGTTTTTCCGCCATAATTCTCTTCCTTTCCTACATGCATCGCGCAAAAAAAACGAGACTTTTGCGCCAACGCCGAAGCGTTTGCTCAAAAGTCTCGCCATTTCGATCCGAAGCGGGGCAGAAATTCTGCCCGACCTGACGCCAGCGGATGCACATTTCTGTGCCGGCTACTCCCTAATGATTGGACGTATCATATCCGATTTTTCGGCGGCTGTCAAGAAGTATTTCCCGAAACGCCGCTAAAAATTCCCGCGGCGTTTAAAGCCCCCGCCATTCCTCCGGCCGCAGCAGCGACAAATCCGCCGCCGCACGGTCAATCGCCGCCAGCATGGCAGCCTTGTCGTCGTTCAGCGTGCCCCGCAGGGCCAGATAATTGCTGGCATGATTCATGCGGAACACACTGCCGGGGCTGTCCAGCCCCTCCACCAAAAGGCGGGTTTCCCGCAAATCCTCCGCCGGTGTCAGCAGGCGGAAGGAGCCGGCCTGCACCCAGTCGTACAAAGGTGTTCCCGGCTCCACCATCAGCGTCAGCATCCCGATATACTCAGGATTCATGGCGTTGAAGGCGGCGGCAGTCTCCGCCGCGTGCCGCTCCAAAAGCGCGGGGCCGCCAAGGCCCGTGATGGCGGTGACAGACAGGGCAATTCCGTTCCTGCGGACCTTGCGTCCCATTTCCACGATAAACGCCGCGTCGTGGCCCTTGCGCATCAGCTCCAGCACCGCGTCGCACCCGGACTCAAGCCCCATGTAAACCATGCTCAGGCCCTTCTCGCGCAGAACTTTCAGTTCCTCATCCGAGCGGATGTTGATGCTGTCCGGTGAGGCATAGCTGGTCACGCGGACGCACTCGGGAAAAAGCGTCCGGATGGTGTCCAGAATCGTTTCCAGCTCCCCGGCTTTGCGAACCAGCGCATCCCCGTCCGCCAGAAAAATTTTCTCCACGTAGGGGTAAAGCCGCCGGGCTTCCCGGAAATCCGCCAGGACCTCTTCCAGCGGACGAACCGCAAAGCGCTTTTCCTTGTACATGCTGCAAAAAGCGCAGGTGTTGTGGCTGCACCCGTAAGTCACCTGAACAATCAGGCTTCGGGCCTCAGAGGGGGGGCGGTATACGCTTCCGTAGTAGTTCATTTCAAAATCTTCTCCAATGCGGCAAGTTTCAGGCAGGTGCACAGCACCTCCATGGCGGCTTCCAGCTCTCCCAGCGGGGGAAGGGACGGGGCGATACGGATATTGGTGTCCTCCGGGTCCTCTCCATAAGGAAAAGCAGCGCCCGCGCCGGTCATGGCAACGCCTGCAGCTTTACACAGGTCCAGCGTCCGCCGTGCCGTTCCGGGCATGGCGCTGAGAGAGACAAAGTACCCGCCCTTAGGGCTGCGCCATGAAGCGATGCCCAGAGGGGCAATTTCCCGCTCCAGCGCGTCGGTGACGCAACGGAACTTGGGGCCGAGAACGGCCGCATGGCGGCGCATCAGCGCCAGCGTGTTTTCCTTATCCTTTAAATACAGCACATGACGCTGCTGGTTCACCTTGTCAAAGCTGATGGCCTGCACGTCAATCAGCTTCACCATGTACGCCATATTTGCTTCCGAGCAGGCAAAGCAGGCCACGCCCGCGCCGGGCAGCGTGATTTTGGAGGTGGACGCAAACTCAAACACCATGTCCGGGTTTCCCACTTCGGCGCACAGGGACAGTATATCCGAAAACGGAGCAAAGTCCCCTTCCAGCTCGTGGACGCAATAGGCATTGTCCCACATCAGCAAAAAGTCCGGTGCGGCGGGCTTCAGCGCGGCGATGCGCTTGACGGTTTCCTCCGAATAGACGATGCCGTCCGGATTGGAGTATTTGGGCACGTTCCACATCCCCTTCACCTGCGGGTCCCGCACGGCGGCCTCCACCGCGTCCATATCCGGGCCGCTGTCCGTCATGGGAATGCTGATCAGCTCGAACCCAAAGGATTCGGTAATTCTAAAATGCCGGTCATAGCCGGGAACGGGGCAGAGCCACTTTACAGTCTCCTCCCTGCACCAGGGACGCGGGCTGTGCAAAAGTCCGTGGGTGTAAGCCTTGGAAACCGTGTCATACATCAGCTGGAGACTGGAGCTGCCCCCCGCAAATACCTGCTCCGCCCGGCAGCCCAAGATGTCCGCGAACAGGCGGCGGGCAGCGGGCAGGCCTGCCGTCTCTCCGTAGTTCCGGCAGTCGATTCCGTCGGACACGTAGTCCTCCGGCTCTTTGAAAACGCCCAGAAGGTCCCCGCTGACCAAATCCAATTGAACTTTTCCCGGCTTGCCCCGGGCCATGTTCAAATTCATCTTACGGTCCCGGAGCTTTTCAAATTTCTCACAAACCAGCTCCTGCTCCGTTAAAAGCTCCTGTCTGTTTCTGTCGGCATACGCAGTCATATACGCCATCCTTTCCCGGGCAGAGAGCTCTGTCCGGTTTCTTTATAAGGTTTTGTCAACGTCCAGTATACCCGCTTCCCGTGGTTCTGACAATATGGATTTTGCCGGTTTTTTGAGGGCTCTCTTTAAGCTCCGTTTGCAAACGGTGGGGCATTTTCCTTTTTTGGGCCGATTGCGGTCTGCTCTTGCGCTTTTTTATATGCTGTGGTATCTTAGCGGTATGGAAGGTTATACGCTGATTCGCTCCCGCCGGCGGACGCTGGCGCTGGAAATTACAAAGGACTGCAAGCTGCTGGTGCGGGCGCCCGTGCGGTGCTCTGAGGAAACCGTCCGGGCCTTTATCGTCCGGAATCAGGACTGGATTGCCCGCAGCATGGACAAGGTGCGCCAACGGGCGGCGGAGGCCGGCCCGCCCCCCACCGAGGAGGAGATTGCGGCGCTGAAAGCGCTGGCCCGCGCCATCCTGCCGGAAAAGGTTTCCCGGTATGCCGCCGCCATGGGGCTTTCTCCCACGGGAATCAAAATTACCTCGGCGCAAAAGCGGTATGGCAGCTGCAGCGCGAAAAACAGCCTGTGCTTTTCCTGCTATCTGATGCGCTCGCCCGATGCCGCCATTGATGCGGTGGTGGTTCACGAGCTGGCCCACATCCGCCACAAGAATCACGGCCCTCAGTTTTACGCGCTGGTGGAGCAATATCTTCCGGATTACCGGGCGCGGAAAAAGCTGCTGAAATAGTGCAAAGGGCAGAAGGCATAGCCTCCCGCCCTTCGCCGTATGTTTTCTTATCCCCGGCGCGCCCGCTCATAGAGGGGTTGGCCCCGCTGAAAGCTTTGGGGCAGATACGTAACAGAAGAAATCCGCTTACCCGACACCCCGTATTTCGGATGATAACCGAACAGGTTTTCATATTCCAGAAGGTCGTCCCGCTCCTCGGCCATGGCCCACAGCAGGGCGGCGGCCGCCCGCGCGTCGTCCACAGCCCGGTGGCTGTTTTGCACTACGTCCTCCAGCCCATAGGCGGCGATGGCGTCTTTCAGCTTATGGGGATAATCCCGCCGGTCCTTATAAACCGTGAGCGCGTCCAGAAATTTAAGATCCTTCAAGCAGGCCGCGCGGCCCTGCTCCCGAAGAAAATAATAGATGAAATTCAGGTCAAACTGCGCGTTGTAGGCCACCAGCAGCGTATTCTCCCGGGTGAGAAGCCTGCTGAATTCCTCCGCCGCTGCCGCCTTTTCCACGCCGTCCCGTTCAAGCTGCTCCGCCGTGATACCGGTGAGCGATGTAATAAAGGGCGGCAGGGTCTTTCCCCCCGAAAGGCGCACCAGTGCATTGAAACTGCCGTCCTCCACCCCGTCCGTCACGCTGACCGCTCCTATTTCGATGATCTGCTCTTCCGCAGGGTCGATGCCCGTTGTCTCCGTGTCAAACAGAACCAGATGCGCAAACCGGTCCTCCAATGCGCTGTGTATTCCCATATACGCTCTCCGTCTCTAACCCGCGCCGCTGCGGCAGGTTTCTTCTTTTTTATAAGTTTACCGACCAATGTGCAAAATTTCCGCAAATTTGTCGATACTAAAAGGGCTTGTTTTCAGCATTATAGCTTTTTGAAGGAAAAAAGGCAATCCCCGGCCCGATTTTTGTCGAACGCAGCACGGTTTACATCGTTCAGCCGGGTTTTTGCAATTGACACTTGACTTTTCGCAGAATTGTGCTATTGTACTTCTGTATTAAATATATGATACAATTTTCTCGTCTACTCTTGACATTTTTGATCGTTTGTCCTACACTAACTGTACTAGTACGGGTAACACAGTAAATACCCGTGGGCCGCGCTGCGGAAAAGCTGCGCAGCCGTATGTATGGCGAATGTTCCCACGGGCCACGTAGAGCGGGCCCGCGTGCCAAATACGCTCTTCCGCATTGGAAAGGATGGTTTCCCTTATGAAAGTCCTGATTACCTCCGATTGGTACGCCCCCACCGTCAACGGTGTGGTGACCTCGGTATTGAATCTTCAGCGCGAGCTGGTGGCCCAAGGGCACGAGGTTCGGGTGCTGACCTTATCCGAATCCCGGCACACGCTGGTGCGGGACGGCGTGACCTATGTGGGCGCTATGAGCGCCGGGGTCATCTATCCCGGCGCACGGCTGCGCACGGCACTTGCCACCCGGCAAGTTCAATCTCTCATTCGCTGGCGGCCCGACGTCATTCACACCCAGTGTGAATTTTCCACCTTTCTGCTGGCCCGAAAAATCAGCGACCGCACCGGCGCGCCCATCGTCCATACCTATCATACGGTGTATGAGGATTATACCCACTACTTTTCTCCCAGCCGCGCATGGGGCAGGCGCATGGTTGCCTTTTTCTCCCGGCACGTAGTCACGCAGACCGCCTGCGTCATCGTCCCTACGGAGAAGGTGCGCGGCCTTTTGAAAAGCTACGGCGTCCGTAAGCCGGTATATGTGATTCCCTCCGGTATTGATCTGCGTCGGTTTTCCGCGCCCGCCGATCAGGAGCTTCTTTCCCGCATGAAAGAAGAGCTTGGGATTCCCTCCGGCAATTTTGTGCTGACCTATGTAGGCCGCCTTGCCAAGGAAAAAAACGTGGAAGAGCTGCTTGGCAGTCTTGCAAGACTGGAGCGGAAGGACGTTACCCTTCTTGTGGTAGGAGACGGCCCCTATCGCCAGACGCTGGAGGACACCGTCCGGGAACTGAGCCTTGGGGATCGGGTGATATTCACAGGGATGGTGAAGCCCGACCGTGTGGCAGATTATTACCGGCTGGGGGATTTGTTTGTCAGCGCTTCCACCAGCGAGACGCAGGGGCTTACGTATATCGAGGCACTGGCCTCCGGCCTTCCCGCTCTGTGCCGGAAGGATGCGTGTCTGGACGGCGTGATTGAGGAGGGCGTGAACGGCTGGCAGTTTGAAAACAGCGAGGACTTTCTTGCCCGCCTTCGGGAATTTCTGGCGGGCGAAGAGCTTCGCACCTCCATGCAGGCCGCCGCTGCGGAGCACATCCGGAAAACCTTTTCGGCAGAGCGCTTTGCCCGCCGTGCAGCGGAAGTTTATGCAGCCGCCGCCAGAGGGGAAGCACTGTGGGAAACCACCGCATGATCGGGGCCGTTTCCAAGTTTATCTTACCAAACATTGATGCAGCCGCGCGGGCCTGAGAAACGCTCCTTTGAGCCGTTCTCCGGCCCGCGCTTCTTTTCTGCTTTGCAAGGCGGGGCGAAACTGAGATTATTTCGTCAGAGCGAATCCTCTTTTTCGCAGCCTTTTTAATTGTGCAAAGAAGGCCGCACTTTTTGCATGGATTTTAGCACATTCTCCAGTGTAATTGCGGGGAATCTGCTGATATAATAAAGCAAGTAAATTCGGAAGGGGGCACACCCGATGCAGTTTTGGAAAATGAACGGCGCGGGCAACGACTTTATTCTCCTGAACAATCTGGAGGAACACATACCGCCCGAGGCGTTTTCGGAGCTTGCGCGGACGCTGTGCGAGCGGCATCTGTCCATTGGGGCGGACGGCCTGATGGTGGTGGACGCGCCCACCCAGGGCGGGGATTACAAAATGCTGTTTTACAACGCCGACGGGTCGGTGGGCGAAATGTGCGGAAACGGCGCCCGGTGCATCTGCCGGTATGGGTATGAAACCGGCCTTGCCGGAGAAACCCAAACGGTGGAAACCATGGCGGGCATCGTCACCGGCAGGCGCATCGACAAACGGCTCTACCGCATCCGACTGAACGACCCCTCCACCATTCAATTGGAGCATCCCATTGAGGTGGACGGTGTGCGCTATTCCTGCGCCTATGTGGAGCTGGGCAATCCGGGCCTTCCTCATGCCGTGGTTCCCTACCGTGGCCTGCGGGACGCGGATGCAAACGAGCTGCGCCAGCTGGGCCGCGCCATGCGGCATCACCCCTCCTTCCCTAAGGGTGCCAACGTGAATTTCTACGAGCTGATCGGCGAGGACGCGGTTTACGAGCGGACCTTTGAGCGGGGCGTGGAGGACTTTACATACGCCTGCGGCACAGGCACAGGCTCCGTGGCCGCGGTTTTGACCTTGCAGGGCAAGGTTTCCGGCTCCGGTGTCCGGGTGGATATGACCGGCGGGCAGCTGATCGTGGATGTGGAGCGGGAGGGCTCCGGCATCCGGTCGCTGTATCTGACGGGTCCCACCAACATTGTTTGCAAGGGCGAAATCACCGACGAGGAGCTTCGCCCCGCAAAATAAGCGCAACCTGTTTAAAGTTTTTTTCATTGTGTGTGAAAGAGAGGATTGAATTTATGAGCAAGAAAAGCTCCCTGTGGAGCAGCTATGGCCTTTTGATCTGCATGGTATGCGGCATTGTGCTGGGCTGCGTTGTAGGCGCCCTGTTCCCCAATGTGAAGGATGCGGACGGCAATGTAATCGGAGCCGGTGCTTCCATCCTGAAGCCTTTGGGCCAGATCTTCATTAACCTGATGTTCTGCATCGTGGTTCCTCTGGTGTTCGCGTCCATCTCCGGCGCTGTGGCCAATATGAAAAGCGCCAAGCGGGCCGGAAAAATCATGGGCACCACCATCGCCACCTTTGTGGTGACCGGGGCCATTGCGGCCGTCATCATGATTGTGCTGATGAAGCTGATTCCCCCTGTGCTGGTTCCCTGGCAGGACATTCCCGCCGGAACGGTGGATGAACAGAAGACCATCGCAGATCTGATTGTCAGTTTCCTCACGGCAGAGGACTTTGTGGCCCTGCTGAGCCGCCGGGCCATGCTGCCCCTGATTGTGTTCTCCATCATCTTCGGCTTCGGCGTGAATATGAACGGCGGGCCGGACTGCCTTGTGGGCAAGTTTTTGGAGGATCTTTCCAACTGCATGATGAAGGTGGTCAAGATCATCACCTACTATGCGCCCATCGCGTTTTTCGGCTTCTTTGCCGATCTGGTGGCAACCTACGGCTCCGGCATCGCGCAGGACTATGGCCGGGCGCTGCTGGTGTACTATCCCCTTTGCTTTATCTATGTGTTCACTGCCTTCCCCCTGTTTGCCCGCTTCGGCGGCGGCAAGGGCGCTGTGAAGGTGATGATGCGGCACATTCTTCGCCCCGCTGTCACCAGCCTTGGCACCTGCTCCTCCGTGGCCACCATTCCCACCAACATGGAAGTGGCCGAGGAAACCGGCATTCCCAAGGACGTGAGCGAAATCGTGGTGCCTTTGGGCGCCACCATGCACATGGATGGCTCCTGCTTCTCCTGCGTGCTGAAAATTGCGTTCTTGTTCGGCGTATTCGGCGTTCCCTTTGATGGAGTCGGCACTTTCCTGAAAATCATTCTGGTGGCCGTGTTCTCCTCCGTGGGCATGAGCGGAATTCCCGGCGGCGGCTACATCGGCGAGTTCATCATGTGCTCCGTGTTCTTCCCCACCCAGTTGGAGCTGGCCTATCCCATCGCCATCACCATCGGCAACCTGGTAGACCCCCCCGCCACCATGATCAACTCCGCAGGCGACTATGTCATCAGCTACGTGGTGGCCCGCTTTGTGGATGGCAAGGATTGGCTGCAAAAGGCGATTGCCTCCAAAAAGGCCGACTGAAGAAGCTTTCTTTCCCCATTTCGGGACGCCGGGAGGAATATCCTTTTATCCCGGCACAATTTTTCTTGGTTTTGATAAACCCGGCGTGGCTCATGAGCCGCGCCGGGTTTTGTCATACTGGCAAAGCAACCATTATGCCTTTACTATGGCGGAACAGAAGCTTATCGGACTTACGGGCATTTGCAGAACTTACGGAAGCCTGTATGCGCTTACCGGAGACTTCCTGTGGCCTTTTTTCACCAGCCTACCCACGGCACTCCTGCATTGCATCATGGACAGAATTTTCGCCGCATAAAATGGTTCTGTCTTAAAAGCGCAGCCCTTTGCCACGATTAAAAATCCGCTCGATTTTACACAAATATGCTGGCTCATTCGGTTAGTATGTGCTATAATGTCGAAGTCTGGCGGCGCGGGCCGCGGCCAATTCCTGCAGTACGAGGAGGCATTGACACAATATGACGCTATCGAACAACCATCTTTTAATAAACGCGGTGATTGCCTGGATTACGGCGCAGGTTCTGAAGGTAATTATCTACGCTCTGGTAAACCGAAGACTGGACATTCGCCGCCTGTTTGGAGACGGAGGGATGCCCAGCGGCCACTCTGCCACCGTGACGGCTCTTGCCGTCACCGCCGGACTGGAGTGCGGGCTGGATTCCGCAACCTTTGCCGTCTCTGCCATTCTGGCTATCATCGTCATGCACGATGCCATGGGCGTGCGGCTGGAGGCAGGCAAGCACGCGAAAGCCCTTAACGAGCTTTTGGAGCTTGCCAGCAGCGATCTTGAAAACGAAGTGAAGCTGAAAGAGTTTGTGGGACACACCCCGCTTCAGGTGGGGTTTGGCTGCCTGCTGGGGCTGGTGCTGGCAATGATTCTGGGCTGATTGTCAGAGACTTTTTCCCATGACATGCGGCGTTTTTGCAGTGCGCGCTTTTTGCGCTCTTCGGTGCGGATTCTTTTCCGCCGCAGTCTTACATATCCGTCCACAGCTTCAAAGGTCTTATCTCCTTTAAATGATACATAAAAAGCTGGGGGACTGCCGAACCGGCAGTCCCCCGTCTTTTTTATCATTGCACATCAGTGGACGGCTTACAGGCAATCCTCCGTCCTGTCCAGCCAATCCCCCACCAGCGCGGCAAAAATCTTCGGCCGCTCAATCTGCAAATTGTGGCCCGCCAAATCCAGCAGGGCAAACGCCGCCCGGGGCATATCTTCCAGCAGTTTCCACAAATCCCTATAGCCTACACAGATATCCTGCCGTCCTGCCAGCAGAAGCGCAGGCCGGTCAAAGCCCAGCGCCCGAACCCGGGCATCCACGTCGAAGGAAAATACATAATTCCGCCGCAGCGCCGCCACAAATTCCCCGTTTGAAATTTTCAGCCCGGGGGCAATCTCTTCTTCATACCGTTTATAAACCGACCGGGTTGCCAGCACCGCCAAATTGCAGAACGCCGCCCGTTCCTTCGGCCCCAGCTCCCCGAGAAATTCTTCATCATAGCAACGCACGCCCACCGGGGGCAACTCCCGCTTTTCCGGCTCCGGCACAGTCACCGGGCAGATCAGCAGCAGACCATCTGCCAGCGCGCCCAGCTCCGTGGCCAAAAGGCCCCGGGCAAGGTATCCGCCATAGGACTCCCCCGCCAGCAAAAAACGTTCTCCCCCCGTCAGTTCGGCCACCAGAACCCGCAAAAGCTCCAGTATACCGTCTGAGGAGGCCCACTCCACGGGTGCGTCCGACCGGCCCATGCCGGGCAGGTCCACGTAAATGCGCCGGTAGCCAGGCCGCTGTGCAAACACCGGCTCCATGCACCCTGTCATCAATCTGTGGTCGCAGCCAAGTCCGTGAAGCAGCACCACCGGCTTCCCCTCGCCCACGCTGTGGCAGTAAAGCCCAACGCCCTGCACCGTTTTGTACATCTTCTCCACCCCTGCCTGCGGTCAATTCTCCGCGTTCTTTTCCTCTTCCACAATGCCTGCGCAGACTTTACTCATCCTGCGTCTGGGCTGCCGTACCGCCCAAATCCACATCGCGTGGCCGCCCGGAAGAGGCGGTTCCCTTCTCCGGGCCGCCCAGACCAAAGTCCCGCTCCACGCTGGCGGTATCCCGCCGGAGCATGGTTTCCATCACCCGGATATCGCTGTCCACATCCAGCACATCGGTCTTATAAAGCTCGTCCAGCTGGTGCTCAAAGCCCGCAACAATGGAATCCATGGTCTGCTCAATCCGCAGCTTGGCCTGCCGCAGGTTTTCCCCCTCCACGCCCGCCGCATCAAATTCCGCATAGGAATCCAGCAGCTTTTGGGTGGTAGGCAAATAGTAGTTCATAAACGTATCAATGCGGCCCTGCTTTTTCGGGTCTGCCTCCACCGCCCGGAAAATACGTGCGGTGACATCCTCCAGACGATCAATTTTCTCAGACAAAACAGGGTCGGCAATTTGCTCGTTGGCCCGGCGGATGCTCCGCAGGATGCCGGAATAGCCCTCCTCCGCTTCCTTGGGCGGCTGACGGGCGGGATCCTCGGCTTCTTTTTGGCGGCGGTGGGCTTCTTCTGCCCGGGCGCTGCGGAAAAAGCAGCCTTGGCTTTGATCCAGATAGGCTTGGGACCCGAAATAGCCCCGGTCGATCATTTTTTCCAAATCCCTTTCCACGCGCCGCTTGGACCAGCCCAGCTTCCGGCTCAGGTCCTTTAGGAAAACGGACTCCGTCTCCCCCAGCACAGCGGAATAGCGGGCATAGCGGCGCAGGGCTGCGTCCATGTTCAGCCCGCCCAAAAACAGGCCCAAACCGCCCGCCGCAATGGCGGCATAGCGTAAAAGGTCCCAAAGGTATCCGCTGAAACCAGAAAACACCATCCCAGCCGGGTCGGCAGCCGACAAAATGCCGATTCCCATCGCCACAAGGCCGATAATTTTCATGGTCCGGGAATTAGACCGCTTCACCGCCGGGGGGCGGGTCAGGTTTCTGGCCGCAGCCTCCGCCCGACCGCCGACATGCCCCTGCTGGCCGACCTGCTCCATGCCCGGGCGCACAGAGGATGCGGGCGCAACTTTTTTCCTGCCGCTGTCCTTGCCAAACAGCTTGGAAAACAGCAGAAACAGCGCCACGGGCCAAACTCCTATCGCGAACAGAAAGACGATCAGCGCCCAATGGCCCCAGTCGCCGTCCTGATTTCGTTTCTCGGGGGTCATGGGCGTCACTTCTCTTTCCTCTTCAGCTTTTCTTTCGACCCATCAGGCCGCAGAAGCACGGTGTTGTCCAGCTGTCCCTGTAAATTGCCCAGCACTGCCCCCACGTATTCCTTGTGCAGCGCGGTGCGCTCCGCCGTCTCCTGTTCATTCAGGCCCTCGGGCGACTTCGCCTTGCGGGCCAGTTCGTTGATGCGGTCAATTTTCGCTTGCTCCATGCCGTTCCTCCTGTCACTCTATGGGAGTTTCCCGCTCAAAAATCAGGTCAATCGTTTCTATATAGCCTTCTGATCGCTGAAGCCGGGGAATACACCCGGCATATCGCCAGCCGTCGGCAGCCCGGCGGCAAATGGCTTCCCGATGGCCCTGCGTCTCAATGCCCGCCGCGCCAACGGCTTTACTTGCAAATCCGCCGCCCAACCGGCAGGGCACCGTCTCAAACGCATATTCCAGCATATGCGCGCCTCCTTAAATGGACCTTCGAACCACGATGGACGTCCGGCCTTTTCTGGTTACGCCGCCAATTTCTGTCACCGTAAACCGGCCCACGCCCCGGGCGGAGACGGTGTCTCCCTCCGCCAGCAAACGGTCTGGCTTGGCGCATTCCAGCCAGTTCACCTGCACTCGTCCGCTTTCAATCAGGGACGCAGCCTTCCCCCGGGCCATTTTAAAGCCCGTGGCGGCAATCGCATCCAGCCGAAGGCTCATCACCGTATCCCGCACTTCTTCAAAGCGCTCCTCCGGGACAGACAGCTCCTCCGCCGAAATGGCAGAGACGCTCAGCTTCGCCCGCCCCGCCTGATCCCAGCTTTGCAGCAAAAACTCCGCCACGCCCTCCAGCACAACCAAATCGCAGGATTCTTTTCCCGCCAGAATGTCCCCTGTCTTCTCCCGTGTCACGCCCATGCCCATCAGGCTTCCCAGAAGGTCCCGATGCCCAAGGTCGTATTCCGCACGGTATTTTGCCCGCAGACACCGCAATGGACTTTGCTCCGCCGCTGTTTCAATATCCATCCAGTCCGGCAGGAACAACAGGATTCTACGCTCGGCTCCTTCATAGCCGCCCATGGATACATATTCTGTTTCTCCCACGCCCGCAAGGCGCAAAAGCACCTCGGCGGAGGCTCGCTCCTGTGGGGAGAGAAAATCCGTGGCGGCGGGGATATTGCGGCTTTGGGCCTGCTCCAGCCGATCCAGCACCCGCGCAAGAATCAGCCGCTCCTCTCCGCTTTTCGCGGCCCTGTCCAACAGCTTTGTTTTATCCATGGCGCAGCTCCTGCGTGCGGTATAGCTGGGCATACGCGCCGTTTTTCGCCAGCAGCTCCGCGTGAGGGCCTTGCTCCACAATTTCGCCGTTTTCCACCACCAGAATCCGGTCCGCCTTTTGGACGGTGGAAAGCCGGTGGGCAATCATCAGCGTGGTTCGGTTTTTGGCAAGCCGCTCGAAGGTGGCCTGAATCTTCGCTTCCGTCACGCTGTCAAGCGCGGAGGTGGCCTCGTCCAGAATCAGCACCGGCGGGTCCTTCAGGAAAATCCGGGCAATGGAAATGCGCTGCTTCTGCCCGCCGGAAAGCAAGGTTCCCCGCTCGCCCACGTAGGTGTCAAACCCATCGGGCAGGGCGCAGATGTCATCATAAATCTCCGCTTCCTTCGCAGCTTTAAAAATTTCCTCCTCCGTGGCATCGGGGCGGCCATAGCGAATGTTTTCAAGCACGCTGGCGGCAAACAGGAACACCTCCTGCTGCACCACGCCCACATTGCGGCGCAAGGAGCTTTGCTTCACATGGCGAACATCCTTCCCGTCCAGCCGCACACTGCCCCCGGACACATCGTAAAACCGGGGAATGAGCTGGCAGAGAGTGGACTTTCCGCCCCCGGAGGGGCCAACCACCGCCACGGTTTCACCGGGGTGGATGTGCAGGTCAACATCATGGAGCACCGGCAGATTGTCCCGATAGGCAAAACTCACGTGGTCCAGATCCACCCGACCCTCTACCCGGGAAAGGTCCTCCGCGTCCGGTGCGTCCTTCAGCGCCGGTTCCTCCCGCATCAGCTCGGCAAAGCGCTTCAGGCCCGCAGAGCCGTTGGCAAACATCTCCATAAAGGAGGATAGCTTGCGGATGGGGCTGACAAAAGTGGTGATATACAGGCTGAACGTAATCAGGTCGATGGTGTTCATCTGCCCCCGCATGATGAGCCAGCCGCCCGCGGCAATCACCGCCGCCTGCAGCATGCACAGGAAAAATTCCATGGCGGCGTTAAACCGGCCCATGGCCTTATGAAACATCCGCTTGGAAGTTTTAAACGTCTCGTTGGAACGGTCGAACTTGCGCAGCTCCGCCGCCTCGTTGGCAAAGGCCTTGGCGGTGCGGATGCCGGACAGGCCGGATTCAATATCTGTGTTGATGGCGGCTGTCTTCCGCTTCACCGCATCCGAAGCCTCCGACATAGAGCGGCGGAAGCTCCACACCACGGCGAAAAACACGGGAAGAATGACCGCGATGACCAGCGCCAGCCGCCACTGGATGGAAAACATCACCGCAAGGGACCCTACAATCGTCACAAAGGAGATGAACACATCCTCCGGCCCGTGGTGGGCCAGCTCCGTGATGTCGAACAGGTCGGCGGTCAGCCTGCTCATCAGCTGGCCGGTGCGGTTTTTATCGTAGTAGCGGAAATCCAGCTCCTGCATGTGGTGAAACAGGTCCCGGCGAATGTCCGCTTCCACCAGAATCCCAAAGGTGTGTCCGTAATAGGCGATGACATAGCTCAGGCCCGCCCGCAGGGTAAAGGCCGCCACCACCACCGTCATCACGGCGAAAAACGCCTGCCACGCGTTTGCGGGCAGCAGGGTATACATGCACCAGCGGGAGACAAAGGGAAACGCCAGATCGATGAGGGACATCACAAACGCGCAGCTGATATCCAAAAAGAAAAGCCGCCGGTGGGGTTTGAAATAGCCAATGAAAATTTGAAATAGGGAACGGTTTTGAAATTCTTTGGCGGTCATGCGCACTCTCCTGATTTCAGCCGGTTAAAAACCGGACATGATAATATAGAAAAACTTCTAAGAAACAGCGGCTTCAATAGCCTGCCCGCTTCTTAGACATTATAGCATGGGATTCCCCTTGGCGCAACAAGGAATCCCCGCCGGACGATACGCGTCCGGCGGGGATATTCACTCAGGAAATGGCTTCGCTTCCAATGCTGTACTCCGTCCATGTGCCGCGCTCCGGCCAGACACATACGCAGTTGGAAAAGAAATACGCCCCATCGCCGCCGCGCCACTTCTGCGCGTCAAAGGTCAGGGTCGGCAGACTGACTGCGCCCGTCTTGCCCTGCTCGTCCGCCGTGACGGAAAAAAGAACGCCGTCCTTCCAGAAAAGCCGCTCTTGGTCGATATACCCCTGTTCCGTCAGCTCGTCAAAGGTTCCCGTCAGGGCCTGTGCCCCGTGAAGCCGCCCAAACTGCCACGCCACAGCGGCCTTTTCCGTCTCCGTCAAGTCGCCGGGGGCGCCGCTTAAATCCACGCCCACGTAGGGAACCGTTCCGCCGTTCTCCATTCCGTTCAGGCCCGGATCTGTACTCCACAAATCGTCCAAAACCTTGAGCCACAGGCCGCACAGGTCTGTATAACTGCCATTTTCCGGCGTTTGTGCCCGCAGGGCCACCACCTGCGCGAATTGAGCCGGATAGCTTTCCAGCACCGCGCCGGAATACTCTACCTCCACGGTCATACCATCGGCAAGGTCTTTTGCGGCGGCAGTCTGTCCGTCCACCGTTACGGGCAGGCCCTCTGTGGGCAGGAGATAGACGCCGCTCACCGCTCCGTTCAGCTCAGCCAGCAGCAACTCCCCCGTCTCCGCCCCATCCACAATCCGGCACACGGTCACCGTTCCCGTTGATAAAGTTTCTCCTTTTAAAGTCCCCGCCGCAGAAAAAATCCCGCCGCCCCCTGCCGCCGGGGGCGAAGCCTGCCCGCATGCCGCAAGAAACACGCACAAAGCCATTGACAACAGCGCCAACCGCACTTTTTTCACCCAAATCAGCCTCCTTTTTCCTCTTGGACGGAAATCAAGCACCGAGAGTTCCCGCAGAGAATATTTTCGGACGCATTTTCAATGAAACCTTATGGATTTTCCACTTGACAAATCGTTTGAAACGCGTAAAATAAGCATGTGATTACTAAATACCAAAAAGCTTACAGAGGTGAAGTTCATGACCCAAAGAGAGCGCCAGCTTCTCAACTGGATTGAGGAAAATCCCCTGATCTCCCAGCAGGAGCTGGCGGAAAAAGCGGGCATTACCCGCTCCAGCGTGGCTGTCCACATTTCAAACCTGATGAAAAAGGGCTGCATCGCCGGGAAGGGCTATATTGTCCGTACCGCACCCTACGCGGCGGTGGTGGGCGGCGTGAACATGGATATCGGCGGCTGGCCCGCCGAGGTGCCGGTGGCCCGGGACTCCAATCCCGGCCGGGTACGCATGAGTCTTGGCGGCGTGGGCCGAAACATTGCCCACAACATGGCCCTGATGGGGATGGACGTACGGTTGGTGACGGTGTTCGGCGACGACTTAAACGCCCGCAAAATTGCCGCCGGCTGCGCGGAGATCGGCATAGACGTGTCCCAGTCCCCCTTTTTACCGGGAGAGCACACCTCCACCTATCTCTTCATCACCGACGAGGGAGGCGACATGGCCCTTGCCGTCAGCGACATGGAAATTTACCAACGGTTAACGCCCCAGTTTCTTGCCCAGCGGCAAAAGCTGCTGGACGGCGCGCAGGTGGTGGTGGCGGACACGAATCCCCCGGCGGAAACGCTGGCCTATCTGGCAGGCCACTGCGCCGCGCCCATTTTCTGCGACCCCGTTTCCACCGCCAAGGCAGAGAAGCTCCGTCCCATTCTGGGAAAGCTTCACACCCTCAAGCCCAACCGCATTGAAGCAGAACTGCTTTCCGGTGTGGAAATTCGGGATGAAACAAGTCTTCGCCGCGCGGCAGACGCGCTTCTGGAAACCGGGCTGCGGCGGGTCTTCATCTCTCTGGGCGGCGACGGCGTGTTTGCCGCCGACCATCACGCCGCCGTGCAGCTTCCGGTAATCCCCGGCACCATGGTGAACACCACCGGCTGCGGCGACGCGTTTATGGCCGCCATCACGTGGGCATACCTTCGCGGCTCGGATTTGGAGGAAACCGCCCGGCTGGGACTTGCCGCCTCCTCCATTGCCATGGAGAGCGGCGAGACGATTAACCCGGCGATGCAGGCAGACGAGCTGTGCCGCCGCGCCGGGGTCTGCAAAGCGCTTTAATCCGCCAACGCTCGGCATTTTCTTTTACAAAAAGTCATTTTAAATTAAAATTATACACGGAGGAATCATTATGCTGAACAATTATCTGGATATCTCCCCCGAAGTGCGCGCCGCACTGGATGCGGGCAAGCCCGTGGTCGCTCTGGAATCCACCATTATTTCCCACGGTATGCCCTATCCCCAGAACGTGGAGACGGCCCTGAATGTGGAGCAGCTTGTGCGGGACAGCGGGGCTGTTCCGGCCACCATCGCCGTTATCAAGGGGCGGCTGAAGGCCGGTCTTTCCAAAGAAGAAATCGACTAT
Source organism: Bacillota bacterium (assembly GCA_023402075.1). Taxonomy (GTDB): domain Bacteria; phylum Bacillota; class Clostridia; order Oscillospirales; family Oscillospiraceae; genus Oscillibacter. The sequence goes on along the minus strand of JAEXCS010000015.1, from coordinate 57,178 downwards.
CTGGGCAAAACCGGCCACGCCGTTCCCAAGGCCAGCCGCCGGGACCTTCCTGTGCTGGTGGCGCAGGGCCGTGATGGGGCCTGCACCGTCACCACCACCATGATTATCGCAAGCCTTGCGGGCATTTCCGTGTTCGCAACCGGCGGCATCGGCGGCGTTCACCGGGGCGCGGAAACCACGATGGACATCTCCGCCGACCTGGAGGAGCTGGCCCACACACCCGTAATGGTGATCTGCGCGGGAGCAAAGTCCATTCTGGACCTTGGCCTGACGCTGGAATATCTGGAAACCCATGGCGTGCCCGTCATCGGCTACGGCACGGAAGAGCTGCCCGCCTTCTACACCCGGAAATCCGGCTTTGGCGTGGATTATCGGCTGGACACCCCGGAGGATCTGGCTAAGGCCTTCCACGTTCAGCAGAAGCTGGGTCTTGGCGGCGGAATGCTGGTGACAAATCCCATTCCCGAGGAGTATTCCATGGATCCGTCTGTCATCAACGGGGCCATCACCCGGGCCGTGGAAGAGGCAAAGCAGCAGGGGATTCACGGCAAGGAAACCACCCCCTTCCTGCTGGCAAAAATCAAGGACCTCACCGGGGGCGACTCTCTGGACAGCAACATCCAGCTTGTGTATAACAACGCCCGGCTGGCGGCAAAAACCGCTGTGGCCCTGTGTGCTCTTGAAAAGGGCTGAGCGCTGTGATAAAATGAGCCGACGGGGAAACCCCGTCGGCTCAACCTATTTCTCCGGCCTAATTTCAGGCCAGCCCATTTTTAGGAGGATTCCCTATGGAAACGAAATCCCCTCTCCTTCCGGAAGCCACGAACTTCTCCACCGTGGCTTTTCTGTTCGGTTCCCCCTGGGGCCTTGCCCTGACATGGCTTTTGCTCATCAACCTGATTACCTTTCTGGTCTTCGGCTTTGACAAGCTGAAGGCAAAGTGGAAGGTAAGCCACGAAGCTACCCGCCGGGTTCCGGAAAAAACGCTGTTTTTCCTCAGCGCCATCGGCGGCAGTCTCGGTGCGCTGCTGGGTATGAGGGTCTTTCACCACAAAACCCTTCACAAGACCTTCCGGTTTGGCATCCCCGCCATTTTGCTTTTGCAGATTGTGGTGGTCGGCGGCCTTTGGGTATATATTCATTCCAATTGGTAAGCAGCCATGAAATCCAGCATTTGAAAAGTACATATCCTTTACAAACAAACCACCTGTAATGCATGCAGCATTACAGGTGGTTTTCGTTTTGCACACCGGTTTTCTCTTGAGCCACGCTGACCTTATGCCCCGCCGAAGCGGAACACCACGCCTACTACGGCGGAAATTGCGATAAAGACAATGGGATGCCATTTTTTCGTGGGCTTCACCCAGTCAGTGAACACCAGCAAAGCCCCCGCCAGCGCCAGCCCACGCCAGTTAAACAGTCCGGCCCAATCCACGCCCTTGGTCGACAGGGCAGTGAAATTCACCAGCGTCTCCAGAATCACGCCGAGACAGGCCGCGCCGATCAACCCGGTGGAGGCAGGCCGCAGCCCATAAAACGCAAACTGCACATATTTACTCTGGCGAAATTGTTGCAGCAGCGCCGCAATAATCAAAATTACAATAATGGAGGGCGTCACTTCTCCCACGGTGGCGGCAATCGCCCCCGGAACCCCCGCCGTGGTAAAGCCCACGTAGGTGGCCATATTAATGCCCACGGGTCCCGGCGTGGACTCGGAAATTGCCAGCATATTCATTAACTGACTTTGGGTAAACCAGCCGGTGGCCTCCCCCATGTGCGCCAGAAACGGTAGCGTAGCCATTCCGCCGCCCACGGCAAACAGGCCCACCTTAAAAAACTCCCAAAAAAGCTGAAGATAAATCATGCCTTTCGCGCCTCCAACTGCTTAAGCCCTATGCCCACCACAGCGGAGAGCACCACAAACACCACCGGCGTCACGTCCAGCGCAAAGCTGCCCGCCAGCACCAGCAGAAAAATCACCAGCGTCCGCTTGTCCACCACCGAATTTTTGAGCAGCTTCATGACCGCGTTGAAAATCAGCACACACACGCACACCTGAATCCCCGCAAAAGCGTTTTTCACCCATGCCAGGTGGTTAAAGCTGTCAATAATTCCGGCCAGCAGGGAGATAATCACCAGCGACGGAAACGCCACGCCGATGGTGGCCACAATGCCGCCCAGCACACCGCCGCGTTTTTGCCCCACAAAGGTGGCGGTATTCACCGCGATGATGCCGGGGGTGCACTGTCCGATGGCAAAATAGTCTGCCAGCTCCTCCTCAGTGGCCCAGCCCTTGTTCTCCACCACTTCCCGTTGCAGCATCGGCAGCATCGCCATTCCGCCGCCAAAGGTCATCACGCCGATTTTCGCAAAAGCGATAAACAGCTCCCAGTATTTTTTCAAACCAGTTCTCCTCTTTTCCTCTTGGCTTCCCGCCGCGTTCGCGGCAAAAAAGTCTCAGTCCACGTAACCGTACATGCCCCGGACGGACACCTCGCCGGTGCGGACGGTCTTTCGCGTCCCGTCCTCCAGCTCCACCACAAGGCCAAACTCGTCGTCAATATCCAGCGCCCTAGCCGTCTCCCGCGCTCCGTCGGACGAGATGAGCTGAACGGGTTTTCCCAATGTCACGCAGTCTCGCCGATAGGCATCCAGATACCAGTCCGTATCTCCCCGGAGAATGTCCCCGTACAGCCGGTCCATCGCCCGAATCTCCGCCGCCGCCAGCGCAGGGCGGGACACGGCTTTGCCCAGCGCCATGTCCAGCGACACGGCGATTTCCCGAAGCTCCGGGCCAAAATCCTCTATCGTCTGGTGGACGTTAATGCCCATGCCGATGACAAGATATTGGAGGTTGCCGCTCTCTCCCTCCAGCGCCATCTCCGTCAGAATTCCGCACAGCTTTTTCCGTCCAATCACCAGATCGTTGGTCCACTTAATTCCCGGACGGATTCCGCAAACCTCCTCCACCGCACCGCACAGCGCCACGGCGGTCTGGGCGGTGACGCAGCCAAGCCGCGTAAGCGGCACCCCACGGGGCCGCAGCAGCACCGACAGGGGCACCAGCTTCCCCTCCGGGTTTTGAAACGGACGGTCCATCCGCCCCCGGCCTCCCGTCTGGCAGTCTGCTGTCACCACGGTGCCCTCCGCTGCACCGGAAAGTGCCTGCTTCTTCAAATACGTATTGGTGGAATCCACACTGCCCAGACACACCAACTCTCGTCCCACCAGCTCTGTTTCGCCTAAAAAGCCCCGGATTTCCTTTTCCGTCAGCGCGTCCGGCGCAAAAAGGAGCCGATAGCCCAACCCCGTCCTCGCCTCCACGGTGTAGCCCTCCTTCCGCAGGGCGTCCACCGCCTTCCAGACTGCGGCCCGGCTCATTCCCAGGCGCTCGGCGGCCTCCTCTCCGGAAAAATAGTCCCCGGGACGGCTTCTCAGCAGTTCTAATATCTTTTGACGGCTCATAGGTCCGCCTCCTCTTACAAATTCCCTGTCAGCATACCACGTTGCACCTTATTTGTAAACCGCCCGAGATTGTAAACCGTTCTGAAAATTCGGTTGACATTCCCAAAAATTATGTTATTCTTTCTGTAAACCGTTTATCAAAAATTAGTTTACAACAGGAGGCCCTTATGAAAACAAAAGCACTGATTCTCTGCGCGCTGTTTGCGGCGCTGACCGCCGTGGGCGCGTTCATCAAGATTCCGTTTCTCTATTCCTCCATCACGCTTCAGTTTTTCTTCACCGCTCTGGCAGGCGTGCTGCTGGGAGCAAAGTACGGGGCGCTGAGCCAGCTCGTCTACGTAGCGCTGGGGCTGGCGGGTCTGCCTATTTTCACCTTGGGCGGCGGCCTTGGATACTTCCTGTATCCCACCTGCGGCTTTTTGTTAGGGCTGGTTCCCGCAGCGTGGGTGGTTGGAAAGCTGGCGGGAGACGGACGGTCTATCAAGCGCATTGTCCCCGCTGCCTTGGCGGGACTGGCGGTTTTATACGCGGTGGGCCTGCCCTACATGGCCGCAATTCTAAACGTATACATGGGAAAGGGAATGGATTTTGGAGCAATCATGATGGCGGGAATGATCCCCTTCCTTCCCGGCGACATGGTGAAAATTATTGTGGTGGGCGTTCTTGCCCCCAAGCTGCTGTCCCGGCTGCGCCTTCGCTCCGCCGACGCAAAAGCGTCTTCTTAACTGCGCCTGCCACAGGTATTGGCGGGAATTTAACCTTTCATCCCGCAAAATTTCAGACTCTTTTTTTCATATTATATCCGGCCCTCTTGAAAGCGGAACGCTGAAAAGGTCAGGCGGCTCATTGCATTCCGGCGCGGCCATATCCGCCCCTTTCAGCTTTCGCAGACCTCTTTTTTGAAAATGTAACAGTTGCAAAAAAAAGGGAGATATGTTATAGTTTGGTGTATCGGGCGCTGCGGCGCAGCGCGTATACCGGATTTGAACTGACAGGGGGCGTCCTGCTTGACAAATCAGCAGTCTTCCATTTTGAAAATTCAAATGCTGGGAGGCTTCTCGCTGCTTTGGAGCGGCCGGGAGATCACAGACAGCGACAACCGATCCCGGAAGGTGTGGCTGCTGCTGGCATACATGATCTGCTGCCGAAACCGTCCTGTTTCGCAAAGCGAGCTGTTCAGCCTGCTGTGGGGCGACGAGGGGACTGTGAACCCCGTAAACGCTTTGAAGACCATGTTTCACCGGGTTCGTACCATGCTGGACGGACTGGGAGACGGCGCGGGGCATACGCTGATTATCCGCCGGGGCGGCAGCTATGCCTGGAACGACGAAGTTTCCGTTTCAGTGGACGTGGAGGAATTTGAAGCCTTGTGCCGAACCGCCTTGGCCCAGCCGGACGGACAGGCCCAGCTTAAGCTTTATCTGGAAGCTCTGGAGCTTTATCAGGGTGACTTTCTGCCCAAGCTGTCCTCTGAATCCTGGATTGTGCCACAGAGCACCTATTTTCACAACCTCTATCTCAGAACGCTGCGCTCCGTCCTCCCGCTTTTGCAGGAGCAGGAACGTCATGCGGACATTGTGGCGCTGTGCGGACAGGCAATCCTCGTGGAGCCTTACGACGAGGAAGTGTACCAGTTTTTGATGCAGGCACAGCTTGCTCTGGGCGACCAGCAGAGCGTGATTAAAACCTACGAGCGTATGAGCGATCTGCTCTTCACCAATTTCGGCATCATGCCCGCTGACGAGAGCCGCGCCATTTACCGGGAAGCCGCCCGCACCGTCAACGAACGGTCTGTGAATCTGGGGCTTTTGCGCGAGCAGCTGGACGAGCCGGGCAGCGTCAGAGGCGCGCTTTTGTGTGACTATGATTTTTTCCGTATTATCTATCAGGCGGAAGCCCGAACCGTGGCCCGCAGCGGGGCCGCGGTGCATATTGCCCTGATTTCCGCCGCAGGGTCTGAATCCAAGCCCCTGTCCCGCCGCAGTCTGGACTGCTGCATGGACAATTTGCAGGACGTAATCGTGGGAAATCTCCGGCGGGGCGACGTGGTAGCCCGGTGCAGCGTCTCCCAGTACATACTGATGCTGCCGCAGGCAAACTACGAAAATAGCTGCATGGTCTGCGACCGGATTCTGCGGGCCTTTTCCCGGCAGTATCCCCACTCACCGGCAACCCTCAGCTTCACCGTGCAGCCTCTGGTTCCCAATTCCTGAAATTTTAAGCGGCCCGTAGTTTTCGGACCGGAGAGCGGCGCGGCGGAAAATCCGCCGCGCCGCACAAATAAAGCGGTGCGCTTTCATTGAAAGCGTACCGTCTTATTTTATCTCCTTACAGCACCGATACCAGCAGCCACGCCAGCCCGCAGGCCCCCGCGCCGGTCAGGGACCACAGCACCGGAGGAATCTGGTTAAGCCGCTTTTTCAGTCCCGAACCGCCGGCGTATTCCTGCGCCACCCGGCGGGCCTCCTCCACCAGCTCCCGTGAAGAAACGCCTTCTCCCGCCGCATCATTTCGCACAATAAAGATTGCCTGCTCAAAGTATCGTCTGTCCGGCGAGTCCACAACCACTACCCGCCGGGAAATGCCCTTGACCATTCTGATCCACTCCTTTTTTCTGCCGATCCCGCAAACCGGAATGGCAAATAATCCAGTCTCATTTTGGCACTGCGGGGAAATTTTTATACCCCGCCGCAGAAAAGATTTTCGGCCTGTTTTCCGCAGCATAGATTTTTAAACAAAACCATGGCCGCGGAATTTAAAATTCCGCGGCCATGTGGTTGTAAAAGTCTTCCGTAATTTTTCTTTGGCTTTGGCCTACACTTCTTTCAGTCCCTCCGACGGCAGGTACAGCACCTGCACGCCGCAGTCGTCCGCAAGGCCGTTCTGTTTTTCCGCTTCCCGAATAATCAGGTTTGCAAGCTGCTGCGGATCTGTCCCGTTCCAGCCCGCCAGCAGATTTTGAAGCCATTCGTCGTGATTGCTGTCCGCCGCTCCATCGCTGATGAGGACGGCAAAGCTTTCCGGCTCCAGCCGCAGACGGGTCACGTCCGGCCCTGCCGGAGACAGCTTCAGTCCTGCGGGCAGCGCTGCGCCCGTGATGCGGCGTACCCTTCCAAAGCGCTTGATGTAGGTGGGCGCCGCGCCATATTTGTAAATGGCGGCTTCCCCGCTTTCCAGTTGCAGCGTCAATAGGTCGATGGTGGAAAAGCTTCCTGTTTCCTGCCCACGAAGGGCCATGGCGGCGTTCATGGTGTTCAGCGCAGCCTCGGCCTCCACGCCTGCTTCCAGAAACTGGCGCAGTAGTCGGCAGGTCAGAGCAGATTCCCGCCGGGCCGCCTCTCCACTGCCCATGCCGTCCGACAAAAGCAGGCACAACAAGCCGTCGTCCGTTTCAAAAGAGGCCAGCGTGTCACCACAGGAAACCTCCCCCTGCTTTGGCTTGATGGCCGCGCCAAGCTGATACCGGCAGCGAAGTCCCACCGACGTGGGAACCGCCTCCAGATTTGCCGCCGTGGCCGCCAGCAGGTCGCTGAGTCGGGCATATTGTCCCTTTGCGTCCTGCCGCGTCTCCTCCATCCTGCGTCGATACTGTTTGCGCAGAAGATAAGCAGAAAGCTCCACATTGATGGCCGCCAGAAACTCCGGCAGGTGGATGCAGCGGGAGGAAAAGTGGTTGGGAAAATCCTTTGCCAGCACCCGCCCCCGCTCTAGGAGATAAGGCGTGGCATCATTTAAGGCGTTATAGGTTGCGCCGTACTCTTTTTTCCAGCACAAGTCGCAAAGCGCGCAGCCCCGACAGACCCGTTCCGCCGCCCGGTCGAACACGATGGCCGGATTTTCCTCCACGGACTGGACAGGCCCTCGCCCCATGCTGTCATACAAATCCCGGAAGGCCGACGCGGCCCGCTCCAGCCGCTCCCGAAGGGTGGGCAGCGCCCCGGGTTCCTGATGCGCGGCCTGCTTCACCCGCTTGCCGCCCAAAAGCTTTGCAGGCACCAATAAAAACAGTGGAATGGCCAGCGCCGCTTCCCCAACGGCGGAAAGTCCCTGTACCTGCGTCACGGGAGCCAGCGCCGTCAGCGCCGCCAGCAGCCACAGCGCTCCGGCGGAGACGCGGCTGCGTCCTGTCCGAAGGCCCGCTGCCATCCCGGCAAAACCGTATGCGGCGGTAAACACCGGCGCGGTTCCTCCTGCGCACAGATCCGCCAGAAGCCCGGCCCACACGCCCGTTACCGTCCCGGCCGAAGCGCCCTTCTGCCACGCGGTAAACAGCACCAGACAGGCGATGACCGTTCTCCCCAGAGAGATTCCTCCGGGGGCCACATCGGAAAAGGCCAGCAGCAGCGCCACCGCCAGAAATTCCAGAGACTCCGGCTTTTTTGCGTCCTCTCCGCCCCGCAGCAGCGGCGCACAGCACCGGGCGGAAACCCCCACCAGCACGGTGGTCAGCAGGCACGGCGTAAGCCGCGCCAGCGGTGAGAGAGACTGGGCCACATAGATACCCTCCACCGCCAGCGTCATTCCGGAGGCCACCAGCGGCGTAAACAGGAGCCTGTCCGTCAGCTTCATCCCCCGAAAGGCCGCCGCCGCCGTATACACCAGAATTGCCACGGCAATATGAGCAAGTCCCACCGAAAATTCCAGAAACACCAGCGCCCCTACTACTGCCCCAGCCAAGGCACACATTCCGTCGATTCCCGCTCCGCAGGCCGCCGTAAAGCCCAGCGCAAAGGGCGCGCTTCCCCCCGTAATCTGAGCCGCACTCAGTGCCGCCGCCAAAAAAAAGCGCACGCCGCCGTTTAAAAAACGCACCGCTCGTGCGTTGTCCAAAGTGATCTGCCCGTGCATCAGGCTTGTCCCCTCCCTCGTTTGTTTTCCATTATTTTACATAACAACATTTAAAAATGCCGTCGGTAAAAGAGAGAGTTCAAAAGTTTTTGGTTTGCTGCCGCCATCCCCGGCGGATTTTGGAGGGTTCTTTGGCGCCGATGCGGAAAGGGACAGGTTCCCTCTTTTCATTTGCGCGAAGTTGTGATAAACTGAGAGCGTATATTACGCCCCAGATTGGGGTGCCTTCGTAAGATATGGCAATCTGGGCCAAGTGCCCGCAAAGGAGCGCATTTTTTGAAAATCGGAACAGTGGAAATTCCATCAAAACTAGCCCTTGCCCCCATGGCGGGGGTGACGGACGCCGCCTTCCGCCAGATTTGCGCGGAAAACGGGGCGGGCTATACCTGCACGGAGCTGATTTCTTCCAAGGCCCTGTGCTACGGCGACAAAAAGACTCAAAGCCTGCTGTCCCCCTTTCCGGGGGAGCGGCCCTTTGCCGTGCAGATTTTCGGCAGCGACCCCGCCTGTATGGCGGAGGCGGCGCAGATTGCGGCAGAGCTGTCCGGGGCGGACGTGGTGGACATCAACATGGGCTGCCCCGTGGGGAAGGTCGTGAAAAACGGAGACGGCTCCGCTTTGATGAAGGACCCGGAAAAAGCCGCCCGGATTGCCGAAGCGGTGGTGCAGTCCAGCCCCGTGCCGGTGACAGCGAAAATTCGCCGGGGCTGGGACATGGGAAATCTGAACGCCGTGGAGGTTGCAAGACTTTTGGAGCAGGCGGGCGTCTCCGCCATCGCGGTCCACGGGCGCACCCGAGTGCAGATGTACGGCGGACAGGCAGATTGGAACTCCATCAGGGAAGTCAAAGAAGCTGTGAACGTCCCTGTCATCGCCAACGGCGATATTTTCAAGCCCGAAGACGCGGTGCGCATTCTGGAGCGCACCGGCGCGGACATGGCCATGATCGGGCGGGGTTGCTTTGGAAATCCATGGTTGTTTACGCAGGCGAAGGCCCTCTTGGAGGGACTTCCCCTGCCGCCGCTGCCGCCGCTTGACGTGCGGTGCGACACCGTGGTGCGGCAGATTGAGCTGTCTGCCGCCGCCCGGGGCGAGCGAACAGCCGTGCTGGAAGCACGGCGGCACTATTGCTGGTACTTAAAGGGGATTCCCCACGCTGGATATTATAAGGAGCAGATCGTCCGCATGAACACACTGGTGGACGTTTACACTGTGACGAAAGGGATCAAAAGGGATCTGAAATGAATGACATACCGGAACAACAACTGGTAAAAGCCGCCCGCTCGGGCGATGCAGACGCCTTTGAAACGCTGGTACACCGCTATGAGAAGCGGGTTTACGCACTGGCGCTGCGGATGTGCGGCAACCCGGCTGACGCGCAGGAGGCGGCACAGGAAGCGCTTCTCTCGGCTTGGCAAAGTCTGCCCTTTTTCCGGGGCGAGGCCAGTTTTTCAACCTGGCTGTACCGCCTGGCCTCCAACGCATCGGTGGATTTGTTGCGCAGGGAAAAGCGACAGCGGGCCGTCTCCTTGGATGACGGAGAACTGAGCCTGGATATTCCTGATGACCGCCTTACCCCCCACGAAGAAGCGGAACAGGCGGAACTGCGGGAAGCCATCCGCTCCGGACTGAACACTCTGCCCGACGACTACCGGGCGGTGCTGGTACTGCGCGAGCTGCACCAACTGAGCTATCAGGAGATTTCCACCGCGCTGGATGTAGATTTGGGAACCGTGAAGTCCCGCATTAACCGGGGCCGAAAGCGACTTTGCGAATTTTTAACGGAAACCGGGAACTTTTTACCCGCCGCTCCGTCCAAGAATGTAGAAAAGGAGGGGCGATAAAATGAAACTTTGTGAACAATACGCACCTCTTCTGGATTCTTTTGTGGACGGGGAACTGGCGGAGCATGAGGCCGCGGTCGTGCGGGAACATCTTGCCGCCTGTGCCGCCTGCGCCGCTTACGTTTCAGATGCTTTGGCTATTCGGGCCGCATTTGGAGACATGGAGGAACCCGAGGTTCCCGACGGCTTTGCTGACGGCGTGATGGCCGTTATCCGGGCAAACGCCGCCCCCCGGAAAAAGACCCACCGCGCCCTGAAAACGATGGCATCTCTGGCGGCCTGTGCCGCTCTGGTATTTGCCGCCGTGCGGGTGCTTCCCTTTGAAAACTTTTCCCGCAGTGCAGCACCCGCCACGGCGGGAAGCGGAGAGTCTTTCAAAGTTCAGTCGCAGGGAAATGAGGCGGAAGACAATGCGCTTATTCCCTCTGTGGAAGAAGACGGGTCTTACGACGCATCGTATGAGGGAGATGGGCTGTCCCGCAGCTACACAGGCTCTTCCTCTCAGTTTTATGAAATGCAAGACGCTTCCTCCCCGGACAGCGGAGATTTCTCCGTGCAGCAAACCCCGCCATCCTCCTTCCTCATGGCGCAGGCAAACGCAGAAGGCGGAGGTTCGGGCGAGAGCACAGTGTTTGCCGGAGTGGTTTTTCTTCCCGCAGGTGAGCGCCTGAGTCAGCTTTTGGAAGGCCGAGACAGCCAGCCCTATTCGGACGAAAACGGCGGCTCCGGAACAGGCTATGCCATGACACAAGAGGAGTTGACGGCCATTCTGGATGAGCTGGGCGTCGAACCGGAGCTGCGGCTCAACACCGACAAGACCACCGAGCTATACTGTCTCGTGGTATCCAATTCATAATTGAACATCTCAAGGGGCCGCCTGTTGGCGGCCCCTTGACTTTTGCGCACCCACTGTGCTATACTTCCAATCGACAGGTGCCATCTCCCTGTCCAAGCGCCGGCTACGGCGTTCGTTCGGCAAACTTTTCTGCCGTTCTCTAAACAAAAAAATGGAGGCTGCGCGCATTTGCGCGCCGCGTGCTTTGTGACGGCCTCCGAATTTAGAAGGAGGTCTATTTTTATGTCCAAATCCCGCTTTACTCCCCAGCAGATTACTTTTGCCGGCATTGTAGGGGCGCTGTACGCCGCGCTCAGCTACTTTGCCGCCATCTTCGGCGTGGCCTACGGGCCGGTGCAGTTTCGCCTTTCCGAAGCGCTGTGCGTCCTGCCCTTTCTCTTCCCCGCCGCCGCACCGGGCCTGTTTGTAGGGTGTCTTGTTGCAAATCTTTTGTCGCCCTACGGTGCACTGGACATTGTATTTGGTTCCCTTGCAACGCTTTTGGCGGCAGTCCTCACTATGAAGGCTCCCAACAAGTGGCTGGCTCCCCTGCCGCCGGTTTTGTGCAACGCGGTCATCGTGGGCGCGGTCATCGCCTTCCAGCAAACCGGTTTTACCGCAGCCTTTCCCACAGCCCTGGCATACAACGCCTTCACGCTGGGCCTTGGCGAGGCGGTGGTGTGCTATGTGCTTGGCGGTCTTCTTCTTGCGGTCCTGCCCCGGGTGCGCGGACTGCGACCCATGATGGTGGAAGGCCGAATTTCACTGTAAGACTCTCTGACGAAAGGATTTTTATGCTGAACATCGGATGTCATCTCTCCTCTTCCAAAGGCTTTCTCGCCATGGGGAAAACGGCGGCGGAAATTGGCGCCTCGACCTTTCAATTCTTTACCCGTAATCCCCGGGGCGGGGCCGCCAAGGCGCTGGACATAGACGACATTGCCGCCTATCACGCCTTTGCCAAGGAGCAGGGGATTTTCCCTGTTCTGGCTCATGCGCCCTACACCCTGAACTGCTGTGCCGCCGACCCTCACATCCGGGAGTTTGCGAGAAGCACCATGGCAGACGACTTGGCCCGCCTTGAGCACTTTCCCGGCAGCCTGTACAACTTTCACCCCGGCAGCCATGTGAAGCAGGGTGCGGAAACGGGCATCGCGCTGATTGCCGAAACATTGAATGCTGTTTTGCGCCCCGGGCAGACCGCCCGGGTACTGCTTGAAACCATGTCGGGCAAGGGCAGCGAGGTAGGCCGCAGCTTTGAAGAGCTACGGGCCATTATAGACCTTGTTGAGCACCGCGATCTGCTGGGCGTATGTCTGGATACCTGCCACGTTTACGATGCCGGGTACGATTTGGTAAACGATTTAGACGGCGTGATGGACGCGTTTGACAAGACCGTGGGCCTTGACCGCCTGCAAGCTATCCACCTGAACGACAGCAAGAATCCCTTTGCCAGCCACAAGGACCGTCACGCCCGCATCGGGGAGGGCAGTCTTGGTCTTGACGCATTCACTGCCATCATCAATCATCCCAAACTGCGGCACCTGCCCTTTTATCTGGAAACCCCGCAGGAGGACGTGTGCGGCTACGGACGGGAGATTGCCCTGCTGCAAAGCAAATTTGTGGAAGGCTGAGTTTTTGTAATCTGTTTCCGTCCTATCCTCTAACGTTTCCTTTGTTTTTTGATCTCGGCATAAAAAAGCGCCCCTGCCAATCGGCAGGGGCGCTTTTGCGGTTATTTACTTTACCAGCTCAATGATGGCCGTTTCCGCAGCGTCTCCGCGGCGAATGCCGGTGCGGATGACACGGGTGTAACCACCGTTGCGCTCCGCATAGCCGGGAGCGATCTCCTTGAAGATCTTCTTGCAGACATCCTCACGGGTGATGAAGGTCATGGCCTGCCGATAGGCGGCCAGATCATTCTTCTTCCCCAGGGTGATCATCTTCTCGGCCAGGGGCTTAATCTCCTTGGCGCGGGTGATGGTTGTCTCCATAGCGCCTTTGTCCAGGAAATCGGTGACCTGCTGGCGAAGCATCGCTCTGCGCTGGTCCGTTGTTTTACCGAGTTTACGGGTTCCGGGCATTTCGGTATTCCTCCTTATCGGGAATTTTCTTCCCCGGCAGTCTCCCACCGGGCTTTCAGTCAATTATTCTCTTCGTCTGCCAAAGCCAGACCCATCATCGCCAGCTTATTGATTACTTCCTCCAGCGACTTGCGGCCCAGATTGCGGACCTTCATCATCTCGTCTTCGGTCTTGGAAATCAAGTCCTCCACGGTGTTGATGTTGGCGCGCTTGAGGCAGTTAAAGCTGCGCACGCTCAGGTCCAGCTCCTCAATGGTCATCTCCAGCACCTTATCCCGCTGGGCCTCTCCCTTTTCAACCACCGTGGGCTTGCTGCCCACGTTCTCCGAGAGGTCGGTAAAAAGCGTGAAGTGGTCGCACAGAATCTTGGCGCCAAGGGACACGGCGTCCCTTGCGGAGATGGTGCCGTCGGTCCAGACCTCCAGCGTCAGCTTGTCAAAATCGCTGGACGTGCCCACGCGGGTGGGTTCCACAGTATAGTTGACCTTGTACACCGGAGTATAGATCGAATCAATGGGAATCACGCCGATGACCTGCTGGCTCATTGCATGCTTGTTCTTGTCGGCAGAGACATAGCCCCGACCGTGGGACAGTGTGATTTCCATATTCAGCGTCGCGCCGCTGTCCAGCGAGGCGATGTGAAGCTCGGGGTTAAGAATCTCCACCTCGCCGTCGGCCTTGATATCGCCGGCAGTGACCTCGCAGGGGCCGACAGCCTCAACATAGACCGTCTTCCCGCTTTCGCCGTGGAGCTTGGTGAGGAGGCCCTTTACATTCAGGACAATCTCCGTCACATCCTCCTTGACGCCGGGGACAGTGGAAAACTCGTGCTGGACGCCGGCGATCTTGATGGAGGTCGCAGCGGTGCCGGGCAGAGAGGACAGCATAATGCGGCGAAGCGCATTGCCCAGCGTGGTGCCATAGCCCCGCTCCAGCGGCTCCACCACATACTTGCCGTAGGTCACGTCGCCGGGAGCTTCGATACACTCGATCTGGGGCTTTTCGATTTCGATCATGCAGTTACCCTCCTTCATCTTCTCATTGCGGCAAAGCCCAAAGGCAGGCCGCGTTCGGTTCCTGTCATCTTCGAGGGTGTCCTCCGGTTACTTGGAGTACAGCTCGACGATGAGGTGTTCCTCGATGGGAAGATCGATGTCCTCGCGGGCGGGCATCCGCACCACAGTGCCCTTCAGCGTATTCTTCTCGCGCTCCAGCCACGAAGGCAGCAGGAACATCACGGCGTTCTCGCCCACAAGGCGCTTGAACGCTGCGGAGGAGCGGCTGGATTCCGCAACCTCAATCACGTCTCCCGCCTTGACCAGATAAGAAGGAATATTGACCTTCTTGCCGTTGACGGTGAAATGCCCATGGTTCACCAGCTGACGGGCCTCGCGGCGGGTCATGGCAAAGCCCATGCGGTAAACCACGTTGTCCAGCCGACGCTCTACGAGAATCAGCAGGTTGTCGCCGGTTTTGCCCGGAGTGGCCACGGCCTTTTCATAGTAGCTGTGGAACTGCTTTTCGAGAATTCCATAAATAAACTTGACTTTCTGCTTCTCATTCATCTGAGTAGCATACTCGCTCTTCTTCTTTCTCATCTGGCCGCCGGGATTACGCTTGGTTTCCTTCTTGGCGTAACCCATCACGGCAGGAGAAATACCCAGAGTCTTGCAGCGCTTGGCAATGGGCTGCATATTCTTAGCCATAAAGCTTTACCTCCTTCAAATCAGACACGGCGACGCTTCGGGGGGCGGCAGCCATTGTGAGGGATGGGGGTGACGTCCTTAATCATCGTCACTTCCAGACCCACGGCCTGCAGCGCCCGGATCGCGGCCTCACGGCCCTGACCGGGTCCCTTCACGAAAACCTCGACGGTCTTCAGTCCGTGCTCCATGGCGGCGCGGGCGGCAGTTTCCGCCGCGGTCTGCGCCGCAAAGGGCGTGGACTTCTTGCTTCCCCGGAAGCCAAGGCCGCCAGAAGAAGCCCAGGAGAGCGCGTTGCCCTGGGAATCGGTAACAGTCACCATGGTGTTGTTGAAGGAAGAGCGGATATGGACCTGGCCACGCTCGATATGCTTTTTCTCGCGACGGCGGCGGACGACTTTCTTTCCACCGGAACTTGCTGTCTTAGCCATTTTCGTTCTCCCTCCTTACTTCTTCTTGTTGGCAATGGTCTTCTTGGGACCTTTGCGGGTACGTGCATTGGTCTTGCTGCGCTGTCCGCGGACAGGCAGACCTCTGCGGTGACGCAGGCCGCGATAGCAGCCAATCTCCGTCAGGCGCTTGATGTCCAGCGCGGTCTGGCGACGCAGGTCGCCTTCCACGGAATAAGTCTCAATGGCGTCGCGGAGCTGCTGCTCCTCGGCGTCCGTCAGATCTTTCACGCGGGTATCGGGGTTGATGCCCGTCTGCGCCAGGATATCCTTGGCGCTCTTTCTGCCGATTCCGTAGATATAAGTCAAACCGATTTCGATCCGCTTATCCTTCGGCAGGTCAATGCCGGCGATACGTGCCATACTCTTAAAGCACCTCCATTTTTAATTAGCCCTGTCTCTGCTTGTGCTTGGGGTTCTCGCAAATAACCATGACACGGCCTTTGCGGCGAATAACCTTACACTTTTCGCACATGGGCTTCACGGACGGTCTTACCTTCATTGTCTAACCATTCCTTTCAGCTTTTGTTCCCAGCCGCCAAAAGCGGCGTAGGCAGTGTGTTTCTTACTTTGTACGCCAGGTGATCCGGCCCCGGGTCAGGTCATAGGGGGACATTTCCACCGTGACCTTGTCGCCAGGCAGGATCCTGATGAAATTCATTCTGAGTTTCCCGGAGATGTGCGCTAGGATCGTATGTCCATTGCCGATGTCCACCTTAAACGTGGTGTTGGGCATGGATTCAACCACAACGCCCTCTACTTCGATCATATCGGATTTTGCCAAGCCTTATCCCTCCTGGTCCGGATGAACCTCCCCGCGGTATTCCGCGAGGGCTCTGCGAAGTTCGCTGTTCGTGACTTTTTCTTCGCCTTTAATTTTTGTGGAAAGACGGGTGTCGTCAGCGGCAACAAACAGCACATGTCTGCGCTTTTTGCGCTTGGGCGACTCTACCCTCCGTGATTTTCCATCTGCCAGCAGCAGGTATTCCCCTTCCACGCTCATCACGCAGAAAAGCTTTCCCCGGTCCCTGCCGGCGCTGGACTGTACAATATTCGACTTTGCGATCTCCATAAGCACTCTCTCAAATTGCGGGAGCCGTCAAAATTTCCGGCTCTCCGTCGGTAATCAGGATCGTGTTCTCATAGTGGGCGGCGTTTTTCCCGTCCGCTGTGCGGACAGTCCAGCCATCGCTCATTTGATAAATGGAGGCGGACCCGGCGTTGACCATAGGTTCAACCGCAATTGTCATACCCGCAAGAAGCCTGGGGCCCCGTCCGGGATGACCGTAGTTCGGAATCTCCGGTGACTCGTGCATATCAGCGCCGACCCCGTGGCCGACAAATTCCCGCACAATTCCGTATCCGTGAGATTCCGCATAGGCCTGCACCGCTGCGGAGATATCCCCGGTGCGGTTGCCTTGACGCGCCTGCTTGATTCCCTCGAAAAAGCTCTGTCTGGTCACATCGATCAGATCCTGAGCCTCCGCTGAAATCTTTCCGCAGGCAAAGGTTGCCGCGCAGTCGCCGTGAAATCCGCCGATATACGCGCCCACATCCACGCTGACAATGTCACCTTCCAGCAGCACCCGTTTACCGGGAATGCCGTGGATAATCTCATCGTTGACGCTGATACAGACGGAGGCCGGATAGCCCTGATAGTGCAGGAAAGACGGCACCGCGTGATTCTTTCGGATAAATCGCTCCACTTCGTCGTTGATCTCCTGGGTTGTAACGCCGGGCTTTACCATTTCCCCTGCCAAGGCACGGGCAGCCGCGGTAAGTTTTCCCGCTCGGCGCATCAAGTCGATCTCCTCCGGGGATTTGAGAATAATCATTTCACCCTCATTTCCCCAACGCGCGGAGGATTGCCTGAGAAGTCCCAACCACACTGGGCTGGTTCTCCACATATTCCAGAACGCCCCGGGACTTGTAAAAGTCCTTCAGCGGCTCTGTCTCCTTGTGATAGACCGCGAGGCGATGTTCCACAACCTCGGGGTCGTCGTCGTGGCGGCGGCTCAGTTTTCCGCCGCACTTGTCGCAGATTCCCTCCTGCTTGGGAGGAACTGCCACCACGTGATAACTGGCGCTGCACTGCTCGCACACCCGGCGGCCTACCATGCGCTCCTCAATCTCCTCATCGGAGATTTCGATAGAAATTACGTGGTCAAAATAAATACCGGCCTTTTCCAGCGCCTCGGCCTGGGCGATGGTGCGGGGCACCCCGTCCAGAATGTAGCCGTTTGCGCAGTCCGGCTCCGCCAGCCGGTCCGAGATGACGCCGATAATAACCTCATCAGGGACCAGCTTGCCCGCGTCCATAAAGGATTTCGCCTTCAGGCCGGTGGGCGTGCCGTTTTTCACGGCCGCGCGGAGAATGCTTCCGGTTGAAATCGTGGGAATGGAAAATTCCTTGCACAGAATTTCAGCCTGTGTCCCTTTTCCGGCGCCGGGTGCGCCCAACAGGATCAGTTTCATTCCATTTCGCCTCTTTCTTATTCCAGGAAGCCCTTATACTGGCGCATCAACATCTGGGACTCCAGCGCGCGCACTGTTTCCAGCGCCACACCCACGATAATGATGACCGAGGTGCCGCCAATGCCCAGGGAAGAGTGTTTAATCACCATACCTGCCACCAGGGGAACCATGGCCACAATGCCCAGATAAATGGCGCCAAAGAGCGTCACCTTGTTCAAAACCTTCCGGATGAAGTCCACCGTGGGCTTGCCCGGACGGAATCCGGGGATAAAGCCACCCTGCTTTTTCAGGTTGTTGGCAATCTCCACAGGATTGAACTGAATGGTAGAGTAGAAGTAGCTGAAGCCGATAATCAGGATGAAATACACCACCATATAGAGGAAGGACTTGGTGTCCAGGAACTGGGAAAGCTTATAGCTAAAGCTATCCACTTCTCCCACGCCGGTGAACGCCATAATGGTGGCTGGAAGGGAAGCGATGGACTGTGCGAAGATGATGGGCAGCACGCCCGACATATTCACCTTCATGGGAAGGGTAGAGGTCTGCCCGCCATACATCTTCCGGCCCACCTGCCGCTTGGCATACTGGACAGGGATGCGGCGCTCTGCACTGTTGATA
Organism: Bacillota bacterium; assembly: GCA_023402075.1. Lineage (GTDB taxonomy): Bacteria > Bacillota > Clostridia > Oscillospirales > Oscillospiraceae > Oscillibacter. The sequence goes on along the minus strand of JAEXCS010000015.1, from coordinate 38,857 downwards.
AACACGATGAACACAATCAGCGCCAGAATACCCACAAGAATCAAAACAATGCTCCAGGGAGCCATTGCCTGATCCAGCATATATTTTGCGTTTGTCGCGGTGTAGCCTGCATCCAGCAGCGTCTTTTCAGTCAGCGCTCCGCTGCGAACGCCAGACCAAGTGATCACGCCCTCGTACATCCCGGACACCATGCTGGGAACGCGGGACAGAATACCCGCGAACAGGATGATGGAGATGCCGTTGCCCACGCCAAATTCAGTGACCTGCTCGCCCATCCACATCACGAAGGAGGAACCGGCGATAAAGGACACGACGATGACCAATGCGGGCCAGATGCCTTCGTCGATGAGGATGCCATAGCGCTTCATAATCATATAATAGCCGAACGCCTGCATAATGGCAATGGCTACTGTGGCATACCGGGTGATAGACTGGATCTTCTTCCGGCCTTCCTCGCCGCCATCCTTGGCCAGCCGCTCCAGAGCGGGGATGGCCACGGTGAGCAGCTGAATGATAATGGAGCTGTTGATATAGGGCTGGATGCTCAGCGCGAAGACAGTTGCCTGTGCAAACGCCCCGCCGCTCATCACGTTATACAGCCCCAAAATGGTGGTAGTCTGGCTGTTCAGATAGCTGGACAACGTGGCCACGTCCACATAGGGAACGGTGATGGCGTTACCGATGCGGAAAATGAGCAAAATCAGCAAAGTGAAAATGATCTTCTTCCGCAGCTCGGGAATATCCCATGCTTTGCGAATCGTTGCGATCACGTTACTTCACCTCGGCCTTTCCGCCAGCTGCCTCGATTGCCTCCTTGGCAGACGCGGAGAAGGCAGAGGCCTGCACCGTCACTTTTTTTGTGACCTTGCCGTTACCCAGCACCTTAAATCCATAGGTGCACTTGGAGAGAATGCCCTTCTCCAGCAGCGCCTGATCCGTGACGGTCTCGCCGTTTTCAAACAGATCCAGCGTGCTGAGATTGATAATCTCCAGAGGCTTTGCAAAGATGTTGTTGAATCCGCGCTTGGGAACGCGGCGTGCCAGAGGCATCTGGCCGCCTTCGAAGCCCACGCGGACCTTGCCGCCGCTACGGGCCTTCTGGCCCTTGTGGCCGCGGCCGCCGGTCTTGCCGTTGCCGCTGCCGGCGCCCCGGCCCTTGCGGTAGGTCTGCCGGACGGAGCCTTCGGCGGGAGACAGTTCGTTGAGTTTCATGTTTCCGTGCCTCCTTATTTCACTTCGGCGACCTGCAGCAGATAGCCAATCTTGGCAATCTTGCCGCGGGTCTGGTCGTTGTCGGGCTGCACGGCGATGTCACCGATTTTGCGCAGGCCCAGGGAATGGGCGGTCAAAATCTGCTTTTCCAGACGACCGTTCAGGCTCTTGACGAGCTTAATATTTAAGTTTGCCATAATAAGCCCCTCCTTAACCCATAATCTCGCTGACGCTCTTGCCCCGGATCCGAGCCACTTCCTCCGGCCCGCGCATGGACCGCAGTCCCTCGAAGGCGGCGGCGACCACGTTATTGGCATTGTTAGAGCGCAGGCACTTGGTACGAATATCCTTAATTCCGGCGGCTTCCACCACTGCGCGGACAGCACCGCCGGCAATCACGCCGGTACCGGGAGCGGCGGGCTTCATCAGCACGCGTCCGGCGCCGGAGGCGCCGATCACCTCGTGAGGAATGGTGGACCCGGCCAAGGTCACGGTAATCATGTTCTTCTTTGCAGACTCCAGCCCCTTGCGGATGGCCTCGGGAACCTCAGCGGCCTTGCCCAGGCCATAGCCGACCTTTCCCTTCTGGTCGCCCACCACCACTAAGGCGGAGAACTTCATCACGCGGCCGCCCTTAACGGTTTTGGAAACTCGGTTGAGGGCAACAACCTTCTCTGCGTACTCGCTGGGCTCTCTTTCAAATCTAGGCATGTTGTTTACCTCCTCCGATCAAAACTTCAGGCCGCCCTCGCGGGCGCCTTCGGCCAGTGCCTGCACACGGCCATGGTACAGATAACCACCGCGGTCGAACACCACGTTCTCAATCCCCTTCGCCTTGGCCCGCTCGGCAATGAGCTTGCCCACGGCAGAGGCGGCGGTGGCGTTGCCGCCGTAACCGGCGATCTCTTTATCCAGAGAAGACGCGGCTGCCAAAGTCTCGCCCTTCACATCGTCGATAATCTGGGCGTAAATGTTAGACTCGCTGCGGAAGACATTCAGGCGGGGGGTAGCGGCGGTGCCGGAGATTTTGGCACGCACCCTCTTGTGACGCTTCAGGCGCTGAGCATTTGTATTCGGCTTTTTAATCATATCGGCACACCTCCTTACTTCTTGGCGCCGGTCTTACCAACCTTGCGGCGGATGACCTCGTCAGAATACTTGATACCCTTGCCCTTGTAAGGCTCGGGGGGACGCTTCTCGCGGATTTCGGCGGCAAACTGGCCCACAGCCTGCTTGTCGCAGCCGCGCACGATAATTTTATTGGGAGCGGGGACCTCAATGGTGATGCCCTCGATCTCGGAAACGATCACCTGATGGGAGAAACCCAGATTCATCACCAGGTTCTTGCCCTCCTTGGCCACACGGTAGCCCACGCCGTTGACGTCCAGCGCTTTGGTGAACTCATTGGCGACACCCTCCACCATGTTGTGGAGCAGGGTGCGGGTCAGGCCGTGCAGGGCCTTGTGCTGCTTATCCTCGGAGGGACGGTCCACGGTGATCGTGTTGCCGTCCTGTTTGATGATCATTTCGGGGCGCAGGGCCCGGGCAAGCTCGCCCTTGGGACCCTTTACGGTAACCACATTACCCTCTGCCACGTTGACGGTAACGCCGGCGGGGACGGTAATGGGCATTCTGCCGATTCTAGACATGATTCAGTACCCTCCTTACCAGACGAACGCCAGGACTTCGCCGCCGACATGTCCCTCGCGGGCCTTCTTGTCGGTCATGACGCCCTTAGACGTGGAAATGATCGCGATACCCAGGCCGCGAAGCACGCGGGGCAGCTCATCGGCGCCCACATAGACGCGCAGGCCGGGCTTGCTGACACGGCGAAGACCAGTAATGACCTTTTCCTTGCCGGCGTTGTACTTCAAGGTGATATGAAGCACGCCCTGAAGGCCGTCCTCAACCATCTGGAAGTTCTTGATATAGCCCTCGTCCAGCAGAATCTGAGCAATGCTCTTCTTCATGTTGGAGGCGGGGACATCAACGGTATCGTGCTTTGCGCTGTTGGCGTTGCGGATGCGGGTCAGCATATCCGCAACCGGATCTGTGATATGCATGGATAAATCCTCCTATTTTTAGAGTTACGGTTCCGAAAAACCGTTCAGGCAGCGAGGTATCACTATGAATGGAGCAGTCCGCTCGCGCGTGGTGCCCGATTCACAGTGACCTTTCGCCATCCTTTCACCAGGGCTTTCACCCTAAGCTACAAAAGTAAAATCGGCGGGTCTTAGAAAGACGCCTTCCGAACGCCGGGAATCTCACCCTTATACGCCAGCTCACGGAAGCAGATACGGCAAACGCCGTAGTCCCGGAGATAAGCGTGGGGGCGGCCACAGAGCTTGCAGCGGTTATACTTCCGGGAAGAGAACTTCGCGGGAGCCTGCTGCTTCAAAATCATAGACTTCTTAGCCATTCTTCTCTTCCTTCCTTACTTGGCGAAGGGAGCGCCGACCTGCTCCAGCAGGGCGCGGGCTTCCTCGTCGGTCTTTGCGGTGGTGCAGATAACCACATCCATGCCGCGGATCTTGTCGATCTTATCGTACTCGATCTCCGGGAAAATCAACTGCTCCCGAATGCCCAGAGCGTAGTTGCCCCGGCCGTCAAAGGAGTTGGGGTTGATGCCCTGAAAATCGCGGACACGGGGCAGGGCCACGTTGAACAGCCGGTCCAAAAACTCCCACATCTTGGCGCCGCGAAGCGTGACCTTCGCGCCGATGGGCATTTCCTCGCGGAGCTTGAAGTTCGCGATGGACTTGCGCGCCTTGGTGATGATGGGCTTCTGTCCGGTGATCTGGGCCAGGTCACCCACCACGTTCTCCAGAACCTTGGCGTTTTCCCGGGCCTCGCCGCAGCCCACGTTCACGACAACCTTGTCGATCCGGGGAATCTGCATAACGCTCTTGTATTCAAACTGCTTCATGAGCGCGGGAGCGACTTCGGCGCCGTATTTTTCCTTCAGTGTTGCCATGTTCGTCTACTCCCCTTTCTCACAGCTCGGCGCCGCAGTGCTTGCACACGCGAACGCTCTTGCCGTTTTCAATCTTGTGGGCAACGCGGGTGCCCTTCTTGCACTTGGGGCAGACCACCTGCACCTTGCAGGAGGCAATCGCCGCCTCGCGCTTGACGATACCGCCGGTTTCGCCCTGCTTGCGGGGCTTGACGTGGCAGGTCACCATGTTGATGCCTTCCACCACAACCCGGCTGGTCTTGGGCACGCTACCCACAACCTTGCCCTGCTTGCCCCGGTCTTTGCCGGAGAGAACGACCACGGTGTCGCCCTTTTTGATATTCATAGACATATCAGGCGTCCTCCTCAAATCACTTCGGGAGCCAGGGACAGGATCTTCATGTAATCCTTGTCGCGCAGCTCGCGTGCAACCGGCCCAAAGATACGGGTACCTCTGGGGTTCTGGTCGTCCTTGATGAGGACGGCGGCGTTGTCGTCGAAGCGGACATAGGTGCCGTCGTTGCGGCGGACGCCCTTGGCGCTGCGAACGATGACGGCCTTAACCACCTCGCCCTTTTTCACGGTGCCACCCGGCTGGGCCTTACGGACAGACGCCACAATAACGTCGCCGATATTGCCAAACTTGCGGGTGGAGCCGCCCAGAACGCGGATGCACTTGATCTCTTTGGCGCCGGTATTATCGGCAACCTTCAAATAGCTTTCCTGTTGGATCATAACTCGGCACCTCCTTACTTCGCTTTTTCAATAATCTCGACCACGCGCCACCGCTTGTCCTTGCTGAGGGGGCGGGTCTCCATAACCTTCACCTTGTCGCCGATGCCGCATGCGTTTTCCTCGTCGTGGGCCTTCAGCTTGTAGGTGCGGCCGACAATCTTCTTGTACAGGGGATGGGCCACGCGGTCCTCAATAGCCACGACCACGGTCTTATCCATCTTGTCGGACACAACCTTGCCGATTCTGGTCTTCCGGGAGGAAGTTCTCACCATTTCACTCATGTTCACTTACCTCCTTACTGCTTTCCGGAAGCCTGAAGCTCCCGCAACACGGTTTTGACTCTGGCAATGTCGTGCTTGGTTTCCTGAATCTTCAGGGGATTGTCAAGCTGGTTGGTGGCGTGCTGCATACGCAGGAAAAACAGATCCTTCTTTAGGCCGGTCAGCTTTTCGTTAAGCTGCTCGGCATTCATCTTGCGAACTTCACTTGCCTTCATCTTACTCACCTGCTTCCTGAGCCTCCGAAGCAGCCTCGCGGATGACCAGCTTCGTCTTGATGGGCAGCTTGTGGCTGGCCAGACGCAGGGCCTCGCGGGCGGTTTCTTCGGGAACGCCGGCAATCTCAAACATGATACGGCCGGGCTTCACAACTGCAACCCAAAACTCGGGGGAACCTTTACCGGAACCCATGCGGGTATCGGCGGGCTTCTTGGTGACGGGCTTGTCGGGGAAAATCTTAATCCAGACCTGACCGCCACGCTTGGTGTAGCGGGTCATGGCGATACGGGCCGCCTCAATCTGGTTGCTGGTGATCCAGCCGGGCTCCATGGCCTGGAGGCCGAACTGACCGTAGGTAATCGTGTTTCCGCGGTATGCCTTGCCGGTCATACGGCCACGATGCACACGGCGGTATTTAACTCTCTTGGGCAGAAGCATTATTCAGCTCCTCCTTCCTTCTTGGGTTCAGCGGGGGCCGCAGGGGCAGCCGCCGGACGAGGGGTGTTGGTGTTGGGGCGGTTGAATCCACCCTGAGGGGCGCGGTTAAAGCCACCCTGACCGGCAGGACCGCGGTTGAAGCCGCCCTGGCCGCCTGCGGGGCCACGGTTGAAACCACCCTGACCGCCTGCGGGGCCGCGGTTGAAGCCGCCACCCTGACCGCCTGCGGGGCCACGGTTGAAGCCGCCGCCCTGGCCGCCTGCGGGGCCACGGTTGAAGCCGCCGCCCTGACCGCCGGGACCGCGATTGAAGCCACCGGGCCGACGATCGCCGCCACGGAAGTCGCCATCGCGGCGAGGCCGACGCTCACGACGCTCCTGATAGGGCTTCGTGGTGTCCATGGTACGGGGAGTAGTGCGCAGGGTCTGAGAAAGAACCTCTCCCTTGTACACCCAAATCTTCACGCCGATGCGGCCGAAGGTGGTGGCAGCCTCCGCGAAGCCGTAATCAATGTCGGCACGGATGGTCTGCAGGGGGATGGTGCCCTCGTGATAATGCTCAACGCCCGCGATCTCGCGGCCGCCCAGGCGACCGGAGCAGCAGCACTTGATGCCCTTGGCGCCGGCGCGCATGGCGCGGGCCATAGAGTTTTTCATAGCGCGGCGGTGAGAGATGCGCTTTTCAAGCTGCTGGGCAATGTTCTCGGCCACAAGCTGGGCATCCATGTCGGGGTTACGAACCTCAACGATGTTCAGCTTCACCTTTTTGCCGGTCATCTTCTCAACGGCCAGACGATACTGCTCGATCTGCTCGCCGCCCTTGCCGATGACCACGCCCGGACGGGCGCAATGCAGGAAAACGGTAACGGTGTCGCTGCTGCGCTCAATCTCGATCTTGGGCACACCCGCGCCGTACAGAGTCTTCTTCAGATATTTGCGGATCTTCTGATCCTCGACGATCAGGTCGCCGACCTTCTCATCACTGGCATACCAACGGGAATCCCAGTCTTTGATGACGCCCACGCGCATGCCGTGGGGATTAACTTTCTGTCCCATAAAAAACTGTCTCCTCCCTTATGCCTTTTCGGTCACGGCCAGCGTGACGTGAGAGCTTCTCTTATTGATGCGGTACGCACGGCCCTGCGCCCGGGGCATCATCCGCTTAAGGATGGGGCCGGGAGTGGCGAAGACCTGACTGACGTACAGCTTGCTGGGATCCATGGCGAAGTTGTTCTCCGCGTTAGCGGCGGCACTCTTAAGAAGCTTCATCAGAGGCTCGGACGCAGCCTTGGGGGTCTGCATCAGAATCGCCATGGCGGTGCCCACATCCTTGCCGCGAATCAGATCGCAGACGATCTGAATCTTGCGGGGAGCGATGCGGACATAGCGCAGGTAAGCCTTTGCTTCATTGTTTTCCATATTTCGCATCCTCCTTTATCAGTTTTTCTTTGCGTGGCCGCGGAAGGTCCGGGTGGGGGCGAACTCGCCCAGCTTGTGACCCACCATGTCCTCCTGGACATAAACGGGCACGTGCTTGCGCCCGTCGTGCACGGCGATGGTATGACCCACGAAAGCGGGGAAGATGGTGGAGCTGCGGCTCCAGGTCTTCAGCACCTGCTTTTCGTTCTTCTCGTTCATTGCCTCAACCCGCTTGAGAAGCTCAGGGGCAACATACGGGCCTTTTTTGACAGATCTGCTCATAATCTACTTGCCTCCTTACTTCTCGTTCCGGCGCTTAACGATAAATTTGCTGGTGGGGTTCTTGCCCTTGCGGGTCTTGTAACCCATGGCGGGCTTGCCCCAAGGCGTCACAGGGCCAGGACGGCCAACAGGTGCGCGGCCCTCGCCGCCGCCGTGGGGATGGTCGTTGGGGTTCATGACGGAACCGCGGACCGTGGGACGCCAGCCCATGTGGCGCTTGCGTCCGGCCTTGCCGATGTTGATGTTCTCGTGGTCGATATTGCCGACCTGGCCGATGGTGGCCATGCAGTTGATCCGCACGATGCGCACCTCGCCGGAGGGCATGCGAATCTGAGCGTCCTTGCCCTCCTTCGCCATCAGCTGGGCGGAGGTTCCGGCGGAGCGCACCAGCTGGGCGCCGTTGCCGGGATGAAGCTCAATGTTGTGGATGATGGTACCCACGGGAATCTTCTCGATGGGCAGCGCGTTGCCCGGCAGAATGTCGGCGTCGGGTCCGGTCATGATCTTGTGACCGGCCTTCATGCCCACGGGAGCCAGGATGTAGCGCTTCTCGCCGTCCTCATACTGGATGAGGGCGATGTTGGCGCTGCGGTTGGGATCATACTCCAGGCGCAGGACGCTTGCGCTTCCCTGCTTGTCGCGCTTGAAGTCAATGATGCGGTACTTGCGCTTGTTGCCGCCGCCGCGATGGCGGACGGTGATGCGGCCATAGCTGTTGCGGCCGGAGGACTTCTTCAGAGACTCAGTGAGGCTGGGCTCGGGCTTGGCTTTTTTGTCAAGGCCGTCGAAACCGGAAACCGTCATCTGTCTTCTGGAAGGTGTCGTCGGCTTATAAGATTTAATAGACATCGCTTAACACTCCTTACAGTTATATCGGTTCCGGTCTTAGACCATCCCCTCGAAGAACTCGATGGTCTTGGATTCGTCGGTAAGCTGGACATAGGCCTTCTTCCAGGTCTTGGTCTTGCCGGGACGGCCCGCGCCGCGGCGCTTTTCCTTGCCCGGAACGGTCAGCGTGTTCACGCTTTTGACCTTCACGCCGAAGATTTCCTCAACGGCCTTCTTAATCTCGATCTTACCGGCTTCCTTGGCAACCTCGAAGACATATTTCTTGTCGGCGACGGCGCCCATGGCGCGCTCGGTGATAATCGGGCGAATCACGATATCGTAACTGGTGGCCATTATGCGAACACCTCCTCGATTTTGGCGAGCGCAGTCTGGTCAATGACCAGCTTCTTGGCATTCAAAATGTCATAGACGCTCAGGATGGTGGCGGTGGTGGTGGACACGCCGGGAAGATTCCGGGCGCTCTTGACCACGGCGTCGTCCTTCTCGGGGACAATGACCATGGCCTTGCCGTCGGCCTTCACGGCATCCAGGAACTTGCGGAAGTCGGCGGTCTTGATGGTTTCCATTTTAATGGAGTCCACCACAATGATCTCGCCGTCCGCGGCCTTGGCGGACAAAACAGACTTCAGCGCCAAACGCTTAATCTTCTTGTTCAGGACATAGCTGTAATCCCGGGGCTTCGGGGCAAACACGATACCGCCGTGAGTCCACTGGGGAGAACGGGTAGAACCCTGACGGGCATGTCCAGTTCCCTTCTGACGCCAGGGCTTTCTGCCGCCGCCGGAAACCTCGGCGCGGGTCAGGGCGCTCTGGGTGCCCTGCCGGCAGTTGGCCAGGTGATTCTTTACGGCCTCGTGGACGACAACCCCATTCGGCTCGATGCCAAAGACGGCGTCGCTCAGAGTGACCTCGCCGACCTTTGCGCCGGACATATTCAAAACTTCAACATTAGGCATATTCTAAGCACCCCTTTCTTACTTGCTTCTCGCGGAAGCCTTCTGCGGGTTGCGGCCCGAAGCCTTCTGCGGGTTGTGGCTGATGCCGGTCTCCACGTTCTTGGCGCGGTGCGTCTTCACGGTGGTTTTCACGGTGACAAGGCTGCCCTTGGGTCCGGGAACCGCGCCGCAGACCACCAGCATGTTCAGCTCCGGGTCCACCTTCACAACTGTCAGGTTCTGCACAGTGACCTGATCCACACCCATGTGGCCCGCACCGATCTTGCCCTTGAAAATCTTGGAAGGATCGGAAGAAGAGCCCATGGAGCCTGCGTGACGGTGCACGGGGCCGCCGCCGTGGCTGGTGGGTGTGCGGTGAGCGCCGTGGCGCTTGATGACGCCCGCGAAGCCGTGGCCCTTGCTGGTGCCGGTCACGTCCACGAAGTCGCCCGCCTGGAATGTGTCGGCCTTCACAAGGTCGCCCACGTTCATCTCAGCACCGTTTTCCAGATTGAACTCGCGCAGGTGCTTCTTGGGGCCTACACCCGCCTTGGACAGATGTCCCATCTCAGGCTTGGTGAGCTTACGCTCAGCCACATCCTCATAGCCCAGCTGGACAGTCTCATAGCCGTCTCTCTCCGTGGTCTTCTTCATGGTGACCACGCAGGGACCGGCCTCGATCACGGTGACGGGAATCACGTGACCGTTCTCATCAAAGATCTGGCTCATGCCGACCTTTTTGCCGATGATTGCTTTCATGTATGTTCCTCCTTAAAGGTTATTGGTCGACTTAGATACGGCCGCGCCGCATTGCTCTGCCGACATGACCCGTCCGCCTCGCAAGTCGGCGAACAATGGGTGAGCAACGAAATTAAATGCAGGAAAGGGTCTTACAGCTTGATCTCAATCTCAACGCCCGCGGGCAGCTCCAAAGCCATCAGCGCTTCCACGGTCTTGGGAGTGGAACGGGTGATGTCGATGAGGCGCTTGTGGGTGCGGCGCTCAAACTGCTCACGGCTGTCCTTGTACTTGTGGACGGCGCGCAGGATGGTGACGACCTCTTTCCGGGTGGGCAGAGGGATGGGGCCGGACACCTCAGCGCCGGTGCGCTTGGCGGTCTCGACGATCTTCTCTGCGCTCTGGTCGATGACCTGATGGTCATAGGCCTTCAGACGGATGCGAATCATTTGCTTCTGTGCCATAACTTGTTTCCTCCTGATTTCGTACATAGTTTTTTGATTGTTCCGAAAACTGTGTACGGCGGGAAGTTTTTCTGTACGCTTATCCGTGCGTATCATTCTTGCTCATGAAAAATACCGGCGCAATACGGCCGGTATCCAAACATGGCGCAGCGATCTACGCAACGTACAGATTCCTTCTCAGCCGCCCGATCATCGGACATACTCCCCAAAAGTTACCGGGGCAAGCCCCGCAATCTCCCGGTTCATCGCAGTTTGCGCGTTTTAGGCATAGTTCGCCCTTTGCGCGCTCAATTATGATACAAGATATGTGGCTCATTGTCAAGTGGAATTTTATATTTTGCAATGTTTTCTTCAAAGATTCTTTGTAAAGATTTGCACGCAGTTTTTCTTGTAACCCCAATGGGGATATAGTACAATGAAATCATTATCAATCAAACCGGGCCAACGCGCCCGCAGAGTGAAAGGAATATTTGCATGGACACCATCTATGTCACCGGGCACCGCAACCCCGACACGGACTCCATCGTCTCCGCCATGGCCTATGCCGCCCTGCGCAATTCTCTGGGAGACAGAGAATATACGGCAGCGTGCCTTGGCAGGGTAAACGATGAAACGCAGGCCGTGCTGGACCGCTTTGGCTTTGAGCCGCCCATGCTGCTGAAAAACGTACGGACTCAGGTGGACGACCTCTCCTACGACACGCCGCCCCTGCTCAGCGCAGGCGTCACCGTCAGCCGGGCGTGGCGCGTCATCCATCAGGACGCCAATACAAAAGCCATCCCCGTAACCAATGAGGACGGAACCCTGTTCGGAATGCTCTCCTCCGGAGACATCGCTTCCTATGACATTTCTTCCGTCCGCAATCCGCAGGTCATCAACATTCCACTGTACAATCTTTTGTCCGTTCTGGAGGGCAAGGTGCTCAACAACGCCGGCGAGCAGGTGGACACCATCTCCGGCGAGGTGACCATTGCACTGCCCTCTTCTCACAAAAATCTGATGTTTGACGCGAAGGACACCATTGTGGTGTGCGGCGACCAGCCCGACATGATTCGCTACGCTATGGAGCTGGGGGTCCAGTGCCTGATTGTGTGCCAGTCAGAGGTCAGCGAGGAGCTGCGGACCATGGAGACGGAGACATGCCTGATCTCCACACCCTATGACGCTTACCGCACGGTGCGGCTGATCTGCCTTTCGCTGCCGGTGAACCGCATCTGTAAAACAGAAGACCTTGTCTGCTTTCATTTAGACGACTATATCGATGACGTGCGGGAAACGGTGCTGAAAAGCCGTTTCCGCTGCTATCCCATTTTGGACGACGAGGAGAAGGTGGTGGGAACTTTGTCCCGTTTCCATCTGCTGCGTCCCTCCCGCAAGCGTGTGGTTCTGGTTGACCACAACGAGGCGGCGCAAGCCGTCCGGGGGCTTGAACAGGCGGAAATTCTGGAAATCATCGACCACCACCGTCTGGCGGATATCCAGACCGGAAATCCTATTTACGTGCGCAACGAGCCGGTGGGCAGCACTACCACGATTGTGGCGGGGATGTATCAGGACCGGGGCCTGATGCCCTCCGAGAAGATGGCGGGACTGATGGCCGCAGCCATTCTGTCCGACACGGTTATGTTCAAATCCCCCACCTGCACCCAGCGGGACATCGACATGGCAAACCGGATGGCCCGCCTTGCCAAAATTTCCTTAGATGAGCTGGGACATATGATTTTCTCCGTCTCCAGTGGGGAAACCCACACGGCGGAAGAGCTTTTGATGACGGATTTCAAGGAGTTCCACATCGCGGGGCACGACCTCGGCGTCTCCCAGATCACCTGCGCGGACTCCGCCCAGTTCCTCGCCCGGAAGGAGGAGTTTGTGGAATCCCTGCACCGGATGCGCACTGAGAAACACTATGACTTGGCAATCCTAATGCTGACCGACGTTTTGCAGGAGGGCAGCCGCCTCTTTTTCGCAGGGGACGAACAGACTATCCAGCAGGCGTTCAACGCCAAGACGGAAAACGGCAGCGTCTTTCTGCCTCATGTCATGTCCCGGAAAAAGCAGGTGATTCCCGCCCTCTCTGCCCTTTGGGGCTGATTCCGCAGCGCCAATACAATTTTACACTAGTCCAATACGAAAGAGCGCCGCATAAAAGCGCTTCAGATTGTAGACAAAACGGCTCTAGGACTTGCTTCCTAGAGCCGTTTCTCCTTGGCTGTATCAAATAAAAATCCCGGGCGGTAGCCCGGGACTTTGTCTACAGCCTGAGAGATCGTCTTAAAAGAATGGCCTCTTTTTTAAGATCAGCACAATATTGATTATAAACCCTCAGTTCATTTAGTCGGTGACTCTTTTTAGTTCAAAGCAAGTTGCCTCTAATGTCAAAATAAGACGATCATTGTTAACAACTAAAAAACCTACAGGTATGCCGAATCCTGTTGAAGCGTCAGATACTTGTATTGCTTTTATTTCATCATTCATATTTATATCGGGCAGATCCATTTTAAAATTTCTATAAAAATCGTCTTTGTTATAGCATATTATAGTAATTTCATAGAGTGGATTTTCAAGTTCATACTGATAATCGCTGTAATTTTTCAGGCCTTTTGATGAAAATGAGTCTTCATTAATTACAATCTCATCATCAATGATTTTTTGCCCCGTTGGATATTCAGAGGCATCATTATATGAATTGGCAAATCCCAAAAGCTTTTCAACCGTCCAAGTTCCATAGAAAAATTTCTCAGTTACACTATCCAAGGCCATCCTGCCTACAAATGGTTCAGTTAAATTTGTTTCATCAATATGATCGTCTTCTTTTACTTCATCAGCTTCATTTTGAGCACTATCCTGCTTTTCAACAATATTACTAGCAGTCCCATCACCTTGATTTCTTAATGCAGATACATCACTACTGCATCCAATTAAACAGGCAGATAGAATCGACACTATCGGAAATATTAATACTTTTCCTCTCATTTTCACTCTCATCTTTCCTCTCATTTGCTCTCCTAATGCAGGATATAAATGTCTATCTAAATTTAATCCGCAGCTATACCAATTGTCAAATGTTTTTTACCATTGCATGGCAGATATAGCCCTTCCCGGCATGAGATGGATACAAAAGCCAGATGCTGCCCAGCTTGCACTGAATGCCCAGCCCATGCAAACGCCGATTGAAGAACCCCAACCTCATGCCATAGCCTTTGGCAATGACACTGAACCTTTAGACACTTTTCAAAAGAAAATCCCGGACAGTAGCCCGGGACTTTGTCTGCAGCCTGAGAGCGCCGCTATGCGGCGCTCGTTCTTATTTTCTTATAGAAAGTAATTACGGGACCGACGCGAAGCAGGCCTTAATTTTGAAAATACACTCCGCCGTGATAGCAGTAATAAGCCCCCGCCTTCAGCTCCAACAGCTTTGCAAGCGATGCCTCCGCCGCTTCCCTGTCCAGCGCAAATTGAGGGTTTGCTATTACAGGCAAGCCGTTTTCCAGCGCCATCGCGTCCCCGGTAATTACTATGGACTCGTCTTCCAAAAGCAACGAAATATGCCCCGGTGTGTGGCCCGGGGTGGCAATGACACGACAGCCGCCGCACCAGTCCGGCCGCTCCCCGTCCAACAAAAGCCCATCTATCTTCACCGGCTCCACCCGGCGCAGCAATTCGCAAAAGGCCCGTCCGAATTCCCGCATCTCCGGCGGCAGCGTTTCCTGCATCTCCTCCGCCTGACGAAGCCGCAGCGACTTTTCCCGCCCAGAGATAAACGGCTCCTCAGCAGGAGACGCATAAATCCTTATATTGGGATTTGCCCGCCGCAGCGCAGCGGCGGCGCCCATATGGTCATGGTCGTGATGCGTCAGGACAAGCCCCGTCAAGTCTTGCTCCGCCAACCCGATTTTCTCCAATTCCCGCTCCACAATCGGCAGCGCGCCAATCCATCCGCAGTCCACAAGAACAGCGTCCCGTCCATCCCGCAGTACCGTAGGATATACCGTTTCTTCCGTTCCCTGAAACGCCATGGTGACGGTCAGCCTGTATATCTCATGTTCCATTTTCATGCTCCTCTCATATGCAAGACGCGGCCAGTCCCCCGAAAGATAAAAACTCCCCGGCAGAGCCGGAATTTTACCGCACCCTTCCTCATTTGACCGACACGTATTCGCTATCCTTACTATAAAATCTCCACGGATAGTCCTTCGCCTCTCCGGCATAGTCCACACCCACCCGCTTTGTCGTCACCACAGAAGGTTTTGTTTGCCGCCCTTCCTCTATATATAAGGTATCGCCGCACAGGTCGGCTCCGTTAAACTGCCTGTCCAATCCCAGTGCGCGGCACAGCTTTCCCGGCCCGTTCGTCAGGCCTAGGCGTTGGCTTTTTGTCAGCGCGTCATACAATTTTCCAAACCGTGCCAGCGCCATTTGCTCCAATCCCTCCAGCGGCTCCGCCGCGCGGACCAAAACCGCCTGAGGAATTTCTTTTCCGGCCGTCACCACGTTGAAGCAGCAGTGCATTCCGTAAATCATAAAAACATAAGCAACGCCCGCCGCCCCGTACATAACCTCCACGCGGGGCGTCCTTCTGCCGCCGTAAGAGTGGGCAGCCCTGTCCGTGACTCCCATATAGGCTTCCGTCTCCACAATCCGCACCGCAATTCTCTCCCCTCCGGTTTCCCGGACAAGCACTTTGCCCAAAAGTGCCTTTGCAACAGAAATCGAATCCCGGCTGTAAAATGCCCTGTCCAACTTTTCCACAAACAACCTCCTCCTGCGTTCCGATCCGGTCGGATATGTCCTCCCAGTAATTTACGCTATTTTTCTGCTTTAGTCCATGGGTTTTTCCTGAAATACAGGACGCTTTGAAACAAGACCACGGCAATCCAGCCGATTCCGGTTGCCACCGCAACTGCAAGCAACCCCATGTGGGGCACAAGGAGATATGAGAGAATAACGCAAATGGAAATATGCAAAACCGTTCCGATTACAGGAACGTTCACCATACCAACTCCGCGGTAATACCCGACAAATGCATTTCCAATGTGGCAAAGCGCATAAAACACCGATATTCCAGCGATATACTGAATTCCAAGATGCAGCGCCGTCTGTGTGTTATTCCCCAGCATCAGCCCCATCGCGCCGCCGGCAGTGATCACCATGATTCCGGATAACTCGGCCCCAAGCAGAACCATCATACTCATAGATGTCCGCATTCCTTCTCTGACCCGTTCTTTATGATCCGCACCCTCGTTCTGTGCAATGAAAATAGAGGTTGCGGCTCCCCCGCTGTCGCCGAAGGAGTTTGCAAACCCTTCTATTCTTGCGGACGCCGTATATGCGGATATCGTATCAATTCCCACAGAGTTTACAGCCCCCCGCACCAATAGCTTGCCGCAGTTTCGATAGATTTCGAGACAGGGCCGACAGCAGGAAACCGCTTACGTCATGTGCGTGGTAGCGCTGGCTACTCTGCGCTTGATTGTTATTTCGGCAATGTTACCGTGAAGCGAGTACCTTGCCCGTCGCTTGATTTAGCAATGATTGTTCCGCCATGTGCGGTTACAAGCGCTTTTGTAATCGTCAGGCCAATCCCCGATCCGCCCGTCGAGCGGCTGCGGGATTCATCAGCTCTGTAAAACCGCTCAAAAATAAAGGGCAGATCTTTTTCGGGTATCCCAATTCCGTTGTCCTCAACGATTAAAACGCCACTCTTATCCGTGTCTTTCACCGTAACATGAATCTTGCCGCCAACAGGCGTATGCTTCATCGCGTTGGAAAGCAAATTAACAAGCACCTGATTCAGGCGGTCTTTATCGGCGCTTACATGGGCTTGTTCTCCCCCAACAAATACAGAAAGGCGTTTATTCATACTTTGGATTTCAAAATTACCAACGACTGTATTTGCAAGCTCCAATAAATTCACATCCGTTTTTGTAAGCTGCAAATTCTCATTTTCCACCTTTGAAAGCTGCTCCAAATCTGCCACAAGTCCGGACAGCCGTCCAATTTCTTCATAGCAGCTTTGCAGCCGCTGCGGTGTGGTTTCCCACAAGCCTTCGATCATCGCCTCCAGATGAGAAGCCACCGACATAAGCGGGGTGCGCAGCTCATGGGCAACATCGCTCGCCATCCTTCTGCGTAAGCTCTCCTGATCATCCAGAGAAATCGCCATGTTATTGACCGCCGCCACCATCTCATCCAGTTCACGGATTTTGCTTTGTCCGTCAAATCTGATTTTATAATTTCCATGGGAAATCTGCGCGGCAATCTGCGACGTTTTAATAATCGGGCGGGAAATACGCTTTGCCAAAAGGCTTCCCGTGCCCACAGAGCAAAGCATGCTGAGTGTGCCGATTATCGCCAGCACAAGGTTCAGGGAATCCAGAAAGTGAAAATCGCTTTCACTTAAGAAATAAGGTCCATAAGATCGTATCGCAACAGAACCTATTTTCCGCCCGTCCTGAAGAAGGTCGTAATCACGGGTTGCAAAGCTGCCGGAAAGGCCGGGCCGTTTCTCCTCCATGCGGACGATGATCTCCATCATAATCCGGTTACAGGCCTCCATATCGAAGGTTTCTGCATCCCACACCACGTTGCCGCGCAAATCCATAAGCCGGATCATATATCCGTTATACAGTGCGAACATACCCACCCCGTGAACATATTCAACGTTCCATTTTTCCAGGAATCCGTTATTGTGCGCACTTAAATTTTCGACAATATCGTTTACGGCAATCTCCTGCTGCGCCTTTGCGTAACGTTCAAATTCTTTATTAATAAAGGCGTTGGCCAATATGCTGATCACCATAATTGTAAGAAATAGTATCAAAGCGATTGTCAGCGTAAGCTGCGCCCGGAATGAACGCATTTCAGGTTTTTTGAAATGCATATCATTCCCCTCCGAATTTATATCCCAACCCGCGTATGGTTAGCACGTAGACTGGATTTTTTGTATCATCTTCAATTTTTTGCCGCAGATTCTTGATGTGATTATCAATGACACGGTCAAAGCTGTCGAAGTGATCGTCAAAAACAAAGGAAAGCAGCTCATCCCGGCTGAAAACCTTGCCCGGATATTTTATAAGCGCTGAAAGAATTTTGTGTTCGCTGGGTGTTAGACTGATCTCCAATCCATTTTTCAACACCGTGTTTTTTTCAAAGTCTATTACTAAATCTCCATCCCGCCAAGCGTTTTTGATGGTCAAGGGAATTAAATCACCCGATGCGCGGCGCAAGATAGCTTCCACATGAGCGGCCAGCACCTTTAAGCTGAATGGTTTTACAAGGTAATCGTCGGCACCGAGGGCAAGTCCGTTCAAATGACTGGCTTCCGCGGACTTTGCCGTCAGCATCAGTATGGGAACCCGTGATTTTTTGCGGATAACGGTGCAAACCTCCTCGCCGGACATATCGGGAAGCATCAGGTCCAGAAGCACCAGCGAAATATTGTTTTTATCAAACACTGCAAGCGCCTGCTTGCCGTTTTCGGCAATAAAAACCCTGTAACCTTTGCTTTCCATCAGAGAGACAACAACCTCAAGAATTTTAGGTTCATCATCTACTACTAATATATTTTTTATTTCCTGAGACATCGTTGCTCCCCCTTCTCTGGCTTTATAAAATCACTCTATAGCCCGTGCCGCCAATCGCACTGATAATTGCCTCGGATGTGGTAAGTGCAGCATCATATTCTGCAATTACCTCTTTTTTCCGCTTACTGGCGTTTACCTTTTTAATACCCGGCAGCTTGCGTACTGCATCTTTAACCGCAATTTCACAATGGCCGCAAACCATTCCTTCAACATGCAAAACAATTTTTTCCATCATTTATCCTCCATTCAGTTGTTCCACCTGCAGTAAAGGGGGAAACCGCACACTGCGATTTCCCCCTTCGTGAGCGTCACGATAGAATATCGTAGCCCTGTTCCTCGATTTCATTTTTGATCTTTTCAAGAGAAAGCTCCGGGGCATGCTCTACGGTCACGGTTTTTGCTTTCAGGTCAACCGCTACATCCGATACGCCCGGAAGCGCGCCCACCGCATTTGTAATTGCTTTCACGCAATGCTCGCAGGACATTCCGTCCACATTAATAATTGACTTTTCCATTTTTAAATACCTCCATTTTATCAATCAGATTACTTTAAATCAAAGGGTTTCAAAAGTTTCCAGACTTCCTGCATTTTCCCGTCCATTTCAACAGAAACCTGTGCATACGCCCAGCCTTCAACCTCTTCCGGGGCAACGCCTGCCGCGATCAGCGGTTCCGGATTCAGTACGAATACAATGTCCTTATCCTGAACACTGTTGTCATTTCCGTTGGTTTTCATATCCTTTGCCCACTCGAACATATTGCCGTCGCCCAGCATCACACCATAGTGGTCAAGAGAGGCATGGTAGTTAATCGCATCGCGGTAATGATTGACGATCTGCTCATACGCCGCCAGAGAGGTTACCTCTCCCTTATAGGCGGGTTTGTCGCTGCCCAGCTTCTTACCGACCATCAGCAGTTTTTCGGTTGTGCCATTCAGCGTGTCTCCCTCGTAAAAGGAGTAATTATCCGGCAGCTTTTCGGGGTCAAGCCCGGCGTCCAGGAAAGGCTGTGCACTCAGCTCCAGCATAACATCGTGCTGCGGCGCTTTGCTGGTGTCCTCGCTCCAAATAAAGCGCACCGAATCGTCCGGCGCGGTCAGCGCCCAACCGACATTCGCTTCATCAGCCTTCACGCTGTCGGGGATGGTATCCATCACCTCTCCAAAAGAGGTGACAGACTGCCTGCCCACCACATCCAGTGGGTTTGCCCCCGAGCAGGCGGTGAGAGACACTGCGATGGTCACTCCCGCCGCAATTGTCAACCATTTCTTGGGTGACACAATTAAATTCTTCTTTCCCATAATTATGCCACTTTCCTTTCCGGGCTTTTTCCCCGCACAGGGGTGGATGCTTTGAATCTTTTCAAACGCAGGGCATTTGTCAAAACCGACACGGAGCTGAGGCTCATCGCAGCCGCCGCAAAAATAGGATTCAGCAGCGGCCCGCCGAACAGGTGCAGTACACCCGCCGCAATGGGAATTCCAATCACGTTGTAGCCGAATGCCCAAAACAGGTTTTCTTTGATATTGATAATTGTTTTCTTGCTCAGGTTAATTGCAGTGGCCACGTCGGTCAATTGACTGCGCATCAGAACAATGTCCGCGCTTTCCATTGCCACGTCTGTGCCGGAACCGATGGCGATTCCGATATCCGCCTGCGCCAATGCGGGAGCGTCGTTGATCCCGTCGCCGACCATAGCCACCTTACGGCCTTCGCTTTGCAGCTTCTTGACTTCGTTGGATTTGTCCTGCGGCAGCACCTCGGCCAGCACACGGTCAATCCCCACCTGCTTGGCAATGGCATCGGCCGTTTTGCGGTTGTCACCGGTGATCATCGCCACTTCAATCCCCATTTTATGCAGGCTTTCAATCGCGTCTTTGCTCGAAGGCTTCACTACGTCGGCCACAGCCACGATTCCCGCCAGATTGCCGTCAATGGCAACGTACATGGGGGTTTTCCCCTCGCTGGCCAAGCGGTCGGAGTCCACTTCCAGTGCCGCGAGCGAGATTTCACGCTCGTTCATCAGCTTGCGATTTCCCGCCAGAATATTCTGTCCGCCCAGCTTGGCTTCAATGCCCCGTCCGGTAATTGAGTTGAAATCCTCCACTTTGAGAAGCTCCAGCCCCTTATCCTGCGCACCAGCAACAATCGCCTGCCCCAAGGGATGCTCTGAGGCCTTTTCCGCGGAAGCGGTCATTTGCAGCAGATGATCGGCATCAGTACCCTTGGTGGTAAGCACATCGGTGACGGTCGGCTTCCCCTCTGTAATCGTTCCCGTCTTATCAAACACAATGGTATTGATTTTATGGGCGGTTTCAAGCGCCTGACCGCCTTTAATCAGGATTCCGTTTTCCGCGCCCTTGCCGGTGCCAACCATAATCGCCGTGGGGGTCGCCAGGCCCAACGCGCAGGGGCAGGCAATCACCAACACGGAAATGAAGATGGTCAGGGCAAATTTAAGATCGCCGCCGGTTCCGAAATACCATGCTACGCCAGCCAATAATGCAATGATGCATACGATGGGGACAAAAATGCCGGAAACCTTATCAGCCATTGCCGCAATGGGGGCTTTGCTGCCCTGCGCATCCTCAACAAGCTTGATAATCTGCGCCAAAGCCGTGTCGCTTCCGATTTTTTCAGCCTTAAACTGAATGGTTCCTGTTGTGTTGAGAGAAGCGGCGTATACCGTGTCCCCGGCCTTTTTATCCACGGGCATACTCTCACCCGTCAGCATAGACTCGTCGATGGAGGTATGTCCCTCTGTCACCGATCCATCCACCGGAATTTTCGAACCCGGCTTGACGATGATAATGTCGCCGATCTCAACTTCGTCAATGGGGATTTCCTTTTCCACGCCGTTTTCAATAATGAGGGCGGTCTTGGGCGCAAGCCCCATCAGCTTCTTAATCGCTTCACTCGTCCGGCCCTTGGAAACAGCTTCAAGAGACTTGCCCAACAAAATCAGCGTAATAATCACGCCTGCCGATTCATAGTACAGCGCATCCACCGCCATAAAATGTCCCGTCCAGATCTGCCAGGTATTGTAGATGCTGTACAGCACAGCGGCGGTCGTGCCGATTGCAATCAGGGAATCCATGTTGGGGCTTCGGCTCCACAGGGCTTTGAAGCCCACCGTGTAGAATTTATAGCCTACACCAATCACAGGAATCACCAGCAGCAGCTCCACCAACGCATAAATAAAGGGAAAATTCATCGGCGCAAGCCCGGCTGGGAACGGCAGACGTATTGCCGTAATCATGGGTGCCATAGCAATATATAGCAAGGGAATGGAGAAGATCGCCGAAACAGTAAACTTGGTCCAAAGCGTTTTGATTTCTTTCTGCTTGCGCGCTCTGTCCTCATCTGCCGCGTCTGCACTGTTCACTTCCAGGGCCTGATATCCGGCCTTCTGGATTGCTTCCTTAATTGCGGAGAGCCGCACCGCATGGGGATTATAAGTGATGGTTGCCTTTTCGGTGGCATAATTGACGGATGCGCTTTCAACACCTTCCAGCTTGCCAACCGCTTTTTCCACTCTCTGTGCGCAGGCTGCGCAGCTCATTCCGCCGATGGGAATCGTCACCTTGCTGTCGGCGCTCTTTTCAACAACCTCATAGCCGATTTTTTTAACTGCCTCTTTGATGGTGGATAGGGGCAGATTCTTTTCGTCATATTCTACAAATAACTTTTCACTTGCTAAATTGACGCTGGCCTGCCCAATCCCCGGCAGCTTTTTGACTGTCTTTTCAATTCTCTGCGCGCAGGCGGCACAGGTCATTCCCCGGATGCTAAGAACCTGATTATTCATATTGAATCACCTCTCTAATTTCCCGCGTCTGCCAGTTATACTGGTAAAACCTTTTCTTAACTATGCTTTTATTATAGCCTTAAATTTTATTTGAACAAGTATGCACTATATTGTAATATAGTACCCAAAATGATACTATTGGTTTTTATCCTGCCTCACGCGCTTTTCTCGCGTGTGGCATTGCCGCATTACATCCCTTTTTTCTCAGATGCTTTTCCGCCGTTTGATTCACGGAGATTGTGTCCGTATTAAAATAGGCGCCTCAATCCACATTCTTCTGCCAAAATCCAAATTTTTTTATTTGCCATGCCACAGCCTTTTTACTTGAAATAACGCACTATTGACATTCATTTATTTCAATGATACCATTGTAATATTAACTGATATTTTATCAAGTATATGCTTAATTGTAATATAGTATATAAAAAATACCGAAGGAGGTACAATTTATGAATGGCAGCTCCCCCGAATATAACTGCCCCGTAGGCGCAACGATTGATTTAATTGGCGGAAAATATAAGGCACTCATTCTGTGGCATTTAATTGATACCACGCTGCGTTTTGGCGAGCTTCGCAAAATCATTTCACAGGCAACCCCCAAAATGCTGACCCAGCAGCTGCGCGAATTGGAAGAGGCCAATCTCATCACGCGCACGGTATATCCCGTCGTCCCCCCCAAGGTCGAATATACACTAACCGCCTTTGGAAATAGTCTTCGGCCAATTTTGGAAACCATGTACGTATGGGGAGCAGATTACCTCAAAGATAACGGCAAAGAGATAAGCTGCTCCATGACCATACATCAATAATATTTATTCTTTCCAATTGTCCGGGAAACGATCAGCGTTTGCCGTCAACATGTGATAGGGAACCGTAACGGATTCGTCCGTTGCGGTTCTTTTCTTTTAAAAATGGAAACAGGGTCGCAGCCGCCCGCTTGAATGCCTACAGCAATTCCTCATCATTCCGTCCCGGTATCACTGCGGAATTGTCCCGCTTTTTCTCTTTCTGCTTTTCGGATTTTTCCCGCATGAAAAAAAGGGCGGCACCAATCCCCAACGCAGGTAATATACAGTGCCAATGACTCAATAAAAATTCCATAATCTACACTCCTTTTTTAATGGCAGCTTGCACCGTCGCCCGCTGGCGGGAATGTTTCAGGCGGGTAAATCAACGTTTCAAACTCGCTCACTTCCTTTTTGATTGCCGCGATATCCGCTTGTCCCAAATCGTTTACCACCTTGATGTAACCGTAAAACCGGTTGTCCCTGGTAGAAAACTCAAAGTCGGTATCCGGGGCAAAATACAGAAGGTTTTCGCCTTGATTCAGTTCAAGCTGGGTATAGAAATTCGGAACCAGCAGCGCTGTGCCGCTTACCGAGTCGGAAGCCAAATTCTTTATATTCCATCTCACATCAAGTCCCGCTTGAACCACAATCACAGCGGGGCTAAAGCCGGTATCGGTAATGATAGAAAAAATTTTACTCATGATGAATTTGACCTCCTACGTTTTATATTTTCTGTGTGATAAAAAATGGAAACAAAAAAGAGGCTAAGTCTGCAGGTCATTAAAGTTGACCTGAAACTTAGCCTCTTAATTTTTAACTGATAATATATTCACTTCTGCAAATCAATATAAAATTTCATTTCATAGTTGTGTAAGCTCTGAACCATCTTGTAACTTCATCATCTTATTATGGTCGTATGACACCCTTACGAAGAATATTATCCCGGTTTTTTTAGCTACCTTCTCTTAACCCAAAACTATCGAATTTTCTTAAAATCATCTATGTCATCTGTGGAAGGGGCAAAAAAACGGGGGCAAAAATCGCATTTTTTGGGCTCTGAAATTGGTCATTTTTAAGTCAAAAACCACAACATCTTGTGGTCTAACCCCTGCTTTTCTTGTCTGAACCACAATACGTCATCATTATCACTGCTTCAACATGCGCCGTCCCCGGGAAAAGATCGGCAGCCACAGCGCTCTCCGCCCGATAGCCCAATTCATCAAACCGCTTTAAATCCCGTGCCAGCGTCGCCGGGTCGCAGGAGACATACACCACCCGCTTCGGCCCCATGGCCGCCACGCTGTCCACAACCTCAGGAGCCAAGCCCTTCCGGGGCGGGTCCAAACAGATTACGTCGGGCCGCAGGCCCTCCCTTTCCAGCTTTGCGGCAACATCCGCCGCGTCTCCCAGGAAAAACTCCGCGTTTGAAATTCCGTTCCGCTCCGCATTTTCCCGGGCGTTTTCAACCGCCTCGGGCACAATTTCCGCCCCGATTACCCGCTTTGCCGCCTTCGACATTGCCAGCGTGATGGTTCCTGCCCCGCAGTACAAATCCAGCACCGTTTCCGTCCCCGTCAGTCCCGCAAACTCCACGGCCTTGCCGTACAGCACCTCCGCCTGCTCTCGATTCACCTGATAAAACGACGGCACAGACAGCTTAAAGGTCAGCCCGCACAGCTCGTCCATCAGAAAGTCCTGTCCCCACAGCGTCCGGTATCGTTCCCCCAGAATCACGTTGCCCCGGCTGACGTTTCCGTTGAGCACCACGCCCACTGTTTGGGGCGCGGCGGCAAGAATCATGGCGGCCAGCTCCGGCTCCCGAGGTGCGGTTTTCCCGTTGAGTACCACGCAGCAAAGGCTTTCCCCTTGCCGGTTGGTGCGGACATACACATGGCGCACAAGGCCTTTCCCCGTTTTCTCGTCATAGGCGACTACGCCGTACTTTTTCATCCACGCACCCACGGCCCCTGCCGTGGCATCCGCAGCAGGGGCACAAATTTGGCAGTGCTCCACAGGAATCACCCGATGGCTCCGCCTCCGGTAAAATCCCACCGCGCCGTCAGCGCCCACCGGATACTGGGCCTTATTGCGGTAGTAAAGCGGATTTTTTGCCCCCAGAATTTCCTCTGCCCGCAGCGCAAGTCCCCCGATGCGCTTCAGCGCGTCGTTTACTTTTTGCAGCTTGGATTGAAGCTCCTCATCATAGGTCATATGACGGTAAACGCAGCCGCCGCACTCTCCGAAATAGGGGCAGTCCGGCTCCACGCGTTTCGGAGAGGGCGTGAGAATTTTTTCAATCTCCCCAGCGTAGCTGGCTTTCATGGCCTTGACAATGCGAAGCCTTATCTCCTCGCCGCGGACGGCGCGGGGTACGAATACCACCGCGCCGTTGATGCGAATAATGCCCAAGCCCTCGCTGGAGTAGCCCTCCACCGTGCCGGTATATGCCTGATTCAGCAATAAACGTTCCATAGCTGTTTCCTTATTTTAAAATCGTCTAAATGGGAATGCATTATCCTTCCCACTTTTCCAACACCTGCTTGAGCTGGTCTGCAAATCTGCCCACGCTCTTGTTGTCTCTGCCCTTGGCCCGGGTAATGGCCTCCGCCACCCGACGGCCCATAGCCGTCAGCCGTTCATACGCCGCCGACAGCTTCACGCCATCCACAGACTTGGTCTTGCGCTCGGGCAGATACCCGTTTTCAATCTGCCGGTTGGCCGCCAGATCGTAAATCTCCGTAAACTGCGCCGCATGAGCATCCAAACCCATCCCCCGCAGTGTCTCTGCAAAGAAGGGCGCCACATCCCGGTCACCGTGAACCACAAATACCTGCTGGGGCTTGGGGTCCTTAAACTCGGAAATCCAGGCAATCAGGTGATCTCGGTCCGCGTGGGAGGACAGGCCTGTGTAGTTCACCATCTCGGCCCGAACCGTAATCTCCTCGCCGAACATCTTGACAGACTCGGCTCCGTCCAGCAGCTGCCGGCCCAGCGTTCCCTCACCCTGATAACCGACGAACGCAATGGTGCTCTCGGGCCGCCAGAGATTGTGCTTAAGGTGATGGCGGATGCGCCCCGCGTCGCACATGCCGGATGCTGAGATGATGACCTTGGGTGCGCGGTCCTCGTTCAGCGCCCGGGACTCGTCCACCGTCTCGGTCATGCGCAGGTCGGGGAAGTTAAACATATGCGTTCCGTCGGCCACCAGCGCCAGCGCGTCCTCATCAAGATAGCCCCTGAGATCGCCGGTAAACACCTGCGTTGCCTTTCTGGCAAGGGGCGAATCGATATAAACCGGGAAATTGGGAGCGGATTTCACCATGCCCTTGTCCTTAATCTCCCGGATGAAGTACAAAAGCTCCTGCGTGCGGCCCACGGCAAAGGAGGGAATCACCACGTTGCCGCCCCGGGCCATGGTCTTGTCGATAATCTTCGCCAGATCATCCGTATAGCTCCAGACCTCCTTGTGGTTCCGGTCGCCATAGGTGGACTCCATCACCACATAGTCCGCTCCCGGGAACGTAGAAGGGTCCCGGATGATAGGCTGGTCCACATTCCCGATATCGCCGGAAAAAACGATGGTCTTGGTCACACCGGCTTCGGTCATCTCCACCCAGATAAACGCGGAGCCAAGGAGGTGGCCCGCATCCTGAAATTTCACCCGCACACCCTCGCACAGGTCAATGACCTGATTGTATTCGCAGGTGTGCACATATTCCGCCACCTTCTGTGCGTCCTCCACGGTGTAAAGCGGCTGCACCGGCTCGCGGCCTGCCCGCTCACCCTTGCGGTTTTTCCACTCCGCGTCCTGCTCCTGAATGTGGGCAGAGTCCAGCAGCATAATGTTAATCAAATCCGCCGTAAGACGGGTGGTGACCACCTGCCCCCGAAACCCGTCCCGAATCAGCTTGGGAATCCGGCCAGAGTGGTCAATGTGGGCGTGGGTCAGCAGTACATAATCCACACCGGCGGGGTTGAAGGGAAACTCGTCGTTGGAAATCTCATCCCGCCCCTGCTGCAAGCCGCAGTCGATCAAAATGGTCTTGCCGTTGACCTCCAAACAGTGGCAGCTACCGGTGACGCTCTGGTCCGCGCCAAAAAAACTCAGCTTCATGGAATGTCCTCCCGTATTTTTAGAGTTTTATAGTTACAATTTCGCAGAGCGGGGCCTGTCCGCCCCGCAGTGTTATTTCCTTTACAGCGCCTATCAGCGGTTCAAAATCTCCGCCTGAAGCCCCGCCAGCACATCCAAGGTCTTTTCGTGCAGACCCGGATCAAAGCTGGCAGTAAGCTCAGCGTCCACCACGATGCGGGCCTGAGGATAGCGGCTTTGCAGCACCGCCGCGTTGCTGACAACGCAGATGTTAGACACCAGCCCGCACAGCTCGATGCGCTCCGCCGTCTCGGGCAGCGCCGCCAACACTGCCGGATCGCCAGTATCCATGCCGAAGGAGGGCTTGTCGATGCCAACCGCGCCCACCTCTTCAAGCGCCTTGGCCGTCTCTCCGTAGTTTTCCCAGCCGGGGGTTCCTTTTACACAGTGGACCACGGGCAAAAACGTTCCCTCCCGTGTTTTAAGATAGTCCTCGGAATGGGTGTCTCTGGTAAACCAGACGCGCCCCGCTCCATAGGCCCGCACACGGGCGGCAATGCCCTCGTCCAGCTTTTCCGCGCCGGGAAAGCCGAGGGCCCCGTCCACAAAATCCTTTTGGTAGTCGATAACAAACAGGCAGTCCATACCGATTCCCGATCCTTTCCCTTTTCCGGCAGCAGCCGATTATATTTTGCCAATTATTCTACCCATTGTAGCATTAAATTTAAAAATGCACAATCAAAAATCCGGGATGCCTGCGCCCCTTTCCTGCTCTGCCCGCAGGGAAATTTCCCACCATTTTTATGCAAACGGCGGTTTTGCCCGAATTTTTCGGCACTTTTTGTGAAAAAGGGAAAAATCTTTCTCCTTAAATTGACTTTTGACGCGGAAACCGCTACAATTGTGCCATCTCAAAGGTCCGATTAACACAGATTTTTTTGTTTTGAAAGGAGCTTTGAGTTAAATTATTTTGGAGGTCTTTTCATGAAAAAGTTGTTTGCGCTTGCTCTTGCAATGGCTATGACGCTGTCTCTGGCCGCCTGCGGAGGCGGCTCCACTCCTCCTGCCGGGTCCACGCCCTCTTCCGGCTCCGGTTCCGAGACTCCCGCCGGAAAGGTGTACAACGTGTGCAACCTTGTCAACGGCAATCTGGGAGACAAGTCCTTCTTTGACTCTGCAAACGCCGGACTTGAGCAGTTGAAGGCCGACGGCCGCATCACTCTGAACACCATTGAGATGGGCGGCACCGATGCCGACCAGCCCACCTGGCTGTCCAACCTCTACGAGGTGTCCGACTCCGGTGAATACGACCTGATTGTCTGCGGTACTTATCAGATGCCCGAGTATCTGGACGAGGTGGCCGCCAAGTATCCCGACCAGCACTACCTTATTTATGATTCCGAGTCCAGCCAGCCCAACGTGGTGAACATCAACTACAAGCAAAACGATCTGGGCTATTTGATGGGCGTGTTTGCCGCCAGCATGACCACTGACACCACTGTGGATCACATCAACGAGGACGCGGTGCTGGGCTTCGTCGGCGGCGTGGACAGCCCCGTCATCAACGACTTCCTGTACGGCTTCATTCTGGGCGCCCAGAGCGTCAACCCCGACGTGAAGGTGGACACCCGCTATACCAACGACTATGTGGATACCGCCATCGCCAAGGAATATGGCAACTCCATGATTAACGACAACAAGTGCGACGTGATCTGGGGCGTGGCGGGCAACTCCGGCAACGGCGCTGCCGAGGCGGCTCTTGAAACCGGCAAGGCGTGGTTCCTGGGCGTGGACTCCGATCAGGAGCTGACGTTCTCCCCCGATCTGGCTGCCATCACCCTCACCTCCGGTTTGAAGAACATCGGCAACTCCATCATCTGGTTCTTTGACCAGTGGGACGCGGGCGAAGACCTCTTCGGTCAGAACATTCTGCTGGGCATCACCGAGGGCGGCGTTGGCATCGTCACCGACAAGAACTATGACAAATATGCCTCCGCTGAAACCAAGGCCGCCGTGGAAGCCGCTCAGCAGAGCATTATCGACGGTGCGGTCACCGTTCCCTCCGCTATCACCGACAGCGATGGCGTTGTCGCCCTGCGCGAGGCGGTTCGTCCATAATTTTCCCGATTTTTCAGACAAGGAGGGGGCCTTTGCCCCCTCTTTGTCTCTCCCGCCCGGGCGCGGAGCGAGTGGCAGGCCGCTCGTTTTGCGCGCGGACAGGAGTTTGGTCCGCCGGAACCCGTATTTTTAAGTCCTTACCGCAGAAAAACGCAGAGGGGGAATCCCATATATGCAAGAACACAAAGAAGAGGAATACGTCGTTCGGATGCTTGGCATCACGAAAGTTTATCCCAATGGCATTGCCGCCAATCAGGACGTTACGCTGAACATTCGCAAAGGGGAGATTCACGCCCTGATGGGAGAGAACGGCGCGGGAAAATCCACGCTGATGAAAATGCTGTTCGGTCTGGAGCAGCCCACCAGCGGCGAAATCTGGCTGAACGGGGAAAAGGTGTCTCTCACCTCTCCCTCCGTGGCCATCTCCAAGGGAGTGGGCATGGTACACCAGCACTTCATGCTGGTACCCAGTCTCACCGTGGCGGAGAATATTGTGCTGGGGATGGTTCCCAAAAAGTCCGGTCTTTTGATTGACGCGGCAAAGGCCGTTCAAATTACGAAGGAATATGCGGAAAAGTTCAATCTCCATGTGGATCCGGACGCACGGGTATGCGACATTCCCGTGGGCATGAAACAGAAGGTGGAAATTCTCAAGGCTTTGGTTCGGGGCGCGAAAATTTTAATTCTGGACGAGCCTACCGCCGTTCTCACTACGCAGGAGACGGCAGAGCTGTTCAAAGAGCTGATTCATCTCAAGGAACAGGGCTACACCATTATCTTTATCTCCCACAAGTTGACCGAAATTATGCAGATTACCGACCGCATGACCATTCTTCGCGGCGGAAAGTCCATGGGCGTCTATGAAACCAAGGACGTAAGCCCGGAGAAAATTTCCCGACTGATGGTGGGCCGGGACGTGGTGCTGAAGGTGGAAAAGGGCAAAGCAGAACCGGGAGACACCGTGCTGCGGGTCCGGGATTTGGAATACGTCAACGAGTGGGGCAAAAAGATGCTGGACAAGCTGTCCTTTGACCTGCGCCGGGGCGAAATTCTGGGCATCGCGGGCGTGGAGGGCAACGGACAGAAGGAGCTGGTGGACATGCTGTTCCACCTGAATCTGCCCAACGCCGGCTCCGCCGAGGTAAGCGGCGTCAGCGTGCTGGGGCAGTCCCAGCGAAAAATCCGGGAACTTGGCGTGTCTCTGGTGCCGGAGGACCGGATGATCTACGGCATCGCGGGAGACGGCACCATTGAGGAAAACCTGATTTCCGACCGGGCCGGGGCAAAGCGGCTGAACCACGGCCCCAAGTTCGACATGACAGCCATTCACAAGGAGTGCGACCAGCTAATTGCCGACTACACCGTTTTGTGCAAATCCGGGGCGCAGCAAGTAAAAATGCTTTCCGGCGGAAACATTCAAAAGGTAGTGGTGGCCCGGGAGTTTTCCAACAGCCCCACCCTCATCATCGCCGACCAGCCCACCCGAGGCATCGACGTGGGCGCGACGGAGTTTATCCGCCGCAAGCTGGTGGAGCTTTCCCGTTCCGGCGTGGCTGTGCTGCTGGTGTCCGCTGATCTGAACGAGGTTATGGAGCTGTCGGACAGCCTGATGGTCATGTACGGCGGACGGATTGCCGCTTATTTTGAAGATACGTCCAGCCTTACTGATGAGGAGATGGGCGAATACATGCTGGGCCTGAAGCAGCAGGCCCCTGAAGAGGTTGGGAGGGTCTGCCATGAATAAGAGACAAAGCTTGCTTTTCAGTCTCATCCGAGGCGGCGCGGCCATCCTGATCGCCCTGCTGGTGACAACGCTTCTGATTTTCATTTCTGCCGACACGCCGGACGGCGTTTCCTTTGGCGCGGCTGTCTCCGCAAAGCTTTCACTGACGGGGGGCGCGCTGCGTCAGCTTTTGATTGGCCCCGCCTTCCGGGCAAACGGAAGCATCAGTGTCAAAAACCTCTCCGACATTCTGGCGTCTATGATTCCCATCATCTTCACCGGTCTTGCCACCTGCGTCATGTTTTCGGCAAACCAGTTTAACCTCGGTGCGGAGGGCGGCGTCATGTTGGGTGCCTTTACAGGCGCGCTGGCGGCTATTTATCTAGATTTACCCGCAGGGCTTCTGGCTGTGGTGTGTGTGCTGATCGCGGCGGCCTCTGTGGGCGTGATGATGCTGATTCCCGCGGTGCTGAAAGCGCGGCTTGGCGTCAGCGAAATGGTGAACTCCCTGATGCTGAACTACGTGGTGATGTATCTCATCAAATATCTGCTGAATACCTATCTGTCCGACAAGAGCAAAGGGCAGATTCAGTCCTATCCCTTCCGGGCAGAAGCTGCAATTCCCCAACTTGTGGACAACGGCTCCAAGCTGTCTTGGGGGTTTGTGGTGGCGCTGGCTTTTGTGGTGATCACCGCGCTGTTCATGTACCGCACCCGCTGGGGCTATGCCATCCGTATGATCGGCATTAATCAGGACTTTGCCATGTATTCCGGCATGAAGGTGGGCGGCATTGTGGTTTTGTCACAAGTGCTGGGCGGCGTTTTGGCGGGCATGGGCGGCAGTATTGAAATGCTGGGCCGCTATACCACCTTCTCCTGGGGCGCTCTGCCGGGATATGGATGGACCGGCATCACCGTGGCGATTCTCGCCGGAAACAACCCGGCTTTCGTGCCTCTGGCGGCCTTTTTTATGGCATACCTTAATAAGGGCTGTAACCTGATGTCCACCTATTCAGGCGTTCCCGCCCAATTGATTGACATTATTCAGGCATTGATTTTCCTGTTCTTCGCGGCAGAGCAGTTTCTCTCCCGCTACCGCCAGAAGCTGGTGGTTCGCAACACGCAGGCAGAGCTGGCGGCAAAAGCCGCTCCTGCGGAAGGGAGCGTGAAGTAATATGCTGCTGGAACGAATTTTTACCACAGATTTCTTTTTCTCCGTCCTGCGGATCACCGCGCCCATCCTCTTTGCCACGCTGGGCGCAGTCATCGGAGAAAAGGCCGGCATTTCCAACATCGGTCTGGAAGGCATCATGATGATCTCAGCCCTTTTCGGTTCGCTTACCGCCTATTGGAGCGGAAGCTGGTTTGTGGGCGTGCTGCTGGCTCTGCTGATTGGCATTCTGGTTTCCCTGCTGATGGGCTTTTTCTCCTTCAATCTGAAAACCGACATCATCCTCACCGGCGTGGCCGTGAACATGATCGGCTCGGGCGGCACATTGTTTCTGGTGAAGGTCATCACCCAGCTTACCGAAGGCTCCGCTATGGCCTCCACCACTTCTTTGATTACCAAAAGTCTTCAGGTTCCGTCCGTCAACATTCCGCTTTTGAAGGACATTCCTGTTCTGGGCGGCATTCTCTCGGGCCACAGCGTTTTGACCTATCTTGCCTTTTTGCTGGTGTTTCTCACTTGGGTGATGCTGTACCGCACCCCCTTGGGTCTGAACATCCGCTCCGTGGGTGAAAATCCCAACGCGGCAGCTTCGGTGGGCGTCAGTGTGCTGCGCATCCGGTATATTGCCATCGGCTTTTCCGGTGCCATGGCGGGCCTTGGCGGCGCGTATATGTCTATGTACTATGCCATGGGTTGGTCGCAGGACATGGTGGCAGGCCGCGGCTTTATTGCCCTTGCGGCGCAGGCCATGGGCGCGGGCGAGCCTTTCGGCGCCATGCTGGCGGCGCTGGTCTTCGGTCTTGCTCAGGCACTGGGCATCAAGGTTTCGTCTCTGGGGGCGGACTCCAACCTTGTCTCCCCCATCCCCTATCTTGTCACCATTCTGGGGCTTGTGATTTTTGCTCTGGTGGCCCGGAGCCGCGCACGGCGGCGGCATTCCTCCGCCGCACTGGCTTCCGCTGCCGGGAAATGACCCATTTACAGTCCGCCTGAAAGGAAAACGCATATGACAAATTTGAAAAAACGCCCCGTGATTCTGGATGGCGACCCGGGCCATGACGATGCCATGGCTTGGATGCTGGCGCAGGCCAGCCCAGAGCTTGATATTCTGGCCGTCACTTCCGCCGCCGGGAACCAGACCATCGAAAAAACCACTTTTAACGCCCGGCGCGTGTGCGCCTTACTTGGCATTACCGCACCCATCGCCATGGGCCTGCCCGCCCCGCTGCTCTGCGACCCCATCACCGCCGGGAATATCCACGGTCAGACAGGTCTGGACGGCCCCAGTCTTCCCCAGCCGGAGGGGGCCCTATCCCCCTTAAGCGCGGTGGAGCTAATGGCAAAGGTTCTTCAGGAAAGTCCCGACCCCGTGACCATCATTGCCACCGGCCCGGAAACCAACGTGGCCGCCCTCCTGCTGGCCCATCCGGAGCTGAAACCCAACATTGCGCAGATCTCCGTCATGGGCGGCGGACTGGGCTTTGGAAACTGGACGCCGGCGGCGGAGTTCAACATTCTGGCAGACCCGGAGGCGGCGGAAATTGTCTTCTCCTCCGGTCTTCCCCTGCTGATGTCTGGACTGGACGTAACGGAGCAGGCCTTGATTTTTCCGGAGGATTTTGAGCGCATCCGTGCCGTTGGCAATCAGGTGGCCGGTGTGGTGGCGGACTGGCTGGAGTTCTTTTTCAAATTCCACCGGGACCTTGGCTATCAGGGGGCACCTGTTCACGACGCGGTGGCCGTGGCAGCCCTATTGCACCCAGAGGTGTTTACCATTCAGGAGATGTACGTGGGCATTGAAACCAGCGGCGAATACTGCCGGGGCACCACCGTGGGCGACCCACAGGGGAAGCTTCACCGCGCGCCCAATGCCCGGTGCGTCCTAAACCTTCAGCGTGAAAAATTTGTGGACCTCATGGCAGAAGCAGTAAAAGCCTATGACGGACGGGAGGTTGCGGTATGAGTAAAATCCCTGTCTGGTTTGATACCGATTTGGGCGTGGACGATGCGGTGGCTCTTCTGGTGCTGGCGCGTCTGCCCCAACTGGAGCTAAAGGGCATTTCCGCCGTGGCAGGCAACGCGGAACTGCACCACACCTTTGAAAACGCGCGGAACGTCTGCCATCTGGCGGGCATTGAAGTACCTGTCTATCCCGGCGCGGAGCAGCCGCTGTTTGTCCCGCTGCACACCGCCCCCTTGGTCCACGGCATAAACGGCGTGGGCGAGGTGGAACTTCTTTCCTCTCCCACCGTCAAGGAATCAGAACCCGCGTGGGACGCGCTGTACAAGGCGGCGGAAGCAGCAGACGGTGAGCTTCAGGTTGTGGCAGTCGGGCCACTTACAAACCTCGCCATTGCTTTGGGCAAGTATCCGAAACTGAAAACCCTTTTGAAACGCATCCTCATCATGGGCGGCGCGGCAAAGGACGGCAATGTCACTCCGTCGGCAGAGTTTAACATTTACGGCGACCCCCACGCCGCGCAAGCGGTGTTTCGCTCCGGCATTCCCGTAGTGATGTGCGGATTGGACGTAACTATGAAGGCCTATCTTACCCCTGAAGAGGTAGATGGCATCGGCGATCACGGCACGCCCGTTTGCCGGTTCGTCCGGGAAAGCAACCAGCTGGCGCTGAACTTTTTTGAGCGGCTGAATGGCCCCGGCCTCTGCTGCCACGACACCTGCCCTGTGCTGTTTCTGGCACATCCCGAGCTGTTTTCCGGAGAAACAGCGGGCGTTTACGTGGAAACCCAGGGGAATCTTACGCTGGGGAAAACCGTCACAGACTTGTGGAGCGATAAGCAGTTTCCCCAGCACAACGTCTTCGTGGTGCTGGACGTGGACCGGGATCGCTTTGCCGCAAAGGTGCGGGAGTTGCTGTTGAAATACTGAATTTCTGCATATAGATAAAAACAGGCGGCTTTGGGAAATTTCCCAAAGCCGCCTGTCTTGCGTCAAAAGCCCGTGCATCTGAGCTGTCCATAATAAAAAGCAGAGCGGCGTGCCAAAAGCACACCGCTCTGTTTTTATGAGTAATTCAGTCATTCCGAATGCGCACAAGTGCGGCATTTCAGAAATTCTTACTTCTCCTCAACCTCGATAACAGCGCCGGAACCAACGGTACGGCCACCCTCACGGATAGCGAAACGCAGGCCCTTCTCGATAGCGATCGGGGTGATCAGCTCCACGTCCATCTCCACGTTATCGCCGGGCATGCACATCTCAACGCCCTCGGGCAGGGAGATGACGCCGGTCACGTCGGTGGTACGGAAGTAGAACTGGGGACGATAGTTATTGAAGAAGGGGGTGTGACGACCACCCTCGTCCTTGGTCAGAACGTACACCTGACCAACGAACTTGGTGTGGGGATGAATGGAACCGGGCTTGGACAGAACCTGACCGCGCTCGATCTCGGTCTTGGCAACGCCACGCAGCAGAGCACCGATGTTGTCGCCGGCTTCAGCGTAGTCCAGCAGCTTGTGGAACATCTCGATACCGGTAACGGTGGTCTCGCGCTTCTCATCGGACAGACCGACGATCTCGACCTTCTCATTCAGAGTCAGCTTACCGCGCTCCACACGGCCGGTAGCCACGGTACCACGGCCGGAGATGGTGAACACGTCCTCGACGGGCATCAGGAAGGGCATATCCTCCTTGCGGTCGGGGGTGGGGATCCAAGAGTCAACAGCGTCCATCAGCTCCTTGATGCAGGCATACTCGGGAGCGTTGGGATCGGTGGACTCGGAAACCAGAGCGTTCAGAGCGGAACCGCGGATGATGGGGGTGTCATCGCCGGGGAAGCCGTAGAAGTCCAGCAGCTCGCGAACTTCCATCTCCACCAGCTCCAGCAGCTCCTCATCGTCGACCTGGTCGCACTTGTTCAGGAACACCAGAACGGAGGGCACGTTCACCTGACGGGCCAGCAGCAGGTGCTCACGAGTCTGCGCCATGGGGCCGTCGGAGGCAGCGATAACCAGGATAGCACCGTCCATCTGGGCAGCACCGGTGATCATGTTCTTGATATAGTCGGCGTGGCCCGGGCAGTCAACGTGGGCATAGTGACGCTTGGCGGTCTCGTACTCCACGTGGGCGGTGTTGATGGTAATGCCGCGCTCGCGCTCTTCGGGAGCCTTATCGATGGAAGCGTAATCGGTGTACTCAGCACCGCCCTGCAGAGCCAGGAACTTGGTGATGGCTGCGGTCAGGGTAGTCTTACCATGGTCGATGTGACCGATGGTACCGATGTTAACGTGGGGCTTAGTTCTCTCAAATTTCTGCTTAGCCATTTGAAATGATCCTCCTTAACATTTTTGTATCATGTGTGGGCAGCGTTACAGTCTAACACTGCCATTTTACAATATTTCGGTGGGAAAATCAATCGTAAAATACGTTTTTACAAATTTTCCTTACCGGTGCGCTTGGCGATGAGCTTCTCCTGCAGACCCTTGGGCAGCTCGATATAGTGGCTGGGCTCCATGGTGTACTGACCGCGGCCCTGTGTACGGGAACGCAGATCGGTGGCATAACCGAACATCTCAGCCAGCGGAACGAACGCATCGATCTGCTGTGCGCCGGAGCGCATCTCATAGCCCTGGATCTGACCGCGGCGGGCATTCAGGTCGCCGATAACGTCGCCCATATACTCGTCGGGCACGATAACGCAGACCTTCATAATGGGCTCCAGCAGCGTGGGCTCCGCCTTACGCATAGCCTCCTTGAAGGCCATGGAGCCGGCGATCTTGAACGCCATCTCGGAGGAGTCCACCTCGTGGTAGGAGCCGTCGAACAGGGTGACCTTCACATCCACCACGGGATAGCCAGCCACGGTGCCGGAGAGCATTGCGCCCTGAATACCGGCGTCGATAGCAGGGATATACTCCTTGGGGATCGCGCCGCCCACCACTGCGTTGACAAATTCGTAGCCCTTGCCGGACTCGTTGGGCTCCACGTGGATCTTGACGTGACCGTACTGACCCTTACCGCCGGACTGACGGGCATACTTGGTATCCTGATCCACCGCCTTGCGGATGGTCTCCTTGTACGCCACCTGAGGTGCGCCCACGTTGGCCTCCACCTTGAACTCGCGGAGCAGACGATCCACGATGATTTCCAGGTGCAGCTCGCCCATACCGGCGATGATGGTCTGACCCGTCTCCTCGTCGGTGTAGGTGCGGAAGGTGGGGTCCTCCTCTGCCAGCTTGGCGAGAGCCACGCTCATCTTCTCCTGACCGGCCTTGGTCTTGGGCTCAATGGCCACGCGGATCACAGGCTCCGGGAACTCCATGGACTCCAGAATGATGGGATGCTTCTCATCACACAGGGTATCGCCGGTGGTGGTGTTCTTCAGACCCACCACGGCGGCGATGTCGCCGGAGTAGACCGTATCAATGTCCTCGCGGTGGTTGGCGTGCATCTGCAAAATGCGCCCCATACGCTCGCGCTTGCCCTTAGTGGCATTGAGGACAGAGGAACCGGTGCTCAGCGTGCCGGAGTAGACGCGGAAGAAGCTCAGACGACCCACATAGGGATCGGTCATGATCTTGAATGCCAGCGCGGCGAAGGGCTCGTCGTCGGAAGACTTACGCTCCTCCTCCTCGTCGGTCTTGGGGTTGACGCCCTTGATAGCGGGGACGTCGGTGGGGGCGGGCATATAGTCCACGATGGCGTCCAGCAGCTTCTGCACGCCCTTGTTGCGATAGCTGGAGCCGCAGACCACGGGCACCATCTCCACGGCGCAGGTGGCCTGGCGGATGGCGTTGCGGATCTTTTCGGTGGGGATCTCCTTCCCCTCCAGATACATCTCCATGATCTCGTCGTCGAACATGGAAACGGCGTCCAGCAGCTTCTCGCGGTACTCGTTGGCAAGGTCTACCAAATCCTCGGGGATAGGCTCCACGCGCATATCCTTGCCCAACTGATCGTAATAAATATCGGCATCCATCTCCACTAGGTCAATGATACCGCGGAAGGTATCCTCTTTCCCGATGGGCAGCTGGATGGGGACGGCGTTGGCCTTCAGGCGGTCATGCACCATGTCCAGCACGTGGAAGAAATCCGCGCCGGTGATGTCCATCTTGTTGACGTAGATCATCCGGGGGACATGGTAGTGATCGGCCTGACGCCACACAGTCTCGGACTGCGGCTCCACACCACCCTTGGCACACATAACAGTGACGGAACCGTCCAGCACGCGCAGAGAACGTTCCACCTCCACAGTGAAGTCCACATGACCCGGTGTGTCAATGATGTTGATACGCGTCTGGGGGAACTGATCCTTGGAGCCCTTCCAGTAGCAGGTGGTAGCGGCGGAGGTGATGGTGATACCACGCTCCTGCTCCTGCTCCATCCAGTCCATGGTAGCGGTACCCTCGTGCGTCTCACCCAGCTTGTAGTTCACGCCCGTATAGTACAAAATACGCTCTGTGGTCGTGGTCTTGCCTGCATCGATGTGTGCCATGATGCCGATATTTCTCGTATTTTCCAGTGTAACCTTTCTCGGCATACCGTTCTCCTTTTTGCTTCGTTGGTAAGCTTACCAGCGGAAATGGGCAAAGGCCTTGTTGGACTCTGCCATCTTGTGGGTGTCCTCGCGCTTCTTCACGGCAGAGCCGGTGTTGTTGGCGGCGTCCATGATCTCGCCGGCGAGACGCTCGGCCATGGTGCGCTCACCGCGGGCGCGGGAGTAGTTCGTCAGCCAGCGCAGACCGAGGGTCTGGCGACGGGCGGGGCGAACCTCCATGGGGACCTGATACGTGGCACCGCCGACACGGCGGGCCTTGACCTCCAGGCTGGGCATGATATTCTCCATAGCCTGGGTGAACACTTCCAGAGGATCCTTCTCGGTCTTGTCCTTGATGATGTCAAAGGCACCGTAAACGACCTTCTGTGCAACGCCCTTTTTACCGTCCAACATGATGCTGTTGACCAGCTTGGTCACCAGCACGGAGTTGTACATAGGATCGGGCAAGATCTCTCTCTTGGGAACATTACCTCTTCTGGGCACTATGCTTCCCTCCTTCATAAAAATATGATTTCACAGGTACTCAACAGCTTGCG